>NZ_JAVUPU010000034.1:0-315 GCF_032378825.1 Sphingosinicella rhizophila | reverse complement strand
GATCACCTGGTCCCAGTGGCGCCGCCAGCTTTGCGAGATTGCCGGATATTTCCGGCCCCAATGCCCTTCCTCGAACGCGTCCAGCGCTGCCAGGCCGGCCTCGGGCGTGTCGGCGCGGTAGACGCCGCGGAGCGCCTGGGCGATGGCCTTGCGGTCCTTCCACGACGCGAAGCTCATCGAGTTGCGGATCAGGTGGACGATGCAAGTCTGGACGACGGTTTGCGGGAAGACCGCGTTGATCGCCTCCGGGAAGCCCTTCAGGCCGTCGACGACGGCAATGAGGATATCGGCGACGCCGCGGTTCTTGAGCTCGTT
>NZ_JAVUPU010000033.1:0-320 GCF_032378825.1 Sphingosinicella rhizophila | reverse complement strand
GGGACTGTCCGTAATTTTGTGCGCGAGGCCGGTTTCGTTCATCAGACCGTGAACCGGTCGCCGAAGATGACGGCGAACTGGGTCTTGGCTTCGAACCATTCGCGCGGCGGCCGTTTCCATTCGTCGGCCGCCTGATTGAGGACGAGGTATAGCAGCTTCATCGCGGCATCGTCACCGGGGAAGTGGCCGCGGGTGCGGACCGCGCGCCGGATCTTGGAGTTCAGCGCCTCGATCGCGTTGGTGGTGTAGATGATCCGCCGCACGCCCTCGGGGAAGGCGAAGAAGGGGATCACCTGGTCCCAGTGGCGCCGCCAGCTTTG
>NZ_JAVUPU010000032.1:0-383 GCF_032378825.1 Sphingosinicella rhizophila | reverse complement strand
CCCTCCCGATTCACAGAAGCATGATCATGCTCTAGGGTCACGGCTCAATGTCCGCAATGGGTCGATCTCAGATCGGCGGAAATGGGTGGTTAGCGGCCGTTCCGCTAATCGTCCAATCTCACGCGGAGGCAGGCCCGAAAGGGCTGGCCTTCCCCCTCCTGGCGATACCAGACCTCGACCACATTGTAGTGCCGGAAGTATCCTCCAGCTTCCGTTGCGATGTACTCTCCAGCACGCGGTAGGAAGCTGAACTCGCCGACAAACAGGGGACGATCGGCGTTCTCATCTTCGAATACGTCCACGAGCGGCATGGCGATCTCCCCTGGGGCTACGTCTGGCGCTTCGGAGGAATGTCCGCAATGGGTCGATTGTGTTGAAAAACT
>NZ_JAVUPU010000031.1:0-432 GCF_032378825.1 Sphingosinicella rhizophila | reverse complement strand
GGCTACGCTACCTCAGACTGTTTCTCGAAGTCGATGGGGCTGAGGTACCCCAAGGTCGAGTGCCGGCGCCTCGGATTGTAGAAGCGCTCGATATAGTCGAACACATCGGCCTGGGCCTGGTCGCGTGTGCGATAGACCTTTCTGGCGACGCGCTCGGTCTTGAGCGAGGAGAAGAAGCTCTCCATCGCCGCATTGTCCCAGACGTTGCCGGAGCGGCTCATCGAGCAGGTGACGCCGTTATCGGCCATCAGCCGCTGGAACTGCTCGCTCGTATATTGGCTACCCTGGTCCGAGTGATGCAACAGGGCATCGGGCTTGCCGCGCCGCCAGATCGCCATGATCAGCGCATCGGTGACGAGCTGGGCGGTCATCGTGTTGCTCATCGACCAGCCGACGACGCGTCTCGAAAACAGGTCGATGACGACCGCTACG
>NZ_JAVUPU010000030.1:0-457 GCF_032378825.1 Sphingosinicella rhizophila | reverse complement strand
TTTTCGAACACCGGAATGTGCGGCTCGATGCCCTTCTCGTGCACCAGCCAGCCAAGGTTCGCAGCATCTCCATAGCCAGTGTCGGCGGCAAGGCGCTCGGGCCAGATGCCGAACCGCTCCTGGGTTCGATCGAGCATCACGCGCTGGGCGGTCACTTCGGCCTGGCGCACGGCGGTGGTCGCCTCGACGTCCATGATCACGGCGTGCTTCAGGTCGATGAGATAGTTGGTGCAGTAGGCGAAGAAGGCGAGCCCGCCACTGGCGGCGGTCCAGCGCGAGGCAGGATCGGCCGCCGAGATGAGCTTGGGCACGACCGGCGTCGCCCCGCCGAAAGCCGCCTCGTCGAGCACGACCAGATACTCGCGCACCGCATGGCCGGGATCATCGGGCGGCTCCCACTCGTCACCCGGCGTCGAGTTCTGGCGGTTGGCGTCAGCCTTGATCATGCTGGCGTCGA
>NZ_JAVUPU010000029.1:0-464 GCF_032378825.1 Sphingosinicella rhizophila | reverse complement strand
GGCCGATCCTGCTCGCTGGCGAACACGGTTTTTTTTGAAGGTGAAGCCCTCGCGCTCCAGATAATTCCACAACGCCCCGTAGCTCACCTCTACGCCGCGATCGTGCAGCTCAGCCAGCAACGCGCGCAGAGTGATGTCAGGCTCGGCGTCCAGCCGGGCCGTAAGCCAGGCATGCTCCGGCAGCAGGATCGGCTTGCGATAACCACCGACCTTGGCGGGGCTCACGCTCCCGGTCAGACGTTTGCGATTGCCCCACCGGGAGACGCTCGCAGCGCTCACCCCAAGAACAGAGCCCGTCTCGCGGTTGGGGCAGCTCTCGGCCATTGCCACCACCCGCTCACGAAGATCATTCGAATAAGCTCGGGTCATCCATGCCGACCTCCCACCAGCCAGCATGTTGAATCACGAACAGGCCCGCTTGGGAATCCCCCCTCCCGATTCACAGAAGCATGATCATGCTCTAG
>NZ_JAVUPU010000028.1:0-515 GCF_032378825.1 Sphingosinicella rhizophila | reverse complement strand
GGTTATGGTTCAGTCTAAGATGATCATGCTCTAGCCATAGCCGAGCATGTTGGAATTCGTTTGGCACTTACGCGGCTCCGTCCCGCTGGATGGCGTCAGCTCTGATGCGCTCGCGCTCGACCACGTGGAGCAGTTGCTGGCGAAGCAACAGAAAAGCGTGAGCGAGCGTGGTTCAGATTATCTTGCTTTCGACGACCCCCTTTGGCGCAACCCATTCGGGCCTAACTGGCTTGCGATGGTGATTTACGACCGTGGTCGGTTCTGGATTGAGCGGGACCTGCACGAACGAAGGTTGCGCTATGACTTGCGCAGCCTACACGGCATGGTTTTCTGCTTGTTCGCTGCGTTCACAGCATTCTTCTTCGGACTGGCTAATGACGGAGTTTCTGGAGGGCTTAAGTTCGCCGCTGGGGCGTTCGCTTGGCTCTATGGAATGAACATCCTGCTAGCACTTTTCCGAGTGCCGTCTGGCATCCGCAATGAGCTGCTGCCGGTCTGATGGACGCTGAGATAGG
>NZ_JAVUPU010000027.1:0-519 GCF_032378825.1 Sphingosinicella rhizophila | reverse complement strand
TGGGCTTCATCTTCATGTTCACGGTCGGCGGCGTCACCGGGGTCGTCCTCGCCAATGGCGGCATCGACAATTATATGCACGACACATATTATGTCGTCGCGCATTTCCACTATGTGCTGTCCCTCGGCGCCGTCTTCGGCCTGTTCGCCGGCTGGTATTACTGGTTCGGCAAGATGTGGGGCAAAAATTACGTCGAATGGCTGGGCCAGCTCCACTTCTGGGTCTTCTTCGTCGGCGTGAACATCCTGTTCTTTCCGATGCACTTCCTGGGCCTCCAGAACATGCAGCGGCGCATTCCCGATTATGCGGACGCTTATGCCGGCTGGAACCAGGTCGCGACCATCGGCTTCATGATCATGGCCGCCAGCATGGTGCTGTTCTTCGCCAATGTCTTCTGGTCCTTGTTCTTCGGCAAGAAGACTCCAGACAATCCCTGGGGCGAGGGCGCGACGACGCTGGAATGGACCCTGTCGAGCCCGCCGCCCTTCCACCAGTTCGAAACCTTGCCGAAGGTCGACT
>NZ_JAVUPU010000026.1:0-621 GCF_032378825.1 Sphingosinicella rhizophila | reverse complement strand
TAGAGCATGATCATCTTAGACTGAACCATAACCGCTGTTGGTAAGGTAGTTTGCGCATTCGGCGGGTTCGAAGCAGTCGAGCAAGCTGCCGATGCGCTTCCAACAGGCATCGACGTTGCGCTCCTCGGCCTTTCGGAAGAGGGTTTTGAGCTTGGCGAAGACCTGCTCGATCGGGTTCAGATCCGGCGAGTAGGCCGGCAGGAAGAGGAGCTTGGCTCCGGCGGCGCGGATGGCTTGGCGAACGGCCATGCTTTTGTGGCTGCCGAGATTGTCCATAATGACGATGTCGCCAGCGCTGAGCGTTGGCACCAGGAACTGCTCGACATAGGCCAGGAAGGACTGTCCATTGATAGGGCCGTCCAGGACGCATGGTGCATCGATGCGATTATGACGGAGCGCAGCCAGAAAGGTGAGAGTTCGCCAGTGCCCGTGCGGTACCTTTGCCCGGAGCCGCTGGCCGCGGCGTGAGCGGCCGTGGGTACGCGTCATGTTGGTCTTCGTCCAAGTCTCGTCGATGAAGACCAGGCGCTTAGGATCGAGACGGCCCTGATACTTGCGCCACTGAGCCCGCCGCCTTGCGATCGCTGGCCGATCCTGCTCGCTGGCGAACACGGTTTTTTT
>NZ_JAVUPU010000025.1:0-706 GCF_032378825.1 Sphingosinicella rhizophila | reverse complement strand
CGCGTCTCGAAAACAGGTCGATGACGACCGCTACGTAGAGCCAGCCTTGCGCGGTCCAGATGTAGGTGAAGTCCGCCACCCATTTCTGGTTGGGGCGATCGGCGAAGAACTGACGGTCGAGCACGTTGTCGGCGATCACCGAGCGTGTGCCATCGTCCTTTGGCAGACCGCGGCGGCGCGGCCGGGCGCGGAGGCCATGAAGCCGCATCAGCCGCTCGACGCGGTGCAGGCCGCATGAAAGGCCTTCGGCCAGGAGATCATGCCAGACGCGGCGCGAACCGTAAGTGCGGTCGCTCGCAACGAAGCTCGCGCGGACCTTCGCGCCAAGCGTCTCGTCGCTACGAGAACGTGCGCTCGGCGCCCTTGTCAGCCAAGCGTGAAAGCCGCTGCGCGAGACCCCGAGCGCCTCGCAGATCCACGATATCGGCCAGATCCCCCGGTGCTTCGCAACGAAGGCAAACCTCATATCGAGTCCTTCGCGAAGTAGGCCGCCGCTTTTTTTAGGATGTCGCGCTCCGCCTTCATCCTGGCGAGCTCGCGGCGAAGCCGCTCAATCTCCTGCTGCTCGGGCTTCATCACGCCGTGGCCGGGAAAGGCCGTGCCCGAATCCGCGTCGTGATCGCGAACCCACTTGCGCAGCACGTTCACATGCAGATCGAGATCGCGCGCCGCCTGTGCCATCGAAACCCCGCGCTCGCGAACCAGC
>NZ_JAVUPU010000024.1:0-729 GCF_032378825.1 Sphingosinicella rhizophila | reverse complement strand
GGGACTGTCAGGAGTTTTGTGCGTGAGGCCATATGATGGATGAGAAAGGACCATCGATATGGCAATTGACAAAGAGGTATTGGACCAGCTGCTTGCCGGGCGTGCTCCGGAGGAGCTGTTTGCGAAGGATGGGTTGCTCGACGAGCTGAAGAAGGCGCTTTCCGAGCGGATGCTTTCAGCGGAGCTGGACGATCATCTCGAGCACCAAAGCGCCGAAGGCGCCGTAAACCGGCGCAATGGCTCGTCGAAGAAGACGGTGCTGACGAGCACATCGAAGCTGACGCTGGACATTCCGCGCGATCGGGCCGGCTCCTTCGATCCGAAGCTGATCGCCAAGTATCAGCGCCGCTTTCCCGATTTCGACGACAAGATCATCTCGATGTACGCGCGCGGCATGAGCGTTCGCCAGATCCGCGGGCATCTGGAGGAGCTGTACGGCATCGATGTCTCGCCGGACCTGATCTCGACGATCACCGACGCGGTGCTGGAAGCGGTTGCCGAATGGCAGGG
Source organism: Sphingosinicella rhizophila (assembly GCF_032378825.1). Taxonomy (NCBI): domain Bacteria; kingdom Pseudomonadati; phylum Pseudomonadota; class Alphaproteobacteria; order Sphingomonadales; family Sphingosinicellaceae; genus Sphingosinicella; species Sphingosinicella rhizophila. The sequence continues at coordinate 219 of NZ_JAVUPU010000024.1, read as the reverse complement.
GCGGCCGCTCGACGCCTGCTATCCGCTGGTCTTCTTCGACGCGATCCGGGTGAAGATCCGCGACGAAGGCTTCGTTCGCAACAAGGCCGTCTACATCGCGCTCGGCATCCTGCCGGATGGCGCCAAGGAGATTCTCGGCATCTGGATCGAGCAGACCGAGGGCGCCAAGTTCTGGCTGCGGGTGATGAACGAGCTCAAGAACCGCGGCGTCGCCGATAT
>NZ_JAVUPU010000023.1:0-1026 GCF_032378825.1 Sphingosinicella rhizophila | reverse complement strand
TTGCAGAAATAGGCGGCGGCGGGGTGGATCGGACCGGCCAGGCCGCGATCCCTGGCGAGCTTGGCGCAGCGGATCATGTCGATGGCGACGCCGGCGCTGTTGGGACTGTCCTCGACGGAAAGGCGCAGTTCCAGGTTCATCGGCACGCCGCCGAACATCGAGCCTTCCATGCGCAGGAAGCAAACCTTGTTGTCATTCTGCCACGCCACGTAATCGGATGGGCCGACATGGATATTCTCATCGTCCAGGCGATGTTCGGCGACCGATTGCACCGCTTCGGTCTTGGAGATCTTCTTGGAGGCGAGCCTGGTCTTGTTCGACATGTTGAGGAAGTCGGTATTGCCGCCGGTATTGAGCTGATAGGTGCGCTCGAGCTTCACGCCGCGCTTGTGGAAGAGATCGGTCAGCACCCGGTGGACGATGGTCGCGCCGAGCTGCGCCTTGATGTCGTCGCCGATGATCGGAACGCCGGCCTCCGTGAAGCGCCTCGCCCATTCCGGATTGCTGGCGATGAAGACCGGGATATTGTTGACGAAGGCGACACCGGCCTCAAGCGCGCATTCCGCATAGAATTCGGTTGCCTGCTGGCTGCCGACGGGAAGGTAGTTCAGCAGCACGTCCGCTTCCGTCTCCCTCAGCCTTCGCACCACCTGCTCCTTGTCCGGCTGCGGCGCGTCCGCAACCAGGAAGGTGCGGTCGTCCGGCCAGTCCGCCATATGGTCGGCGACCCCGTCCAGAACCCGCCCCATTTCCACCCTGACGCCGGACGCCGGCACATGGTCGCAGAAGATCGCCGTGCAATTGGGCTTGGCGAAAATCGCGCGGGCGACATCCTCCCCCACCTTGCGCGTGTCGACGTCCCAGGCCGCGACCAGCCGGATGTCCTTCGGACGATAACCGCCCAGATCCCAATGCATCAGCCCGATCTGCTCGTTCGCTCCGCCATTTTGATAATGAGCAAGACCCTGAACCAGGGAACTGGCGCAATTGCCCACGCCAATGATGGCGGTGTTGATCGTCATGAAG
>NZ_JAVUPU010000022.1:0-1169 GCF_032378825.1 Sphingosinicella rhizophila | reverse complement strand
AGTTTTTCAACACAATCGACCCATTGCGGACATTCGCGCATCGTGAGAAACTCGCGGATGCACTGGATGCGAAAGACGCTCACTATCGGATTGTTTTTGGGTGCCGCGCTCTGGCGTACGGGTGAGTCGTACGTCGGCATCAGGTTTTTCCTGACCTTCCCGGTATTTTTCGATCCTCCGACCTGGCTGGACCAGGCATTGCAGGTCGTAACCATCGTCGGTCTCCTAGCTGTGTTGCTAGCAGTTGTTTTTCGCTCCTATCATCGGCGGAAACTGGAGTGGCAGACCCCGACCTTGTTCATAATAACTCTTGCACTGGTGGAGGCGAGCTGGCGTTTTTACATTCATCCTTACTTCCTCCCGGAAGTGCCTGGTTTCAAACTGGCAGCTGTTTGGATCATGCATATCCTCCCGGTTGTAGCTGTCATGGGACTTGGGGCAGCGTATTTGGAATGGAAGCACGCGATGTCGCTAATCCGTGAGCCCAAGGAGCATATGGCCCACTCCTACTAACTGTCTGCGTTCCACCCAAAGTGGACTTTCGCGGCCTACTTGCAGAAGTTCGAGGCGCGCCTACAATTGTTGAATGGCAGGCCTGTGGCGCGAAATTGTAGACACGATCGACAGTCAGATCAGCGTACGTGGCGATCTGTTTATATCCGATCTCCGGTTCCTTCTGTGGCTGCCGGCTATCCCGTTCGCGATCGCTCTGTGCTTCGTGGATGTGCCATCGACACTGGGCTATACGCTCGGTGGCCTAATGTTCGGTGCTATGGTGCCTTGGACCATCTTCCTATTTCGAAGGCGAGCTGTGAAAAAGCGAAGCTGGGTAGAACCAACTCGATGGTCGGACGAGAACANGTTCGCGATCGCTCTGTGCTTCGTGGATGTGCCATCGACACTGGGCTATACGCTCGGTGGCCTAATGTTCGGTGCTATGGTGCCTTGGACCATCTTCCTATTTCGAAGGCGAGCTGTGAAAAAGCGAAGCTGGGTAGAACCAACTCGATGGTCGGACGAGAACAATGAGCTGCTGCCGGTTTCGTGGACACCGAGATAAGGTGTTTTATGGAGCCGGAGGGTATCGATGGAGAGACGGAAGTTCAGCCGGGAGTTCAAGCTCGAGGCGGTGAAGCTGGTTCGCGAGCGCGGGGTTTCGATGGCACAGG
>NZ_JAVUPU010000021.1:0-1195 GCF_032378825.1 Sphingosinicella rhizophila | reverse complement strand
TCTTCGCGCAGGCCATTGATCGGCTTCATGCCGAGGGTCGTTACCGTGTGTTCATCGACATTTTGCGCAACAAGGGCAGTTTTCCGGATGCGCGCTGTTTTGCCGGGCATAATGGTCCCAAGCCGATCACGGTCTGGTGTTCGAACGATTATCTGGCGATGGGCCAGCATCCTGCGGTTGTTGCGGCGATGGAAGAGGCGCTGCACGATGTCGGGGCGGGCTCGGGCGGGACCCGCAACATCGGCGGCAACACCCATTATCATATCGAGCTCGAGGCCGAGCTTGCCGATCTTCACGGCAAGGAGGCGGCTTTGCTGTTCACCTCCGGCTATATTTCCAACGAGGCGACGCTGTCGACGGTGGCCAAGCTGCTGCCGGGCTGCGTCATCTTCTCGGACGAGCTGAACCATGCCTCGATGATCGCCGGCATCCGCAATTCGGGCTGCGAGAAGAGGGTCTTCCGGCACAACGACCTTGCCCATCTGGAAGAGCTGCTGGCCGCCACCGATCCGGATGTGCCCAAGCTGATCGCCTTCGAAAGCGTCTATTCGATGGACGGGGACGTCGCGCCGATCGCCGCCATCTGCGACCTGGCCGACACCTATAATGCCATCACCTATCTGGACGAGGTCCATGCCGTCGGCATGTACGGCGCGCGCGGCGGCGGCATTTCCGAACGCGACGAGGTCGCCCACCGCCTCACCATCATCGAAGGCACTTTGGGCAAGGCGTTCGGCGTGATGGGCGGCTATATCGCCGCCGACCGCAACATCGTCGATGTCGTCAGGAGCTACGCCCCCGGCTTCATCTTCACCACCTCGCTGTCGCCGGTGCTGGTCGCCGGCGCCCTGGCCAGCGTCCGCCACCTCAAGCAATCGTCGGCCGAACGCGAAGGCCAGCAGGCCGCCGCCGCCTTGCTCAAGCAGATCTTCGCCCAGGCCCATCTGCCGGTCATGGAATCGACCACACACATCGTGCCGCTGATGGTCGGCGATCCGGTCCGCGCCAAAAAGATCAGCGACATCCTGCTGGCCGAATATGGCGTCTATGTGCAGCCGATCAATTATCCCACCGTGCCGCGCGGCACCGAACGCCTCCGCTTCACCCCAGGACCCGCACATAGCCACCAAAATATGCGCGAACTCGCACAGGCCCTCGTCGAAATCTGGAGCCGAATGGAAATGAAACTCGCGGC
>NZ_JAVUPU010000020.1:0-1252 GCF_032378825.1 Sphingosinicella rhizophila | reverse complement strand
GCGTTGAGCGCCAGCAAATTGGTCTGGCCGGCAATGTCCCGAATCAGGCTCAGGATCGACTCGATCGTCTCGACGTGGCTGGACAGGGCGCCGCTGATCTCGACCGCCTGGGCGGCCTGTTCGCCGGCCCGGGCCGCGACCCCTGCCGCGACCTCGACCTGTTCCCTCGCTTCCTCGATCGCAAGGATCAGACCGGCTGCGGTATGCGCTGCTTCGCGCATCGCCAGTGCCGATTGCTCGGCAGCCGAAGCGACCTCCGAACTCTTGCCCAGCATGCCGCGGGCGGCGGCGGCCGTGGATCCGGTCTTGTCGCGCAAGGATACCGATTCCTCGGTGGTGGCTGCCACCAGGCTGGCGACCTTCTGTTCGAAATGTTCGCTTTGCCGACCGCGTTTCTCTGCGGCGTCATGGGCGTCGAGAATGCCGATCTGAGCCAGCACGACCTCGGTACCATAATCTCGCAGACGCTGGAGCGTCTCCATCGCCGCGATGAAGCCTTGATTGTCGTCGGCGAAATGCTCGTGCAGGGCGCCGGCAAGGATCGCGGTATATCGGGCGCCCTCGTGGATCACCGTCGGCACGGACAGATCCCGATTGTAGATGTCCATGCCATAGGCTGCGCCGGCATGAATCCATTCCGCGTTGACGGAGCGTATGAAATGGTCGCGCAGCCGCGCGGCCGCTTCGTCGCCGCCATAGGCGCGGGCTGCCTCCTCCAGGGAAGGTCCCGCACGGTCCCAGAGTATCTTCAGCTCTTTGCCGAAACGTCCGTCGGGATTGTAGATGGCCAGCCGGCTTTCCACCTGTGCGTCGGTGAGCCCTTGCGCCGTGGATCCATTCGCGGGAAGCTGAAAGCCTGACATGTCCTGAAGTCCCAATCCTCGAAAATCGGAGGGCAGCGGACCGATGCCGCCGCCGCTGTCGTTCACACCGCGAAATTCTTGACGAACTGGTTGGTCGCCGCCTTGAACCTGTCCATCTGTTGGTCGACATGGCCGAAATCATGCTCGACCGCGTCGATCTGGTTGACTACTTGCTCGGTGTCCGAGCGGATCGCGGCGATGGTGGACGACATGGAATCGGCAGCAAGCGCTGTTTCGTCCACCGCGGCGGTGATCATCGTCACCGTCCGCGCCTGCACCTCCATCGCCTGACGGATCCGGTCGGCCGAGGTTTGCACCTCCTCCACCGTATGGCGGATCGAGCTGTTGGCATCCACCGTCTGCCGGGTCGCCTGCTGGATCGCGGTGAT
>NZ_JAVUPU010000019.1:0-4626 GCF_032378825.1 Sphingosinicella rhizophila | reverse complement strand
TATCTCAGCGTCCATCAGACCGGCAGCAGCTCAAACTACGATTCCATCTTTCTGTTCGGGATTGAACATAAATTCGGGCACGCGCGCTTGGAGGAGCAGATGCACTTTCTTGTTCGTCACTTGCGTTACTCCGTCTTGAGGCAGCCCTCGGCAGGTGGGCCCTCGCGAAGTGCTATCATCCAGATAGAAAAGGCTTCGAGGTACTCCTCGCCGCCAATGTCAGTGCCATGTTGCAGCGGCAGTGACCGTCGATCAGAATCTAGACTGCCTCACGCCGCCGCGGCACCTTACCACCCCCATCAGACATGTGAATGGCCGGTCTGGAAGGAAAGCTCAACGTCACCAGACGACCGAAACTGGACCTGCCGCTTAGCGGAAGGTCGCAACATGGCCCGGGAGTTATCGGTCCGCTTTGGCACGGCATGACGCGGAAGCGGACATTGGGGCCGAGATCAAGCCAAGCTAGTCCAGTTCGAAGGGGCGGGTGGGTCGGCCCCCAGTCATTGTCTGAGCTGACCGAGCACGCAAGCGAGGTGGTGGTGCATCAGAGGCGATCGATTTTGACGTGTTCTCCTGAATTCAGTTGATCCACTCGTGACGGAATTCGGAACCGGCAGTGTACCAATAGACGAAGCGGTGAGAAGGCGGACGCCTAATACGCAGGTGCGCATCATTCCGCAGGCTGGCGTCTTGTGGCAAGTTCAACTACCTTCCCGCCATGGCGACAATTAAGCAAGTTAACCCCGTCGTTCTCCGCCGCGGAGCAGGCATCGGTACAGGAAACGCGGAAACCGATGATGACTTCTTATTCGACTGCTTTGTCGAGTACCCGCCGGTAGAGGAGTGTCGGCGGGCCACCTCGCCGGTGATGGTGGTTGCGGGTCGTACAGGCTCTGGGAAGACCGCAATCCTGCGATACTTGGAACGTGAAACACACCGCAGCACAAGCCTCGATCCCTTCGAAATGTCGATGAGCTATGTTTCGAATTCTGACGCACTGCGCTTTCTCAACGCGATAGGCGCCGACTTGGACCTATTCTTTCAGGTGCTTTGGAAGCACGTCCTATGCATCGAATATATCCGCCTCCGCTGGGACGTCGATAGCGCCGATAAGTCTAGAAACATCTTTTCGAAACTCTTCGGCGGTTTTCTGAGGGACGAGCGGAAACAAAAGTCGCTGGAGTATATCAAGGACTGGCAAGGCAAGTTCTGGATCACAATGGACCAGAACATTAAGGAAATAACCGAATCGGTAGAGCGCAAGCTCCATGCTGAGATCGGTGTTGAAATCGAGAAGTTTAAAGCGGGTGGGCAATATGACAAACGCATGAGTCGAGAAAAAAAGAGCGAGATTGTTGCAAGAACCCGGAAAATTATTAGCTCGGATCAGCTTTCAGAGCTTCACGGCGTCATTGAGATGCTTGCGACGCAGGATGTTGACGTTCGAACCTATTATCTCACCATCGATCGCCTCGACGAACGCTGGGTCGACGACAGCGTTCGCTTCCGCATGATCAAAGGACTGATGGAGTCCCTAAAAACATTCCGCAAGATTAGGAATTTGAAGATTCTTGTCGCTCTTCGAGAGGACGTGCTCGAGAGAGTGGTGCAGGAGACTGCTGATATCAGTTTCCAGCGTGAAAAGTTCGAAGATCTGATGGTGCGCCTGAGATGGACGCGTGCGGAACTCAGGCAGCTGGTGGACAAGCGCCTCAACTCTTTGTTCAAGCGACAATACACAGTAGCGCTGATCGGATTTTCCGACATCTTTCCGCCCAAAATCGGGGCCAAGGACACTTTCGAATGGATGACTGAGCGCACACTCATGCGACCGCGCGACGTCATAGCTCTCGTCAACGAGTGCATAGACATCGCCAACGGCCAACCAAGCGTGTCGGTAACTGCTGTGCGAAAGGCCGAGGTAGACTTCGCTCGGAAACGTCGGGATGCGCTATTGCAGGAATGGAGGAGCGCTTACCCGCTACTTGGACGAGTTCTCGACCTGTTTACGTCGCGGCGCAAGTCCGGGGTCGACCTAATCGAGCTCATGGACAAAGTGGACGACTTCTGTACACAAACTTGGTCTTCCCCGAGAATCGACCACGATCCGGTATGGGACCTCTGCCAGGCTTACGCTGAAGGCGGAAAGAAAATGACCTTCGATGTTCTCGCGGAGCTAGCGGCGATCTTATATCGAGCGGGAGGCATCGGCATTAAGATCAGTGCGCAGGATCGGTTCGCCTACGCACATATAGACCAACCGCTGATCTCGCCTCAGCTGCTATCCCCTGATAGCAAGGTCCGGCTGCACCCGATGCTGCACGCTGCGTACAACCTTCAGGATAGACAATAGCCAAGGCTACGGCGCGAAGTCTGCTGATAAGAAGCGATTAAATGGCCTAGTGTCGCGACTGGGCGCGAAGCGGACCTCCCCTTCCCTCCCAAGGTGCGATAACCGCATTTATGGCAAGTGCGAAACCACATCACACCTTGCTCCATCCCGGCCCGTCCTCACTCAAAGGCGTCACCCTTGGGAAAGAGCCAGAGAGCAAAGCCACGATTGCCCAATTGGGAGTCAAACCGAACCTACTTCAAATTTGGTCGAAGCTATCGAGTGACTCCCAATCATCAATCGCCTGGCCGATCCGGGCGAGGAATGTCATAGTGGTATTGGCCGGCTGCATGTCGGGCATGTCCTGTGAAGGTGAAAGTGTCACCGTCCACCAGGCGAGCACTGTCAGCATTTGCTGCCGGTAATGCAGCAGAGCCTCTTCAAACCCGATCCGCGGACCGCCATTAGCGCCAAGTCGCTCTATATAGAACTGGATCAGGTCGGTTTCCCAAGCCCGCCGGTCGACAGGCTCAAGCGCGGTCGAAATGGCATATGCCAGATCACGAGACCAATGGCCTCGGCAGGTGACTTGCCAATCCCCGAGACCGACTTGGCCGGCATGAGTCACGTACCAGTTCTTGAGATGAACGTCGCCATGCGTCAAAGTCTCGGGCTGATTTCGATCCCTATTGACAGCCAGAAGCGTAGCCGGCCAAACCTCGGTATGCCGGGCAAAGACGGCGGCTGGCAACACGTCGCGGGCAGCCACGAAACCGTTGTCGCAGCATTCGGCAAGACAGTGGTTGTCGCACAGGTTCATGAACCGCCCATGGAAAGTTTGGACATCCTTGAGCTCAAACTCGAACTGGACGCTCCGGTAGAAATGCCCGTGCATTCTCGCCAACAAATCCAGCTGGCCCTTAGCCATATCGAAATCAACCTTCGTCTCATGAGAGCAGAAGGTGACCTCATCGGCGATGTCTTTCAATATGATAATCGACTTGAAAGCCACGGGATCATATTGGGCTAAGAAGGCCGTTGGAGCTTCGATATCGAGTTGAGGCCTGATCTTGTTGTAAAAGGTTACTTCACTGTGAGTCATGCCTGACGAGCACAGTATGCGAGTGACTAAATCGTGCGCGGCCTTACAGAATATGGACTGGGGAAGACCGGCCGCGTGCTCTTCCGAATTATAATTCAAGAAAATCCGCCGCCGGTTCGAACTTCCGGAATCGGGTTCGCCAAGATCGAAGGAGGTGACCTTGGCACCCGACTGGCCATGGCAGATGACCGCCGTCAGCCAATCCGGCGTAATGGCTTCGTAGGACACCGGGATGTCGCTGGCCTTGCGAGCCAGGGGCCTATCCAATTGCTCGTGAGCAAAGGCTTGCCTAATCGCGTCCAGCGACGGATTCTCCATCAGTCTGTCTCCCAGAGAAATGACCGGACGATGCCCGGCGGCTAAGTTAAGCGGATGTTTCCACAATCCCGTCTGCTCAAACACGCGCCCTGATGCTTGTCGGCGGGCGAGCCACAGGTCCAACCGATGAACCAGCACGCCCATCCTTATTGCCCTGTTTTTCATTATGTATACAATCGGTAATCGTATGCAGATTACAACAGGCTTCGCCCCGCCGACGTCCCGATGTCTCAGTCGGCGTGACATTTCTTTTCTCGTGGAGTGACGAATGGACCTAGAACTTAGCGACAAGCGGGCGATCGTCACCGGTGGCAGTCGGGGCCTGGGCAAAACGATTGCCTGGCAGCTCGCCGCAGAGGGTGTAAGCGTGGCCATTGCTGCCCGCAATGCAGACGTACTCAACGCTGCCGCCGCCGAGATCATGGGGGCCACCGGCAGCCAAGTGGTGCCGCTTGTCGTCGACATGGGCGACGACGCATCGGTTGATGCGATGGTCGCCAGCGGCGTTGAAGCACTGGGCGGTGCTGACATCCTGATCAACAACGCTGCCACTCCAGGCGGGGGTGCATCGGCCAACGTCCAGGAGATTTCGATCGAGCGCCTGCTCAGCGATATCAATATCAAGACCGGAGGCTATTTGCGCGCAGCGCGCGCCGTCTCACCCCATATGATTGCCAAAGGCTGGGGGCGGATCATCAGTATCGGCGGCATGGCCGCGCGCGTGACGGGCAATTACAATGCGGGGATTCGCTGCGCCTCCGTATCCACGCTCACGAAGAATCTTGCCGACGAACTGGGGCCCAAAGGGATCAGCGCCATCGCCATCCATCCCCACCTACTGAGCTGCTGCCGGTCTGATGGACGCTGAGATAGG
>NZ_JAVUPU010000018.1:0-14541 GCF_032378825.1 Sphingosinicella rhizophila | reverse complement strand
GATCACCTGGTCCCAGTGGCGCCGCCAGCTTTGCGCGATCGCCGGATATTTCCGACCCCAATGCTCCTCCTCGAACGCGTGACGACGAGGCGAATCACCTCGGGGGATGAATGGAAGCAGCGGAAAGGGTTGGGGACCTTGCTCATGCTGCACTGGTGCCGGCGCCTGATCACATACGCTAGATTAGTCTGACAAGCCCGATTATTGGCTTTGCTCCTGAGGCAGGTGGTAGCACCCTGCCCTTACCGAGCCGCTAATTTACTCTGACAGCCCCCTTCAGCGCGCAACGGAAAAATTGTCCTGATAAAGTCCAGTAAAATGCCCTCCTTAGTTCGATCCTATATAGTCGACTTTCTTGTGAAAATGGCTCACGTCCTCAACAAATGCTGAACGTGAAATAAGGGCATTCCTGCCTTCTGCGCGATCTATGGCTAAGATGCCATTTAGATGGTCAACCTCATGCTGAAATAGCTCCGCCTCGGCAATGTTGAGCCGCGCGCGTTGATGCACGACATCATCCAGACTGGTAAATGACAACGAAATTGAAGCCGATCGCCGAACAAGCACCAGCAGGTCGGGAAAGCACATGCAATCGTCCCAAAGGGTTACGGAGTCCGCACTCTGCCAAGTTATTACAGGGTTGATTACAATCGAGGGCCACCCGGCCATCCGCACTGCGATCATGCGCAAATCGATCCCAATTTGGGGCCCAGAAATAGCTCTGCCAAAGCCAAACGTCGCGCGAAAGTTATCGAGGGTAGTCAATAATCTAGCGGCATCCCCGCTCAGCGATTCACCTCGACTATCCACGTCCTCCGCCCGTTTCCGCAAGCTCGGGGTCCCAAGCGGGAGCACGCCCAAAGAGTCTGAGCCTCTCTGCATTTTATCCTCGCGGGACTGAACTCGCTAGCCCTTATTGACTGCCAGCATCACCAGATTTCAAAGCGCGGCTGCTCGCTTCAACCCATGGTCATTGCATCATTGCCCGTCAAGCTGAACCTCGACGGTCTCAGGCCCACGTTATACTCGTCGACACGGCGAAAACGAGCCTCTTCACCACTCTGGACGCACAAATTGGCTGTTTAGGATATCGATGGGCACCCAAAAAAACTCCGGCGGCGACTTGGAGGCGATACACCACCGCAGCAAGCCGCTGACGAGGGAGTCACTGGTGTAGGTCCACCGAGCTGAGCGCGGCGCTGCCGAGTCCGGGCCGCGGAGAAATTGGGATTGCCGTGCCTCATGGTGCGACAATGGCAAAACCAGCTTTCCGGCGAGTTAATCGATAGGCCTCACACGCTCAACCCTCAGGTCGCCTAACGACATGTGAAATCGCCACGGTGCGATAAGGCCAATTATGTGAAGCCCTCACGGATGGATCTCCCACCACTCCGGCCATCGCACCTTCTTCGGCCTTCGCGTCGCCTTTACCACCTTTGCCTGCTCCTCAAGAGTAAGCTGCCGCTCGCCAAGCCGGGCGAGCGCCTCCTCGACCAGCCACGGCTCAAGCGCGATGCGGGCAGTGTCTCGGTAAGGGTCCAGCTTGGTCGCCATGCGTAGTGGCGCCAGGGCCGAATTCACGCTGCCAGGCTCCACCACCACCCAGACGATCTTCAACTCAGGAGCCTCACGGCTGCCGCGGCGGGCCCGGGCTTCCTCGATAGCGGCCATGGTCGAACGGGCCGCAGCGCTGTCACCATCGAGACCGCTCTTGGTCATGTGTAGCAGAAAGGCTTCGGCCGCGGTCAGCCGACGTTCGACCCCGCCTTCGCGGATCGTGACCACCTGCCCAAGCACGACATCATAAGGCGGCCGGTTCGTGCGTCCCCTGGGACGACCTTTGGGATTACCGCTTCTGCCCTTTTCGAACCGCGCGGCAGCGGGGGCCTTGCCGTAGCCGACCTCGTAGTTGCGACCGCCCGTCTTACTCATCGCGCAAGCTTTTGGGCCAGGCGAGGCTCTGGGCATCACGCGTGCAGCGTTTGATCTCGCCTACCTCCTTGGCTTTGATGGACTTGAACCCGCGCCGGCTGAGCGCCTTTTGCACCGCCCATGGCTCCAGAAGTAGATGCTCATATTTGGCGTGATCGGTCCATTTCTCGTTTGTGGTCGCGATGCCTAGGATCTTGAGCGCTTCGTCGGCGTTTCTGGGATCGGTCGGCTCCGATTGAAACGCGACATTCTGGTGGCGCTTGGGGGCTTTGTCGGCGAGCCACTTCTCGCGCTTGGCGATCATCTTCAAGATTTCGCGACGGGCGGGGCGGTTGCCGGCGATGGCATCCTGGTAGGTTCGCTGCTGCAGTGCCTCCTCGACGCTGAGCTCGCGGGGCACGCCGTTCTGCGTGATTGCGAAGCTTCGGTCCAACACGACATCGAACGCCGAGACTGTTTTCGTCACCTGCTTGCGCGGCCGGCCTTTAGGATTGCCGCTCGTGCCTTTCGTGAACCGATGCTCTGCAGGCGGGCGCCCGCCGCGGCTGCTCAAGTCTCAGCCTTTCGCTGCGCCAGCTCCGGCGCTCCGCCAGTCATCGCCACCCAGCGCTCGATGGACACGTCCACATAAGCGGGTTCGATATCGATTCCGCGAAAGCGCCTGCCGGTGCGCTCGGCAGCGATCAGAGTGGTGCCCGATCCTAGGAACGTGTCGAGCACGAGTTCCCCGCGACGGGTGACGTCCTGGATGGCATCCGCAACCAAAGCGGTGGGCTTGACGGTCGGATGCATAGCCAGATCCTCGCGGCGGCTGCCGGCAAGGGAATTTACAGAAGCATAGTCCCAGACGTTGGTCCGGTTGCGCCCATGGCGGCCAAGCTCGACCGCATTGAAGTGAGGTGCAGCACCGACCTTGTAGACGAACACCAGCTCATGCTTCGACCGGTAGAGCGACCCCATCCCGGCATTGCTCTTGTTCCAGACGCACAGGTTGAGCAGGTCGCCATAAATATCGGCACCGACGACTGAGACATCGTCGATGTGGCGCCAGTCCATGCAGATGAAGTGAACCGCGCCATCGCGTGAGACTTTGGCCGCTGCTCCCAAGGTCTCTGCGAGGAACGCACGAAATGCGGCATCGCTCATCTCGCCCGAGGCCATTGCGAACTCGCGGTGCCGGCCCTTGGCATTGGCGTGGCCGTTGATCTTCACATTGTAGGGCGGGTCGAGGAAAGCGGCGTCGATATGAGCCCCCTCACCGACGACCTCTCGCAGAAAGGCATCGTCGCGGCTGTCGCCGCAGCCGATGCGGTGGTCGCCGAGCATCCAGATGTCGCCGACCTTGGCGCGAGGTTCCGCCGGCACCGCCGGGATCACCTCATCATCGGGATCTTTCGGGGGGTTCAGCAGAACGTCGAGCTCGCCGGTTGAAAAGCCGCTCACGGTGAGATCGAAGTCGAGATCGAGCAGGGAAAGCTCGGCAAGCTCCACTTTCAGAATATCCAAGTCCCAGCCGGCGCCGAGCGCGATCTTGTTGTCGGCGAGGCGAAGCGCTCGCTTTTGCCCTTCGGTAAGGCCGGCAAGCTCGATGGTCGGGACTTCCGCCATCCCGATTGCTTTGGCAGCAAGTAGGCGGCCATGGCCGGCGATGAGCACGCCTTCCGAATCGATCAGCACCGGGTTGGTGAAGCCGAACTCCCGCACTGAAGCGACGATCTGTTCGATCTGCTTCTTGGAGTGCGTCCGCGCATTGCGAGGATCAGGTTTGAGGGTCTCGACTGCCCTGTAAGCAATCAAGAGCGGGCGAGAGGCGGGTGGAGCCGCCACATCCGAATCGACCAGCATGATCCAGATCAGTATCAGAACTTTTCGGGAACGTAAAGGATACAGACAATGTACTGGACTTGCCGCCGCAACGAAGCTTCAGTGCGGTGCGCCCGGCACTCCGGGCTTCTGCTGGTAGCGGCGGAGATCTTCTCCCCCGCGATGACCAGGAGAAGCAAAATGTCCAAAAGCAAGAAACTCGCAGTGCCCAGCGGCACTTCCAAGCTCGACCATGTCGAGGCGCTGCTACGGCGGCCGGAAGGGGCGAGTCTCGACGAGATGATGAATGCCACATCGTGGCAGCGACATTCCGTTCGGGGCGCTCTCGCCGGCGCCCTCAAGAAACGGGGGCACACGATCGCCTCGGAGAAGGTAGATGGGCTCCGCCGCTACCGGATCGCGAGCGATCAGTGAGCGATGTCGTGACGCGTGCGGTCGAGGCGCTGGAGAAACTCGACCTGGAAGCCTTGAGGAAAGAGTGGCGGACCAGATTTGGTCCGCCACCACCGCTCCGCTCGGTACCACTCCTGAGACTCTCGCTGGCATGGCGGATCCAGGCAGCCGCCCATGGCGGCCTCTCGCCTGAGGTCCGACGCCAGCTAAAGCGTAAGGGCGCGGTCCAGGCAGAGGGGCTTGGCCTTGGCGCGGGCGCAAAGCTCCGGCGCGAGTGGAATGGCAAAGTGGTTGAAGTAGAAGTCGAGGAGAAGGGGTTCCGCTGGAACGGGACCCTTTATCCAAGCCTCTCATCGGCCGCCACCGCCATCGCCGGTACCCGCTGGAATGGTCCACGGTTCTTTGGCTTGCGGGAAACGCGGTCATGAATGCCGCCGCGAAGCGCTGTGCCATATATACCCGCAAAAGTTCGGAAGAAGGGCTCGACCAGGAGTTCAACAGCCTCGATGCTCAGCGGGAAGCTGGGGAGGCCTATGTAAAGAGCCAGTCGAGCGAAGGCTGGCGTGTCCTTCCCGCCCATTATGACGATGGTGGCTTTTCCGGCGGCTCGATGGAGCGGCCTGGCCTAAAGCGACTTCTCGCCGACATCGCGGCAGGCATGATCGACGTGGTGGTCGTCTACAAGATCGATCGCCTGACCCGCAGCCTCGCCGACTTCGCTCGCATCGTCGAGCTATTCGACAAGCATCAGGTGAGCTTCGTCAGTGTCACCCAAGCGTTCAACACGACCAGCAGCATGGGCCGCCTGACGCTCAACGTGCTGCTCTCCTTTGCCCAGTTCGAGCGCGAGGTCACCGGCGAGCGAATCCGCGACAAGATCGCTGCTTCCAAAGCCAAGGGTATGTGGATGGGCGGAGTTCCGCCGCTGGGCTATGACCTTCCGGCCGACAGCGCTCGCAGGCTCATCATCAATGAAGCCGAGGCGGCGATCGTCCGCTCCATCTTCCACAAATATCTGCAGCTTGGCTCGGTGCACTCGCTCCAGCATCTGCTTCGGGAACAGGGCGTCCGCTCCAAACAACGGACGACCAAGGGCGGCAAACTGGTCGGGGGCGAACCTTTCAGCCGCGGCGCCTTGTTCTACCTGCTTCGCAACCGGATCTATCTGGGGCTGATCGTCCACAAGGACACGGCCTACCCCGGTGTCCACACCGCCATCGTCGACGCTGAGTTGTTCGACGCCGTTCAGTCGAAGCTGAACGCCAACGCCCGCGAGCACGGTGCCAATCGAGTGACGCGCTCGCCACTGAGGGGACGGGTGTTCGACGCTGCCGGCAATCCAATGAGCCCCGCTTTCTCGCATGGGCAAAGCGGCAAGTTATATCGCTATTATGTGTCGGCGCCGCTGCAGCAAGGAGCGACGCACAAACCACGCAACGAGCAGCTGCGGCGGATACCAGCCTCCAATCTGGAGAGGCTCGTTACTACCATCGCGACGCGCCTCGTTCCGAGCCAGCGTAGTCAACCTCTGACCGTCCCGACGCGTATCGAAGTGCACGCGCACTCACTGCAGTTGCTGTTGCCGATCAGGCTGCTGCCCGAGGTTCGCGCTTCACTGGCTGATGATGAGCAGGTGGAGCGGGTCGATGAGGACCCAAGCTCTTTGCGAGTGATCGTGCCGATCAGGATGAAAATGCGGGGAGGACGTGCCTGGACAACGGGTGCTGCGAGGCAGGAGGCGCGCCACGACCGGGCAATGATCAAGGCTCTGCGAGCGGCTCATACCATGGCTCGAACAGATAAGGACGGCATGCCTCGATTGGAGTCGTCGCCCGGGTCGCCATATCTGCGTCGTCTTGCTCGCCTGGCGTTTTTGGCGCCCGATATCCAAGAGGCCATTATGGAAGGGCGCCAGCCGCCCACTCTGATGCTCGAGCAACTTACACGCGCGAAGATTCCGGCATCGTGGGAGGAGCAGCGGAGGCTTTTCGCGTTCCCGTGCGCGGGTGTCTGATACGCGCCCAGATTCGGCCATTGCCGTCGTTGATCGACGATCCCAAAATCAGTCGTTCGTTCACATGGCCCTGCTGCACAGACCGACAACCGTTCTGGGACAAAGCGCTCTGGCTGCTTTTCGCGTGGGCCGAGACGCGTACAATCTGGTTTGCGTCCCGTCGGCGTCGGTGGCCTACGGTCGGATAATGCTGGGACTGCGGCGTCGCGTCCTCTCGGGGGCATATAGCGCCCGATTGACCACGACCAGCGTCGTCAACCGGCGGAGCGCTTCTTTGCGACCTGACCGATCGAAGGTGGTTCGATGAGCCCGGCCTTCGCTCGTGCTGGTTGCCGCTCTTCCCGTCGAATTGAACTGGCGAGTCCGAAGCGGAGAAGGGCTTTGGTCAGGCGCTTCAGGGTCGTGTAGGACGCGCAGCTCCCACCGTAGGCCGTCTTCAGGCTTTCCCAATTCTCGACGAGGAGATCGGCCAGTGCCTGCTCAGAGCCGACTGGAATGGTCTGAAGCGCGATCACACAATCGGACAGCACCGCCTCGCCGGACGCGAGCAGCACTACCTTGTCGCTGCTCGGTCGCCCAACACGCGGAATCAGGACTGCCGGACCGCTGATCGTTCGATGCGCAGACGAGGCACGCCGGTCAGAGGGTAAGAGGCAATTACGTTGGAGGTCGGTTGTGTGGATGAAGCGCGGGCCGGTATCGGTTGTCACATGCTCATGCACGGAGAGTGATCCTCGCGTCATTTCGACGGCGAAAGGGCGCAACGAAATCAGGGTCGGCTTGCTTATGGTCTTTCGCTTTGGCTTTGCTCTCGTGATGCGCAAGACCGTGACGGCGACGGCATGAGATTTGAATGCAGTCCGCCATACATCCCCGATCTGTTCGACATGACCCCATGCGCGCATCGCTTTCCGCAAGGCCGCGTCTCGCTCGCTGGTGAGCGTGGAAGCCGGCAGGATGGCGATGATTTCACCCCCTGGCGCCAAATATGCGAGCGCGCGGGCAGCGAAGGCTAATGCCTTGCTCGCCTTGTGATCGACGCCCTCGATCTCGGCAGAATAGCGCCTATTGCCGCGGCCGGAGAATGGCGGGTTGAGCAATATCAAGTCAAACAGGCGGTCCGCCAGTAGGCGGTTGGAGGCGTCCGCCAGGAAGTCGACAAGCATCGTGTCGCATCCCGGCAGCAGCGCTTCGATCGACGCGACCGCTTGTTCATCGATATCCGAGCCGAACAGTTTCGCTCCCGGCCACCGCGCGGCAGCCGCCCTCAACAGGGCACCATCGCCGGCTGCGAAATCCGCGACCGATCGGGGCGATGCCAGCGTGGACGCCTCGGCAAGGAATTTCGCGAGATCGGGCGGTGTATAGATGGCGTCCATCAGGCCGCCGCTCGCCGCGGGCGGGGGAGGAAGTCGGATACGCCATAGACTAGGCAGCGTGCGGTGCCGGCGGTCCGGCCGACTTTACGTTTCACATTGTCGTAGACGATCTCGACCTCATCGCCGTGCGCGATCGCGAAGAGGATCGCGCCGAGCGCATGCGGCTTGGTGCCGATCAGACCGACCTTGAGCTGCTGCGATGGGTGCCGATCGCGGATATCTTCAAGCGTGTAGAACAAGCTGAATGGGCAGTTAGATCGCGCGAAACGGAGATTTCTGGCGGCCTTATATTTTTCGAGCGGCGTCGCATTCCCGAGATAGGCGTCCAGTGGATAATGAGGCCGAAAACCGGGCACGCCGATGATCGGGTAGATTTTCTTCGCCAACGGCTGGACCTCGTTCAGCATGTGCGACAGACGCACGCCCTCGAAGCCGAGCAGCGGCACGAAGCATATGTCTTCCTCGGCCCTGTCGTTCAACGAAGCGAACAATGGTATCGGCGCGATGCCGTCGATCCGCTCGCTCAGATCGAATATCTGGCCCGCATCCGGCGTCGGCGACTCATTGTAGGTGTCTGGTTCGAGGTAGATAACTCGAAACGGCTGGCCGGCCTCGAGGCAAATCCTGACCAATGGCGCCCATGTGGCATGGCCAAGGCCGGTGATGTCCAGGTAGATCGTACCGCTCCCCAGCGACGCGACGAAATCCTGCAGAGGCGCGCGCCTCCGGGTCGGCACCCGTTCGAAGCCAGGGAAGTTTGTCTCAAATGCTGCGGCATCTCCGTCCCTGATCTCGACGAAGCGTACGCCCGACGACCGCCTCAACAGAGACAGCGCGAACTCGCTACGCGGTTCCGATGTCACGCCATAAAGGTAGCTCGAGCCGGCCGTCGGCTGGAAGCGCGACGGATCCTCGAAATCCCGGGTGAACAGCGGACGCTCACTGATCGGCTTCATAGAAGCCTTCGAATAGCCGCAGCTGATCGGGAAGAGGATAATCCTCATCGTCCCGATTGTTTTGACGCAGGATCTGGCGGATCCCGGTCTTGGGCTCCCGGACGAGCGCCATCAGCTGATTAGGGGTGAGACGGAGCTTCCGCTTGCGCCGATAGCTGAACACGAAAAATGCCGAATAAATCGGGTGGACCGAATAGTCGTAGCCCTTGAGATCCAGGTCAGTCCGCTTGTTCGCGACGCTCCGCACAAGCGCGAGGTGCATGACGGCGGCCGACAGCAGCTTCTCAGCGTCGCCCAGCGGCGCGTCTTCGGGCAAGGTGAATTGCGTGACCTCGGGCGTATGTCCTTCTGGTTCGCTGGCCAGCACCTCGAAGATTCTCCCGAGGCCGAGCAGGAGCTTGGTGAGCTGCGCGCCATGGACGGACAGCCCCTCCAGTTCCGAGAGATTCTTGCGTCCAACCTGCGTGGCGGCCTGGGTCTGCAGTTCGGGGCGCACAGGCTCTCCCGGCGTGCTGCGGTCATCCCGCTTCTGCAGGAGAAGCGCCTGGCCGACGAGTTCGAGCAGGTAGCGGATGTTGCCGCCCGCCATCAGCGTATAGGTCCGCCAGCCGGCATAATATTTCCGGATGCCCGGTTTATGGCGGCGCAACGTGAAGAGGACGGCGAACTTGTAATTGCCGAGCCGGTCGTCCCAGCTCTTTGGTTCGCGTCGCCGCTCCTCGAACACCGCCGTCATGCTCGATTGCTGCGACCGTGCCCAGAAATCGACGAGCGATAGATCCAGCGGCGCCATGGCGGTCGCCTCGTCCATCCACTGGGGGCATTCAACCTCGATGTAGCGGAGGATGCGCGCAGCATGCTCCTTCACGCCCAGCAGATCAGCTTCCTCTTCTGCGGACAAAGCAGGGAGGATGCGCGCGATGTCGAGCCCGGATGGGAAGTCCTTCGAAACCTGCGCCCGCAAGTTGCAGACGTCGGCGGCGAAATTGACGAACTGTTCGCCTTCGAGCCGCTGCTCGATGTCGATCCGCTCATAGTCGGCGGGGCTGACGAGCTGTTCATTCTCGTTCAAGGTGCTGCGCCGGCGCCAGCCAAGATCGCGCACCCCGATCTTGAAGGTATAATGCGGGCCGCAATGCTTGATCAGCGTGTTGAGGACCACCTGCTGATAATCGAGCAGATTCTCGAATTCATCGACTATGAAGAACAGGTTCTTGCCCAGGAATTCGGGCATGTCGAGGACCGCCTGGCAGAGATCGTCGATCGCCTGGCCCTGGAGTGAGAGAGGCGGCAATGCGCCCGCGTCGAGATTGTTGAGAAATGCCTCGAAACGCCGGCGGCCGCGATGGATGTTGGTCAGGAGCGCGGCCTGATCGTTTGCCGGGTCCAGATAAAGCGCGTCCGCGACGTCTTGGCAAACGGACGCTGGAAGCGACGCGCCTTGCGGCGCGGTCTTGGCGTGCCAGTTCAAGAATTCGACGACTTGGCCGCAAAAGACCAGGTTGAGATAGTGGGCGAACACGCGCTCCCACTGGCGGTCGGACAGTTCGTCGCCGCGGAAGGCCGTGACGCGATTGGTGTTCACTCGATAATAGAAGCCATAATAAGGCCAATCGTTGATGTGCGCTGCGTCATGCTTATCGAGCTCGAAGCGGCCCTCATAGGACAGGCATCGCAATACCGTGGTCTTCCCGGTCCCCCGACCGCCGACGAGCACGCATGGCCGGGGCGTTTCCAGTTCCGGATAATAAGCCGGCTTGGTGAACAGCTTGAAGAGAGCATCCTTCAGCCACTCCGCACGATAGATGCCGAAAGGGTCGGTGATCGACTCATCGTCGTCGAAGGCGGGTGCCCGTGTCACAGCCGACGCACCAATGGCTTCCAGCCATTCTTGTCGGTGAAGAAGATCGGCAGATTGGCATCGGGAACCGAATGCTGGAAGGCGAGGCCCAGGCCAAGCTTGTGGAAGCCGCGCCAATCGTCCTCCCCACCATCGTCGGCATCATATCCAAGCCTTCGGCCTGCAGCCTCGACCAGGGCGATGCCTTCATTCCGAATTGTCTTGGGCCACAAAAGCGACGCCGGATCGGCGAGCGAATAACGTTCGGGGATCACATTACCGGCCGAGATCTGGACGCCAGGGACGTGCCTATGGATCCGCTTGCGCCCATATTCAGTCGTCATGGCGTTACAGTAGAAGAAGGATGCGGACGAGGAGTCCGCGAGCGTCTTGAAAGATGCTTTGCCGCTGCCATGCTCGTATAGGCGGTCCCAGGTGGCCAGGAACTGCTCACCCGAGCCGACGAAGTCATCAACGAACACGACGGGACCGGAAAATCCGTCGGCCAGCTTCACGATCACGTCGCGCGGCTCGAACAGCTGCTTCTGATCTATGCCGATCGCCTGGCGCGCCTTCCTTGCGAACAGCCAGCCACTGTCCGAAGGGTTCGGATCCTCACCTTGGACAATGGTGATCAGTGCCTCGTCGCAAAAGGATCGCCATCGGTCGTAGGCATCGGACAATGGTGGCCAGTCTTCGAGCAGCATCGTCGACAGATTCTGGAAGGCCGAGCGAAACAGCTGGTCGACCAGATGGTCGGCGAGAAATGTGAATCTGCTCAGCAGAACCAGCGCGAACGGACGTTCGGCGGCGGAGAAATTGCCCAGCCACCCTTCGGGATCGATCTTGGTCTGATCCCAGGCACCAAAATCGACGAGGCGACCGCAGGCTTCGAGTACGTTGGATTCGTCGGGAAACGCCTCTGAGGTCATCATGCTCGACGTAGCGCAAAATCGAACGCGCGACAGCCGCGATTTTATATCGGCTCCATCTCGACGTTATGGGGGTGTGCGCCGTGACCGCTCGAGAACGGCAGCTTTCACGTCCCGATCGCCTGCAACCTGCCAGTCAGCAACCGGCCCACCTTCCGCCATGGCCGCCGTGCGCCATTGTTGATCGTGTCGGAGCGGGACGGGAACTGCCGAATGCGGACCTGAGTAAGAGACCGGATGCGACAAACAAAAGCCGACCAAGTGGCTCGCAAGCCGCTCCGAGTCATATTCTGGTCTGCCAGGTTTCGGCTGAACTATGCCTATGAAGACAATGGCTCGCCGGCCATTAGCTGCTTGAACACTGCTACCAAATCGGAGCGCAAATAAGGCTTTCGGAGCATCGGTCGGTCGTTAAGATCGACGCGGTCACCCAGGTCGCCATAGCCTGTCGAGAACGCGAACGGGATGCCAAGTCGGGACAGAGCGTCGGCGATCGGGTAGCTTTTCTCCCCGTTCAAATTGACGTCAACTACGGCCGCGTCAAATCCTTGTTTAGCAAGCAGCGAGAGAGCCTCTGCGACGCTGGCGGCCGCACAAATCGCGGAACAGCCGAGATCCTCGAGCGCCATCTCGATGTTCATCAGGACGAGCATCTCATCTTCGACGACAAGGATGCGGCGGCCCGCAAGAAGGCCAGTCATTCATCCGCCCCGGCGGGGGCGGGAATGTCGATTGTGCAGGCAAGTCCGAGGTTCAAATAATCGAGCGTCACTTTGGCGCCCAGCTCGTGCGCCAGCCCGCGCTCGATGACCCACGAACCGAATCCTTTGCGCGTGGGCGGCATCACGGGGGGCCCGTCGCGCTCGCGCCACCGCAGCACGAGCCGGTCCCCTGCTACTTCCCGCACCACCGTCCAGTCGATTTCGATTTTTCCTGCGTCGTTTGAGAAGGCGCCATACTTGACCGCGTTGGTGGCAAGCTCATGAAACGCAATCGCGAGTGAGAGCGCGGTTTTAGGCGGCAAATGCATATTGTCGCCTACAATCGTAAAACGCTCTTCGCGACCGGCGATCCCCTCGAACGGATGCAAGGCGGTATCGACTAGGTCGTGCAGGCCCGCCCCCTCCCAATTGCCGCTGGTGAGCAGATCGTGTGATCGCGACAAAGCCAGAAGGCGCGACTCGATCGCCTCGCGGATCGCTTCAGGCTCGGCTGGCCGGCGAAGCGCCTGGGTGACGATCGACTGGACCGTCGACAGCGTGTTCTTCACGCGATGATTGAGTTCGTCGATTAGCATCTTACACCGGATATTCTCCTGCCGATGCTTGGTGAGGTCGACGAAGGACACGAACTGCTGAACGACAGCTCCGCTCTCGTCACACACTGGGCTGATGAAGATCGATGCCCAGAACTCGCTGCCGTCCTTGCGTTTGTAGTGAATCTCAGGGTCGCTGTCGCTCTCTCCGCGGAATGCGGCTTCAACTATCGGCAGGGTTGCCGCGTCGACTCCCACGGCCAGCAGCGAATGAAAGCTCTTTGCGAGCACTTCATCTCGCTCATAACCCGTCAGCGCCAGGAAGGCGTCATTTGCGAAGACTATGGGATGGCCGGGCTTTTGGTCGGTGAAGATCATCGGCATGCGGGTTTTTTCGGTGGCCACGACGAAAGGGCCGAGATCCTTCCGGAACGAGTCGACTGCTGCTTCGCCCTCTTTTTGGGAGCCTGACTTTGCGGTTACCTCAACCATCAGTTATCCTAGATCAACTGAAGCCTACTCCCAAAATCTCAACACTCCTAGGCTTTAGCTGCGGGTGGCGATTAGGGTGCTTCAGAGGACCTCATCGATAGCCTGCGATCTGCCGCGCGACTCGCTGCAGCCTGAACGCGTAAAGTGGGGAAATGCCGCTAGAGCAGCGAGCCGATAGGCGCGCTCGTCGCCACTGCATGGCTGCTTTCGGCCTGGGCGGTTGCAAAGCAGACTTTCCGCTCGCGGCTCAGTCTCGGACGTAGGGTTTGCGGATAAGTGTCCCCTGTTATGGGCGAACTCTTTCCCTGTTCAGCCCAAATTCTTTCCCTGTTCCTCCAATTAACAGGAAAGTGATTTTACGCTTCAGAAGACATTGGTTTTCTTAGATAATCCCCATCCAATCGATTCGCTTAGCGTGTCCGTCCCCTGTTTCTTCGCCGAAGTTACAAAAATTCCCTGTTTCTCCACAAAGTCACCCGTGCATCGTTATCGTGGAGACGGCAGGCAGTGAAGGACCCCGCCGTCACGGATTTGAAGGCCTTTGCCAGGGCCGAAGTTCGGATTCGGGCGCTAAAAGGCGCCGGAAAGCGGCCTGTTAAGGGCTCCGACCGCTGGCGGAGACAAGTGCCGGGGGTGCTTGGCGGAGAGGGTGGGAGCGTCTGGATCGACTACCTCTCTGTAATAACAGGGTAAATTAATTTAATGCCAGCTCAGTCCCACACTCAGTCCCTCAGTCGAATCGACGTTTCGATCAGGTACGAAGCATGAGACATGAGGCATGAAAGAGTACCGAACTGAGTCTCGAGCCGAACCTGCTACACCAACGCCGCACCGTCGCGTGGCAGATGTCGATCCCACGCTCGGATAGGAGGTCCTCGACGTTTCTTAGCGACAGCAGGAAACGCAATTACATCATCACCGCAAGCCGGATCACCTCGGCCGATGAGTTGAAGTACCGGAACGGGCTATCAGGCTTGCGAGATCTAGGCATCAGCTGCCCCTGCCCTGCCGCTCCTTACCAAGAGGTGCACTTGCTTTGACAACGCCGAAATACGGCTTACTATGTGATGCGCGGTCTGCCCGTCGTGTTTGGCGAACCCAACGTGGGGGTCTTCGTCGACGGGGTCTATCAGGGGAGCCGCTCGAATTTGGACGCTGAGCTGACGAATATCGAACGTGTGGAGGTCCTCCGCGGCCCTCAAAACACTTTGTATGGCCGGAACAGGTGCTGCCAGTCTAATTGCAACTTGTCTCTAGGTGGCGCAGCTCTGGCCTTTCCGTTCAAATTTCAGGCCATGACGATCTGCCACTCGGCCAAGGCGGCTGAGCGGCGAGCCTTGTAGGTCTGTCGGTCGATGAGGTGGCGTTCCTGAGAGAAGTGATTGTGCATGCTGGCGTGGACTGAGGCAAACTTCTGTAGCGTCTTCATTCGTCTGAACCGCGCCATTGCCCGCTCTCGTCTTCGGAACGGCAGATGGCTGTTCTCGACGGGACTGTCCGTAATTTTGTGCGCGAGGCCGGTTT
>NZ_JAVUPU010000017.1:0-29562 GCF_032378825.1 Sphingosinicella rhizophila | reverse complement strand
CGGTTATGGTTCAGTCTAAGATGATCATGCTCTAGTGCGGGTGTCAGCCGGCGGACTTGTTCCCCACGTCCCAGCGAGACTGGCGATCCTGCGCTTCGTTATCCTCCAACTCTGCAGACATTGCCAGCACACGACAGGCACTCCAGACCTCGGGCCGCCGCCCGGCCAGGCCGAGCTCATCGTACTTCCGGGATGACGGTCGCCACGACACCGATTATCGGGTAGGTTTGCACCGTTCCAAAAAACATCGGAGGCAGCGAACGTGGGATCGACCTCGAAGAACAAGAGCCCGGCTGACGCCGACAAGATGCGGCGAAAGGCATTCTCCCGGTGGGAGAATGAAGGCGGCGCGGTCCCCTGCGGATCGCAGGTGCCTGGGGTCGAGAAGGATTGCCCGGACGAGGAGGCACACGACCGAGGCAAGTGAGAGTCTCTCGCCGGTTTCGGAGATCAGCTCCGTCAGGTGCGGGCGGCTCGGACGGCCGGTGCGGCATGCACGATCTTTGTTCAGATCAGATGGACAGCCCCTAGCCAGGCGCCTTGAGCTGCCCTTCTCTCCTCCGCGCCGATCACCTTCCGCGACGCCCAGCAACGAAGATCCTGTGGCGACGGAATTCAGGCCTGGGTGGCTCTGCCGGAGAAGAAGGAGGAAGTGGAACCGAGCTTCGCGCGCATCATAAGGCCGAGGATCTCCCGACCTTAGAGGAAGAGGGAGTCCGAGGCCGTTTGAGCGCCGGAGAGGCGCTTGGACTTAAGGATCGAGTAAGTGTCGATTCAGCCCTCTTCTACCTGCATTGGGAACTGCCGCGGGGTACGCGCGCGTCACTCCCGCCGGAATATCCCGAGCGAGCCGTCTACGTAGCGTCCGGCGCGATCAGCTCGGAGGCGAACGGCTCAATTTTGGGAGCATGGCCGTCCTGGCGCCCGGCATATCGGCAGACTTCGTCGCCGAGGAAACCTCCGTCGTCATGGCGCTCGGCGGCGAGCCTCTTGGTCCGCGCTTCATCGGGTGGAACTTCGTCTCGTCGTCCAGAGAGCGGATCGAGCAGGCCAAGGCCGACTGGCGCGCCGGCCGGATGAAGTTGCCGGACCTCGATCAGAACGAGTGGATCCCGCTTCTGCCGGACCCGACGCCGCCGGCGAACCCGTTGTCGTAATAATTCGCCGCTTAGTCCGGCGATGTTCTAAGGACTGCAAATGCGAAACGAGCCTTCCGACATTATAGGGAATAGCGGCAACCCCGACCAACATGACACTTTAAGCCGACTATTCGGATCTTCATCACGATGCTGGGCCTAAATCTCGTCGCCCTCATTTTTCTCGTTCTTGGCGCTTACATGCTTTGGACTTGGGTACAGGGCCGATAGGCGGCGTGGCGCTGCCGCTGAATCCGCTCCTCGACGAAAGGATGATCCGCGACCTCCTCGTCGTGGTCGACCTTGCCGGCACATTCGTCTTCGCGATAAGCGGCGCGATGCTGGGCGTCAGGCGTAAGCTCGACTTCTTCGGCGTAATGGCGCTGTCCTTCGCAGCCTCAAGTGCAGGCGGAATCGCGCGGGACCTGCTCATCGGCTCGGTGCCACCTGCCGCGATCAGTGACTGGCGCTATTTCACTGTGGCGATGGCCGCCGGACTTTCGATCTTCTTCTGGTACTCCCCTATATCACGGCAGCGCACGGCAATTCTGGTATTCGACGCGGCCGGCCTTGCGCTGTTCGCGGTCGCCGGCGCCGAGAAGGCCTTGGCCTTCGGGCTCAACCCCCTAACGGCGGCATTGTTGGGCATGCTCACGGGCATCGGCGGGGGCATCACGCGCGACCTCCTAGTCGCCCGAACGCCGGCGGTGCTCCGGGATGACCTCTATGCTGTCGCGGCGCTGGCCGGAGCGTTGCTGGTCGTCACCGGCCATCTGCTGGACTGGCAGGTGCTTCCGACGGCGATTGCAGCGGCCCTGCTCTGCTTTGGGCTCCGTCTCGCGGCGATTCGGCGCGGCTGGCGCCTGCCGGTGGCGCGGTCTGCCGAGGAGGATAAGGAGGATGTGTAATGACTCCAAGCAGCCGACCACCACGCTCGCAATTTCGGCACCAGGATTGAACCGTCTCTTCGCCGAATCGTTGCCCCTCCGAAACCGACACGCTCGTGTCCCTCGAGCGTCATTCTTGGCCGCTGGGCCGATTCAGGAGAAGCAGCCATGAGTGGATGGTTGGTGGCGAAGGCCTATGAGGTGGATGCAGGCATCCCCACTCACGAGACGTTGTTCGCTGTCTGGCACGACGATCAACAAGCCGCACTCGAGCTGGCGCGCAATTACGGTCCTCACGGCTCGCGAGTCACACCTCGTGTCCTCACGACGCTGAGCGAGAGCGTCCTACGCGGCTTGAAGCTTCGCCCAGGCGAAGCCGGTGTGCTTCACGCGGACCGGCCGTGGATCTGAATTAGTTGACCGACTGTGGTTTTAGTTCAACGGGCTGAATGGCAGCCGCCGATTTGGCTGACTCCCGCCCACCAGATCGCGGGAACGAGGGGAGCGTCGTTAGCCGTTGCGATTACAAACCGCGGTGTCCCGACGCTCTCCCCTCGATTCGGGTAAATCGCTTGATTTAGTGTTCGGAAGAACCATCTTATGGCTATGGACATTTACGTTCTTCCTTGCCGTCGGGAGCCCCAGCGCCTGATGATCGGCTCCTAGCCGGACGCTCGCCTCGCCAGCGCCAGCGTCCGGTGAGCACAGCCATCGGGTACGCCATTCGCCTTTTTCAGGTGTGGCCAAATCTCATTGCAGTTCCCCGATGCCAGGCTAAACCCCATTCGTCGCGGGCTCGTCTCGTTCCAGCGAGACGGCCCGCTTGCCAAGGAGACGTTAGAATGGCGACGGTTTACGACCGGGCCCGGCCGCGCTCGGAAACGACCTTGCGCGCGGAGCATTTGCTCAGCCTCTACCCGAATCTAAGCGAGCGGGACCTCGCCGAGCTGATCAACCTGTTCCCGCACGTGAACATGGTCAGTCGCGGCCTGATGGCAGCTGACGACCGCATGGGCTCAAAGGTCGAGCATTTCTATCGCGATCACGGCGCGAAGCTCGGTAGCGTCGGGGGCGGACGCACGACGCTGATCGCTCTCGCGGCGCTTGTAGTGATCATCATCGGGATGAGCCTTACGTGACGCGGATCACCAGACGCTAGGCAGCCGACGCGCAGCCCATCATCGAACGTGCCGAAACGGCTACCGGCGACGGCGGTGGCGGAAAGAGGAGAAATTGACCACCAATCTGAGCAAACGCGCGCGCGAAATAGTGGCCGAGACTCTGCCGATGATGGAGCAGCATCGCGCCCCGCTGGAGGAGGCACTCGAGCGCTACATGGCGAGCCAGGGACCCTATGATCCTCCCCCCGGACGGACGAAGGTCACGACCGGCGCAATCATGGACGAGTTGCTTGGCCATGCCCGCGAGCTCGCCGGGAACGCTCCCGCCACCCGCATCGTTGAGACGGCGCGCGCGCATCGCGCGCTCGCGCTCGGCGGCGAGCATTATTTCTGCTTCGGGGATGGCCTGAAGCCAATCATGAAGGACGCGCTCGGCCCGAAGGCGACCTCTCCCGTCCTCGCCGCCTGGACGGACGCTTATTGGGCGGTCGTGCGGATGCTGTTCGCGCAGGATACGCGCCTGGCGGCATGAGGAGCCAGCCTGCACGACGCAGGCCGGTGTATGTGAGCGCGGCGGCCCGCTCGCCTAGCCTGACTCCGGCGAGACGAACATAAATTTCAGGTCGGTGAGGCTTCGATAGGCTTCCCCCTAGGGAAGCTCGAAGCTGTCAGGTCGGGCCAAGTTCCACGCATGTCCGTAAAAGTCGTGCTCGCGGCAGCCGCCGAGGAGTTCACCCGGCTTTAGGAAGACGTGCAACTGCGAGAAGAGGCGGATTTCGGCGTCGGCGACCCGTCTCACCAAGTGATGGGGGCGGATCTGCGAAGGGTGCTGCAGGCTGGCGGCGGCGATCATTTCAGACAAGGCGGCCAGCGTGTTGTGGTGGAAGTTGAAGACCCGCTCGGCCTTATCATCGACGACGAGGGCGCGTTGACGGGTCGGGTCCTGAGTGGCGACCCCAGTGGGGCATTTGTTGGTGTTGCAGGTCAGCGACTGGATGCAGCCGACCGCTAACATGAATCCTCGCCCGGCATTGGTCCAGTCGGCGCCGAGCGCCATCACCGCCGCGATATCGAAGGCGCTGACGATCTTACCCGCCGCTCCTATCTTGATCCGCTCGCGTAGGCCGGCGCCCATGAGCGTGTTGTGGGCGAACAGCAGGCCCTCGCGGAGCGGAACTCCGATATGGTCGGAAAATTCCAGCGGCGATGCTCCGGTCCCGCCCTCGGCTCCGTCCACCACAATGAAGTCCGGGACGATGCCGGTCTCGAGCATTGCCTTCACGATCCCCATAAACTCCCAGGGATGGCCGAGGCACAATTTGAAGCCGACAGGCTTTCCTCCTGAAAGCTTCCTCAAGCAGGCAACGAACTCCATCATCTCGATCGGTGTCGAGAAGGCACGATGGCGGGCGGGCGAGAGGCAATCCTCTCCCATTGGTACCCCGCGCGCAAGTGATATTTCCTTGGTGACCTTGGCCGCGGGCAGGATGCCGCCGTGTCCGGGCTTTGCGCCTTGGCTCAGCTTGATCTCTATCATCCTGACTTGCGCCGACGACGCCTTCTCGGCAAAGCGGCCCGAATCGAAATTGCCGTCAGCCGTGCGGCAGCCGAAATAGCCGCTGCCGATTTCCCAGATAAGGTCGCCACCATGCTCCTGGTGGTACTGGCTAATGCTGCCCTCGCCGGTATCGTGGGCGAAGCCGCCAAGCTTTGCGCCCTTGTTGAGCGCTAGGATCGCGTTGGCGCTCAGCGACCCGAAGCTCATGGCGGAGATGTTGAAGATCGAGGCGGAATAGTGCCGCTCGCATTGGTCGTTCCCGATCGTGATCCGGAACGTGCCCGGGTCGGCCGGCGGCGCCGGCCTCGTCGAATGCGCTATGAACTCATAGCCGTTTTCATAGACGTCGCGCAGGGTGCCGAAGGCGCGCTCGCTGCTTTCGTTCTTGGCGCGGGCATAGACTAGCGAGCGCTGGCTCCTCGAGAAGGGCGCCTCGTCATTGTCGCCCTCGATCAAATATTGCCTTATCTCGGGCCGGATGGACTCGAAGAGCCAGCGAAAATTACCCGTGACTGGGTAGTTGCGGCGGACCGAGTGGGAGCGCTGCACAAGGTCATAGACGCCCAAGAGGGTCAGCGCCCCCCCAGTGATGAGCACAATCCAAAGCCAGGTCGGACGGGGCGTGTAAAGCGCGGCCGCGACTGTCGCCGCGAGACAGACGCCGAACGGAATGTGCCGCCTGAGGGACCATCTTTTCTCGTTGCGACGCGGCATTTCACGGCTTTACCCGTGCCGGAGGGCAGGTCCAAGGGCGGAAAGGCGCCTCAGCCCTCCCGGCCGCAGGCCTGCTCCATATCCCTGGCGTGCTGCGTTGCCTGTTCCACCGCCGCCTTCGGCTCCTCGCCCGCTGCGGTCTCGATTGCGGCGCCCTTCTCCAGGGTCCTGTGAACCGGGCACCGCTCCGCGATCTCAATCAGCCGCGTCCGCTGCTCGGGCGACAGATCGCCTTCCAGCTCCACCCGGCGGACGAACAGATCGGTTCCCTCGGCCGTGCGGCTGTGGCCGACCTTCACCTTGACCGCGTCGAGGCCCAGCTCCTTGCCCCGCGCGTAGAGCCGCAGCGTCATCGCGGTGCAGGCGCCGAGCCCGACAGCGAGGAGATCGTAGGGCGTCGGCCCCGAGCCGAGCCCGCCCACGTCGACGGGCTCGTCCGCGACGAAGCGGGCGGCGGCGGCGGTGACCTCCACTTGGAACGCGCCCTCGCCGGTCTCTTCGACGGAGACGAAGCCGGATTGGGAGTCGCTGCGCAGCGGCGCGCCGGACGGAAGGTAGCGTGATGCCCAGGTCTCCACGATCTCGGCGACATACTGGACATCTTTCGGGCTGGTAAGGAGGTGGTCCGCCCCGTCGAGCGAGACGAAGCTCTTGGGGTGCCGAGCGGCGACGAAGATTCGGGTGGCATTGTCGATGCCCACGGTCGCGTCCTGCGGCGAATGAAGGATCAGCAGGGCGCGGCGCAGATCGCCGATACGCGACTCCTGATCCTGAGCAGAAAGATCGGCCACGAACCAGCGGCGGATCGTGAACGGACGTCCGCCGATGCTGACCTCCGCTTCGCCGCGCGCTATCACCTCGTCCAGGCTGCCGACGAGGAGATGCTTCACATGGTCCGCGTCCATGGGGGCCGCGATAGTCGCCACGGCCGCAATTTCGGGTATCTCGCCCGCGGCGGCGAGCGCGGCCGCTCCGCCGAGGCTATGGCCGATCAAGACGCCGGGCGCTCGGCCCGCTTTCCGCATCGCGGCCGCAGCGGCAACAAGATCGCGGACGCTGCCGCTGAAGCCGCTGTCCGAGAGGTCGGCGTCGGCGTCAGGAATCGGTCGGAGCGCCATCGGCGGGCGGTACGGCTTCACTTCCCGACGTACGGTCCCGGTAAATGGCCGCTCGTACCAGCATCATGAGGGTGACCGGCGTGGTCAAGGTCACCAGCAAAGCGATCAGCAGCTCATGGACCAGAGGCTTCGTCTGCACGACCGAGAAGCAAAGCATCGAGCCCAGGATGATCAGCGCCGTCCCGGCGGTGGTGCCGAGGGTAGGCGAATGAACCCGCTCGTAGAAGCTCTTGAGGCGCAGCAGGCCGAACGAGCCGACCAGGGTGATCGCGGCGCCAGCGACCACCAGCAAGGCTACGAGCAGGGCGGCCCAGCCGGGAAGGTCAGGAGCCTGGATCATTCGATCACCTCCCCGCGCATGAGGAACTTGGCAAGCGCTACCGTTCCGACGAACCCCAGCAGTGCGATGATCAGCGACGCCTCGAAATAGATCGTACGGCCGGTCTGGATCCCGAATACGAGCAGCAGCAGCATCGCGTTCGAATAGAGGGTATCGAGGCCCAGAACCCGATCCTGGGCGCGGGGGCCCAGGAAGATGCGGTAGGCGGCGCATCCCATCGCGAGACCGAGCATGACCTGTGCCGCGGTGATCGCCCAGGCGAGGATGAGATTGGTCATGGGCCGAAGATGTCCAGCAGCAGTTTCTCGTAGCGGTTCTTGATCAGGGCGATCCAGGCGTCCTCGTCGATCAGGTCGAGAACGTGGACGAGCAGGATGGAGTTCTCGCGGTCGAGCTGCACCCACAGGGTTCCGGGCGTGGCTGTGATGATGCAAGCCAGCACGGTCAGGCCATGAATGTTTCTCAATTCGAGCGGCAGGTGGACGAAGCCGGACACTCGTTTCTTCCTGAACAGGACGATCCTGGCGACCGCGAGGTTCGACCGGACGATGTCAGAGACCACGATAAGGCCGAGGCGCAGCATCGGGCGGACCGAAACAATCCTGACGGGCTCCGGCTTAAGCGCCGCCATCCCATGAGAAGCGAGAAGGCCGATGGCCGCGCCGAGCGCGATATGGCTCAGCGATACCGACTGATTGAGGAGGAGCCACATGGCGAGAAGGCCAGCTGTCAGCAACGGATGCGGAATCCAGCGCTTCATCGGCTGCTCGGAACCGGCGGATGGACGCGTTCAACGCCCTTCACCGCCTGGATATAGCCTTGCCGGTCCTCAAGCGAGCGGCCTGTCCTTTCCATATAGTTCATCACGGGTCCGGCGAAGACCATTAGGGCGAGGCAGATCGCAAGCAGGAGCCCGACCGGAGCGGCTTCGGCGACGCGCAGCACCGGCTGCGGCTTGTCCGTGGGCGCCCAGATGAGATCAATACCGGCACGGCTGGTGGCGATCAGGGTCGCGAGCCCGGAGATGATGATTAGGGCCACGAGCGACCAGGTCGAGAGCGGGATTTGGTGATCAAGCGCAAGTAGGCCGTGGATGATCGCGAACTTGGCGATGAACCCCGAGAGCGGCGGCATTCCGGCGAGCAGCAGCGCGCAGAAGATGAAGCCCCCGCCCAGAATGGCGATGGTCGCCGGAATGACGGTTCCGACCTCGCCGTCCTCGCCAGGATGGATCGCTCCGGTATATTCGTCGTCGAACACCGCCTCGACCATGCCGGACGCGACCGAGTCGGTTTCCTGGCGCTCGACGAGCTCGACGAGGAGGTAGAAGGCGCCGATCGCGAGTGTCGAGCTGACCAAATAGAAGAGCACGGCTCCGAGCACCGCGCCCTCGCCGGAGCCGAGCGCCGCGAGCAGGGTGCCCGATGAAATGAGGACGCTGAAACCCACGAGCCGCGACAGCGTTCGGCAGGCGAGGAGGCCGATCGTTCCGAACGCGATCGTCGCCATTCCGCCGTAGAGCAGGAATTCCTCGCCAAAATTCGGCATTGGGCTATCCTCGGTCCCGAACAGCAGTAGAAAGACTCGAAGCACTGCATAGAGGCCGACCTTGCTCAGGATAGCGAACAGGGCGGCCGCCGGCGGAGTCGCCGCCGAATAAGTGGGCGGAAGCCAGAAGCCGAGCGGCCACATCCCCGCCTTCACCAGGAAGGCCACCCCAAGGACTGCCATCCCGGCCTGGAACAGGGCAAGGTCCGTTCCGGCGATGGCTGGAATGCGGGTGGCGAGGTCGGCCATGTTGAGGGTGCCGGCGACCCCATAGATCAAGGCTGCGCCGATCAGGAAGAGTAAGGAGGTGGCGACGTTGATCGCCACATAATGAAGCCCGGCTTTGACCCGCGCTGCGCCCGATCCGTGCAGCATCAAGCCGTAGGAAGCAGCGAGCAACACCTCGAAGAATACGAACAGGTTGAAC
This sequence comes from Sphingosinicella rhizophila, assembly GCF_032378825.1. Classification (NCBI taxonomy): domain Bacteria; kingdom Pseudomonadati; phylum Pseudomonadota; class Alphaproteobacteria; order Sphingomonadales; family Sphingosinicellaceae; genus Sphingosinicella; species Sphingosinicella rhizophila. The sequence continues at coordinate 20,713 of NZ_JAVUPU010000017.1, read as the reverse complement.
AGATCCCCAGTCAGGAAGGCGCCGTTGAGGCCTACGAGCTGGAGCAGGAAGAGCGCGTGAAAGCGCGGGCCCGCCGAGTCCCAGCGGGCGGTCGCATAGACGAGTGAGGTGAACCCCAGGATGCTGGTCAGCGCGAGCATCAGTGCCGACAGCCAGTCGACGACGAGCACGATTCCGAAGGGCGATGGCCAGTCGCCGATCAGATAGGTGCGCGTCGCCGGCGCGCCCTCGAGGCCCGCGACGACGACATCGTGGAGGAGCTGGACCGATATGAGCAGAAGGGCGAACGTCGCCGCGAGACCGATCGCGCGCTTCGCTGTTTGACGCCGCTCGTCAAGGAGCAGCATCAGCCCGCTTGCCGCCAGCGGCAGCAGGATGGGAGCCACGATCAGATGGTCTCTCCACCCGTCCATCAGTCTGGCTCCTTGCCGTCGACATGGTCAGTTCCGGTAAGGCCGCGCGAGGCGAGCAGGACCACGAGCAGCAGGGCGGTCATCGCGAACGAGATCACGATCGCGGTGAGGACGAGCGCCTGGGGCAGGGGATCGGCATATTGCGAAGGATCGGCCGCTACGCCGCTCTCTGCGATCGGCGGAGCATCGACCCGAAGCCGCCCCATCGCATAGATGAAGAGGTTGACCGCATAGGACATGAGCGACAGCCCCACGATCACCTGGAAGGTGCGCGGGCGGAGGATCAGCCAGACTCCCGATCCGGTCAGGATCCCGATTGCAAGGGCGAGGACGATTTCCATCAGTCTATCCTCGATTGTGCGGGATCCAGCGGGGCGATGCCGCCGGCGCGCGGTGTCCGGATCGACTGGTGGGCCAGAGCGATGAGGATCAGGGCCGTGGCCCCGACAACGACCAGGAACACGCCCAAATCGAACAACAGCGCGCTGGCGAGCGGCACCGATCCGAAGATAGGCAGCTCCAGATAGCGGAACCAGGAGGTTAGAAACGGATGGTCGAACAGCCACGCCCCGGCGCCGGTCGCGAGCGCGACAAGGAAGCCGAGGCCGATCCAGCGGATCGGACGCATGCGAAGACGGTCTTCCGCCCGGCGCGTGCCGAGGGCCATATATTGAAGTATGAGGCCGACCGACAGAGTGATGCCGGCGGCGAATCCTCCGCCCGGCATGTCATGCCCCCTGATGAACAAATAAAGTGCCAGGACGAGGATGACGGGGAAAAGCCACTGCATGAGGACGCGCGGAACCAGCAGGTAATCGGCCAGAGTGTCGCCGATCCTGCGGTCCTTCCGGGCATCATCATGGGCGTCCTGGACGAGTTGTTGATCGGGCGTGGCTACGCTTTCCGCCGCGGGCCGGAAGCGCCGAAGCAGGGAGAAGACGGTGAGTGCGACAATTCCGAGCACGCTGATCTCGCCGAGGGTGTCGAAGCTTCGGAAATCGACGAGGATCACGTTGACGACATTGGTGCCGCCGCCTTCCGGATAAGAGCGGGCGACGAACTCCCTCGAGATCGAGTCCGGCGGCGTCCGGGACATTATGGCGTAAGCGAGGAGGGTCATGCCGGCGCCTGCGGCGACCGCGATGGCGAGGTCCGAGCCGCGGCGCAGCTTGACCTGCCAGGGGGTTCGGTTTTCCGGCCAGACCTCCTTCAGCCGCCGCGGCAGCCAGCGCAGCCCGAGCAGCAAGAGAACGGTCGTGACCGTCTCGACCAGCAGCTGAGTGATCGCGAGGTCGGGCGCCGAAAGCCAGACGAAGCTGATGCAGCTCGCAAGACCCGCGCCCGCCATCAGGATGAGCGCCGCCAGCCGATGATATTTGGCCTGCCAGGCTGCGCCGACGGCGCAGGCTCCGCCGACGATCCAGATCACCGCGAATCCGGGGTCGACGATCGTGCCGGGATGGCTGCCGAGGCTGTAGCCGTCCCGCATGAACGGCAGAAGTGCCGCCAGCAGCGCGATCAGGGCGAGTAGCCGCAACTGGCTCTGCAGGCTGCGCGTGCCGAGCAGGCGCTCGAGCGCTCGCGCGACCGACATGATCGCGGCGAGCACCGCTTCGAAGGCCTTTCGGCCCTTAAGCCGCCGCATCAGCGGCGCGCTCTCCCGTCTGTTCAGGCGTTCGCGGAACATCAGGTAGCCGGCCGTTCCGGAGGCGAGCGCGATGAAGCTCAAGAGAAGCGGCGCTGTGAATCCGTGCCAGATGGCGAGGCTGTATTGGGGAGTTCGCTCGTGCAGAACCGATCGTACGGCGGTGTCCAGAAAAGGCCCGATGGTGAGCGCGGGGACGATTCCGACGATGAGGCAGGCAAGGACGAGTATCTCGATCGGAAGCCGCATCCACCCCGGCGGTTCGCGGGGCTCGCGCGGCAGGCCGACCGGTGGCGGCCCGAAGAAGCTCTGGTGGATGAAGCGAAGCGAATAAAGGACGCTGAACGCCAAAGCGAGCGTCGCGAGCACCGGCAGCGCCTGGTCGATGATCGTGCCCCTATGCTGGTCGAGGGCTTCGGCGAGGAACATCTCCTTAGAAAGGAAGCCGTTGAGCAGCGGAACCCCTGCCATCGCGGCCGCGGCGACCATGGCCAGCGTTGCGGTGATCGGCATGAACTTGGAGAGCCCGCTCAGCTTGCGAAGGTCGCGCGTGCCGGTCTCGTGGTCGACGATCCCTGCAGCCATGAACAGCGAGGCCTTGAAGGTCGCATGATTGAGCGTGTGGAAGATCGCCGCCACCGCGGCCAGCGGGCTGCCCAAGCCGAGCAGCAGGGTGATCAGGCCGAGATGGCTGATGGTCGAATAAGCGAGCAGCCCTTTAAGGTCCTGCTGGAACATCGCGGCCCAGGCGCCGAACAGCAACGTGGCGAGCCCGGTCGTGGACACGATCAGGTACCAGATGTCGGTTCCCGCCAGGACCGGCCAGAGAAGGATCAGGACGAATACACCCGCCTTCACCATCGTTGCCGAATGGAGATAGGCCGAGACGGGCGTCGGCGCCGCCATGGCGTGCGGCAGCCAGAAGTGGAACGGGAATTGCGCGCTCTTGGTGAAGGCGCCGATCAGGATCAGGATCAGCGCCGGGACGTAGAGTTCGCTCGAGCGGACGAGGTCGCCCGACGCGAGCGCGACGTCGAGGTCGTAGCTTCCCACGATCTTGCCGATCAGCAGCAGCCCGATTAGCAGGCACAGGCCCCCGGCGGCGGTGACGATGAGCGCCATGCGAGCAGCGTCGCGGGCGCTCTGATTATGGTGCCAGTAGCCGATCAGGAGGAAGGAGAAGAGGCTGGTCAGCTCCCAGAAGAAGGCGAGCTGGACCAGATTGCCGGCGACGACGAGGCCGAGCATCGAGCCCATGAAGGCGAGAAGGAAAGAGAAAAAGCGCGGGACCGGATCCTCGGGCGACATATAGTAGCGGGCATAGAGGACGACGAGGAATCCAACCGCCAGGACGAGGAAAGCAAAGATCCAGGAGAGGCCGTCGAGGCGGAGCAGCAGATTAAGGCCCAGCGAGGGCAGCCATTCGATCTCGGCCCGAATGACTTCGCCGCCCGATATTCGTGAATACAGGATGGCGGTCAGAAAGGTGCCGGCGAGGGCCACGGCCCCCGCGAGCACACCCGCGGCGTTGCGCGCTCGGACCGGAAGGAAGGCGGCCGTGAGGCTCCCGGCGAAGGGAAGCGCGAGCATCAACCATAAAACGCCGTCGTCAGACACCTTCTCTCCCATCGCGGCCGTCGCGGGTCGCCGAGCCGGGGGCAGGCTAAGCCTGAAGGCTTCGGCTCAGCGCGGCAAGTTGCAAGCCCGTCATTTGAGGCCCGCATCCCACAGTAACGCGAGCAGCGCCACAAGGGCCACTACGAAGACGGCGACCAGCGCATATTCCTTGGCGCCCAGCGCGAAATGTCGGCGATGCTCTTCGCGGAAACGCGCAAGCTGCGGCTTGATACGCTCTAAGGTGCTCAGAAGCGCGGCGTCGAGCGGCGGTCCCTTCTTCAGATAATGGACGATCTCATCCTTTTCCGAGTCATCGATGTCGGGATAACGGGAAAGAAGCTCCTTCATCTGCTCCAGGCGTGCGGGGTCGTCCGCCGGCGAGCGTTTGAATGTCGTGTCTGGCATTGACTGATCCTCTGCGAATCTACGGTTCGCGGCGGGACCGGCAGGCGCGCGTTCCCGGGCCCCGAGAGATCGGCCGCCTGGGCTTGTTGAAAGCGACCGGGCGTCAGCGGTGGATCAGGCCGGCGGTGGAGCGCGCGGAGCGTAAGGGTGGGTCTTGGCCGGGCGCAGCCTCAACTCCGGGGCGGCCGGCGGCGGCGGTGCAGCGCCTGCGAAGAGTGCAGGGTTTGAGGTCCACGCCGGGAGCGTCGCCGCGGGGTGATCTGGCGGTTCGGAGCCGCCGAGCCCGGCCTTCGGGCCACCGTCCTGCTGGGCGAGGAGAGCTGAGGCGCCGCCGCGGGCAGGCGCGAGGGAGACGTCCATGGTCGTCGCATTGAACGCGGACCCGGAAGCCCTGGACATCGGCGAGCCGACCGGAAGCAAGGCATGGGCGAAGATGGTGGCGAGAATCAGCCACAAAGCGGCGATCGGGGGCCGCTGCCGGTGCGCTGCGCGCGATGTCGCTCTGTGCCGCTGTTGCATGCTATACATGTAGGGTGGAGGCGGGCGTTAGCAAACCTGCGGCGCTTCCGACGGATATCGCTCGGCCGGCGTAAGCGGGGTCGCGACGGAGGCTCGCGGGAACCGAATGCGAGCAACCCGGTTCGTTTTGGAGAAGGGGATTTCGATGGACCGCATTCTCGTTGCGACGGACTTTTCGACGCGATCCGATCGCGCGCTGCGGCGCGCCACATTAATCGCAAGGCGGGTGGGTGCTTCGCTGACGGTGGTTCACGTCGTCGATGCCGACCGCCCGGAGCGGCTGGTTGCCGCTGACCAGGCGGCGGCCCTCTCCGCTCTTGAGGAAACCGCGCAAACCTTGCGCACCGGCGACGAGATCGCCGCGGATCCTTTGGTCCAAGTCGACGATGTTCACTCCGGTATTCTCAACGCCGCCGAGCAGGTCGGTGCCCACCTCATCATCCTTGGCCCGCATCGCAGTCGCCTGAGGGACGTGTTCATCGGAACAACAGTCGAGCGCGTGGTCCGGCGCAGCCGGTTTCCCCTGCTCGTGGCGATCCAGGCTCCGTCAGCTTCCTATGAACGGACGCTTCTCGCCCTGGACTTCGATGAGGCGTCCAAATCGGCGGGGAGAGCCGCTTTGGCGATGGGCATCTTCGAACGTACCGACGTGGTCGTCATGCACGCATTCGACACTCCGGCCGAAGGCATGCTGCGGCGGGCCATGGACACGACTGGCGCGATCGACGACTATGTCGCGAGCGAACGCGGCCAGGCGGTCGAGAAACTGCACGGCCTCGTTCGCGCGCTCGGCCTCCCGTCGCATGATCAGAGGGTAGCAGCGATAAACGGAACGCCCGCCCGAAGCATCCTCGAGAGCGCCCGGAGCCAGGACGCCCACCTGATCGTGCTCGGAACCAATCAGCGCAAGGGTTTCGAGCGGCTGCTGATCGGAAGCGTGACCGAGGATGTGATCCGCGACGCGCATCGGGACGTCCTGATCATCCCGACCGACGAAGGCTGACCTCGGGAGCCGCCTTGAGAAGAGCCGGATGCCCGAACCGCGTCACTGAACTTTGACCGGATAACCGACGAAGATCTTGGGCTTGCGCAGCAGCACATGGGTGTTGATGCGGTCGGCGCCGACCTCCTCGGCGGTCAGCTTCTCGCCGATCCGGGTCCATTCGGGGATATCCGTTACCACCACCTTGAGAAGGTAGTCGTAGGCGCCGCTCACGTGGGACGACTCAACCACCTGCGGCAGCGCCTTGATCGCCGCGTCGAAGCGCGCCAACTCCTCCGGACTATGGCCCTTCAGTGTGATTTCCGCGAATAGCACCAGCCCCACGTCCACCCGGAACGGGTCGAGCCGGGCGTGGTAGCCCTGAATGAATCCTTCCCGCTCCAGCCGCCGTACCCGCGCGAGGCAGGCGCTGGGCGAAAGCGCGACCCGTTCCGACAAGGCCTGGTTGGTGAGTCGCCCATCGGCCTGCAGCGCGGCCAGGATCCGTCGATCGAGCCGGTCGAGTGTGAAGGCTGCGTTCATCCCGACATTGAACCGCAGAATCTGCAGTCCCGGTCAAGACCTTCGAAGCCACCTGCGGCGGGGTTCGAACTATAAACAATGCATCGGTTCCGAGATGGATCGGGAAAAAACCAGCAGCTTATTGGAGAATTATCATGACCATGAGGGAAAAAATCGAAGGCGCGGTCTTCGCATTCATTCTGATCGTCGGATTGCCCACACTTATCTTCGCGACCCAGCGAATCGCGGGTTGAGGCGTAGCCAAGGCCGCGCCTCGGCGGCGTCCACACCAATTATTTGAGATGAAGGAGCACATGATGCAACAGGTCGAAATAACTGGTTCCGGCCCAGGACAGCGGCTCAAAGCTTTGAGCCGTCATACAGGCTATCGGCGCCCGAGCGATGTCGTTCGTGACGGCGCTTCGATGCGCCTGGCCGCGGCGATGGCCGCACCGCACTCGATCGACTGGGCGGCCGAGAGCGACGCCCGATATTTTCGGCGAAGAGCCCGGGAGGAGCGCAACGCCGCCGACAAAGCAGCCGGAGTCGAAGCGCGCGAAGCTCATCAAGAGCTTGCCCGCCTCTATGCCGGCTTGTCCGAAGCAGGGACCGATCGCTGGAAGCGTCCCGTCGAAGCGCGTGCGCGTGCCGCCCGGCGTGGCCCGGCGCGCAGTAGGAAGCGACAGGACGCCCTTCTCGACGAAGCCTTGATGGGAACCTTTCCGGCCAGCGATCCGGTGAGCGTCGCCTTCATTCGCTGATCCTCGCGCGCTGGACGGACGCATCGTCGGCCGGGAGGAGCCCCAATCGAAATTCACAGACAAAGGAGAGAATCGTCATGATTGCCGCAGAGCTCAAGACCCCGACCGACCTGGAACGCAATTCGGCGCGCTCGGTCGCCGAGGCGCTGAACGCGATCCTCGCGGACAGCTACGCCCTCTATCTCAAGACCAAGAACTTCCACTGGCACGTGTCGGGGCCGCATTTCCGCGACTATCATCTCATGTTCGACGAGCAGGCCGCGCAGATACTGGCGAGCACCGACGTCATCGGCGAGCGCGTGCGCAAGGTCGGCGGAACCACGATCCGCTCCATCGGCCACATCGCGCGGCTGCAGCGGATGAAGGACAATGATGCCGGGTTCGTCGGGACCCGGGAGATGCTCGCCGAGCTTCACCGCGACAATCTGCAGCTCGTCCAACATCTACGAGACGCCAAGGAGGTCGTCGATGCCGCCGGCGACAACGCCACCGCGGGAATGCTCGACGACTGGACCGACGAAGCGGAGGAAAGGGCCTGGTTCCTGTTCGAGACGACCCGGCGCGGCTGAGCCCCCGCCGTCTCCGGCCGGCAATCAGGATGTGGCGCCGGCCGGGTCGCGCGCGCTGCCGCGCGCTCGCGGCGATGCCGCATTGCGAAGCAAGCTGACGCCACGTCCATCGGCGGCCGACCGGCCGCCCCAAAACTTGAACAATGAAAGGAATGAACATGAAACGCGAATTTGAAGGAAAGACAGCCATGGTGACCGGGGCTGGTTCCGGGATCGGCGCGGAAATCGCCCGCCGCCTCGCAGCACAGGGCGCCCAGGTCGTCGTGGCCGACGTTAACGAAGCGGCCGCCAGCGAAGTGGTGGCCGAGATCGAGAAGCCCGGAGGAACGGCCCTGTCCGTCCATCAGGACGTCGGCGATGCGGAGTCCGTCCGACGATCAGTCGAGTTCGCGCTGGAGCGGTTCGGCGGCCTCGACCTGGCGGTCAACAATGCCGGTATCGGCGGCGGCGACGCGCCGGTCGCGGATTATGGCCTCGACGATTGGGACAAGGTGGTCGCGGTCAATCTGAGCGGCGTGTTCTACGGCCTCAAATATGAGATTCCAGCACTCCTTCGCTCCGGTGGTGGGTCGATCGTGAACGTCGCCTCGATCCTCGGATCGGTCGGGGCGCTCAATCACGCCGGCTATGTTGCGGCCAAGCATGCCGTGGTCGGGCTGACCAAGACGGCGGCGCTGGACTATGCGGCGCAGGGCGTTCGCGTGAATGCGGTCGGTCCCGGCTATATCGAAACGCCGCTCCTGAACCGCCTCGACAAGGCCGTTTATGACGGGCTGGTGGCCCTGCATCCGATCGGCCGCCTTGGCCGGCCGGAGGAGGTGGCTGAGCTGGTCCTGTTCCTGCTTTCCGACCGCGCCTCATTCGTCACCGGCAGCTACCATCTCGTCGATGGGGGCTACACGGCGCAATAAAGCGGGGACGAAAAAGCGCCGCGCCCTGCCGCCGGCGAGAGGAGAGAGACACAACCAGCGACTTCATCATCTCCAGGACGGACGGCCGCTGGCGGGTTGCCGCGGAGAGCGATCGTGGCAAAGCCTTAGCGGCGGACCATCCGAGGTTCGACGGCAACGAAGCCGAGCTCGATTCGCCGAAGCCCTCGTGGTCTTTCAAAAGATCCATGCACTGGGCTATTATGCCAGCGTTCCGGATGCGCCCCCCTCCCGGAAAAGTACAGATCCTCGCCCGCGTAGCGTTCGTCCTCGCGTTGATTCTCATACCCCTCATGATCTTCGTGGTGCTGATCTGAAGCGCCAAGCATCGCGTTGCATCCTGAGAAGTAGTCCGTCATCCATCGATGATGTCACTATTTTGGTTCGTTTATTAACCGCACAACTTCTGCCTCCATGGCCCCCTTACTACCTTGGATGCTGAGCTGTGTTTTCCTTATCGTCGTGTGGCACCCGGTAAGGGCATGATCTACATATTGCTTTGGTCGGGCGGCACCTCAGGCGGAAGCGTTGCTGCGCCCTCCGCTTCCTTCACAGGAAGGCCGGTCCCGACGCCATAGCAGGTCATCGAGAGGGAGCCCATTGCATAGCCTCGTATCAGCGGTTCGGCCCGCCCTTCATGCGCCGCTATCCCCGCGAGGTAGAGAAGCGGGATGAAATGGTCAGGTGTCGGCACAGCGAGGGCATAGTCGCGGTGCTCGGTGACCTTGAGGATCTCTGCGGGATTTTGTGAGAGTTGTTCGATCACCGCATTGTCGAAGCGTTCGTTCCAGTCGAATGCGGCATCGGAACGGTTCCATTGGACCTCCCGTAGATTGTGGACGACATTTCCGCTGCCGAGGATCATGATCCCCCTGTTCCGCAGTGCCGCAAGGCGTGAGCCAAGTGCGACATGATAGGCGAGAGGCTTCAGCGCATTGATTGAGAGCTGTACAACTGGAATGTCGGCTTCAGGATAGAGGTGGGTCAGTACGCTCCAGCTGCCATGATCGAGCCCCCATTGATCGCGATCGAGTCCGATCCATAGCGGCTTGGCGATCTCCGCGACTTCTTCGGCAACCTCCGGAGCTCCTGCCGCCGGATAGTCGAACGCGAAGAGCTCGGGCGGGAAGCCGTAAAAATCGTGGATAGTGCGTGGCCGGGGCATGGCCGTCACCGCAGTGGCGCCTATGAACCAATGCGCCGAGACGACCAGTAATGCCTTTGGCTTGGGAAGCCGTTCGCCGAGGCTGCGCCAGAGCCTAGTGAAATCGTTCAGCTCGAGGGCGTTCATCGGACTTCCATGGCCGATGAATAGGGCCGGCATCCGTTCGATGGCTTGGCTCATCTTGCCCGGTCCTTAACAGTTCGGCTAGGCATACTCGTTCTATGCCTAGGTTGGAAGGGCACTAAGCTTGGGTGCCGGCTGACCAGAGGAGAGAACTCGGCGCTCGCGGTGACGGACATAGACTGGGGCCCCCCGACTAATAGTCCGCGCCGCTGATCTAGTGTATGCCAGCGCCAACATAAGCGCCGCTATCGCTTTTAAAAGAGTAAAGCGCGGTCTCGTCCTACGCGGCTCAATTGGCTAGTCTAGGTGTTTGATCCCAGGCTTTGATGGTGCATTTTTACAGCCAGCCATGGAAGGATGCGCTATGGGACAGGTTCCTTCACGGGAGCGGCACAAGGAGCTTTCGCGCCAGAGCAACCACTGTGGTTTTCGGCATTCGCTCCCCGTCGCGCTTGACCCGCTCATGAACCACAAGCTGAGCGCTGAGCCCGGCTGGTTGGAGCCACAGCCAGGTGAGCTACACCATCGCCGTGCGCAGCCGAGGGTTCCCAGCTTTAGAGACGCCCTGTTCGTGCGCGATAGATCCGCTCTGCCAGGGCGTAGGAGCAAGCCCGGCATATGCGGCCACCTGTCGTCGGTTGCTAAATTGACGGTAAAGACCCTCGGACCATAGAATATCCCCTGCCACCACCGAATGCTTCGACATCTTCTCCCCAGCGCCGGGTGATAAGGAGGTGACCAGCCACTTCGAGCGGCTTAGTTCCAAAGAAAGGAAAAAAATAGCTCCCAGATCGGTACGTGATTGCAGGCTGCTCTTCGCTTTGATGATCTTGCAAGGACGTGGGTCACCTCCACGCATGTTGGCCCCACCTTCCCGACGTTCGGCTGGCGCTTCGGTTGACACCGATGGCGTGGCCTCCCATCTGACAATCATGCTTCGTCCGCTTATCTTTAGGCGCTTCCGCGCGCATTCGGGACAGCTCCTCGCGGGCATTTAACCCCAGGCTCCTTCGAGGCGAACGCCAAGCGGGTCTGGGGTTCATCTTACCAAAGACGATCTGGAGGCCGGGCGTCTGAGCTGCCCTCGCTCCAGTCTATCCCAGTCCAAAGGAGCAAAATTCGTGCGTTCCACGCAAACCCTCGGGCGTCGCGGCGCCAAGAAACCCGCCATTCGCATCTCGGAGGTCGATTACGACCTTATTGCGAACTTCGCGATGAGCCTGGAAACACGCTCTCCGGAGCTGGCCCAAACTTTGTTCGATGAAATTGACCGGGCACGGATTTGCCCTGCTGGAAAGCTCCCCCTGGACGTCGTGAGGTTGGGATCGGAAGTGTCCTATCTCGACGAGAGCACGAATCTTGTCCGGCGGGTGCAGCTGGTGATGCCGAGCGAGGCCGATATCGAGGAAGGAAAGGTGTCCATATTGACGCCGATCGGGGCGGGTTTGATCGGACTGAGGGCAGGCCAATCGATCGATTGGCCCGGCCTCGACGGGAAATCTCGAGTCCTCACGATATTGGATGTTTCTCAGGCTCCTTAAGCAGAGGTGTGTATCGAATTTAACGCAGCGCTCTGGCAGCGCAAGCCTTGCCTCATTCAGGAGGAGCACGCGTGTTTTTCTCCCGATTCACCATTTTCGGCATCAGTTTCATTATCGCAGCCGTGTCGGGCTATTATCTGCCGGCCGTATGGGCCATCGCGGTTTTTGCCATCGGCGGGGCTCTGACGGCGATTGGTATCTACGACCTTGCCCAGCCGCTTCATTCGGTCCGGCGAAATTATCCCCTCACCGGGCGTCTGCGTTGGTTCTTCGAGGAAATACGGCCCGAGATCCGCCAATATCTGATCGAGGGCGATCAGGATAAGACGCCCTTCTCTCGCAGCCAGCGCTCGCTCGTCTATGCGCGCGCGAAAAATGAGAGCAGCGATCGCGCATTTGGCACCTTGGTGGACGTTTACAGGAATGGCCATGAGTTCATCGCGCATTCGACCCGGCCGGCACCGCCCGCGGATCCGTCGACCTTCCGCCTGCGGATCGGGGGTGACGATTGCGATCGGCCCTATGTTGCTTCCATCTTCAACATATCGGCCATGAGTTTCGGTTCGTTGAGCGCGAACGCCATTCTGGCCCTGAACAAGGGTGCAAGAATGGGCGATTTCGCCCACGATACGGGCGAAGGCAGCATCAGCCCTTACCACCGGGAATTTGGCGGTGATCTGATCTGGGAGATCGGCAGCGGATATTTCGGCTGCCGTACCGCGGACGGCAATTTCGATCCTGTTCGTTTTGGCGAACAAGCCGCCGATCCCCAGGTCAAGATGATCGAGATAAAGCTCAGCCAGGGCGCGAAGCCCGGTCATGGCGGCATTCTGCCGGCCGAGAAGGTCAGCGCCGAGATCGCGGCGACACGCGGCGTTCCCATGGGCGAGGATTGCCTTTCGCCCGCGCGACACCGGGCTTTTTCAACGCCATTGGAAATGATGCACTTCATTGCCGATCTGCGCCGGCTCTCGAAGGGCAAGCCGGTCGGCTTCAAATTGTGCATCGGCCAACCTTGGGAGTTCATGGGCATGGTCAAGGCCATGCGAGAGACCGGCATCTTTCCGGATTTCATCGTCGTCGACGGGGCCGAAGGCGGCACCGGCGCATCTCCGCTCGAATTTTCAGATCATTTGGGCATGCCGATGCGAGAGAGCCTGCTCTTCGTCCACAACACGCTCGTCGGTGCCGGCATTCGAGCCAAGATCAAGGTTGGCGCGGCCGGCAAGATCGTCAGCGCCTTCGATATTGCGGCCGTCATGGCTCTTGGAGCGGAGTGGACGAATGCGGGAAGGGGATTCATGTTCGCGCTCGGCTGCATTCAGTCCCTCACCTGCCACACCAACAAATGTCCTGTCGGCGTTGCGACCCAGGATCCGATGCGCCAGCGCGCGCTCGTTGTGCCCGACAAGGCGGAAAGGGTTCGCAATTTCCATCGCAACACCCTTGCCGCACTGTCCGATATGATCGCGGCGGCTGGCCTTGAGCATCCAAGCCATATCGGGCCCCATCATCTTGTTCGTCGGGTGAGCGCGACCGAGATTCGCATGTTCTCGCAATTGCATATTTTCCTTCGGGACGGTGAACTTCTTACCGATTCCCACGATCGCGATTTCTATAGTGTCGCTTGGCGCGCCGCCCGGGCCGACAGCTTTGAACTCGGAACTTGAGAATTCATACGCAGTGCTTGAAATTAGTCTCTAGAGAACAAATCTATAGTTCTTGAATATTTAAGTTCTTCCTAGCCCTCGGGATCCTCGGCGCCTGATGATCGGCGGGTAGCCGGACGTTTTGCTTGGCCAGCGCGAGCATCCGGTGAACGAAAGTATCGGGGACGCCGGCCCCCATTTTCGGAGCCGGCCGAGTTCCATCACGATTTGGATGCCGTGCGAAATCCTCTTCGACACGGGTGGTGTCTTGTCGCGTCGACCTCGCCCTTCTGTTGAAAAGAAATGTAAAACGGCAATCTCCTACAACCGGCTGAGACTGTCCGAAATCACCTTGTGGGTGGAGGCTCCACTCAGCCGCTATCCCAAACGAAGCGAGCAGAAACTCGGGGAACTGATCGACCTCTATCCCAGGCTGAACATGCTCGACCAGGGCCTGCTGACGGCCGACAATCGCCTGGCGCACAGACTGGGCGCCTTCCATCGCGAGCATGGCAGAAAGCTGACGGCACCCGTCGCGGGATTGATCGCATTGCTCCTCGTCCCGACGGTGCTGCGATCTCCATCTTGTGGCAAGTCCTCGCCTGAACAGGCGTCCGTGCTTCGAAGGCGAGGCCGTCAGGCCCGCAGGTTGCTTCGCATTGCGAAGCTGGAAGTGATACGGGACACGCCCGGCAGCCGCGAAAGAACCTCCCTATGAAACTGCCCATAATCGTCGATGTCGGCGATCTGGATACGGAGGATATAGTCGCCGGCACCAGTCATCAAATACCATTCTTGGATCTCCGGATGCTTGCGCAGCGCATTCTCGAAGCGGACAAGAAACTCCTCGCTTTGACGTTCGAGTTCGACCTGGACGATCGCGATCGTGCCTTCCTCCGGCATGGCGCTGGATACGATTGCAGTATAGCCGCGGATGACGCCCCTTTTCTCCAGCAGCTTGACGCGCCTAAGGCAGGCCGAAGGGGACAGGCCGATCTCGGTTGCGAGCGCGCTGTTTGTGATACGCCCATTGAGCCGGAGCTGGGTCAGAATCCGCCGATCGGCTTCGTCCACGGTCACCATTAAATTCAACTCATTCACAGATTGTGTCGTCTAGTATCGAAATAAGCCATTTTGGGCGTTAATCCAACGAAACATTCGAAAGGATCGCCGCTACCTTGCTCCGTGGAGGTAGGAGATGGCAAGGCCTGTCTACTCGAGTTTTTTGCAGCCGGCTACGTATCCATCTGGCTGCGGTAGGCGCGAATTTCCGGACGATCATGTCGCGCCGGCTCGATGTGCCGGGGTCCTCAAGGCCGATGCCTATGGCCTGGATGCGGCGAAGATCGCGCCGCTCCTCCATCGCGAAGGGTGTCGCACCTTCTTCGTTGCGCAGCTCTGCGAGGCGTTCGACATCCGCGACGCCGTCGGCGCCGATAGCGATATCCTAATCTTGAACAGCCTCGATCCGGACGACGAAGCGCGCTGCGCGAAAGGAGGCTTCATTCCGGAGCTGAACTCGCGCGCCCAAGTGGAGCGTTGGCGCCGACAGGCGCGCGCGAACGGAGAGCCGCTCCCGGCCGCCTTGCAGGTCGACAGCGGCATGTCGCGGCTCTGCCTGGACTCCCCGGCGGTCGCCTCGCTCGCCGGCGATCCGGATTCTTCCCGCGAAATATCGCTGCGACTGATCATGACCCATCTCGCCTGCGCCGATCAAATGGATCATGCTGCCAATGACATGCAGCTCGGAAGGTTTCGTTCGGATTGCTTGCTATTCCCGAACGTGCCGGCATCGATCGTCAACAGCGGCGGCGTCTTTCTTTCGCGAGACTATCATCTCGATCTGGCCCGCGCGGGCATCTCGCTGTTCGGCGCGTCGGCGGGCGCGCATGCGGGCCGGCTGCGCCCGGTCTTGCGCCTGGACGCGCGCATTCTTCAGATCCGCGAGATCGGCGCGGGCACCGGGGTCGGCTATGACCTCGATTATGTCGCCCCGGTCGCGCGCCGTATCGCCACGATCGGCGTCGGTTATGGCGACGGCTGGCCGCGCAGCCTCGGCGGCGTCGGTGCGGCGTGCTTCGACGGGCATCGTCTCCCCGTCGTCGGCCGCGTCTCGATGGACAGCCTGACGATCGACATTTCTGGCCTGCCGGCCCATGCGCTTCACGAGGGGGACCTCGTCGAGCTTCTCGGGCCTTCGCAATCGCTGGCGGAGGTTGTGCCGGACGCTGGAACCATCTCTTATGAGATTCTGACTCGGCTCGGCGTACGGCATCAGCGCATCTGTGCCGATGGCGATCGCATCGTCGCTTCGGTTGCGGGACGCCGCCAATGAAAGTCGTCATTCTCGGCGCCGGCGTCATAGGAGTTACCTCCGCTCATTATCTCGCTCAGTCCGGCCATCAGGTGATCGTGATCGAACGGCAGCCCGGGCCCGCTCTCGAGACGAGCTTCGCCAATGCCGGGGAGATTTCGCCCGGCTATGCATCGCCCTGGGCCGCGCCCGGCATCCCGTTGAAAGCCGTGCGCTGGCTGTTGATGGAACATGCGCCGCTGATCCTGCGGCCGAAGGTGGACATCCATATGGTCCGCTGGCTCTGCGCCATGTTGCGCAACTGCACGGCGGCAAGATACGCGCTCAACAAGCGCCGCATGGTCCGGCTTGCCGAGTTCAGCCGTGACGAACTCGTGGCGCTGCGCGAGCGCCTGGCAATCGATTATGACCATCGCTCGCGCGGCACGCTCCAGCTCTTCCGCACGCAGCAACAGCTCGACGCCAGCGTCAGCGATATCGCTGTGCTTCAATCCTATGGCGTCCCTTATGAGTTGCTCGACCCGGCCGGCTGCGTGGGCGCCGAACCCGGACTCAGGGCCGCGCGCGGCCGGTTCGCCGGCGGCCTGCGCCTGCCCGGAGATGAAACTGGCGACTGCCACATGTTCACCAAGGCATTGGCAAAGCGGCTGGAAGGGCAGGGTGTGCAGTTCCGCTACGGTACGAAGGCCGAGGCGCTGCATGCCGAAGGCGGACGGATAATAGGTGTGCGGACCGATCAGGGATTCATTCAAGGCGACGCCTATCTGGTGGCGCTCGGCAGTTATTCGCCGGCGATGCTGCGCCCGCTCGGCCTCCGGCTCCCGATCTATCCAGTCAAGGGCTATTCGATCACTTTACCCGTCGCCGATCACGACCGCGCGCCTGTTTCGACCCTGCTCGACGAAAGCTACAAGGTCGCCATCACGCGGCTGGGCGATCGGGTTCGCGTGGGCGGCATGGCGGAAATCTCGGGCTTCGATCGAAGCCTGCCGCGTGAACGGCAAGCGACTTTGCTCCACTCGCTAAACGGTCTCTTTCCCGGCGCGACAGCCCAAGCCGAGACCGACTTCTGGTATGGTTTTCGGCCAATGACGCCAGACGGGCCGCCCATTCTCGGCGCCACGCCGATCGGCAACATGTATCTCAACACCGGCCACGGTACTCTCGGCTGGACCATGGCCTGTGGTTCGGGAAGGCTCGTCGCCGGCATCATCAGCGGCGAGCCGCTGCCGATCGATTCGGACGGCCTCAACCTCGGACGTTATTGATCCGCGAAGCACTCGGTGCCGGCGTGCGGGACTGAGCGTCCACCGGCCACTTCATTCTAGAAGGGAAGTTTGATAGACCGCATCCTCGTAGCAACCGATTTTTCGACGCGATCCGATCGCGCCCTGCGGCGCGCCACATTGATCGCAAGGCGGGTCGGTGCATCCTTGATCCTGATGCACGTCGTCGATGCCGACCGCCCCGAGCTGCTAGTCGCCTCCGAGCGCGCGGAAGCCTTGTCCATCCTCGAGGAAACCGCGCCAACCTTGCGCAGCGAAGATGATATTATCGCGGATCCCCTCGTCGTTCTCGACGATGTCCATTCCGGCATCCTCGATGCCGCCCAAACGGTCGACGCCGACCTCATCATCCTCGGGCCTCATCGCAGCCGCCTGAGGGACGTTTTCATCGGCACGACCGTCGAGCGGTCCGGCGAAGCCGGTCGCCTTTGCTGGTGGCGGTCCAGGCGCCTTCGGGCTCCTATGACCGAACGCTTCTCGCGCTCGATTTCGACGAAGCCTCAAAAGCGGCAGGGCGCGCCGCTTTGGCCATGGGCATTTTCGAGCCTACTGAGGTCGTCGTCATGCATGCCTTCGACGCGCCCGCCGAAGGCATGCTCCGAATGGCGATGGAAACGACCGATGCGGTCGACGATTATGTCGCGGGTGAACGCACCGAGGCGGCCGCCAAGCTGCACGGCCTAGTTCGCGAGCTCGGCCTTCCTCCGTCCGAGCACCGGATAGCAGCCATGAACGGCACACCTGCGAGGAGCATCCTCGAAAGTGCGCGAAAAGAGGATGCGCACCTGATCGTGCTTGGAACGAACCAGCGCAAGGGCTTTGAGCGGCTGCTGATCGGCAGTGTGACGGAAGATGTGATCCGCGACGCGCATCGGGACGTTCTGATCATTCCAACGGAAGGCTGACGTCCGCGGGCCGTTGCGCATGAGCGCGGTGCTCCCTGCACATTGCGCGGGCGTCAAGCGGCACCTCGACCGTCACTTCAACGCGCGCCGCGCAATTTGGCGCTCTTGATGAGGTCACCATATTGATGGGCGATGAGGTGGCTTCGGATCTGGGTCACCGTGTCCATGGTTACGTTGACGACGATAAGCAGGCTGGTTCCGCCCAGATAGAAAGGGACGCCGGCCTTCGCGATCAGATATTCGGGGATGAGGCAGATCGCGGTCAGATAGGCGGCGCCGACGACGGTGATGCGTGTGAGTACGTAATCGAGATATTCCTCCGTCCGCTTGCCGGGGCGGATTCCCGGAATGAAGCCGCCATAGCGCTTCAGATTCTCCGCGGTTTCCTCCGGATTGAAGACCACGGCGGTGTAGAAGAAGCAGAAGAAGACGATGCCGATGCCGTAAAGCGTCATGTAGAGCGGCGCGCCGTGCTGCAGCGCCGTCGTCACCATGATGAGCATGTCTCCCGACAGGCTCTCACCTTCGACGCGATTGCCCGCGAACTGCGCGATGGTGAGCGGCATCAGCAGCAGTGAGGATGCGAAGATCGGCGGAATCACATTGGCCGTGTTGATCTTCAGCGGAAGGTGCGAGCGTTCCGCTTGGAGCCCGGATCGCGCGGTCTGCCTTTTGGGATATTGGATCAGGACGCGCCGCTGGGCCAGTTCCATGAAGCAGATGAAAAGGATGAGAATGCCGGCGAAGGCGAAAACCGCCATGATCGTCAGCGGCGAAAGGCTGCCGGTTCGTCCGCCTTCCAGGGCCTGCCCGACCGCGGTCGGAAGCTCCGCCACGATGCCGGCGGTGATGATGAGGGACACGCCGTTGCCGACCCCGCGGGTTGTGATCTGCTCGCCGAGCCACATAAGGAACATCGTCCCGCCGACGAGATTGACGACCGTGGTCAGGCGGAACAGATATCCCGGATCGATCACCGCCGAGCCTCCTTGCCCGGCGCCCCACCCCTCCAGGCCGACGGCGATGAAATAGCCCTGGATCGTGCACAGAAAGACAGTTCCATAGCGCGTATACTGGTTGATCTTCTTGCGTCCGCTTTCACCTTCCTTCTTCAGTGCGGCCAGGGCTGGCGACATCGAGGACGCCATCTGCATGACGATCGATGCGGTGATATAGGGCATCACCCCCAAGGCGATCAGGCTCATCCGCTCCAGGCCGCCGCCCGAGAACATGTTGAAGAAATCCAGGATGCCGCCCTGGGTCGACTGGAACAATTGGTTGAGCGCCCGCGGATCGATGCCGGGCAGAGGGATGAAGGTCAGCAGGCGGAAGACGATCAAGGCGCCCAGAGTGAACCATAGGCGCCGCTTGAGTTCGCTCGCCTTGGCGAAGTTCGCAAAATTGATGTTGCCGGCCAATATGCCGGCCTGCGATGCCATTCGATCCGGCCTTTCAAGCGAGATGACGACGGCGCTCAGCGCGTCGCCATGTGACAGCCCGATCTTCGACAAATAAGGAGAAGAGACAAACACATATTATCGCGCCTCGACCTCAAAAATTTTGGAGTGAATCCTGCCCTCCTCCCTGTGGCGTGCGAGTGCGAGGCGTGTTCGGGCACGGAGCGCGGCGGCCGATGCCGCCAGCGGCATATGGGTGTTTTCCCCGAACCCGACGATGTTGGGGTCGGGCCCGTGCACTTCGATCGATGCTCCTCCGGCCGGACGTTCGATCCAATATTGCTCCGGCACCAACGTTGTTGCCGCCGAAAGCGAGGAAGAATAAAGCAGGGCCCTCACCCTGCCGCCATCATCATCGATCCAGATGCCGGGACCGGCAGCCCGAAAGCCGAGCAAAGACGGAAATATTTCCGTGGCGATCCATGCGTCCAGCGCGCGGCTCGGTTCGGTGGCCAGATCAACGACGTCGGCCAGGAACATCATTCGCGCGATCTTGCTCAACGGATGCGGCGCGACCTCTCCGGTTTCGTCCGTAAAATCGGTGCGATCGCGGTAACCTGCCGCAATTATAGTCACGATGCTCTTACTCGGCCGGATCGCCCGCATCGGCCATGATCGAATGATCCGCGGGCGCGAAGGGGCGATCCGCCAGGCCTTTCGCATGACCTTCCAGCAGGTCTATCGGGGGCGGAGTCGGCCCCGGCCAGCCGGGGAAGGGCTTTGCCGGAGGTCTCAATCTGAAATCCAGCATCCTCTTCAAACTGATTTTCAGTGACGAATTCAACCAAGTCATCACCAGGCGAAACTCGGATGAGATGGCGGAGGACATGAAAGCGATTGCCCGCCGAAATGCCGGAATGCGATCCCGATCACGTGCTGAGTGGATCATGCTTTTTCTCCTCACCCCGCTCTGCCCACCGCCTAACAATGTCAGAATGCGTCCTTGCATTACACATAGCAAATGAATACTATTTCATATTAAGCACAATAATCTTGGTGTTAAAATGGATATCAGCAGCGCCCGGACCTTCCTGGAAGTGATCAAGACCGGTAGTTTCGTGGGAGCGGCCGAAAACTTGAATCTGACCCAGACCGCGGTCAGCGCCCGGATCAGGGTCTTGGAAGAACAGCTCGATCGTCCTTTGTTCACCCGCAACAAAGCGGGAGCCCGGCTGACCGCTGCCGGAGAGCAGTTTCAAAGATATGCGACAACGCTCGTTCAGGTCTGGGAGCGCGCCCGTCACCAAGTCGCCCTCCCGGCCGGACGGGAAAAGGTCGTGACGATCGGCGGCGAGCATAGCCTCTGGAATCCCATGCTGCGCGACTGGCTCGTCTGGATGCGCCGCGACTGCGTAGATGTGGCGGTGCGAACCCGGATCGACGTTGCCGACCGGCTGATGGAGCAGGTCCAGGACGGATTGATCGACCTCGCCGTGCTCTACGCGCCGCCACGCGCGCCGGGGATCGTCGCCGAATTGCTGGTGGAGGAAAAGTTGGTGGCCGCCACGACGCATCCGGGCGGTGACGAAAGCCTGTGCGACAATTATGTCTATGTCGATTGGGGCTCGGACTTCGCAGCAAGCCACCATGCGGCATTTCCCGATGCGGCGAGCCCCGTTGTTTCGACCAATTATGGGCCGCTAGCCATGGATTATATTCTGGAAAGCGGCGGGACCGGATATTTCAGGATGGCGGCGCTGCGACCGCATCTGGAAGCGGGGCAGCTCCATCTGGTCAAGAGCAAGCCCCATTTTTCTTATTCGATCTACGGCGTCTATTCCGCGAAAGCCGATGAAGAGCTGATGGAAAGGGTGAGAAGCGGATTGCGCTTCGTCGCCTCGAATTTCGATGCCAGGAGCGACGACTGACAGAGGCTAGTCGACCTTCGGCAAGGTTTCGAACTGGTGGAAG
>NZ_JAVUPU010000016.1:0-39463 GCF_032378825.1 Sphingosinicella rhizophila | reverse complement strand
ATCACCGCGATCCAGCAGGCGACCCGGCAGACGGTCACGTCCAATGGCTCCATCCTCCGTACGGTCGAGGAAGTTCAGAACTCGGCCGACCGCATCCGCAAGGCCATGGAGGTGCAGGCGCAAACGGTTACGATGATCACCGCCGCGGTGGATGAAACGGCCCTCGCCGCCGATTCCATGTCTTCCACCATCGCCGCGATCAGGCTCGACACCGAGAAGGTCGCCAGCGACATCGAGGAGGTCGAGCAGGGTTTTGGACGGGTCGATGACCAGCTCACCCGCTTCCGGGCCACGACCTCGGAATTCCTGAGCAATTTCGCGGCCTGACCGGGCCCGCCTGCACGGCGCGGCGCGCGAGACGCAGGCTTCCTCTTTTCCTTCGCGACCGGCTCGCTTATCGCGCCCGCATGGCACAGCTCAACATCTTAGCCACCGGCACGAGTCGCGGAATCGGCAAGTCCATCGCGGCCTCCTTTGCGGGGCATCGGTTCGTCGGTCATTCGAGCAGGGGCGGTGACAATGAACTCGCCGCCGATCTTTCCGAGAGCGGTGCCGCGGAGCGACTGTGGCACGAAGCGCTCGAACGTCTCGGGGGCCGGATCGACGTACTGGTCAACAATGCCGGCATCTTCGAAGCCGCGCCGATCGATCAGAACCATGGGGACTGGGTTCATGCGTGGGAACGGACCATGCAGGTCAACCTCACGGCGGCGGCCGAGCTCTGCCGGCTGGCCATCCTTCATTTCAGGGAGGAGGGCGGGGGCCGCATCGTCAATGTCGCGAGCCGCGCCGCCTACCGCGGCGACAGCCCGCAGCACTGGCATTATGCCGCGTCCAAGGCGGGCATGATCGGCATGACCAAGACGATCGCGCGGGGCTATGCCGGTGAGAACATCCTTGCCTTCGCAGTCTGCCCGGGTTTCACCATGACGGGCATGGCGGAAGAGTATCTGGCAAGCCGCGGTGGCGACAAACTGCTCGCCGACATCCCGCTCGGACGGGTGGCCTCTACCGACGAAGTGGCGGAAACGGTGCGATGGTTGGCTGTCGACGCCCCACCCTCCGCCACCGGATCGGTGATCGACGTAAATGGCGCCAGCTTTGTCCGATGAATCCCAGGTCACCTGGAAGGTGACCCTGCCTTGTACCCGCTCCGAAGGGCAGGCGATCGCGGACGATTTCTCGCCGCTCGCCTTGCTCGATCCGCCCCCGGTGCTGATCACCAGGGAGGCGGATCCCGCCGCACCGGACAATTGGCTGCTCGACGCCTATTTCGAACTGGAGCCGGATGCCCGGTTGCTGGCGATGCTCCGCAGCTTGATTCCGAGCGCCGCGGGCGCCGCACCCGTCATCGAGAAGATCCGGGATGAGGATTGGGTAACGATCAGTCAGCAGGGGCTGGAGCCGATCCACGCCGGCCGCTTCTTCGTGCACACGCCTGCCCATCGCGATGCCGTTCCGACCGACGCCATCAGTTTCGAGATCGATGCCGGCCGGGCTTTCGGCACCGGCCAGCATGAGACCACGACAGGCTGCCTGATGGCATTGAGCCGCCTGAAAGATGAAGGCGCCCATTTCTCTAATTTGCTGGACCTCGGCACGGGCACCGGCCTGCTCGCCTTTGCGGCGATGAGGCTGTGGCCCGTCGCCCGCGCGACCGCATCCGACATCGATCCGATTTCGATCGAGGTCACCGAAGAAAATGCTGGAATCAATAAGGTCATGCTGGGCCGGTCGCGCGGCCAGCTGGAACTGGTCGTATCGCCCGGTCTCGAAAGGCACAGGCTGAAGGCGCGCGCACCTTATGACCTTATCATCGCCAACATCCTGGCCGCGCCATTGATCGACCTTGCGCCTTCCGTTGCCGGAGCCTTGCAAGCCGGCGGCCGACTCATCCTGGCCGGCCTGCTGGAACATCAGGCCGAGAAAGTGGCGAACGCCTATCGACGGCAGGGGCTGATCGCACGCTTCCGGATCGAGCGCGGCGAATGGCCCACTTTGGTGATGCGCAAGCGCCGCTCATTGAGCCGGCGCTGAGGCAGGACATCCATTCTCGGAATGCATCGGGCCATCGGCGCGCCAACCTCTCTCCCGAATGGAAAAATGGATCGATCGCGACCGCGCGTTAAGCGGCCGCTGCGACGATCGCGTTCCAGGCCGCCTCGTCGATCACTTCGACTCCCAATGCTTGCGCTTTCTTGAGCTTGGAGCCGGCGCCTGGCCCGGCGACCACCAGATCCGTTTTCGCCGACACCGATCCCGCCACCTTGGCGCCAAGCGCTTCCGCCTGCGACTTGGCCTCGTCTCGCGACAGCGTTTCGAGACTGCCTGTGAAGACGAGCGTCTTGCCGCTGACCGGCGATTCCTTCGTCTCCCAGATGAGATCGGCCGGCGCGACGCCAGCCGCCAGCAGGGCGTCGATCACGTCTCGATTGTGCGGCTCCTCGAAGAAATCGAGCAATGCGTTGGCGACCTCGGGGCCGATATTGGGCGTTTCGATCGCCGCAACGACGATCTTGTCCCGGCGCTGATGATATTTGCGCTCCTCCTCGCCTTCCTCCGCCTGCACATCCGACCTGGCTTGCAGCGCCCGTTCGATCCTGCCCCGGAAATTGTCCCAGCTGCGGTAACGGCGGGCGAGATCCCGCGCCGTCACTTCGCCGACATGACGGATACCGAGCGCGAACAGGAAGCGGTCGAGCGGCGGGTTCCGCTTGGCATCAATCGCCGCGATCAGGTTGCGCGCCGAAATCTCCGCCCAACGTTCGCGCGAGAGCAGATTGTCGATCGTCAGCCGAAATATGTCGGCTGGCGATTGGAGAAGGCCGTCCCGGAAGAAGCTTTCGATATGGGTGATGCCGAGGCCTTCGATGTCGAGGGCGTGGCGGCTGACGAAATGACGGAGGCGTTCGACCCGCTGCGCAGGGCAGATCAGGCCGCCCGTGCACCTGATGTCGACTTCGCCTTCCTCACGCACCGCTTCGGAATCGCATTCCGGGCAACGATCGGGAAATCGATAGGATTCGCGGTCGGCCTCCGGTGTCAGGTTCTGGAGCACCTGCGGGATGACGTCGCCGGCGCGCTGGATCAGCACGCGGTCGCCCACCCGGACGCCGAGCCGCTCGATCTCATCGGCATTGTGCAAGGTGGCATTGGTCACGGTGACACCGCCGACACTGACCGGTTTCAGGCGCGCGACCGGGGTGAGCTTGCCGGTCCGCCCCACCTGGATATCGATGGCTTCAAGAATGGTTTCCGCCTGCTCGGCGGGAAATTTGTGCGCCAGCGCCCAGCGCGGCGCCCGCGCCACCTGGCCCAGGCGGCGCTGCCAATCGAGTGCGTCGACCTTGTAGACGACACCGTCAATGTCGAACGGGAGATCGGCTCGCGCGGCCTCGACCTGCCGATAGAAATCGAGCAGCGCCTCGATGGTCGTGAAGCGCGCGATATCGGCGATCGGCAAACCCCATTCGGCGATCTTCGTCATCACGTCGAGCTGGCTATCGGCCGGCAACTTGGAAGCCTCGCCCCAGCCATGCGCGTAAAAACGCAATGGGCGCGAGGCGGTGACGGCGGCATCCTTCTGCCGCAATGATCCCGCCGCCGCATTGCGCGGATTGGCGAACTGACGCGCCTTTGCAGGATCCTCGGCCTCGGCGAGCAACCTGGCGTTCAACGCCGCGAAGTCCGCCTTGGACATATAGACCTCGCCCCGGACTTCGAAAATGACGGGTGCGCCGTCCAGCCGTTGCGGGATGTCGGCAATGGTGCGGACATTGTCCGTCACCACCTCGCCGGTGGTGCCGTCGCCGCGCGTCGCCGCCTGCACCAGCAGGCCCTCTTCGTAGCGGAGCGAGCAGGAAAGTCCGTCGATCTTGGGCTCGGCGGTCAACGCCACCTCCGCCCCGGCCGGGAGATTGAGGAAACGCCGGACGCGCTGGACGAAATCCTCTACGTCCTCGGCGCTGAAGCCATTGTCCAGACTGAGCATCGGCAAGGCGTGCCGTACCTTGGAGAGGTGGGCTGAGGGAGTAGAACCGACCTGGCGCGACGGGCTGTCCTCGCGGACGAGATGGGGAAACAGCTTTTCGAGCTCCGCATTGCGGCGGACCAGGGCATCATATTCGGCGTCGCTGATCTCGGGATCGTCCTCGCCATGATAAAGGCGGTTGTGGCGCGCGATCTCCGCCGCAAGCCGTTTGAGTTCGGCCGCAGCCTGGTCCTCGTTCACGCCGCCTCCAGCAATCGCGTCGCCTGGGCACGCGCTTCGTCCGTCACTTCCGCCCCCGAAAGCATGCGTGCAATCTCTTCGCGCCGCTTCGATTCGTCGAGGACATGGACGCTGGTGCGGGTGACCAGGCCCTGATGGCTCTTTTCGATGAGCAGATGGCGGTTGCCGCGGGCGGCGACCTGCGGGCTGTGGGTGACGACGAGCAACTGGGCGGTTTCGCTCAGCCTGTGAAGCCGTTCCCCCACGGCGCTCGCGACCGCGCCTCCGACGCCGCGGTCGATCTCGTCGAAGATCATTGTGGTGGCGCCGCCGCTTTCCGCCAGAGCCACCTTGAGAGAGAGGATGAAACGTGACAATTCGCCGCCACTTGCGATGCGCGTCAAAGGCGCGAAGGGCGCGCCGGGATTGGTGGAGACTTCGAACTCGATCCGGTCGCGCCCGCGGGCGCTCCATTGCGTTTCCGGCAAGGCTTCCATCGCGGTGCGGAACCGCGCCGAATCCAGCTTCAGCGGCGCCAATTCCCGCGCCACTGCCAGGTCCAGCCGCGTTGCCGCCTCGGTCCTCGCCTCCGTCAGTCGCACCGCCTCCGCATCGAAGGCGGCGCGACCGGCCGCGACTTTCTGCTCCAGCGCGGCCAGCCCCTGGTCCCCCGCCTCCAATGCGGCCAGCCTTTGCGCAAGCTGCTCCGCCAGCTCGGGCAGCTTCCCGGGCTCGATCCGGTGCTTGCGGGCAACGGCGCGAAGCTCGAACAGCCGCGCCTCGGCTTCTTCGAGACGCGCGGGATCGCAGGACAGTGCCTCCGCCGCCTCGCCGAGTCGCATCTCTGCTTCGGATGCTTCGACAAGCGCCCTGTCCAGCGCTTCGAGCGCCTCCCCGAGCTTGTCATGCTCACCCGCGATTCGCTCCAGCCGGCGGGCTGCCTGGCGAAGCATGGAAAGTCCCCCTTCCGACCCGTCAAGCAGATCGTTCGCGGTCCCGATATCCTCCGCCAACCGCGCGCCTTTCTGCATATTGGCGCGGAGCAAGGCGAGTTCCTCTTCCTCGCCGGACTGGGGCGAAAGCTGCTTGAGCTCGGTAACCGCATGTTCCAGCCAGTCGCGATCGCGCGCGGCTTCGGCCAAAGCCTCGCGTGCCTCGGCGAGCGCGGCTTCCGCCTCGTTCCAGGTCCGATAGGCCGCCTCCGCCGCCTTGGTGTCGATCCCTCCGAAAGCGTCGAGCAAGGCACGGTGACCTCGCGGATTGAGCAGGCCGCGATCATCGTGCTGGCCATGGATCTCGACCAGCATCGCACCGAGATCGCGGAGCAGGGCGACCGACACGGCCTGGTCGTTGACGAGCGCCCGACTGCCGCCATCGGCCTTGACGATACGACGGACGACGAGCGGCTCGCCGGGTTCGCCCTCCAGCCCGCTCTCTTCGAGCAATGCAAGCGCCGGATGATCGCGGGAGAGATCGAAGCTGGCGGTCACAACCGCCTGGGCCTGGCCATTTCTCACCAGAGCGCTGTCGGAACGGGCACCCAGCGCCAGCCCGAGAGAATCGAGCAGGATCGACTTGCCGGCGCCCGTTTCTCCGGTCAGCACGCCGAGGCCGCGGCCGAATTCCAGATCGAGGCTTTCGATCAATACCACGTCGCGAATGGAAAGGGCGGTCAGCATGATCCTTCAACCATCACGCGGGGCCGCCGACCGCGCACAGGCCGAGCCGGCGGGCAGATCAGGCCGCCGGCGCGTTTCTCTGCACCAGGGAATAAGCGCGCCGATACCATTTGGTATTCGGATAATTGGCGCCGAGCACAGCCGCCGCCCTGCGTGCCTCTTCCGGGATGCCGAGCGCTAGATAGGATTCGGTCAGCCGCATCAGCGCCTCGGGCGCGTGGGTGGTCGTCTGATATTCATCGACCACGTTACGGAAACGGACGATGGAGGCGAGCCACTGGTTGCGCTTCTGATAGAATCGGCCGATCTCCATTTCCTTACCGGCGAGATGGTCGCGGACCAGGTCGATCTTGAGCCGTGCGTCGGAGGCGTAGCGGGTCATCGGATAGCGGCGGACGAGCTCGCCCAAGGCGTCGAGCGCCTGGCGAGTGGTGCTCTGGTCCCGCTGCACATCCTCGATCTGCTCATAATAATTGAGCGCGATCAGGTAATAAGCGTAAGGTGCATCCTTGTTGCCGGGGTGGATCGACAGGAAGCGTCGCGCGGATTCGATCGACTTGGTTTCATCGCCGGCCGCATAATAGCTGAATGCGCTCATCAGCTGCGCACGGCGCGCCCAGACCGAATAAGGATGCTGGCGCTCGACCTCGTCGAACAAGGCCGCGGCGAGCGTGTATTGGCGGCGATCGAGCCGATCCTTGGCCATGGAATAGAGGGTGTTGACGTCGCGCGCGACATATTGCGTGTCGGCCCGCGTCCGCTTGTTGCCACCGGCGCATGCAGCCAGCGGCAGGACAAGGGCGACCATGACGATGGCGGCGAGCGATCTGGAAATTCGAAGAGGCATGGCGGCTTCTTAGCTGAGGGTTTGGCGCAGGCCAAGCGGCACGTGGCGAAGCTGAGCCTAAAGCGGATGAACGGTGGGTTAAGCCTTGGCGGCTCAGCTGCTATAGCACCCGGCGATGCTGCGCGTACTGACCCTTGCCACCCTGTTTCCAAGCACCGCGCAGCCGACACTCGGCGGCTTCGTGGAGCGGCAGACTATCGGCCTGGCCGCGCGAGACGATGTCGAACTGCAGGTGGTTTCGCCGGTCGGCCTGCCGCCCTGGCCCCTTTCGCTTCACCCGCATTACCGGGCTCGGGGACGCCTGCCCCTTCGGGAAATCCGGAAAGACCTCATCATCCACCGGCCCCGCTTCCTTTCGCTGCCCGCCCGCGGTGCGGCCATGGCGCCGCGGGCAATGGCACGCGCCTTGCTGCCGCTGCTTCGCGAAATCCGGAAAGACTTTCCGTTCGACATCATCGATGCGGAATTCTTCTGGCCGGACGGGCCAACGGCAATGCATCTCGCGGCGGCGCTCGCTATCCCCTTTTCGATCAAGGCGCGCGGCGCGGACATTCATTATTGGCCGACGCGCGCCGGGATCGGAGGACAGATCCTTGCCGCGGGAAAAGCGGCCGACGGCCTACTTGCCGTGAGCGAGGCGTTGAAGGCCGACATGATGCGGCTCGGCATGCCCGGCACCATTGCGGTTCACTATACCGGGGTCGACCCCGACCTTTTCAAACCCATCGATCGGGCAGAGGCCAAGGCGGCGCTGGGCGTGCAAGGTCCCCTGATAGTCACGGCGGGGGCGCTCATTCCACGCAAGGGGCAGAGTCTGGCATTATCGGCGCTGGCGGAAATTCCGGACGCCACCCTCCTATTCGTCGGCGATGGCCCAGACCGCAGGCTTTTGGAGGAACGCGCGAAACGCTCTGGAGTGGACCGGCGCGTACGTTTCCTCGGCAATCGCCCGCATGAGACGCTCCCCGGCCTGTTCGGGGCAGCCGACATCATGTTGCTTCCCTCCCGTTCCGAGGGTCTTGCCAATGTCTGGGTGGAATCGCTGGCCTGCGGCACGCCCATCGTCATTCCCGACATTGGCGGCGCCCGGGAAGTGGTGGACCGCCCCGAAGCCGGTCGGCTGACGCCGGCGGATCCGGCAGCCATGGCCATAGCTGTCCGGGAAATTCTCGCCGACCCGCCCGCCCAGGAGGCGGTCCGCAGATCGGCCGAACGATTCAGTTGGGAACGAAACAGCGAGGCGCTGTTCGAACATCTTTCAGGTCTTGCTCACCAGCGATCCAGCCCTGAAACGCTATCGGTCCAGACGTTTGAATAGAGCCTGATTCACGTCTTCGGTGAAAGCGCGAAGCGCTTCCACCTCACACGATCAGGTTCTAAGTCAGCGGCAGCAGAGCCGCGACGATCCATCTTTCCTCGCTCCGCAACATTCCCCAGGCGCGTGCCGCCGCGCGGCTGTCCATCACTTCCAGACCGATCCCACGCTCCTCCAGCGATTGCTTCAACGGGCGCGGCGGAAAGGCGAAGGCGGCGCCGGCGCCAAGCAGCACGAACTCGGGCGGAGGCTGCAGATCCAGGATGGGGCCGAGGCTGGCGATATCGAGATCCGCAAGCGCCGGCGGCACCCATTCATGCGCGCTCCGGGGCGTCAGCAGTAGCGCCCGGTAGATGCCGCCGTCGACAGCGAAGCCTCCCTGTGCGAAGCCCTGGACGATCGGGCCAGGAGGCTTTGGATCTCGGTCGAACCGAGGCGTCATCTAGCGCTCGTATCCCTCATTATAATCCTTGACGCGCTCGGCGCTCGCGGATGAGCTCTTTGGGACGAAACTGTCCGAATTCACCTTCAGCCAGATCAGCCAGGGTGCTGCGATATAGATGGTCGAATAAGTGCCGACGACGACGCTGATGAGCAGCGCGGTCGTGAAGCTCTGGATCACGTCAGGCCCGAGCAACATCAGCGATCCCAAAGCGAGCAGCATTGACAGGTTGGTGGCAATGGTCCGCGACAAGGTCTCGTTCATCGACAGGTTGAGCAGGGACGTTATGTCCATCTTGCGATATTTTCGGAGATTCTCGCGGACACGATCGTAGATGACGATGGTATCGTTGAGCGAATAACCGATCAGGGTCAGCAAGGCGGCAATGACGTTAAGGTCGAACTCCATCTGCGTCAGGGCGAAAAAGCCCAAGGTCAGGGTGACGTCGTGCAACAGCGAAAAGAGCGCTCCTACGCCGAACTGCCATTCGAAACGGACCCAGATGTAAATTGTAATCCCGATCATCGCGAACAGCAAGGCGCGCCCACCGTCCCATGCCAATTCCTCGGAGACCTTGCCGGAGACGGTGTCGACCGAGTCGATCCGAACACCCGGATATCTTTCCTGCAGCGAACTCCTGACCTTCGAAGCGACTTCGTTGGCGCCTTCCTCTCCGCCGGCAGGAAGCGGCAACCGGATCGACACTTCCTGCGGGGAACCGAATTCCTGGATGCTCGGATCGCCGACGCCGAGCCCTCCGACCTGCTCGCGCAGTTCGTCGAGCGAGGGCGGCTGCTGAAAATGGACACGGATCACCTGGCCACCGGCAAAGTCGACGCCGAAGTTGAGACCCTTCACGGCAATCAGGGCGATCGAAGCGACCATGAGCAGGAGCGAGATGGCGATCGCAATATTTCGCCAGCGCAGGAAATCGACATTCGTATTGTCGGGAACGAGTTTCAAAAGGCGCATGGCGATCCTCAGATCCTGAGCACGGTTGGCCGCTTGCGCAGCCAGATGGAAACGAACATGCGTGTCACGGTGACGGCGGTAAACACGGACGTCACGATGCCGATCATCATGACGACCGCGAAACCGCGGACCGGCCCCGATCCATAATAGAAAAGCAGCATGCCGGCGATCACGTTGGTGATATTGGCGTCGAAAATCGCGGTGCGCGCTTCATTGTAGCCATGTTCGATGGCATCGAGCACCTTGCGCCCGCGCCTTTGTTCTTCCCGAATGCGCTCGTTGATGATCACGTTCGCATCGACGGCCGCGCCCACGGTGAGGACGAAGCCGGCGATACCCGGCAGCGTCAGCGTGGCATTGAACAGCGCCATAACGCCCAGGATGATGACGACGTTCAGGACCAGGGCAATGTTGGCATAGACGCCGAAGCGGCCGTAGGTCAGGACCATGAAAATGAGGATCGCGACGCTTCCCACGATGCCGGCGATGATCCCTTTCTCGATCGACTCGCGGCCGAGGTCGGGCCCGACCGTCCGCTCCTCGACCACCTTCAACTCCACGGGCAGTTTGCCGGAGCGAAGCTGCACGGCCAGGTCGTTCGCCGACTGAACCGTGAAGCTGCCGCTGATCTGCGCGGTCCCGCCCAGGATCGGTTCGTTGATGTTCGGCGCCGACAGCACGACATTGTCGAGGATGATCGCGAACGGCTTGCCTACATTTTCGCGAGTCACGCGAGCGAAGCTGCGGCCGCCGGCTGCGTTGAAGGTGATATTGACCACCGGTTCGCCGGTTGTCTGATCGAAAGCCTGCATCGCGTCCGTCAGTTGCTCGCCCGTAACCATCGCACGACGCAGGACGGCGATACGTCCGCCCTCTGCCATCGGCAGGATCTGGCTGCCTGGCGGGGCGCGGCCCTGTTCGATCTGCTCGGGCGAGGCATTGCGATCGACCAATTTGAATTCGAGCCGTGCCGTCTTGCCCAGCAAGGCTTTAAGGCCTTCGGGGTCCTTCAATCCAGGAACCTGAACCAGGATCCGCTCCTTGCCCTGGCGAACCACGGTCACTTCCCGCGTGCCGTCGGGATCGACCCGATTATAGACGACTTCGCGGGCCGTATTCATGGCGCTGTCCACGGCCGCACTCAATCCGGCCTGGGTGGGTATCATGACGACGCGATTCTGATCGACGACGTTCACGGTCCAGTCGCGCGGTCCGAGGCCGACCGGCTGGGTCTGCTCGCGCGCGAACTCCACCGCCGCATCCACTTGCGCGGGATTGCGCACCATGAAGCTCAGCCGCCCCTCCGATGTGGATATGGCGCCGATATCGATCGACGGTGATTTGCGGCGCAAGCCGACCCTGATCGTCTCTTCCATCTGGCCGAGCCGAAGCTTGGCCACTTCGCTGGTGTCCGCCTCCAGAAGGAGATGGCTGCCGCCGGCCAAATCGAGTCCCAGATTGATGCGCGCGCTGGGCAGAAATCCCGGCCACTTCGCCACTTGGGATTCAGGGAAGAAGCTCGGGATCGCGAAAGCGATACCGAGAAGGACGAGGAGCGTGGTCGTCCAAATCTTCCAGCGCGGGAAATCCAGCATGGGTCAGTCGTTCGCCGGCTTGGTGCCGTGCGGCCTGACGTCGCTGAGCATGGATTTGAGCGCCTTGATCCTGACGCCGGTGGCGATTTCCAGTTCCACCTCATTGTCTTCGACCTTGATCACCTTGCCGATCAGGCCGCCGCCGGTGATGGCGACATCATTCTTCTTCACCGCCATGATCATGTCCCGGTGCTGCTTCGCACGCCGCTGCTGCGGACGGATCAGCAGGAAATAGAAGATGACGAAGATGAGCGCGAGCGGAGCGATCTGGACCAGGAAGGCCTCGGCTCCCGATGGTGCGGCGCCGGTTGCGGCATGGGCAGGGGATGCGAACATGAAAATACCTGACGAAGAGGTCGGCGCGGAACGCGCGTCCGGAAAGGCCGGGCGACTATCATGAGGGCGGCACTTTGCGCAAGGCGGCGCGCACGGCCCGGGAGCGCGCGGCCAGGGACCCGCACGGGATTCAGGCTAACGCGGCTGAAATATGATCAGTGTGGACGTGCCGTGCGCCAGCAATTTTCCCTGGTCGTCGGTGATCCGCGCTTCCGCGGTGGCAATCTGACGGCCACGGCTGACGACCTTGCCTTCGGCCCGCACGATCCGACCGTCCGGCTGGATCGGTCGGGTGAAATTCGCCTTGGTCTCGACCGTCGTATAGCCTGCTGCCACGCCGAGTTCGCTATGCAGGGCGCAGCCGGCTGCGCTGTCGATCAGGGTCAGCGCCCAGCCCCCGTGGACGCCGCCGAGCGGGTTGAGCAGGTGTGGCCCAGGCCGACCTTCGAACACCGCGCGCCCTGGTTCGACGTCGACGAGCCGGAATCCGAGGCCTTCCGAGATGGGCGGCGCCGGCAGGTCTCCGCGGATCATCGCCTGAAGAAATTCTAGCCCGCTCAGCGTCTCAATCTCCTGAGGGGTACAGACGCCGTAGCGCAGATCCTGTGGCATTCATATTCTTCCAGTTGCTTTTCGAAACTAGTTTTTGGCGGCCGGAACGTCAATCCCCCGACGCTTGCCATCCCTTCTCCATCCGCCTACATCGCGCGCCCTGGTCGGGGCGTAGCGCAGCCTGGTAGCGCATCACACTGGGGGTGTGGGGGTCGGAGGTTCGAATCCTCTCGCCCCGACCAACAGCGTCAAAGGATTGGCGTCACGTTGACAGCAGTACCGCAGCCGGATCGGCCGCGGTCCAAGGCAACCCTCCCGAGCCGGAACTCCCTCTCGATGACTTATCGATTTCACTGGGATGGCTGATCGAAATTAATCACTTCTCCCTCATCGGGGATGAGCGCATCCTTCCTCGAAATAATATCGGAGAGGAAAGAGCAATGGACGCAAAGACCGGCGGCAGCCCCTTGAGCGATCCCGGACGGGAGCCGCGTGCACTCAGATCGCTCCTTGGCAGGACGAATCGCGATTGGTGGCCGAACCAGCTGTCGCTGGACATCCTTCATCAGAATGGGACCGGATCACCGGACCCGATGGGTGCCGACTTCGATTATGCGAACGCGTTCCGGTCGCTCGATTACCAGGCGGTCAAGCGCGACCTGACCGCGCTGATGACGGACAGCCAGCCCTGGTGGCCGGCCGATTATGGCCATTACGGCCCGTTCTTCATTCGCATGGCGTGGCACAGCGCCGGAACCTATCGCACCGGTGACGGCCGCGGCGGCGCCTCCTCCGGCAGCCAGCGCTTCGCCCCGCTCAACAGCTGGCCGGACAACGCCAATCTGGACAAGGCGCGCCGCCTGTTGTGGTCGATCAAGCAGAAATATGGCCACCAGCTTTCCTGGGCGGACCTGATGATCATGGCCGGCAATGTCGCGATCGAATCGATGGGAGGGCCGGTCTTCGGCTTCGGGGGCGGCCGCAAGGATGTGTTCGAGCCCCAGAAGGACATTTATTGGGGTACCGAGGAGAATTGGGTCGGGCAGGGCGCCAAGACCCGCATCGTCGAAGGGAAGGCTTTCGAAGACCCGCTCGCGGCCGTGCAGATGGGCCTGATCTACGTCAATCCGGAAGGGCCCGACGGCAATCCCGATCCGCTCCAGTCGGCCCGGGATATCCGCATGACCTTCGCCCGGATGGCGATGAACGACGAGGAGACGGTCGCGCTCACCGCCGGCGGCCATACGTTCGGCAAGTGCCATGGCGCGGGCGACGCCAGCAAGATCGGCGCCGAGCCGGAAGGCGCCGACATCGCCCAGCAGGGCCTCGGCTGGCAAAGCGGGCATGAAAGCGGGATGGGCGATCATACGATCACGAGCGGCCTGGAAGGCCCGTGGACGCCGACCCCGATCCGGTGGAGCATGGCCTATTTCCATATGCTGCTCGATTATGAATATGAACTGGTCACCAGCCCGGCCGGCGCCAAGCAGTGGCAGCCCGTCGACCAGAAGCCGGAGGACATGGCGCCGGGCGCGCACAGTCCGGAGCGGCGGGTGCCGACGATGATGACCACGGCCGATCTGGCGTTCAAGATGGATCCCGAATATCGGAAGATCTCCGAGCGGTTTCGCGCCAATCCGGACCAGTTCGCCGATGCCTTCGCCCGCGCCTGGTTCAAGCTCACCCACCGCGACATGGGGCCGAAGGCCCGCTATCTGGGGCCCGAGGTGCCGGAGGAAGACCTCATCTGGCAGGATCCAGTGCCTGCGGGCAGGACGCTCAGCGACGCCGAGGTCGCAAGCCTCAAGCAGAAGATCGCCGGCTCCGGCCTCAGCGTCAGCCAGCTGGTGAAGACCGCCTGGGCGTCGGCCGCGACCTTCCGCGGCTCGGACAAACGTGGCGGCGCAAATGGCGCGCGCATCCGGCTCGCGCCGCAAAGGGACTGGGACGTCAACGAACCGGGCGAACTCGCCAAGGTGCTCCAGGTCTACGAGCAGGTGAAGGCCGAATTCGGCGGCGGGGTCAGCCTTGCCGATTTGATCGTGCTCGGCGGCTCAGTCGGTGTCGAAAAGGCGGCAAGGGATGCCGGACATGACCTGACCGTGCCGTTCGCCTCCGGCCGCGGCGACGCATCCGAGGAACAGACGGACATCGAAAGCTTCGAGGTGCTCGAGCCGAAAGCGGACGGGTTCCGAAACTATCTCCAGGTCCAGTTCAGCGTACCGACGGAGGAATTGCTGATCGATCGCGCACAGCTGATGCAGCTGAGCGCACCCGAAATGACGGTGCTGGTCGGCGGACTGCGTGTGCTCGGTGCCAATCATGGCGGGTCGAAACATGGTATGTTGACCGATCGGCCGGGGCAGCTCACGAACGACTTCTTCGTCAATCTGCTGGATATGGGAACCGCCTGGAAGCAGGTGGACGATGAAGCCGATGAGGTCTTCGTCGGCACCTGCCGCAGGACCGACGAGGAGAAGTGGACGGCGACACGAACCGATTTGGTCTTCGGATCGAATTCACAGCTCCGCGCTCTTTCGGAGGTCTACGCCTCCGCGGATGCCGGCGAAAAGTTCGTGAAGGACTTCGTGGCGGCCTGGGCGAAGGTGATGAATGCCGATCGCTTCGATCTCAGCGATACCGGCTGCCACGCCCCCGAAGCTGCTGCCTGACGCGGATCGGCCAAAGCCGCCGCGGCCAGGCCCTGGCGGAAGGAGGACATCCCATGCACCGAAGTGATGTCGACCGCCTCGACCCCCGTCGAACCTATTGGATACCGGGGGTCGTATCCCCGCACCGCGACTGGGCCGGTGCTCCCGGTTGCCGGAGGGGCGCCCGGTTCGTGGTGGATTGCGAGACCTTGCGCCCCAGCCGCAGCGACTTCGAAACGTTCGACAGCGAGCTCGACTGCCTGCAATGGATCATGCGCCACCGATCGCAGCTCAACCGGACCTTGCCCGATGCCCGGATACGGCCGGTCCGGCTGGACCATTGGCTATTGGGTCTCGATTGACCGATCACCGAGCCGGCGGTCGGGGACATAGCCGAGGGTGAGCGGCCGTGGAATGAGAACGCACCGACGATATCGCGTCTTGTGCCCGGCGTGCAAATACGGCCTATCACATTGGAGAGCGTAAGCTCGCGCGTTCGATGCCCGCGTCCGAACCAATCCGTCCTCACCCGGGCGGTGCCTCAACCGTCACATCACTCAACCGATGGTAGGCCGCTCGCGCCACACGTCGAGCTTCTCCTCCAGCAAGCGGGCAAGCGCGAGCATCTTGCCTTCCTCGAACAGTCGGCCGTGCATCGATATGTTGGAGGTAACGCGACGCTTGGCGCCGCTTGGATCGATCGGCGCGAAGCCGAGGTCGCGCGTCGCTGTCTCGGCGAAACCCGAGCGGAAGCTGAGGCCGGGATGGCCGGTGAAATTGGCGATCATCAGCAGTTCGAAACTGCCGTAGGTCGGCGCGAACAGGATATCCACCCGGTCGAACAGGCGGTCCATCATCTCCATCACCTGGCGGCGAAACCGCTCGATCTGATAATAATCCACTGCAGAGAGGAAGCGTGCCTGGCGCCATGAATCGGCCCAGGGCGCGATCAGCTGCGCGTCCTTGCCGCTAAGCGTGAGATCTTCGAAAATGGCGGCGGATTCGACATAGAGGCTGTCCAGCAACATCGCGTAAGGAAGAACCGGGAATTCGACTTCCACCATTTCCACGCCGATATCCTTCATCGCCGCCAGGCCATTCAAATGGCCCGGGCTGGCCGGAACGAGACCGAGCAGCTGCCCCTCGCCGCCGGCTTCGCCGAACCCGACCTTGCTGAACCATTTGGGCGAATAGCCGACCTTGATGGTGCGAGGATCGATGGCGGAATCATAAGCGAAACCGAAATCGATGGAGGCGCTGGATCTCGGATCGGGGCCGTTGATCGCCGCCAGGACCAGAGCGGCATCCTCGGCGCGGCGGCAGAGCGGACCGATCCGTTCGAGTGAAGGCGTCAACGGCATGCAGCCATGGACGGGGACGCGGCCGAAGGTCGGTCTGAGGCCCGTCACACCGCAGCGGTCGGCAGGATTGAGGATCGATCCGAGGCTGTCGGTGCCGATCGAGAAGGCACAGAGGCCCGCGGCCACCGACGAGCCGGATCCGGCGCTCGATCCCCCCGACGGCTCGTCAATGTTCCAGGGATTCCTGACCATGCCGCCGAACCAGGTGGCGCCGTTGGCCAGTTCCGCAGTCGCCACCTTCCCGAGCAGGACGCCGCCGGCTTCCCGCAGTTTCGCGGCCACGGCGGAATCCTCGCTTGGCACCCGCTGGCGGAACAAGGAAGAGCCCCAAGTCGTCGGGATGCCGGCCGTATCGATCACATCCTTCAGAGTATAGGGGATGCCGTGAAGCGGACCCCGCGACCGACCAGCGGCAAGTTCAGCATCTCTCTCCTTCGCCTGGCGACGCGCCAGATCGGCAGTGATTGTGATGAAGGCATTGAGCTTGGGATCGATCCGCGGGATGCGGTCCAGATAGATTTCGGTGAGACGCAGGCTGCTGATCTGGCGGGTAGCGAGCCAGTGCGCCTGTTCGGCCACCGAGGCGAAAGCGACATCGATGTCGGCGCGCGGCAGCGTTGGCCTCCGTCCCGCATGAAGGCGGACATGATCGTGCTGGACCGGGTAGGTACGACCGGGCATGCGCGGATCGAAGCGCGACGCAGGCTGCAGATCGCGCGGCCGGGATTCAGCATGAAAAGGCCCGATCGCCTTCGCTTTGTCTGACAAGAGCGGGGCGAGGCGTCGGAGAGCATCGTCCGGGAAGCGGACCGCGTGCAGCTTCTCGGCTTCACGCAGGGTCTCGACGCCGATCGTGAGATTGGCATCCTCCCGCGGCGCGTTCCCGGCGTCGGTTTCCGCCGTTCCAGCCGCCTTGGCCGGCGCCGGGCGCAAGCCTGCCCCAGCCGCCGCCAAGCCCAATGCGAGCACCTCCCTGCGATCCATTAGCCCCTCCTCTTATTCGCCGATCCTGTCCCCCGAACCACGCCCTAAGTCTTCGCGGCCGCTTCGACGTATAATACATGCTTGCATGTTGTATGTAAGTCGTCTTGTCGGGCGCGTGGAGCGCTGGGCCGGAACGATCAATTGGCTCTCGCATATGGTCGGAAATTCGAGGTTAGGCACGGCCGGCCAGCGCGCTTTACAACGCTTCCTTATTCATTACTGTATGAATTCGGGAGAGCTATGATGTCGATTACGGAACATGAATCTCTGAGCAGGTCGTTGCTCATTATCGATCAGGCCTGGACCGAGATGCGGGACAGCCCTTGGGTCAGACGCGACCTCGGCCTGCCCATCGAGCGGCTTCCGGACATTGGTGAAGCAGCTTCACTCTCCCGCAGCGAGAAGGCGAAGTCTTTACTCGCGCGTGCCGACGGCATCGATGTCGCCGCGCTGCCGAAGGAAATCGCCCTCACCCTCGGCGTCGCCCGCGCTGCCCTGGAACGGATGGCCAAGGAAGGCGAGTGGTACTGGGTCGTCTTCGATCCGCTCGGCGTCGGCTTCTTCGCGATCTTCGCGCCATGCAGCTATGGCGGCGGCTTCTTGTTGAACATGGTGGGGCAAATGCTGGCGCAGCACCGGTTCGACGCGGCGGGCGATCTCGACCGCTACCTTGGCCTGATCGAGGATTATGGCCGAATGATCGGCCAGATGCGGGAACGGACGGAGGGCCAGGCGGCACGCTCCATTCGTATGCCGAAGCTGCAACTCGA
Organism: Sphingosinicella rhizophila; assembly: GCF_032378825.1. Classification (NCBI taxonomy): domain Bacteria; kingdom Pseudomonadati; phylum Pseudomonadota; class Alphaproteobacteria; order Sphingomonadales; family Sphingosinicellaceae; genus Sphingosinicella; species Sphingosinicella rhizophila. Next base: position 21,749 of record NZ_JAVUPU010000016.1, on the reverse strand, counting down.
TCAATCGCTGGAACTGGTGCGGCGCTTTGCCGCACAGGCCGAAAGCGCGCTTGTGCCTGCCGCGGCCCGCCTCGGCCCGGTCGGCGGCGACCGGGCGCTGGCCCAGATCGCCGAGCGCGTCCGGACAAAGGTGAAACCGAATTTCGACGCTTTGCTCGCGCTGCTCGACGATCCCGCCTATCGCGCCGCTGCACCGGATGCTGTCGGGATTGGGCAATATCCCGGCGGGCCGGCCGTTTATGCAGAATTGGTGCGGCAGCACACGACGCTCGATCTGACGCCGGAGCAGGTGCATGAGGAGGGGCTGAAGCGGATCGCGGCGGTGCGCGCGAAGATGGTCGCGCTTCTGGAGGAGATCGATTTCGACGGCACGCCGGAAGCCTATCTCGAATCGCTGGCTGACGATCCCGACTGGCGTGCCGAGGGAGATGAAGCGATCGGCGCCGTCTTCCATCGCTATATCGATCGGATCGCACCCCATATCGACGATTATTTCGCCTTCAAGCCTTCGGCACCGCACGGCGTCGAGCCCCTCCCCAAGGCACTCAGCGGATCGATGACCTTCGGTTATTATGATGCGCCCAGCGCCGACAATCCGACCGGCCGATATTTGTTCAATGCCGATAATCTGGCGGGCGGACCGCTCGCCAATATCGCGGCGCTGAATTATCACGAATTGGTGCCCGGTCATCATTTCCACCTCGCGTCGCAGCGCGAGAATAAGGATCTTCATCCGCTACGTTCTTACGCCTTCATCAATGCGTTCAACGAAGGATGGGCCGAATATGCCGCCACGCTCGCCGGCGAGATGGGGATGTATGCGGAGCCTGCGGAAAGGTTCGGCCGGCTGGTGATGGATTCGTTCCTGACGACCAGGCTGGTGGTCGACACGGGCATGAACGCGCTCGGCTGGTGCCTTGAGCAGGCGCGCGATTACATGCGTGCCAACGCCTTCATGCCGGAAACCGAGATCCGCTCGGAAAGCCTGCGCTATTCCTGCGACATTCCAGGACAGTCGCTCGCCTATAAGCTCGGCGAATATTATCTTTTCGAACGAAGGGAGGAGATGCGGGCCGCGCTTGGCGACAGCTTCGATATCCGCGCCTTCCATGACGCGGTGCTGATGCCGGGCGCTCTTCCGCTGACCCTGGTGGGCAACAATGTCGCCGATGCCACCCGCACGCTCGCAGCGAAGGCCGCATGAGCGAGGCGGGTGCGGCCGCCGCGCAAAGTGAGAGCGCCGGGGTCGAGGCAGAAACCGGCCTGATACCGCCTTGGCAACTTTATTCCGATCGGCAGCGCTGGACATTCCTGACGATCCTGTTCCTGATCTGCACGTCCAACTATATCGACCGGCAATTGATGTCGGTGCTGATCGAGCCGATCAAGAACGAGTTCGGCGCGAGCGACACGCAAATGGGCCTGCTGTCCGGCCTCGCCTTCGCCGTCTTCTATGCCGTGCTCGGCATCCCGATCGCGCGCATCGCCGATCGCGGCGACCGCAAGCTGGTCGTCACGGTGTCGCTCGCCTTGTGGAGCGCAGCCACGGCAATTTGCGGCCTGGCACAGAACTTCTGGCAGATGTTCGCCGCGCGCGTCCTCGTCGGCGTCGGCGAGGCGGGGGCGATCCCGCCGGCCCAATCCCTGATCGCAGACTATTTCGCGCCGGAGAAACGGACCCGCGCACTCGCCATCTTCATGTCGTCGGCGACCGTCGGTTATCTCGTCGCCTTCATGGGCGGGGCGCAGATCGCCGCTCGGTACGGTTGGCGGACAGCCTTCCTCATCATGGGCATTCCCGGCCTCCTCATTGCCCTGATCGCCTTCCTGGGGCTCAAGGAACCGCGCAAGCTTCCGGGGCGGCAGCCGCATGAGGCATCCCAGGAATCGCTGACGGCCTCCCTCCGGATCCTGTTCCGCAAACCGAGCTATGTGCTGATCACGACGGCGACCGTCTTCTACTTCCTCGTGGCTTATGGCGCATTCATCTGGTTCCCACCCTATATGCAGCGCGTGCTCGGCGTCGACCTTGCCCAGCTTGGCGCCGTCTTCGGTGCAGTGAGCGCTGTCGGCACCGTGGCCGGGACGTTGCTCGGCGGCTGGATATCGGACAAGATGGCGGCGCGCGGCATTCGCTGGATGGCGCTGACCCCGGCAATCGCCCTGGCAATCTGCTGCCCGCTCAGCATTGCGGCGCTCGCGGTCGACAACTTCACCGCCTTCCTCATTCTCTTCAGTCTTGCGGGACTGCCGCTCTCCGCGTCGGTACCGGCCATGTTCGGGCTGATCCACATCGTCTGCGGATCGCGCCGACGGGCGATGGCCGTCGCCATCAACTTCTTCTTCGCCAATCTGATCGGCCTCGGCTTTGGTCCGGTCATCACCGGCTATCTCAGCGACATGTTCACCGCGCAGCATGGTGCGGTCGGCCTCCGCTATGCCCTGATGATCGCGCTATTGGCCTTGCTGCCGGCGGCGCTCGCTTACTGGCGGGCGGCACGGCATCTCGAACAGGACATGGAAAGCTGAATAGGAGGAAAGCCTGCCGTCTGGCGAACGACGATGTGCAGGCGGGATCATAATGCTATGAGCAGCCGCAATATTCCTGCTATTCTTTCACGACGTCATTTTTGAAGGTTCAAGGACAATATGGCCGGACGCACGCCCAAGGTGACTGCCGAAACCTGGATTGACACCGGACGCCGCAGCCTCGTCGAAGAAGGGATCGGGGCGGTCAAGGTCGATCGGCTCGCCAGCCGCCTCGGCGTTACCCGCGGCGGCTTCTATCACAATTTCAAGGATCGCGAGGATTTCCTGGCTCAACTCCTTGCCCATTGGGAGGAGACGTGCCGATTCCTGCCCGATGAACCGCCGGCAAGCAGGCCGGCGGAAGCGGCGGATTGGTTCTGCAATGTGGTCGATCGGCTGATCGCCGCCGACGGCTATGATCCCCAATTCGACATGGCGGTACGGGAATGGGCAAGATCGGACCAGCGCGCGGCCTGGGCCGTCGAGCGGGCAGACCGCATGCGGCTCGCGACGCTTCAGCGCTTCTTCGAGGCCGTGGGCTATAATGCCGACGAGGCCAAGATCCGGGCCCGCGTATTCTATTACCACCAGATCGGCTATTATGCCCTGGGCGTTAGGGAAAGCCTGACCGAACGTCGGCGCAACCTGAATTTCTACATGGAAATCCTCTCCGGGCCGGGCGTTCTGGCGGCGGCACGCGCAAGCGAAGGAAAACCCAGGAAGATCCGCGCCCGAGGCTGATCAACTCCCCTCGTAAATCCAAGAATCCAGCGGGACGTGCTGCGCCATGTGCGGCTTGCGGGCCCTATAATAGACAGATATGCATGTTTTGAACCCGCAGCGAGACGCTGCCCGGGTCAGGCAGTCGAGACAGGGTGGAGGGAAAATGGAACGAGACGTCAGGTCCACACCCCAATATGCTTCCGTCGGCAAGCTCTATTCCGGCTTGTTCGCACCCGGGCGCGACCACGTTCACGTCGCGCGCGACCTTCGCCTTGGTGATGGCGACAAGCTCTATTTCACCGGCCTGAGCTTCACCGGAACCCTGGAAGACGGGCCATCCGACGCGCTCTACAGCTTCGACCGCTGCGACGCATCGCTGACCCTGCTCCGCCGCGGGGCCCGCCTCTTCCGGCCTTCACCGGACGGCCGAACCGCCGCCTTCGCGATCGACGACGGCTTCGAGATCGTCAATCTCGATGATTTCGCATCGGTCGAACGCTGCGCATTGCCGGGGATGATCGAGCAAATTCATTGGTCGCCCGACGGCACCCGGCTGGCCGTGCTCGTTGCAGGCGCCCATGCGGATGTGTCGGGCGCGGAAGGCGGCTATGCCCTGCGCACCGAGACCGAAGGCCCGGCCTGGCTGCCCGAAATCGACGAAGGCGGCGCGGAAGATGTCTGGCGGCGCCTTTGGCTGTGGCATCGAGGTGCCGAAGAGGCAAAGCCGTTGACTCATCCCCCGGTCAACGTCTGGGAAGCGAGCTGGAAGGGGCCAAACGCGATTGCCGTCGTCGCCAGCAACCATCATGGCGAAGGAAGCTGGTACCAGTCACGTTTGGCCGAGGTCGACATCGCGACCGGCGGTCTGCGCGAACTGCACGTCCCGGCCGAGCAAATGGCCTATCCGACCGGCGCCCCCGACGGCAAAGCGGTCGCCTTCGTCGAAGCGGTCTGCAGCGATCGCGGCATCGTCTGCGGGACCTTGCGCCTGGCCGATGCGGATGGAGTCAGGACCCTCGACACCAACGGCGTCGAAGTCACCAACATACATTGGCGCGGCGACGGCCGCATCCATTATGCCGGCCAGCGCGAGTTCGAGACGGTCGTCGGTGATCATGATCTTGCCACCGGCAAGGCAACGGACATCTGGGCATCGCAGAGTTTGACCTGCGGCGAATGGTATCCGGCGACGGTCCCCGACGGCGATCGTGGGGCGCTCATCTTCACCGAGGGCTACGACCAGGCGCCGGCTCTCACCCGCGTCGAAGCCGGCGAGGCCCGAATCCTCCACAGCTTCGCTGCGCCCTTTTCGCGGCCTGACGCCGGGGTGATGGAGCCGCTGCGCTGGCAGGCCAGGGACGGGCTCGAAATCCACGGCTGGCTCATCCGCCCCAGGAACGGCGGGGGCAATCATCCCTTGCTGATCGACGTTCATGGCGGCCCGATCTGGTCGCATCGCAACCGTTGGATGGCGCGGCTGCGTTCGGCCCCTTTGCTCGTGCAGCAAGGCTATGCGGTGCTGCTGCCTAACCCGCGCGGCGCCTCTGGCCGCGGCCAGGATTATGCGCGCATGGTCGTGGGCGACATGGGAGGAGAGGATGCACATGACATCATGCGCGGCATCGATCATCTCGTCGATCAAGGCATTGTCGACCCGAAGCGGGTGGCGGTCACCGGCAACAGCTATGGCGGATTCATGTCGGCCTGGCTGGTCACCCAGACCGACCGGTTCGCTGCGGCAGTGCCGATCTCCCCGGTCGCGAATTGGTACAGCCAGCACTTCACCTCCCAGATCCCGTCATTCGACGAACTTTGCGTACAGGGATCGCCCAGGGAAGCCGGCGGCCAATATTTCGACCGCAGCCCGGCCTTCTTCGCGCACCAGGCGAACACTCCAATGCTGCTACTGGCTGGCGGTCGCGACAAGAACACGCCGCCGACCCAGGCCCTCGAATTCCACAACGGCCTGCTGGAAGCGGGCGTGACGAGCGTGCTTGGGATCTATCCCGAACATGGCCACAGCCTGCGCGGCTATCCCGCTTATCTGGATAGCGCCGCGCGTATTTTGATCTGGCTGGACCGGCATCTCGGGCCGGCCGAGGCCGATCGCGGCTGACGGCGTCCGGCCGGGAAGACCTTCCCAGCCCTGCCGGCCCTTCGCGTCAATAGGTGGCGCCGAACAGCAGGACTCCGGGCGTTTCAGTCGATTGCCAGCTTTTGCCATTCGGGTCGAAAGTGATCGTCGCAACGGTGCCGCGCAATCCGCCCGCCATTACCTGCGAGATTTCATGCACCGCGAGACCGCCTGCCTTCAGCTGCGCGAGGAACGCCTCATCATAGGCCCCGGCTGGCACGGCGACATCGTTGATCGCCGGCTCGGGGATCTGCTGGCGCAGCGCGAAGCCGCTCAGCAGGGGAGGCGCCGCCTGCACCTCCGCAAGCGGCAGCTTCTGACCAAGCATGCTCAGCAAAATCTTGAAATTTTCCGGTATCAGTCCCGATCCGATCCCGGCGGTCGCGAGAACCGGCTCGCCGTCCTTCAATGCGATCGCCTGCACCATCGGATTGGGCAAGCGGCCGCCCGGCTTCAGCTTGGCAAGCGCCTGCTGCTGAAAGCCGCCCGAATCCGGGATCGGAATGCCGCCCACGACGATTCCGGTCGAGCCCCATACGACCGAATTGATCGTATGGGTGATCGCCGCGACATTGCCCTCCTTGTCGACCACGACCAGCGAATTGGAATGGCGAGATTGCGCGTCGCCCTGCGGCGCGACGCCGATCGTCGGAAGCAACGGCGCCACCTGCCGGGCGAAATCCTTGGTGAGCAACGAAGCCGGTGAATGGTCGATGCCTTTGGCCGTCAGGGCGGCCCTTACGTCTTCTCGCAGGTGCGGCGCATTTTCGAGCGTCCCGGTGATTCGCGACACGCCGATAAAGGATTGCGGATCTCGCCAGAAGGGCGCCGCCTTGTCGAGCCCCGACGCCTCGGCGAGGTTCAGCAGTGGAATGACGTTGTAACCGGCGTCGCTTTCGCCGCCCGGACTGTAGACGGTCGTGCCGGCGAAGCTGGTCGACAGCGGCTCGGCCCAGGTTGGACGATATTCGGCGAGGTCTGCCTTGACCACCTTGCCGCCTTCGCGCCGAACGATCCGGACATATTCGTCGGCCCAGGGACCAGTATACATATAGGCTGCCCCCTGCGCCGCGACCGCACGTAGCGTCTTGGCGGCCTCCGGCTGGGCAAATGTTTCTCCCGGCTTGAAATCGGCGGTGCCGCCGGCCGCGAGGAATGCCTTGCCCTCCGGGGTCCTTTCCAGAAAGGTCTTGCGCCAGGCGAAAAAGCCCGATGTGCTGGGGCTCAGTGTGACGCCATTTTCCGCATAATGGATTGCCGGTGCGAAGAGGTCGGCCCATTTGAGTTTTCCGAACCTCTTCTGCATCGCTTCCATGCCGGCCATATAGCCGCCGACCAAGGTCTCGCGGCCGAGATCGGTCTGCGTCTCTGGAACCTCGGCGACATTGCCGCCACCGGCAGTTCCGGTCCGCGCTGCGGCCTGCAGCATGCCGAGATCGGCGACCGGTATGGTGAGCGGGTCGGTTTCTTCGCGATAGCCGTTATAGCCGCCGTCGAGCGCATGGACCTTGCCCGTCGCGGCCTCATAATAAACCATCGACATGATACCGGCATAGGATACGACCGATCCCATCTGCGTGGTAATGCCCGTCATCGCGATCGCAGTTGCGGCGTCCGCCGCATTGCCGCCATTTTGCAGGGTCATGAGGCCGGCAGCCACGGAGATCGCCGAAGCCGTTCCGGAAATCGCGCCATTCGTTCCGACATGGACCCGCGATTGCGTGGCGGTCATGCCTTGGCTCTCGGCCTTCTCGGCCGCCTCGCGAATCTCAATCGGCCACTTTGCCGGGGAAAGATCCGTCGCGCCCACGGAACTCGCGGCGCCGATGGCCGCCGCGCCCGCGATCACGCTCTTCTTGAAGCCGTTCATATTCCCGCCCTCCCCTTCGATCCATTGATCTGACTATTCTCGGCGCGCTTCTGCGCGGTGGCCTCAAGCCTTCGCCGCGTAGAAGGCGCGCAGAAAGCTGAACACCGCCGGCATCACGAGCGAAACGTGAGACTCTTCGTCGATCAGATGGCTGGAGAAATTCACGCCCTTGATCGGTGTCGTGCCGGCTTTCTTGATGAATTCGACACTGCCCTCTCCGACCATCCACTGGTACAGGGTCGGCGCGGTGATCTCGCGGGTTCCGACCATCAGGTGCAGGTTGCGCTCGCTCAGTCCGCCACTCTCCAGGGCGTCCGCATAGAGCTTGAAGACGACCGACTTGCCCGCCAGGATGCCGGGGCTGCTCGCTCCGAAATTCTTGAAGATCGTAGATTTCTGCAGGGCCGCATAGGCCGTGAACAGGCCGCCATAGGAATGGCCGAACAGGCCGACCGTGTCAGGCTGGATCCGATAGTTCCGGGCAATGAACGGATGCAGTTCTTCGGTCAGGAATGCGAGGAAGCGATCGCCCGCCGGATTGAGGAGATTCTGGATATAGAGCTGGACCCCTTCGCGGTCGAGCATATCGCCATAATCCGCGTCCCTCATGCCCTCGACCATGCCCTCCGGCATCGCCTCCTTCGGAGGAAGAAGATCGCGAGCGCGTACGGCGAGCGAACGCTTCCTGTCGGAACCCGTATAGCCGATCGCGATCTGGATGGACGATTGAACCGGATTGATCGGATCGTACATGCCGGCATTGCCGATCATCGAGGATAGCAGCGCCATGCTGTTGCCGTCCGGCATGTAGATCGCGGGAAACAGATGCGTCGACTGGCTTTCATAGGCCGTCGGGACCGTTACCCAGATGCCGTAGCGCGCGCCCGCTTTGACCGAATCGATCTCGAAATAGCGCGTCCGCTCGAACATGGTCGCATGCGGGATCGGCAGGGCTTCGAACTGGCCGGCCGGCTTGGCGGCCGTGCGCGCAGCGGCCGGCGAAGAGGCTGCGGCGGCGAGACCGCCAGCCAAAGCGAGCGTCTCGCGGCGATCGAACAATGTTGTCATTCCATTCTCCCCCATCATTGTTTCTCACGCCGGTAGCGCGGCCTGTCCGACTGCGCTTGCCTCAGGCGGCTTCGAACCTTTGCTCCTCGATCCAGCCATCGATCGCCTGTTCGAGTACCTCCAGCGTCACCGCGCCGGGCGACATCAGGGCGTCGTGGAATTTGCGGATGTCGAAGCGGTCGCCGAGCGCGGCCTCGCTGCGCTGACGAAGCTCGCGGAACTTGAGGTTGCCGAGTTGATAGGCCAGCGCCTGTCCAGGCAGGCCGACATAGCGATCGACCTCCGCTTCCACCGTCTCGATCGGCAGGACCATGTGCGTTTTGAAGAAGTCGATCGCCTGTTCGCGGCTCCAGCCCCTGGCATGGATGCCGGTGTCGACGACCAAGCGCACCGCCCGCCACATTTCCATTTCGAGCCGGCCATATTTCTTCTCGGGGCTGTCGTAGAGGCCCATATCCTCGCCGAGCGCCTCACTGTAGAGCGCCCAGCCTTCCAGGCAGACGCTGTAGCGCATGCCGCCGTTGCGGCGGAAGGCCGGCAGGTCCTTCAACTCCTGGATCAGGGCGAGATGCATGAGGTGACCAGGCCAAGCCTCGTGCAGCGCGATCGGGATGTGCATGTAGCGCGGCAGCTTGGCGGGAATGGACGTGATCCAATGTACTCCGGCGGCGCTGCCGTCGGCCGGATTGGGCTGCGCATAAGCAGGCGGCATCGCCGCGGCGATCTCCTCGGGAATGCTGCTGACCCCGTAAGTGGTGCGCGGGACGTTGCCGAAGAAACGCGGGATAATCGCATCGATCCGTTTCGACAGGATCTCGATTTCCTGCCGCAGCGCCTCGCCGCTTTCCAAGATCTGCTGGTTGTCGGTCTGCAGCCGGCGCTTGAATTCGGCAAGGTCTCCTTCGAAGCCGGCGCTGTCGGCGACCGCCAGCATCTCCTCGGTGATACGGCCGACTTCACGGAGCCCCAGGTCGTGAATCTCGTCCGCCGTCATGTCGGTCGTCGTCGCCTGCCGGATCAGCAGACGATAATATTCGGCGCCGTCGACGTCGTTGACAATGGCGAGGTCGTCGCGTGCGATCGGCGCAAGCGTCTGTTCAATGAAGTCGGCATATGCCTTCATGGCCGGCATCACCCTTTCGGTGATGATCGTGCGGCCCTCGGCGACGAGGCTGGCATAGCCCTTGCCCCGGCCTTCGACCGCGGCCAGCGGCCTGAAAAAGGGCGTCCGTTCGACCGTCATATTGGCCTGCCCGCGCACGACGCTGAGGGCGCGTTCCACCACAAGCCTGGGATAGCGGATGCCGCGCGACGCGCCCAGGGACATGGCAGATTTCGCGCTGTCCAGCGCAGCCGGAACCTGGGACAGTCGGGCGACATAGCGCCGTGCGGCCTCGACACTGGTCAGCGATGTGGAGTTCGCCCAGTAATTCAGCATGAATTCGGGACCGAGCGGATAGATGCTCGGGCGCAGATGGCCTTGCGTCGTCACCACGTCGACCATTTCGGCCAATTCGCTCGTCATCAGGGTCCGCGACGCCTTTTCCGTGGGCGAAAGCGCTTCGTCACCGATCGCATCAAGTTCCCTGAGAGCAGCCGACGCCCAGGCGGCACGGCGCTCAAAATCCCCCGGAGCGTCGCGCATAAGAATGTCCGATTGCGGCGCATCCCCGGCCATGATGGCGGTGATCGGGAATTCATCGCGAAGGAACTGCCAATAGCGATCTGACAGATCGGCAAGCGGTGATGATGGCATCGAAGTCTCCGTTGTGAGACCGCCGATCAGGCGGCGGCCGAATAACAGGTGCGAAGGAAACTGGACCAGGCCGCGCCATAGCCCGTCGCGTGCGATTCCTCGGGGATGATCTTGCTGCTGAAGACAAGGCCGGGGAGCGGTTGCAGGCTGGCGAGCGCGATGAATTCCGTCGTGCCGGCGCCCACCAGCGTCTGGTAGTAAGAAGGCACGGTGATTTCTCGCTCCGCCACCGTCATGTGCAGCATGCGGCCGGAATGGTCGGCCTTCTCGGCGAGCGCGCGGCCATACATTTCGAAGATCTTCGATTTCTGCGCCAGGATACCGGGACTGCCGGCGCCTATTCTGCGGAACAAGGATGAGCGGCTGAGCGCCACATAGGTTGCGAACAGGCCGCCATAAGAATAGCCGAACAGCCCGGCATCCTCGTCCTGCACGCGATAGCGCTTGGCGATCAGCGGATGCAGTTCTTCGGTGAGAAAGGCAAGGAACTTGTCGGCCGCCGGATTGCGCAGGTTGTGGAGATAGAGGTCGGCCCCCGCTTGATCGATCAGACCCGTCTCGACCGTGGCCCGCATCCCCTCTTCGACCCCGGGTGGCAGCGCCTCGCCGGGCGGCAGGAGGTCCCGCGCGCGAACCGCCAGCGACCGGTCTGCATCCGCACCGGTATAGCCGACGCAGACCTGGATGAATTGCCGGATCGGGTTGATCGGATCGGATGCAAGCAATTCGATCCGGGGCGCCGTTTGCGGAGCCGCACCATTGCCGTCGGGCATGTAGACGACCGGAAATCGCTTTCCCGATTGGCGCTCATAATGAGCAGGCCTGGTGACCCAGATCGCGTAACGCGCACCCGCCCGCACCGAATCGATCTCGAAATAATCCGTGTTCGGCAACATCGCCGACAAAGGCGGCACGATCCCCGAGAGCAGGCCGGAGGCGCGCGCCTGTCCTTTGACGGCGGCCGGCATCGCAGCAGCCAATGCCGTGCCTCCCGTCATGGCCAGCAAGGTCCGTCGATCGATCGTGTCGGGCATCCGCTTCCTCCCTCGCCTGGACGTCAGTCGCGAATGCCGTCGGCCGCGGCGCAACGGCGCGGATCGGCGACCGCCGTCAGCGTTCCGCTCTGTTCGTCCCGCGCGATCACGGAGAAGCTGCCCATATGATAGTCATAGCCGGGCAGGACCCCGACGCGGCAGCCAAGCTTGTACAGATCCTCGACCACACCCTCGCCGAGCCGATCTTCGATGACCACCGATCGGTTTNCGCGCGATCACGGAGAAGCTGCCCATATGATAGTCATAGCCGGGCAGGACCCCGACGCGGCAGCCAAGCTTGTACAGATCCTCGACCACACCCTCGCCGAGCCGATCTTCGATGACCACCGATCGGTTTTCGGTCATCGGCAGCATGCGCGGCGCATCGACGGCGGCATAGGGATCTAACTTGAAGTCGAGCAGATAGGTCAGAACCTGCGGCAGGGTGCAATGGATATTGCCGGGCGAACCCGCTGAAAAGACCGGCTTGCCATCCTTCAGCACCAAAGTGTTGCCGATGATGCAGCGGCTCTTGGCGCCCTTGATCAAGGTCGCGTCCATCGGGCTTTGCAGATTGCCGAAAGTCGCGTGACTGCCGACCATCGGGATGCCGCCGACGACCTGACCAGGAATGCCCGACCCTTGCAGCGTATCCATCATCTGGACCCAATTGCCTTCGCTATCGACGACAGCAATCTCGCAGCTGCCCGTCGGCTGCTTGTCCTCATGCTTGGCCAAGCGCGGCTTTCCGCCTGCGCCGCCAAGCGCGGACATGAAATCGCCGCCCGCGCCGCCGGCGTCGCCGGAGAGGCGGATATGCTCGCTGAGGTCGACCTTCGGCCGCGCGCCGCGGATCAGCTTGGCGAGATGGGCGTGGTAATTGTCGTCCAGCACCTCTTCGCGCGGGACGTTGTAGAACTGATCGTCATGGGCATATTCCCAATGACGCGCACCTTGACGCAGCGCGTGCCCCAGCGCCCACCAATGCTCCGCCGAGCCCGGCGCCATATCGCGGATGCCAAGATGCTTGAGCACGCCAAGGGCCACCGCCGTATAGAAGCCCTGCGCCTGCGGCGGACCGAGCGACACGACCTCATATTCGTGATGTCGAAAGCGAACCGGCTCCACCCAGCGCGGCGGCGTTTCGGTCATATGATCGAGCGTGATCTTCCAGCCCAGCTCGTTCGCCTTGGCGACGAATTTTTCCGCCCACGGACCGGTGATCATATAATTGGGATCGGCGGCGACACCGCGCATGGTCTCGGCCATGCCGGGGGGAACGAAGACGTCCCCGACATTCGGGAAATAGCCCTTGGGCTGATAGAAATCGCGGCCTTCCGGGAAGTAAGTGATGAACTTCTCACCGAAGATATTGACGCCATATTCGAAGGTGGAGACGACATGGCCGCTTTCCGCCCATTCGACCGCGTCAGCGCAAAGCTCGCCCCAAGGGCGCGTGCCGAACCGTTCGTGGATCGCCTTCAATCCCGGCATGAAGCCGGGGATGATCGCCGATGGCGGAATGTAGGCATAAGGCCCCATGCCCGGCGGGACCGGGCGGAAAGGCGAAAGCCCCGACGGGTGGCCGCCGAGACTGTCGAGCTGATGCAGCTGCCCGGTCTTCGCTTCATAATAGAGGAAGGTGACGAGTCCGGCATGATTAGTCATGAACGGCTCGACCGCGGCCTGGACCATCGCGCCGGCAATACCGGCATCGGCGGCATTGCCCCCGGCCTTCAGCACCTTCAGCATGGTTTCGGTGACGATGGCACTGTCGGTCGTGACCGCGGCCTGCAGGCCGCTGACCGGCGTCTTGGGGCCGGGGTCGCGAATATAGCTGGCTAGGTCCCTGGGCACGTCTTCCCTCCTCGATGATCGTTCTAACGGAAGGCCGAGGTCGGCAGCGCTTACCCCTCCTCCAAGCCGGCCTGCAGCCACGTTCCTCCGAGTCGCAGGTGGCTTCCTCTCGACCGCTTTTAATGCATAACTGAATCTGGTTCGCAATAGCTCAAGAAGTCCCAATGGCCGAACCTTGGTCATTCACCCGTCAAATCTCGAAGTGGTGGCGGATGTTATCAGGCGGTTGAATTTGTGAGCTTTTATCCGGAACGGGGCATTCTCTGCGGCAAACGATTAGTCACCAAAATACAGTGTTGCATTTTTTTTCGATAAGAGAGACAGTCCTTGGGCTGAAGACTCACAGGAGATCAGCTCAAAAGGGGGCGCATTGCATGCACCGGTAAAGCCGGGCGCGCAGGCGCATGATGCAGGGAGACTGAAAATGGACCACCGCAAGATTCTGGCGTTTACGACGAGCTTGATCGCCATCGGCACCGCGAGTGTCGCAAAGGCTTCGGATACGGCCGCCGCCGCGCAACCCGTGGAAGCCACGCAGACCGGTTCCGCCTCGAGTGGCGATGAGGGTCTCGCCAACAACGAGATCGTCGTCACGGGCTCCAAGCGCGATCAGAGGCTGCAGGACCTTCCGTCAGCGGCAACCGTTATTTCCAACGAAACGATCGTGACCGCCGGTATCCAGGACTTCCGCGATTATGCCAGCCTCGTCCCGGGCCTCAGCCAGCGCGACTTCGGCACCCCTGGCCTCGGCACCGTCGTCATTCGCGGCCTCAATACGGGGCCTCAGCAGACGTCCAATACCGCCGCTTATTATCTCGACGACGCACCGGTGACGGCGAGCGGTCCGTTCGCAATCGGTTCCTTCTTCACGCCGAGCCCCGATCTCGGCGACGTCGAGCGGATCGAAGTTCTCAAAGGACCCCAAGGCACTCTGTTCGGCGCCAACAGCCTGGGCGGTCTGGTGCGGGTCATATCGCGATCGCCGGACCTCGACGACTTCGCCGGCAATGTTCGGGCGGAAATCAGCGACACCTACAGCGGCGACGTCGGCTACAGCGCGCGCGGCGTCGTCAACATTCCATTGGCGCAAGGAAAAGCCGCCATCCGCGCAAGCGGATCCTTCCGCCACATTGGCGGCTTTGCCGACAATGTCGGCACCGGCACCAAGAATGCCAACGAATCCGACATTTATGGCGGACGCCTTGCCCTTCGCTTCCAGCCGATCGACAATTTGACGATCGACGCCGTCGCCTTTCTGCAGAATATCGAAGCGACGGGCGGCGCGGGGACCGATCATATTACAGGCACTTTGACCCCGGAATATGGGAAGTACAAATATAATGCCTTCGCCGATTTGCCCTCGAATATAAAATATCGCCTGTTTTCCGGATCGGTGGATTATGACTTCGGCCCCATTTCCTGGATCACCACCGTCAGTTACGGCGACCTCGAAACCAACATCCTGGCTGATTATACCGAAATCTACCTTCCGTTCGTGGCCGGATTCGTTCCGCCCGATACGCTGGTCCGAGGTAATGTCAGCCCCAGCACGGAAAAATGGACGGCGGAAAGCCGGCTGGTGTCCGAGCGGCTGGGCGCCTTCGAATTCATCCTTGGAGGCTATTACACCAAGGAAAAGTCATTCTACCGCACGGTCGTCAACTTGCTCAACCCGACGACCATGCAGCTTTTGCCGGGCATCTTCGGTGACTTGCTTCGGACGGGAACGAGCGACGAATATGAAGAGATTGCCGGATTCGGCAACCTGACCTTCTATCTTACCGACAGCCTCGACGTGACGGGAGGGATCCGGCTCATCCACCTCAAGGACGTTTCGACCGGCGGCTTGCCCGTCGACGGCATCGCCGCTTCCTCCTTTTTCGTGCCGAGAGCACCGTCGACCTTCAGCAACAGCGAGAACCCGATCACTTATCTGGCGACATTGCGCTGGCGGCCGACCGATCGGATCAGCACCTATTTGCGGGCAGCGAGCGGCTACCGCCCAGGCGGACCGCAGGTCGGCGCGAACCTGCCGCCGGATGCGCAAACAGAAATCCTGTCCGATACGACATGGAATTACGAGGCAGGGATCAGGGGCAGCTTCCTGGGCAACAAGCTGGCGATCGAAGCATCGGTCTACCGTATCGACTGGGACGACATTCAACTCAGCACCTTGTCGGGCGGATTCGTCCTGCGCGGCAATGGTGGCTCGGGCAAGGTCGACGGGTTCGAACTGGCTGCCACCGCCCGGCCGACCCGCTTTCTGACCATCTCCGGAAGCCTCGGCTATACCAATGCGCGTCTCACGCAAATCGATCCGGCCGCGAGCGTGGTGCTGGGTGCTGTCGCCGGCGACAAGCTGCCGCTGACACCCGAATTCACGGCATCGTTGCTTGCCGATCATCGCATTCCCCTTTCGACCTCGACCGACGCGACCATCGGCGGCACGTTGCGCTATCAGTCCGACATGCCCAGCGGTTTCCCGGGAGATCCGCTCAATCCCAATATCAATATACCCGGATATGCCACCGTGGATCTTCGCGGCGGCGTCGACTTTGGCCGGTTCTCGCTGCAGCTCCGGGCCGACAATATCTTCAACAAGCTCGGCTATACGACCGTCACCACCAACAAGGTCATCGCATCCATCCCTGTTTCGACGGTGGGCACGACGATTCGGCCTCGTACGTTCACCCTGTCCCTGTCGGCAGATTTCTAGCCACCATGGGCGCCGGATCCTTATAAGGCCCGGCGCCGCATTTTTCCGGCGCGCCTGCGAGTGCCGGTTTACCCGCGAGGAAAAGCTTACCGATGACTGCATTGATCCTGGAAAACGCCCGCATCTTCGACGGCAGCAACGAAGAATGCGCGGAGGGCATGTCCGTCCTTATCAATGGCGAGTCGATCGAGGAAATTTCCGACAAGCCGATCACGAGCCAAAGCGCGAGGAGGATGGACCTGGCGGGTCGAACCCTGATGCCCGGCCTGATCGATCTCCACATTCACGCTTATGCCTCGAGCGTGAACCTGCAAAGGGTCGCGACGTCCGGCCACACCTATAATGCGGCGCATGCCGCCCGCATGCTCGGCCACGCGCTCGACTGCGGCTTCACCACGGTCCGCGATATCGGCGGCGGCGATTGGAGCCTGGCCACCTCGATCGAAGACGGGCTGATCCGGGGTCCGCGTTTCTTCTATGCCGGCCGCATCGTCTCAATGACCGGCGGCCATGGCGACTTTCGGCCGATGCATGTCAGCCGGCACGATGAAGGGATCTGCCAGTGCGGCGAATCCAACGTCTTCAGCGTGCTTGCGGACGGCGTCGACGAGTGCCTGAAGGCGACCCGCGAGGAACTGCGCCAGGGTGCGCATTGCATCAAGATCATGGGCTCGGGGGGCGTCGCCTCGCCTGCCGATCCGATCTGGATGAACCAGTATCGGGAAGACGAGATCAGGGCGATCGTCGGAGAATGTATCGAGCGGCGCACCTATGTCAGCTCACATTGCCATGGCGCGGAGGCGATCCGCCGCTCGGTCGATTACGGCGTCCGAGTGATCGAACATGGCACCTTGATGGATGCCGAAACGGCCGCCCATGTCGCCAAGAAGGGCGCCTATGTGGTTCCGACCATGGCGGTGATCTTCGCGTTGATGGAGGAAGGGGAGCGGCTTGGCCTTCCCGCCGTGAGCATGGAAAAACTGAGGTCGGTCTTCTCCTCTGCCCTCTCGGGAATGGAGCATATGCGCGACGCCGGGGTGAAGCTCGGCTTCGGCACCGATCTGCTCGGCGAGACCTATATTCGCCAGACCCAGGAATTCACCATCCGCCGCGAAGTGTTCGAGCCGGTCGAGATCCTGCGTCAGGCGACCTCCGGATCGGCCGAGATTCTGATGCGCGAAGGCGAACTCGGCTGCATCGCCGATGGCGCGGCCGCCGATCTGATCGTCGTCGACGGCGATCCTTTGAAGGATATCGGCCTGCTGGCGGCGAGCGGCGAGAAGCTCGACCTGATCATCCGTCGCGGAGAAATCGTGAAGGACCGGCTCTCGAACTGAGACTTGCTCGCTCGCGGTTGCGAACCCTTCCCCGGCTTCTCTGGTCCATTTCATACAATGATGCATTGAATGTGACGCGAACCGGCGCTATCGGCGGACCCGGTCAGCAGGGATAAGTGGAATGCCGGTCGACACCCGCATCATTGATGGCAGGCTCAGGGCGGAAACACTGAGCCGCGAGGTCGCAGCCGGCGCCGAGCGACTGCGAGGGGCAACCGGAGTCGTACCCAAGCTGGTGACGATTCTCGTCGGCGAGGACCCTGCCAGTAAGATCTATGTCCGGCGTAAGGCGGAGCATGCCCGCGCCATCGGCATGCGCTCGGTGAGCCATCATCTGGACGCCGACCTCTCCGAGGCCGCCCTGCTGGCGCTGATCGCGGCGCTCAACGCGGACCGCGAGGTCCATGGCATATTGGTGCAATTGCCGCTGCCGCCACAAATCGATCGCGTTCGTGTGCTGGCGGCCATCGACCCGGCCAAGGATATTGACGGTTTTCATCCGATGAATGTCGGACTGCTCGCCAGTGACGGCGATGGGATCGTCCCGTGCACGCCACGGGGATGCATGATGCTGCTCGAGGCCGAATTAGGGTCGCTGCAAGGGCTGAACGCGCTCGTCGTTGGTTGCTCCAACATCGTCGGTCGGCCGATGGCGCAATTGCTGCTGCGCGCCGGCTGCACGGTCAGCATCGCCCACATCCACACGCGCGACCTGCCCACTCTGGTGGCAACCGCGGATCTGCTGGTCAGCGCCGCCGGTGCGCCGGGCCTGATCCGTGGCGGCTGGCTGAAGCCGGGTGCTACGGTGATCGACGTCGGCATCAATCGCGTTCCGAAGCCGGACGGCGATGGCACCAGGATCGTCGGCGACGTTCGCTTCGACGAGGCGCTCGGGCGCGCGGCTGCGATCACGCCGGTCCCGGGCGGGGTCGGGCCGATGACGATCGCCTGCCTGCTCGACAACGTGCTGCGGTCGGCCGAACGGCTCGCCGCGGAGGGCCGCTGCGCCGCTGCTGCCTGAGGCCCGCGTTCCGGTCTGGCTCAGCATTCCTGTCGGTTGTGTCTATTGCTGATTTTCGCGTGACCCATGCTTTCGTCCGGTGCCATGCCTGCCGCTCGAAGCGCTATCGGCAGCCGGCGACCGGGCTCTCGCCGAAGCCCTAGGCATTTCGCGCCGTACCTGCCTCCGCTTTCAACACTGTCGCATAAAGTTTGCCGATCCCGATCAAAGCGAGCCCCAGACCGAGAAAGGAGAGGATGCGTAGCAGGCCTTCGAGCGCCGAGGCGTCGATCAGGAAGACCTTGAATATCGTCGCGGTGAGCAGGATGAGGCCGGCGAGCCGGAGCGCCTTGTCCGGCAATTTGATGCCCGAGAGGAGCAGGCCGATCGAGAGGATTAAGCCGGCGAGAGAGTAGATATAGGATTCTGCCGAGGAGAGGGTGGGAGCCGTAAGGATCGCGCCGTGGAAGAGCTGACGCACCATCAGAGCCACGCCCAGCACCAGGGCTGCCAGGAACAAGGTCAGCCAGGCGCCGGAGACGGCTTCGCTTCCGGCCCTGCGCCTGTATCCGTAGAGCCAGCAGGCGCTGCCCAGATAAGCGGGCAGCAGCAGGTTCAGGACCGGCAAGGACCCCACCCATTGCGCATCGCGCACCGGATTGTGGAGCAGCATGTCGAACCAGACCAGGCGCGCGGCGGCAAGGCCAGTCAGCACAGCGCCGATCCGAGCCGCCGCGCCACCGTCCAGCTTGAGCCGTTGCAAATGACCGACGCCGAGCAGCCAGCCGGCGAGGAAAAGAGCCTGGGTGATCAAAAGCCGCTCGGCAAAGCCGCGGGCGACGAAATCCTCACTGCCGGCAAGGCCGAAGACCTGCTTGAACAGGATGTAAAGGACCGACACCATGAACAGGGCCGCCGCCGCGAGCAAGACCGTCCCGATCCTCTGCCCGCTCGCTAACTCGCGCCGGACGAGGAGCAGCAAGGGCACGGGAACCAGCAATATGACGAGAGCGCGGGCGATGCCGGGAAGGTTGGAGGCAAGAGCCGGTTCGCCCGCCAACGAGGCCGCTAGCGTGACCCAATATTCCGGGACCATTGCCATCGACCACAAGATGGCGAGGCCGGCGATCAGCAAGGCATAGGAGGCAAAGCCGGCGGCCGGGATCCTCCGGCCCGCCAGGGCCGCACCGGCCGCCAGCAGCAGCCAGGCGCCGCCAAGCCAGTCGTTCGGAACAAGGTCGGATGCGGCGGTGCCGATCAGAAGCAAGGCCGCACCCGCCGGGAAGGGGAGTCCGTCCGTCGCGACGTGCCTGCGGACTGCTCCACGAATCCAGACGAGGGCGGCTGGACCGGAGGCAGCGAGGAGCATCGATCCTGCCCAGGCTGGCGGATCGAGTAATTCTGGGCGCGCCAGGCGCAGGATGATGATCGGGGCTGAAAATGCCGAAGCCGCCGTGATCAGGAAGAGTCTCCGATCCTCGCCGCCGACCGCCAGGGCTGCCGCGGACCCGCCGAAGATGAGAGTGATCGTGGCCGCAACCCAAGGCACGATCGGATCGCTCCCGGCAAACGCCTTCACCGCCAGGAGCACCAGGGCCAGTACCAAAGCAGCCAGC
Source organism: Sphingosinicella rhizophila (assembly GCF_032378825.1). NCBI lineage: Bacteria > Pseudomonadati > Pseudomonadota > Alphaproteobacteria > Sphingomonadales > Sphingosinicellaceae > Sphingosinicella > Sphingosinicella rhizophila. The sequence goes on along the minus strand of NZ_JAVUPU010000016.1, from coordinate 2,109 downwards.
GGCAGAGCCCGATATTCGGCCTTCCTGCTCGACAGGAACAAGGATGCCAAAGCGAGCGCGCCGAACAATGTCCAGGCCGGAAGTTCGATATCGGTCCGCGCGACGAGCAGGGCCAGTTGGAGGAGGCCGATCAGCGCTGGCCGCAGGAAATCGATCTGCCAGCCCGCGCCCGTCCTGACCAGCGATCCCGCGACGCTCAGCGCGAGCACGAAAAGACCGGCGGCAAGCGCATCTGCCGGGCGGCCGAACAGCAACGCACCGGTCCAGCCGAAACTGAGCAGCAGTGCGCCGGCCATCAGCCAGGTCCAACCGCGGCGCTGGGCGATCACGAAGATCGCCATGTCGAGAAGGGCAAGGTAGAAGAGCAAGGGTACGGCGCCGCTGTCTGGATCGCCGACCAGGAACGGCGTCGCGAACCCTCCAGCCAGACCCATTATCGCAGTTGGCGCGCCGTGGCGAAGCGACAGGATCAACGCGACGGCGGTGACGGCCAGCATCAGCGCGGACGCCGTACCGATCGAGATCAGCTGATAGAGGACCAGCGCGCCATAAGGCGTGGCGTAGAGAATCAGGATCCCCGCCCCGACCAGCGCCTGGGCGGTGCGCAGATCGCCCGTTGGACTGGCCCCAGATTGCCCGTCGGGCCGATTGTCGCGTGATTCCCCCCGACCGGAAGCTGCTCCGGAACGGCTTCGGGCATATTGGCCGGCCCCGAGCAACAGGATGCCGAACAATGCCGCCACGACCATCCGCACCGGCGGCGTGACGATCCCGATTTCGATCGAATACCGGACCAGGAAGATGCCGGCGACGGCAAGTGCGATGCCGCCGATCCAGATGAGAAGCCGACCGCCGACGAATCGCTCGAACAATGTCGCCAGCGTTTCCCGGACGGCTGGTACCGGTTCCTTCGCGGCTGGATCGGCGTCAGCGTCCGGGGCTGCCGGCACCGTCTCTGCCCAGGAGGGCCTTGCGGGTCTTGCGTGCGGCACCGTGGCAATCACGCGCGCGCCGGTCAGACCGGCGGGATCGTCCGCTTCGGTGATGGCGGGCTCGCCCCGAAGTATGTGCATTTCGTCCTCGAGCTTGCCGATACGGACAACCAATTGCCGGTGGAACAGGTACAGGACCACCAGCCCGAGGAAGAGGATCAGCTCCATGACGATCGAAAGCTATCCCCGCCTTTGCCTGCCAGTGCAAATCGCGAGACAGCGAAAGGTTGCGCCGGCCACGGCTTTCTTGCGGCCGTCCGCCATCGTTCCCACATCAGCGCATCAGAGCGGGAGATACGAATGGAAAGCTGGCACGGCACGACGATCCTTGCGGTACGCAAGAACGGCCAGGCGGTGATCGCCGGCGATGGCCAGGTCTCGCTTGGCCAGACGATCATAAAGCCCAATGCGAAGAAGGTTCGCCGGATCGGTAGCGGATCCGTGATTGCCGGCTTCGCGGGCGCCACCGCCGATGCCTTCACCTTGTTCGAGCGGCTGGAGCGCAAGCTGGAACAGCATCACGGCCAGCTGATGCGTGCCGCGGTCGAGCTCGCCAAGGATTGGCGGACCGACAAATATCTGCGGAACCTGGAAGCGATGATGATCGTCGCCGACAAGGAGGTAACGTTGATACTCACCGGCAATGGCGACGTTCTCGAGCCGGCAGCGAACGTGGCTGCGATCGGATCGGGCGGCAACTTCGCACTCGCCGCCGCCAGCGCACTCGACGAATATGAGCAGGATGCCGAAACCATTGCCCGCAAGGCGATGAAGATCGCTGCCCAGGTGTGCGTCTACACGAACGAGAATCTCACCGTCGAGAAGATCGAGCAGGCCGCTTGAGCGCATGCCGGATTTTCCCTCGTCATTGTCGCCATGCTGTCATCGAAGCGGCCTAGGGCCGGTCTCGCGGCTCGGGCTCGATTGGCCTGGGACGCGTCAAGCTTAGGGACGTAAGACCGCCTCATTCCCCCGAGACGGTCTCCCTGTCACTGCCCCGTCAGCCATCCGGCTGGCGGGGTTTTTTTTCGGCCCTTCGGGTAGGCGGCGGACGAGAGGGTGACGTGGCCGGCCCGAATCATTAGAGCATGATCATCTTAGACTGAACCATAACCGC
>NZ_JAVUPU010000015.1:0-59814 GCF_032378825.1 Sphingosinicella rhizophila | reverse complement strand
CCTCCCGATTCACAGAAGCATGATCATGCTCTAGAGCGGATGGATGTCCGGAGTTGGCTCCGCATTGCCCGACCGCCGCCATGTCATCCGCTCGGCCATGCTGGCGGCGGGCGGAATGGCGTTCTCAGGATGTACGACCGGCGGCGCCCGCCCGCAAAGGCCTGGCCTCGCGACCGCCTGCCTGCACCCCGTGAAGGTCTCGGCGGATCGGATCATCCGCACGGAGGCCGGCCTGCGTCCCTATCGCGCGAGCGGCTTCGTGGTCCGCGCCGAACCGGTCGGCGCCGCGCGCGTCATTCACAATTACGGTCATGGCGGCGCCGGCATCAGCCTGAGCTGGGGAAGCTCGAAGCTCGCCACCGAGCTCGGCTTGCCCGGCCATAGCGGCGCGGTTGCGGTCATCGGCGCCGGTGTGATGGGATTGACCACGGCGCGGCTGGTCCAGGAGGCCGGATTCCCGGTTACGGTCTACGCCGCGTCATTGCCGCCCGGCACGACGTCCAACATCGCCGGCGGCCAATGGCTCCCGGCCGGCCATTATCGGGAACATGCCGTCACGCCCGAATGGCAAAGACAATATCGGGCCGCCGCCGATTATAGCTGGCGCCGCTTCCAGATCATGGTCGGCGACGATTATGGGATAAGGTGGCTGCCGACCTACACGGAAGCCGATGCGCCGCGGCCCCCGCTGCTGCCGACCTTTCCGCCCATCAACAGGCTGCTGACTACGGAGGAACATCCGTTCCCGCTGGAATCCGTGGTGCGGTTCGATACGATGTATATCGAAGCCGGACGCTTCCTGCGCCGGCTCATGCAGGACATCCGGATCGGCGGCGGGAGCATCCAGGTGCGCAGCTTCGCCTCGCCTGCGGAGATCGCCGCCTTGCCGGAAAAGCTGGTGTTCAACTGCACCGGCCTCGGTGCCCGGCAGCTGTTCGGCGATGAAGGGATGCACCCGGTCCGCGGCCAGCTTGCGATCCTGCTGCCGCAGCCGGAGGTGGATTACGCCTTCATGGGCGATGCGGGCTATATGTTCCCGCGTGCCGATGGCATCATCCTCGGTGGAACCTACGAACATGGCCAATGGTCGCCGGAGACAGACCCCCGCACCATCGACGGCATCATCGCATCGCACCGCCACCTGTTCGAAGCTTTTCGTTGTTCCGGGAGACCGGATCTGCCGGCTTGATTCCCGCGGGCCCATGTCCATCTAGGGTCCCAGAACGTGAAGAATTCCTGACGGGCAACATCCACATGAACGATAATCTCACCCCCAAGGCGGTGGTCGCCGCCCTCGACGCGCATATCGTCGGCCAGAACGAAGCGAAGCGCGCCGTGGCGGTGGCGCTACGCAATCGGTGGCGCCGCCAGCGCCTGTCCGACGATCTTCGTGACGAGGTGACACCCAAGAACATATTGATGATCGGACCGACCGGTTGCGGCAAGACGGAAATCAGCCGCAGGCTGGCGAAGCTCGCCGACGCGCCTTTCGTCAAGGTCGAGGCGACCAAGTTCACCGAGGTCGGCTATGTCGGGCGCGACGTCGAGCAGATCGCCCGCGATCTGGTCGAGGAAGCCGTGCGGCTTGAGAAGGATCGCCGGCGCGCGGCCGTGAAGGCGGCCGCCGAGGAGGCCGCGATGGAGCGTTTGCTCGACGCGCTGACCGGCAAGGGCGCCAGCGAGGCGACCCGCGAAAGCTTCCGCCGCCGCTTCGCCGACAACCATCTCGACGACAGCGAGGTCGAGATCGAAATCAATGACAGCCCGGCCGCACCGTTCGAGATTCCGGGCATGGGCGGACAGGTTGGCATGATCAACCTGTCCGACATGATGAGCAAGGCGATGGGCCAGCAACCCAAGAAGAAACGGCGGCTGAAGGTTCGAGAGGCCTGGACAAAATTGGTCGAGGAAGAAGCGGACCGCCGGCTCGACGCCGACGACGTCAATCGCACCGCTCTGGCCGATGCCGAAGCCAATGGCATCGTCTTCCTCGATGAAATCGACAAGATCGCCGTCTCCGACGTTCGCGGCGGTTCGGTTAGTCGGGAAGGTGTTCAGCGGGACCTGCTGCCGCTGATCGAAGGAACCACTGTCGCCACCAAATATGGGCCGATGAAGACGGACCATATTCTCTTCATCGCCTCCGGCGCCTTCCATGTCGCGAAGCCGAGCGACCTGTTGCCCGAGCTCCAGGGACGGTTGCCGATCCGGGTCGAGCTGAAAGCGCTCACCGAGGAGGATTTCGTCCGGATTCTTTCCGCCACCCAGGCCAGCCTCACCGAACAATATCGTGCCCTCATCGCCACCGAAGGCGTCGAAGTGACCTTCACCGAAGACGGTATCCGCCATATCGCCCGCATCGCGGCCGAGGTGAACGGCCAGGTCGAGAATATCGGCGCGCGGCGGTTGCAGACGGTGATGGAAAAATTGCTGGAGGATATCAGTTTCGACGCCGAGGAAAGACGGGGGGACAAGGTGATCGTCGACGCGGCCTATGTGGACGCGCAGCTCGCCGATATCGCGCGCGACACCGATCTCAGCAAATATGTGCTCTGATAGGGACATTCTGCCAAAGACGATGATTGCGCATTCCGGTTCGCCACCGGAATATTATATCCGTTCGGCCCGTTGTGCGATGTTCATGCAACCGGCGCGATAGACACGGCGTTGTCCCGAACAGTTCGTCAAACGAAGGACCCTAGTCATGCGTAAATTTGCTCTCGCTTTCGCTGCCGCCACCCTGACCGTGCCCGTCATGCCGAGCGTCGCCCTGGCCAATCATGACGGATATTATCATGGCAAGACCTGGCGAGGTTCCGACGGAAGGCTGCGCTGCCGCAAGAAGAACGGAACGGTCGGCCTGATCGTCGGCGGGGCAGCGGGCGCGCTTGCCGGACGCGCCATCGACACGCGCGGCGAACGGGCCACCGGCACCATATTGGGCGCCGCCGCCGGCGCCCTTGTCGGTCGGGAGATCGATCGCAACAGCAGCAAGCGCCGCTGCCGCTGACCGATCCTCGGATCGGAACGAGAATGAGAAAGGGACGCTCCTTCCGGAGCGTCCCTTTTTTTCGAGCGCCCGCGGTGGACGCTGTTGCTCAGCTGCCGGGGGTATCGCCCTTGGCAGAAGCCTTCGCGCCGCGCCCACCGCCGCCCCGCTTGGCCGTGCTCTTCTTGCCGCCCGTTGCAGAACGGGTCTTTGCTGCCGAGGTAGCCGCCTTCGTTCGTGTGGAAGTGCCGGCGCTGGATTTCGCCGCAGCCGCGGGTTTGCGCGCCGTGACCGACGATGCCGTTTTCCTCTTTCGGGTTCCTGTACCGCTCGTTCCGCTCTTCGGAGCCTTCGCGCTCGGGCTCGCAGCCGTGGCCGCGGATTTCGTGCGGCTGGCGCTTTCTGCCGACGCCGCTTTGGCACGGCCGGCAGTACCGGTCTTGCGCGTGCCGGCGGCCCCGGTCTTCTTCCGGGTCGAGCTCGACCGTTTGGCAGCCGCTCCCGTCGAAGCGCCTTTGGCTCTCGGCGTGGCGGCGTCGGACTTTGCCGAGCCGCGGGTGGAACCTGATCCACCTTCGCTGGACGAGGACAGCATCCGTCGCACGGCATCGGTCGCCGCGGTGACGATCGCGGCGCCGATCTTCGACGCGCTGTCGGCGGCTGCCTCGGCACCTTCATAGGCGTCGCGGCCGGCGTCACGAACGGTCTTGCGGACGCGGGCATTGGCCGTGAGCGCCGCGGCAGCGGTAACCAGACCGGCGGCCAGCATGGAGCGCGCAACCGGGTTCTGGGCAAGCTCGGCTGCTTTCTGACCGGCCTCCTTGAGAGCGTCCGGAAAAGCGCCGGCCGCGACGCGCTTCTTGGCGGCGCCTGCCTGATTTGCCTTATTGTCGTTCGATGAGTTCTTGTTGGCCATTTTCAGTCTTCCCGATCCTTGAGGTGCGTGACAAGCCGATCTTATAACTGCAACGTAACAAATTATTGCCTAACAAGACGTGCGGACATGCGAAAGGGTTCCCTTCGCATGTCCGCGCGATCGAACGGTTTACCCAAGGGGGCAAAGCGCCAGTCGGTCGGAACATCAATCAGGACCGGTCGCCTTCGGACACGATCGATTGCCCGCGATCCTGATGCTCCCGCTGATCCTGCTCGAACTCACTGGCTCCGCTCTGTTGCTGCTCGCTTCCCGAGCGGTCCTGGTTGCGCCGACCGTCCTGGATCGAGCCTTGTCCTTCGGCCAGGGCAGATCCACCGCGGCCGCCACCTTGCATTTCGTCATAGCGCTCGCCGCGCGACTGGCCATCGGAACCGCCGCTTCGGCTGGTATCGCCGGCGAGACCGACCTTGTCATCTTGCTGCTGGCCTTGATGGTTTTCGCGGTTTTGATCGTAACGGCCGCCGCTGTTGCCGTCTTGCTGCCGTTCGCGGTTGCCGCCCAAGCTCGCGCTTCCGCCGACCGATTCCGATTGGTGAGAATCGCTGCCCGAAATTCCGCTGCTCCGGTTGTTCTGCTCGTTCACTGCATCCTCCATCTTTGCGTGTGGCTGGTTCGACGCGAACGCTCGAAGGACGCCCTGGCTCCTATGCGAGCGCCAGAGGGAGCGCGATAGAGGACCAACGTCATCCTATTCGATCTGTACGATTGAAGGCGCCTTGGCGCCTGTGATCAGGGTGTCGACGAACGCCGGGATGTGGCGCCGGGATAAGGTGTTCCGTCAGGTAGGACTGCCTCGGGCGTGGCCTGAATCTTCGCTTTCCCGTCCTCGCCCCGACCCTTCTTCCGCTCCAGATCCCCGGGGATCTCCTCATGCCGCGCCTCATCGCTTTCGGGCAGGGGATGTCCTGCTTCTTCCACCACGCTCAAGCTCCCTGAAATCCTGTCATCCGGCCGGCCCGCGCGTCCCGCCAGATCGCCGGTCATAATCCTGCCATGAACCTCGTCGCCATGCGGATCCATGGCGGCGGGTTCATCGCGCTCGCTGCCGCCGTCGCCCGTCAGACGCTCGCCGTTCCCACGCTGGCTGTCGCGTGCCCAACCCCTTGCTGATCCTGTCACGTCACTCTCTCATGCAGCGCCGGTTTGAGGCGAGTCAGACATCAACGTGCGCACCAGACCTCCGTTCCGCAGCGGGGCCGGGCGGTTCGTAGAAAGCGCGCAGCCTTCCGCTGCCAGGTGCGTTCGTGGTCATGAACTCCAAACGGAAGAGAGCGACATGTTCGAAAAGAAGCACGATATCGAAATCCTCAACGGCCTGATCGAAACCACGGTGGACAGTATCGACGGCTATCGCCGCTCGGCCGAGGAAGCGCCGGACAGCCGCTTTGCCGCCGAGTTCCTGGACCGCGCTGCCGAGCGGGCGCGCGTCGTGGTGGGGTTGCGCGAGGAAATTCGAAGGCTCGGCGGCGAGCCCAAGGACGATGGCAGCTTGCTGGCGGCCGCCCATCGGACTTTCCTGACATTGCGCGATACCGTCGCGGGCGGAGACGACAAGGCGGTGATCGCCGAGGTCGATCGGGGCGAATCCTATCTGAACAAGACATGGGAAGACGCGCTCGCGAACGAGGAGCTTTCTCCGGAAGCCCGGAAGCTGATCGCGCAGAATTACGAAACCGTGCGGGCCGGGCACCAACGGTGGCAAGCGGTCCATCATAGCATGGAAGAACGGGATTGAAGGGGGCGTTCAGGCCTCGAGCGGCGGGACCGGCAGTGGGCCGGAACAGCATTTGGCCGAAGCGCTGCGATCCTTGAACTGTTTGAAAAGCGACTTTTCCTGTTGCTGACGCTGAAGCTGCTCATCGTAGAGGCTTCTCGCGCGGCCCTGTCCGGGCACCACAATGTCGGGCTTGTCTTTCATCGGTGCCGAAACGCAGCCGAGCCGGCCATCGTTCCCAGGTGACGCCAAGCCTGCAGGCGTTGCGGGATGATCACGCAACAGGCTGCAAGCTGTTGGCAGCCTGTAATTTGGGCATGGGCTGCAAGGGTGCGGTCGACCGCTGCTGCTGCTGCTGCTCGATCAGCTGTTGCTGCATCTGCTGCTGCTGCCGGCGCTGCAGGCGCGCGGCATCGCCTATGCTGCGGTCGCGTTTGCGGTCCATGGTCCTGAAAAAGCTCATCACCAGATTTAACGCCCGGAAGAGCGAAGCGTTGCGCGGCCGGTGTGGACCGGGCGCTAAAATGTCACGATTGGCGGCACCGGGGTCGTCCGAATGATCGCATAGGCGCTTCGGCTGGCTGGCGGCCGATCATGAGATTGTGAGCCGGACGGGGCGAAGGCCAGGGATTGGGGGCCATAAAAGCTGAAGGCATATAAGCTGAAGGGTCGCCGAGCCTTAACTCGGCGACCCCCAAACATGGTCAGCGGCCGGAACGCTCCAGCCCGGAAGAACTTGGAAAGGCTTAGCCTTTCGTCCTCCGAACGAGCAGAACCGACCTCTGTGCTGAACCATGAGACATCGGATCACCTCCTTTCGCTTGTTGAAGACGATGCGAGAATGAATCATCGTGAATCCGCGCACAAGTCTTGTTTTGATTTTTTTTGGCGTTAGATTCTTCGACTTCGCGCTGCTTCCAGCGCCCCCGCAAAATCGTCGTAGCCGGCCGAGTGGAGGCGACAGCCATCCCAGGGATCGCCCGGACCAGTCTCAGCCTCGGCAATCCTCGACGACCCGCGCCGTCTCTGGCCAGGTCGGCACTACCAGGATCGGCAATTCCGGCGCATCGACGGTGAAGCGACCGCGGCTGAAGACGATCGAATCCAGGAAGGAGTCCGAGGCAGCGAAGGTCGCGCGGCTGTGCGGCAGCGGATCGGCCCGAACCGTTGCCGGGACATTTCTCGCCCCGAAGGAGGTTCGGATTTCGAGCCAGCCGCCGGTTGCGCTGCCTTCCCTGGAAAGGATCACCCGACGCTGCGCCCGGTCGCAACGCAGGCTGAGGCGAACTTCCGAACCGGCCATGCCGAAGCGCGCCTCCGATCCGGCTGCGTCGCTGCGATAGGACCATGTACCCGGCGTCAGCGGAATGTCGCTCCAGTCCGGCACGGCGGCAGGAGGCGGCGGTGGTGTGGGCGCAGGCGACGGCGCGGGCTGCGGCTGGACCGGAGCGGGCCGCGCAGGCGGCGTTTCCACGCGCGGGACGCAGGCCGCCGCCAGCAGCATCGACGCCGATGCGGCCGGCCTTCCCCATTTTCCCATCATGCCCATCGCGCAACAATTCCTTTCGTTTCCAACAGCACGGCCGCCAGCCCGCTCCAACCCCCCGGGGGCGAAACCGGGCCCACCGGTGCCGCGCCCGCGGCGCACCGGGCCCAGACCGCGCCATCTGCGGCTCCGGCTACCCGGTCGGCCCATCGGGGACATTCATGGCCTATTCAATGGCCATCTTCTATGCCACCCGGAGTGCAGACAATATGTGTTGAGTAGATGAGTCGTACCCTCTTGTTCCTTTTCGCGGCCTTCGGAGCGGCCGCGCTGACGCCGCAGGCCGACGCCCGTCCCCGCGACCGGGAGCAGGATGCAGCCTTTCGCGGCACCAAGGAAGGGCGGTTCATTCCGCTCCGGGTCATCGAATCGCGGATCATTCCCCGCATGCGCGGCTTCGACTATCTCGGCCCCGAACTGGATCCCGGCATGGGTCTTTACCGGCTGAAATTCATGCGCGGCGCCCAGGTGATCTGGATCGACGTCGACGCCCGCACCGGCCAGGTGGTCGGCAAATCCGGTTTCTAGGATACGGACGCATCTTCTAAAAGTCGTCGCGCTGCCGTAACAGATCGCCCATTCGTCCGCCGTGCCATGAAACCATTGGCATTCGCACAGGTTGGGCGGATAGATGCTGTGCAAGGCCAAGCGGAGACGAATGTAATGCGGGTTCTAATCGTCGAGGACGAGCCCAATCTGGGCCGGCAGCTGCGTGCGACATTGGAGGGCGCCGGTTATGCGGTCGATCTCGCCACCGATGGCGAGGACGGCCATTATCTGGGCTCCACCGAAAGCTATGATGCGATCATCCTCGATCTCGGCCTGCCGGAGATTGACGGTCTGACCGTGCTCGACCGGTGGCGCAAGGAAGGAATAGCCGTTCCCGTGCTGGTGCTGACGGCGCGCGACAGCTGGTCGGACAAGGTTGCAGGCCTGGACGCCGGCGCCGACGATTATCTCGCCAAACCGTTCCAGACCGAGGAGCTGATCGCCCGGCTACGCGCGCTGATCCGGCGCGCCTCGGGCAATTCCAGCTCCGAGCTCACCGCCGGCGACGTCCGGCTCGACACGCGCTCCGGCAAGGTCACGCTGAACGGCGAGCCCGTGAAGCTGACGGCCCAGGAATATAAATTGCTGTCCTATCTGATGCACCACAAGGGCAAGGTGGTGTCGCGGACCGAGCTGATCGAACATATTTACGACCAGGATTTCGACCGCGATTCCAACACGATCGAGGTGTTCGTGACACGGATCCGCAAGAAATTGGGGCCGGACGTGATCACCACGATCCGCGGGCTCGGCTATTCGCTGGAAGATCCCGGCGCCTGAGTGCCTGGCAAGCGGACCATCGTTCAGCCTGTGTTTCCCGGGCCTGCTCCACGTGAGGCGCCGGATCCGAGCGAGGGCGGATGAAAAGGCTTTTCCAAAAGCGGACGCGAAAGACCGCCGGCACCGGCTCGCTCACGCGGCGGATGATCGGCATATCCGCCTTGTGGATCCTGCTCCTGCTTGGGGTGGGCGGCATCGCGCTCGACCGCGTGATGAAATCGGCCATCACCCGCAATTTCGACGCCCAGCTCGAATATGTGCTGACCGGCCTGATCGCCTCGTCCGAAATCGGACCCGAGGGAGAAGTCCTGTTCAATAGGCCGCCCGCCGACCAGCGCTTCCTGGAACCTTATTCGGGCGTCTATTGGCAGGTTACTGGCGAGGGTTTCGAACCTTTTCCCTCCCGGTCGCTATGGGACCGCCGGCTGCAGGTCCAGGACCGGCACCACGATTCCGGCATTCACACCTATGACAGCCGCCAGTTCCCGATGGAGGAATTGCGCATATTGGAACGTGACGTCAGGCTGCCGGGATCGCCGATCGTCTGGCGTTTCCAGGTCGCCCAGAGCCGGGAGGGACTGGACGAGCAGATCAGCGTGCTGCGTACCACCATGATCCGGTCCTTCGGCATCCTGGGCCTGGGCCTCATCGTCCTCGCGGCGCTTCAGGCCTTTTACGGCTTGTGGCCGCTCCGCCGCGTGCGCCAGTCGATCGCTTCCATCAGATCCGGCGAAAAATCCCGCATCGAGGAACGCTTTCCGCGCGAGATCGAGCCGCTGACCGAGGAATTGAACGCTCTGCTGGAGCATAATGAGGTCCAGGCCGAAGAAGCGCGCCGCCACGCCGGCAATCTCGCCCATGCGCTGAAGACGCCGCTCACCGTCATCACCAACGCCGCCACCGCGAAGAGCCCCGATCTGGCCGATACCGTCTGCCGCGAAGCGACGACGATGCGGCGGCAGGTCGACCATCACCTCGCCCGCGCGCGCGCCATCGGCCGCCGCGCCAGCGCCCAGGCCCGGTCCGACGTCTGGCCGTCGCTCGAAGCGGTGGAGCGGGCGGTGAGCCGGCTCTACGAGGACGTGACCGTCGACCTCGCCGGGGAGAAGAAGGCAGCGGTGCGGGTCGAGCGCCAGGATCTGGACGAGATGCTCGGCAACCTCATCGAGAATGCCGCGAAATATGGCGGCGGCCGGGTGTTCGTCACCGTCCGCACCACCCCTGACTGCGTCGAAATCGAGGTCGAGGATGATGGCGGCGGCATACCGGAGGAAGAAAGAAGCAATATCTTCGACCGCGGCGCCCGGCTGGACGTGGAAAAACCTGGCACCGGCCTCGGCCTCGCCATCGTCCGCGACGTCGCGGAAATCTATGGAGGATCGATCCACCTCGAGGAAAGCGAGGATCTGGGCGGATTGCTGGCACGGCTGAAGCTGCCTTTGGCCAAATGAAGCCGATGGGCCGGATGTTCAACGATGAGAAAGACCCCGCCGGCTCCCGAAGGTTCGAAAGTTCGGCTTCCTAAAGCCTGAGAAGTCCACTCGCACTCTCAAAGATATTGAATGAGTGATCGGCGTGGTTGGCAGCAATCGTATGTGCTCCCGCACCCCAGTCTAGAAATTGGCGCAAAGGTCGGACTGGCTCAGCGCCTCCAGCACATCGACGCATTGCGCGATGACGTCGAGCCGGGCGATCTCATAGCCATGCGTGTTTTGCGTCGGGAACGCCAAGCAGGCTGCGCGACCGACATTGCCATATTTCGTTGCAATCGAGCCATCGCTCCCGAATCCGCTCAATGCAGCCATTTGCAAGGAAATTGACCGGCTTTCGGCCAGGCGACTTATGCCTTCGTTCAAATAGCTATCGTACAGAGCGTTGGAATCCTCGGCAAGGAGCACCGGCCGATCGTCCGCGATGGCATATTCAGGAGCGATCGGGGCTATTTCAAGAGCGACAAGCGCATCCAAGTGATGGCGCTGCGCGAAGTAATTCGCGCCGATCGCTCCCACCTCCTCCTTGGAGGAAAAGACCAGATAGATGTCGGAGACCGGATTTTCGATCCTCCTAGCCAATTCGACAAGGGCAGCCACCGAAGCTTTGTTGTCGAGCGTATAGCTGGCAATATGATCGCGTAACCGAAACGGTTTCTTGCGATGTCGACCCACGACCATACGCGTTCCGATCGTGACGCCCGCCTCCTCGATTTCCTGAACCGACAGCTTGGTTTCGATCCAGGCATCCTCCCATAGCAGGGGCTTGGTCTCCTTGTGCACGAATTGTGGGGACGCATGGGATACGTGGCGCGATCCGAAAGACAATATGCCGCTAATGCATTGCCGACTGCCGAGCAGATCGACCACGCCTTCGCCATACACCCAGGGAAAGGACCCGCCGAGCTTACGGACCCGAAGTCGGCCATCCGGTTCGATCGCCCTTACTATGGCTGCGATCTCGTCCTTATGGGCCGTGATGGCGATACTGCCCCGCCCGCTTCCAGGAAATTTGACGATCAGATTCTCGCTCGCATCCTTTTCCAAGCGCAAGCCCATTTGCTGGAATCGCGCCGTCAGGAAGACGTCTATTTCCATCTCCCTGCCGGATGGCGAATGGCACATCACCAACTCGCTAATGGCTTCGAACAAAGCGTCATCGTCTCTCATGATTCTTCCTGACTCGTGGTAATCGGTGGAGAGGTGGGGACTTGGTCCCTTCGCACCCCCGGAGAGCTTGCACGGCAGATCGGAAGGGACACCATCGACGTGCGCTGGCCGGCGACTGCGTCCGTCATGACTTCGTCGCCTTGGTAAACCGGACCGGTGCCGTCGCCGGTTCAAGTGAAACGCGCAGGGCGCACACGGCCCCATCTTCATCGATTTCGAACAAGAAGCGGCTTGCTGCATCGAAAGGATTGGGAAGATGCCGGGGAAAGAGGTCGTTATCGCAGACGACCCAGGCATTGAAATGCCAATGGCGCATCGGCAGCCGCAGCGCACCTCGGCGAAGCAGAAGCCCTTCGTCCTGGACCAAGAGCTCGATTTCTCCATATCCGGGATGAAGGTAACGCCCCGCATATTCTGCTATAGAATGCGAAGGACACGTGCCTTCGATTTTCTTCAAGCCCCTGTCGCGGCGGTCGAGTGCTTCCACAGCCAGGTCATATTTCGCCATCCTTTCCGCAAGTGTCTCGACGGGATCCAAATGGTTCAGAAGGTCGAACGCGCGCTGGTTGATAAGCCTGGCAAGTCCGAGACCCCCGAAGTTGGTAAATGAGACGATACCGATCCGCTCATCCGGGAAGAGCGTCACCTCACTGTTCACATCGTGCGTATTGCCGCCATGGGATAGCCGTCGCCGGCTCTGATAGCGGTCCACGAACCAGCCCATCGCGTAGCCGGCATTGGGCGTCGGCGCGGACGGATCCGTGCCGGTGAATATGCGGGGGGTGTGAATTTCGGCCAACGTAGTCGCGCTGATGATCGGCCCATCCGAACGCCGACTGCCCTCGAGATTGAAGCAAAGCCAGCGCGCCATGTCATTGACGGTCGAGTGGACCGCTCCGCCCGACGGGGCGGTGACATCCGTATCCAGCCGCTGGGATTGAATCAGTTCACGACACCTGTTCTCGTGGTAGCCAAGGCTTGCCTCCCTATCGCTTGGACTTGAGAAACTTGTCGCGGCCATGGCGAGCGGCTCGAGAATGCGATCACGCAACAATATTTCCCAAGGCAGGCCAGTCACGACCTCCGCCACATGACCGGCCACAGTCACGGTGAGGTTGTTGTATTGGAATCGGTCGCGAAATTGGGCGCTGGGATCGAGAAATCGGATTGCCTCCGCCAGATCCTTGCGACTCGAGGGGTTTGCGAGCCAGGCCCAGTCATGCCGCGGCAAGCCGGTTCTCATGATTATGAGGTCGCGAAGCGTCACTTGCGCACTTGCCGCCACGTCCTGCAGCCGAAATCCAGGAAAATAGGATTGGACCGGTTCATCCCAGGCAAGAAGACCTTCGTCTACCAGCGTTCCAATCAGGGTGGCATTCAACGCCTTGGTGGTCGATGCGATAGGATAAGAGGTATTCGCGGACATCGGCAGCTTCGCCTCGCGGTCGCGATAGCCAAAGCCGCTTGAGAAAATGATCGCTCCATCGCGCACGATCGCAATCGCCGCGCCCGGTATGCGCGAAATGCGCGAGATGTCGTCGATTTCCGTAGCAATCGATTCAGCGAAGGATATCGTCATATTTGCTGCACATGCGCTGACGAGGAATTCTCACTGCAGCCTTCGTTCGCGCGGGCGAGATCCGTCATGACCGTCCGACTTGCTTTCCACATATGGAAGGCGGCCCAGAGATAGCCGGGGCACAAGGCGAGCAAGGCGTAACGAAGCGACTCTTCGCCAAACGCGGGCCGAAGCATGTCGCTCAACACACCGGCGATGAGTGGACCGAGACCCAGGCCGATCAGATTTGCGCACAGATAGATGACCGCAATCGACATCGCTCGCATGCGAGCCGGGACCAGGGTCTGCACGGCACCGAACAGGGGCCCCATGACAAGCCCCGTGCCGACCATCGCAAGCGCGAGCAGCAGAAAGGCGAGATAGAGGCTCGTTGCAATGTAGATGCCGGCCTGAAGGATCGCGAAGCCGCAATAAGCTGTGGCAGCTGCCAGAAGCTGAAGCCGTTCGTTGTGTGCCGCAAATCTGGAGGCGAGTGTTCCACCCGCATAGAGGCCTATCAGACCGCCCCCGCCGTACAGCAGGGCGAACCAAGTGCCCAACTCGCCACTGCCAAGGCCGTACGTCCGCATGAAATATGCGGGCTGCCACTGCAGGATTCCGTTGCCGAAGAAAGCGACGATCGAAAAGCAGATTACCAGATTCCGGAACGTTTTGTTGGCGAACAATGTGATCGCGACATGCCACAGCGAGTCTGCCTGCTCGCGCGGCGGCTCCACTGCGGGCACATTTCGCCGCGGCTCCTCGAGCGTGAACCAGACGAGCGCGGCCAGCAGCAGACTTGGAATGCCGACGATAACGAAAGTGGCACGCCAGCCCACAAACTGGTTGATCCACCCGGCCGCGAAATATCCCACCAGTGCGCCAAGCGGTCCGCCAAGATGATATATGGCTACGGCCTTTGGTCGTTCGGCGCGGCTGAAATATTCGGGAATGAGCGAATTGGAAGGGGGAACGGCGCCCGCCTCGCCGACAGCGACGCCGACACGGATCGCGAGCAGTTGGAGGAAATTTCCCGCCGCCCCGCAAAGGGCCATGGCGGCCCCCCATAGCAATGTCGTGATTGAAATGACTGAGATGCGGTCTCCGCGGTCTGCCCACCGCGCAATCGGGATACCCATGATCGAGTAGAAGAATGCGAAAGCAATACCCGTTAGAAGGCCAAGCTGCGTATCGCTCAGATCCAGATCAGCCTTGATATCCTGAAGCATCAGGCCGAGCACCAGGCGATCGGCCGTGTTGAAAGCATAGATCAGGAGAAGGACAAACAGCAGATAGTGCTTGTAGGATGCTGGCTTCATCGACTGCGCACCAGCGGAACAAATCCGCCAGCAAGTGCGGAGAGCCGTCGCCGCGCATCGGCGTTGGTGGGATCTTGCTGGATCGCGCGCCAAAAGTGCTCCATGGCAGCAGCATGGTCGCCGGCTAGATTTCGCGCCCTTCCCAAGCTCGCATGCGCGGTGCTTGAGGAGTCATGAATTCGGACACTGAAATCCAGCAGTGCAACCGCTTCATCGAGACGGCCGAGATCGATCAGGGATTCCGACCAGTTTGTTAGGGCAGGCTCGGCAATGCCAAAGCGCGCATCTCGCTTCGACAGGTCAAAAAGGATTTCATCCAGCTTGTCGAAGCCCCTGCGCCCGACCTCCGCGCAAAAGAAATCGAAGGTCGCGGGAGTTGCGTTGCTCGGTCGAAAATCGACCTCCATATAATGAGGAGGGACGCCATTGCTGACCGGCGCCGCGCCAAGAAACGCCAGAGCCGATTCCTCATGATCCAGATAGGCCTTTAGAAACTGCAGCGTATAACGCGCCATCCAGCCATAGCCCCGCGCGGCATGTTCACGCCCGAAGCCCATCCGTTGCCGGTCGGCAAACCGAGGATCGGCAAACTCCTGCCAAACATTCTCGTTGCGTTGGGCCATGGAGCTGAACTGGCGATGGGTCATCGCAGGCATGTGCACGGAAAGTAGGTCACCGCAGGCCCACGCATTGAGAACATTCGGTCCATCCATCTGGGCACTGGAGAGGTAGCGCGCCTGCTCTTCCATCGACCACTCGCCCTTGGCGAAGGAAATGAGCGGAATGGTCATCTGCTCGGGCCTCACATATCCGGCGCTCTTCACCAGACCGGGCCAGTAGCGGATGCTCCCGTCAAGGGAGACGAGCGCCCGAATGCGATCGTCTCGGGCGGCTGCGAACAAGTTGGCGAGCCCGCCCCAACTAAATCCGGCAACGGCCAGCCGGGATATGTCCGCGCCGGCGAATGTGCTGGCGAACCCGACGAGAAAGGCGATGTCAGCGGCCTGCGCCTCGATGCCGTCAAGATCGGCGGTCATACCGCGGCTGCGTGCACCGATGCTGGCGCTGGCAATCACCACATAACCGTGACTGGCTAAATATTCGCAGAGATCGGCATTCTCCCACGCAACTGAGGAGAAACTCGGCGCGTAGACCAGTACAGGGTGGCACCCTGGAACGATGTCAGCATCGCGAACGCTCCATAATGCATCGTCCAGAGTCGGCTTCAGACCATCCAGCCACTCGCATGCGCGCATCGGCAATGTCGGCGCGTCGAAGTCGGTCTCGCCTGCCCACAGGTGGACATAGTCCCTGACGGTCATCGACTTCGCATGCTCCGGCACGGCCGGATACCAGATCAGAGTTTGTATCGGCCTGGCCCGATCCCTCGCTTCAGGTCTGCCAAGGGGGTCGCACGAAGGCCGAAAAACACGGGAGCGATCGTAGAGCTCGGTAACCTGGAGGCCCACTGCATGCGGACCGGGGGCCTCCGGAAATTCGAATGGCGACACCTCAGCGCCCATGCGCCCACACCCTGGGAACAAACGTCATTCTTCTGAACTGGTCGCGATCCGTGTCGAGAACAAACATGAACACCTAGAATGTCCGAGTGATATTGATCCCTGCTGTTCTTGGCCTAATGTAGTTAAAGGAAAATGCCGGAAATGTACCGAGGCCACCACCAAGAACGCCCTTGCTATTTGTAAGGTTGTTCACGAACATGTTCAAAGACCATGACTTAATTTCGAAGCCCGCCTTGAAATCGATCTTCGTGTAGGACGGATATAATTGCCGCGCACCACCCGTGAACTCGCCTTCTCGCTTTCCTACATAGGCAACGGAACCCGAAATGAGTCCGGTCCCATCAAACATCGGAAAACGCTGCTCAAGGGAAGCTGCCGCTGAATAGCGGCTGCTATAGGGTAGGCGATCGCCCGCATCGGCGAACGCGGAGCTGTTGGCCGGCAACGGGCGTGTCAGCTCGGAATCGTTGTACACCCCCCACAGGGACGCGGTCATTCCACGAATCGGCCGGGCTTCGATCGAAAATTCGATACCTTGGCTGCGGCCCCGGCTTGCATTGGCCGTATAGGTCAGGAACGTCGCCTGATCGAGCAGACTGATCTGTATGTCTCGCCAATCCACGTAGTAAACGGACGCATCTACGGATAAGCTGCGATCCAGAAACTCGCCCTTCAGCCCGATCTCATAATTCCGCGTCTTATCCGGACCGAAAGTGGCAGGAATGGCTGCGGATTGGTTTGGATTTGGGCCACCCGGGCGATAGCCCGATGCGAGCCGCGCATAAACCATCAAATCCGAGGTGACCCTGAACCGAGGCGTAAAGAGATACGTGAAGGATTCATCCTGAGACTCGACCTCGGGCGCAATCACGGGCGAAGGCGCGCCAAGGAAAATCGGGACCAAAGGACCGAATGACGAAATCTGGTAGCTTTGTTCGTTACTGCTCCAACGACCGCCAATCTGAACGTCGAAACGGTCGGATATCTCAATGGTCAAGTCGGCAAATAGCGCCGCCTCGGAATATTCCTGATCGATCCGCTGGTCCAACGCCTGCGACACGCGATCGTAACTGACGGGATCCACCAGTACGAAACCGCCATTCGCGTCGGTGCGCTGGTGGGTATAGAAGACACCGGCCAGCAATTCGAGGCGGCTGCCGATTGGTGCGGTCGCGCGAATCTCCTGGGAGAAGTTGCGAGTCTTGTTATCCTCCGCAAAGGCTACCCCGCTCACTCCGAACAATGCCCCGGTCAAACCTCCGAGCGCGGCGCTGACGTCGTAGGAATCCTCGCTTTCGCCGACCGTATAGCCAGTGATGGAGGCAAGATCGAGCCTTCCCAGCTCAGCATTTGCGTGGGCTGTGAACGAATAGACTTTGCGGTCATGGCCTCCGAGACCGCCCAGATAAGCATGCTGGAATCGGTCGAGGCTCGGCAGAAGATTCACCTGCGACGAGCCGTCCGAATTCCTCCGCTGAAAGAGAGCGCCTAACTTCAGGCTGAAGCGGCTGAACGGCTCCCATAAGGCTGCCACCCGGCCACCGACCACATTGGTGCGATTGACATCCTCTTCGCCGGTCGTGACGTTGTCGACATAGCCGGCGTCGCTGTTCACAAATCCGCTGGCTCTGACTGCAAGGGCGCTTCCTATCGGCAAGTTGATGGCACCGCTGACGCTATAGCCAGGTTCATCGCCATAACTCGTGCTGCTAAGGCCAGCCTGAATGCGTCCGTTGGTTTCTAGCAGTTCGGGCGCTTTCGTGACGTATTTAATGAGACCACCGAGACTGCTGGCGCCATATAGGGTACCTTGGGGACCCCGTAATATCTCGATCCTGGAAAGCTCGTTCGGGTCCGCGTCGGGTGCCGGGCTGAACGACGAAACGACCACCGACGATCCGTAGGGCACGTCATCGATCGTGAAGCCAACAGTAGGCGTCACATAGGCCCCTGTCGTGATTCCGCGTATGGCCATGGACGGCGATCCGCGGTTGTCCATGGAAAAATTGAGACCGGGAACGGCGGTATAATAGTCCTCCAGCCGCCGGCGATTGCTCTCGACGAGACGATCAGCGCTGAGCGCGGTTACTGGGACCGGCACGTCTTGAAGCCGCTCCTCACGCTTCTGCGCTGTCACGACGATCTCGTCAGTCTCGCCCTTGACCGAAATATCCCCGGTCTCTGCTTCTCGAGCCTGGAGTGCTTGCTCCCCCAATGCCGAAGTCGTCCGCGCATCCGGCGACGCCGTCGAACCTTCCTGCGCAGCGGGTGCGGTCCGCTGGAGCACCAGCACGCCGCGCACGGCCCTGCGGACCGACAGGCCCGTGCCGGCGAGGAGGCGATCGAGCGCCTGAGGGGCGGTATAGGTGCCCGACACCGCGTTGCCGCGCTTGCCGCGGACGAGCGCGCCACTGAACGTCACCTGCTGGCGGGAGACCTGCGCGAAGTTACGGAGGGCCGATCCGAGATCCTGGGCGGGAATGTCGAACGCATAGGTCTGCTGCTGAGCGAGGAGCGGCGCCGGTGCCGCGACCGCCACGGCCACCGCCGCGATTGCCAGGGATGTCAGATAATGTGCCCGGATCCTCATGTCTTTCCCCCTCGAAGCGGACCGTTCATCGGTCTTCCGGGGAGATAAAACGCATCAGGTTCGAATCTCCGCCCACGGCCTGCGAAGCGGGCAAGGAAGGCTGACGCAGCGGCCTCTCGTCATTGCGCGCTGGCGATGAGGATATTGCCGGACCGGTCGCGGATCCGGACCGGGAGTATCTCGCGCACGCCGACGACGAAGGCTTCGACGTCGCCCGCGTTGAACACGCCGTTGACCTGCATCGCGGCGGCGGCCGGGTCGGCAAGCTCGACCTTGCGCGCCGAATAGCGGTTCACCCGCTCCACCGCGGAGGCGAGCGGTTCGTCGATGAAGGTAAGCTGGCCCGATTCCCACGCCAACGACCGGGAAAGATCGGCGGCAACCACCGAGGCGGTCGGTCGGGAAAGATCGCTGATCAGCTCGCGGCCCGGCTTCAGTAGCCGCTCGGCCGGAATCGATTTCGCTGCAGCCAGGCGCAAGGGCTCAGGCTCGACGCCGTCGGGGCCGCGATCCAGCACCGCGACCTGGCCTTCGTAGAGGATGACGTGCATCCGCCGCCGCACCAGCTCGACGCTGAACGACGTGCCGGTCGCCACGACCATTTTGTCGCCGGCCATGACGCTGAACGGCTTGAGCGGGTTCTTGGCGACGTCGAACTTGGCCCTGCCGGCCACCAGCTTCAGATCCCGCCGATCGCCGCGGAGCCTGACCTCGACGGCGGTCGCGGCATCGAGCGAGAGGCGCGATCCGTCGTCCAGCATGACGATGCGGCGTTCGCCGACGGCGGTCCGGTAGACGATAGGCTGGTTCGCCCACCAATAGGCACCGCCGATCAGCAGGGCCAGGAAACAGGCGGCGATCGCCATCAGCCTGCGCAAGGCGCCGGCATCATGCGCCCAGCGGGCGCGATTGCGCCGCCGATAGGCGGCGAGGGCACGCTCCCGTATCGGGATGAATTCGGGGGCGGTGGATGCCTCCCCGAAGCGGTGCCAGACCTTGACCGCGTTTTCGAGCGCGGAGAGATTGCGCGGATCGGCGGCGATCCAGACGTCGAACGCCTGCTGTTCACCGCCGCTCAAGGCGCCTTCGGCCAGCCGCATGCACCATTGGCCGGCCTGTTCGAGCCGGTCCTGGCCTTCGTCGGGTGCCGCCGAACCGATCACAATTCATCCCCGAAGCGGCCAGTGAGAAAGGCCATGGCGACGGTGAGGTGCTTTTCCACCGTCCGGACGGCGATGCCGAACGTATCGCCGATCACCTGCTTGTTCATATGTTCCAGCCGATACAATGTGAAAATCGTCGCGGTAAGTTCCGGAAGCTCGTCGAGCGCCGCGCGCATCGCGGCGATCGAATCCCGCCCCGCCGCCACGCGGTATGGATCGAGCATCTCGACATTCTGCGCCTCGATCTCCCCGAGCGAGGCGCGATAGTCCGCACGGATACGGTTTCGGCGCTGCCGGTCGCGCAGCAAATTGGCCGCGATCTGGAACAGATAGCCGCTGTTCCACTGCTGCCCGGAACGGCCGGAAATCCGGGCGAACACCTCCTGCGTCAGATCCTCGGCGTCGCTGCGATCATGCACGCGGCGCAGGAAATAGGCCATCAAAGCCGGGCGATATTCCCTGCTGAGGTGCACCACGTCACTGACAGTTTCCGCCGGCATCACCCTCTTCGATACATTTTCCCTGCCACCTTAAACGCATGAAGGCATCTTCTCCGCCCCGTGGCGGGGGGCCATCGTCACCCCTTACTTGCCTTTGCGCCGACAAACGAGCAAATCGCAGCCGCAATGAGCGCCACCATCCATCAGCTCGGCCCGAGCCGCAGCCCGTCCCTCGATCCGATCATCCAGCTGGTCGCGGCCGATCTCAATCACGTCAACACCGTGATCCTGGAGCGGATGCAGAGCAAGGTGGCGCTGATCCCCGAACTGGCCGGCCATCTGATCGCGGGTGGCGGCAAGCGGATGCGGCCGATGCTGACGCTGGCCTGCGCGCGCCTGCTCGATTATCCCGGGTCGCGTCATCACAAATTGGCGGCGGCGGTCGAGTTCATCCACACGGCGACCCTGCTGCACGACGATGTGGTGGATGGATCGGGCCTGCGCCGCGGCCGCCGCACCGCCAACATCATCTGGGGCAATCCGGCCAGCATCCTGGTCGGCGACTTCCTGTTCAGCCGCAGCTTCGAGCTGATGGTCGAGGACGGCAGCGTGAAGGTGCTGCGCATCCTGTCGCGCGCTTCCGCGGTGATCGCCGAGGGCGAGGTCGACCAGCTGACGGCTCAGCGGCAGGTCGAAACCGACGAAGATCATTATCTGGGCATCATCAGCGCCAAGACCGCCGCCCTGTTCGCGGCCGCCTGCCGGATCGCCGCCGTCGTCGCCGAGCGCGACGAGGATGTCGAACAGGCGCTCGATGCCTATGGCCGCAATTTGGGCATCGCCTTCCAGCTGATCGACGATGCGATCGACTATGCCTCCAGCGCCGAAGCGATGGGCAAGGGCGTCGGCGACGATTTCCGCGACGGCAAGGTCACCCTGCCGGTCATCCTCGCCTTCGCCCGTGGATCGGACGAAGACCGCAATTTCTGGCGCGAGGCGATGTCGGGCGGGCGGATCGACGACGAGGACCTGGCACATGCCACCCGGCTGCTGCGGCAAAGCGGCGCGATCGACGACACGATCGCCCGTGCCCGCACCTATGGCCAGCGGGCCATCGACGCGCTCGGACCATTCCCCGCCGGCAAGGCCAAGTCCGCGCTGGCCGAAGCCGTCGAATTCGCGATTTCGAGAGCTTATTAGGATCCGCGAACACCCGTCCCCCTTGTGCCCGCTCTGAACACGAATGCAGGGGAGGATTCTGACGAAATGACCCGTCTTCCGATCCATGAAGTCCTGCCGGCGCTGATCGCTTCCCTGAAGACCGGTTCCAATGCCGTGCTCGTCGCTCCTCCCGGCGCCGGCAAGACCACCGCCGTGGCGCCCGCCTTGCTCGGTGAAGATTGGTGTACGGGCGACATCCTCCTGCTCTCCCCGCGGCGGCTTGCCGCGCGGGCCGCGGCCGAGCGGATGGCCGAATTGGCAGGAGAGCCGGTCGGGGGGACGATCGGCTATGCGACCCGGCTCGATTCGAAGCGGTCGGCCAAGACCCGCATCCTGGTCCTGACCGAAGGCATATTCCGCAACCGCATCCAGGCCGATCCCGACCTCGCAGATGTATCCGCCGTGCTTTTCGACGAAGTGCACGAACGCAGCCTCGACAGTGATTTCGGCCTGGCGCTGGCGCTCGACGCGCAGGCGGCGTTGCGGCCCGATCTCAGGCTGGTGGCGATGTCGGCGACGCTCGACGGCGGGCGCTTCTCGGCGTTGATGGGGGCACCGGCGCCGATCGAAAGCGAGGGACGCAGCTATCCGATCGCCCTTCGCCATATCGGACGGACCGCCGAAAGGCGGATCGAGGACGACATTGCTGCCGCCATCCGCCGCGCCCTGGCGGAAGCCGAGGGCGGCCTGCTCGCCTTCCTGCCTGGCGTGGCGGAGATCGAACGAACGGCGGAGCGGCTGGCCGATCTTTCCGCCGATGTGCAGCTCCATCGTCTGCACGGCAGCCTGGACCCGGCCGCCCAGCGCGCGGCGATTTCTCCCGCGCCACCAGACAAGCGCAAAGTGGTGCTTGCGACCGCCATCGCCGAGACCAGCCTCACGCTGGATGGGGTGCGGATCGTCGTCGACAGCGGCCTCGCCCGTCGCCCGCGTTACGATCGCGCCGCGGGCATTACCCGCCTGGTCACCGAGCGCGCCAGCCAGGCGGCGGTGACACAGCGGGCCGGGCGCGCGGGACGACAGGGGCCCGGCACCGTCTATCGGCTGTGGGAGGAAGCGGCGACTGCCAGCCTGCCGCGGTTCGACCCGCCGGAGATCGCCGAGGCCGATTTGAGCGCCCTTCTGCTCGACTGCGCTATTTGGGGCGTGAACGATCCCCGCCAGCTCGAATGGCTCGATCCGCCGTCCTCCGCCGCGGTCGAGGAAGGCCGCCGGCGCCTCCTGTCCCTGAACGCGATCGACCAAGACGGCCGCCCGACCCCGCACGGCAAAGCCATCGCCGCGCTGCCGCTGCCGCCCCGGCTCGCGCACATGATCGTGGCGTCCGCGGAACAAGGGTGGGGAGAAACGGCCGCAACGGTCGCCGTCCTGCTGTCCGAGCGGGGCCTGGGTGGCAATGATGTCGACCTGGAGCTGAGGGCAAGGCGCTGGCGATCCGAAAAGAGTCGCCGAGCCGAGGCGGCACGAGGCCTGGCGCGACGCTGGCAGAACCTCTCCGCGGGCGGCGGAAAGGCGGGAGGCAGGGGCGAAATCGGCGCCTGTGTCGCGCTCGCATTCCCCGATCGGGTCGCAAGGCGGCGCGGTGCGAACGGCGAGGACTGGATCTCGGTCGGCGGCCGCGGCTTCCGGCTCGATCCGCTGTCGCCGCTCGCACGCGAGGATTGGCTGGCCGTCGCGGAAGTCAGCGGGACCGCGGCAGGCGCGCGCATCCTTTCGGCCGCTTCCATCGACGAGGAGAGGGTGAAATCGCTGTTCGGCGACCGCATCACCGACACCGCCCAACTCAGCTTCGACCCGGCAACCGGATCAGTCCAGGCGCGCAGCGGCCGCAGGCTCGGCGCGATCATCCTCAAGCAGGGCCGCGATCACAAGGCGCGGCCGGAGGAAATCGAAGCGGCACTAATGGACGGCGTCCGGAATCATGGCCTCGCTTTATTGCCCTGGAGCGCTTCCGCGCGCGCGTTGCGGACGCGGGCGGCCTTTGCCGCCCGCTTCGACGCTTCGATCCCGGATCTGTCCGACGCGGCTTTGCTCGAAAGGATGGACGAATGGCTGCCGCCACTGCTCGCCGGCAGGAAACGCCTGGGCGAGATCGAGCCGGGCGCGCTGAGCGGAGCGCTCGACGGACTGATCGGATGGGACGGGTGCAAGGCGCTGGACCGGCTGGCACCCGCCGCCTTCACGACGCCCGCCGGAAGCAGCCATGCCATCGACTATGAAGCGGAAGGCGGCCCGACCATCACCGTCCGGGTCCAGGCCCTGTTCGGAATCGACACGCATCCCGCCGTCGCGGGCGGGCGGGCGCCGCTCGTGCTGAGCCTCACCTCGCCGGCCGGGCGGCCGATCCAGACCACCCGCGACCTGCCCGGTTTCTGGGCCGGAAGCTGGTCGGCCGTGGCCAAGGAGATGCGCGGGCGCTATCCCAAGCATCCCTGGCCCGACGACCCCGCCCGCGCGGATCCCACCCTGCGAACGAAGAAAGCGACGGAGCGGCAGGGAAAGAGTTGATTCCACGACCCGCTTTGGGCAATTCGCGTCCTCGATCAGCAAGACGGCACCGGAGCAGGACATGGCAGCGCGTATCTTCCAGCGATCCAAGAATGCGATGCAGTCGGGCAAGGCCCGCGCCGACGAATGGGTGCTCCAATTCGAATCGCATCGTCCGCACCTTCCCGATCCGCTGACCGGCTGGTCCGGCGGCGCTGATACCCAGGCGCAGGTCACGATCCGCTTCGACACGCTGCAGGCCGCCCAGGCCTATGCCGCGCGCGAAGGCATCGCCTATCATCTGGTGCCCGCATCGACGCCAAAGCTGAAGATCCAGTCCTACGCCGACAATTTCCGTTAAGCTGGGGAGGTCGACCGGCCCAGAAATGCCGGTCCCAACAGAAGCAGCAATTTGACGTCGATCGCCACGCCCTCGGCGCGCTTCGCCTCGATGAAGGCCGGGATTTCCGCCATGGCGACGCGGTAGACCCTGATATCCTCGCCCGCGACGCCGCCGCCCTCGCCCACTTTCGCCAGGTCCTCGGCGCGCAGCAGGGTGAAACCTTCGGAAGACATTCCCGGCGAAGCGTGAAATCGGCCGAGATCGGCCATCCGTCCGGCGCGATAGCCCGTTTCTTCCTCCAATTCCCGCATGGCGGCGGGCACGACGGCCTCGCCATCCGCTTCGTCGCCGACAAGACCGGCCGGCAATTCCAGGCAGAGCCTGCCGAGCGGAACCCGATATTGCTCCACCAGGATGACATGGCCGTCGTCGATGGCGAGGATGACGGCGGCGGTGACGCCACGGGTGCGCGAGACGAATTCCCAGGGCCCTGCTTGTTTGACCTCGATATATTTTCCGGCCCAGGCGGTTTCGGCCGGCATTGCGGTCGTTCGGCTCACAGGACGATCAGCCGATCCGGCAATTCATTGCTGTTCTCGGCCGTCTTGGGGAGGCATTCGGCGACGACCAGGCCGATCTTCTCGACGGCTTCCGCCATGCCCTGACCGGGCCGGCCGGCTTTCACATTGTCGATCAGACCGGCCATCGCCTCGCCCCACATTTCAGGGGTGACCCGGCTGTGGATCGCCTCGTCCGCCACGATCTCCGCGCGATGTTCGCGCAGGGACAGATAGAGGAGGACTCCGCTGCGCCCCTTCGTACGCTTTTCGGCGCCGACCCGGAACATCTCGATCGCGCGACGGCGGACCCGCCGCGTCTTGGTGCTGCCCGGCGTCAGCGCCATCCTGAGCGGCGGATAAGCCAAGGCATAGCGCACGATCAGGAAGACCGAGGCGAGCTTGACGAACAATAAGAGCATGAACGTGCCGCGCGTCAGATCGTGGTTCCAGCCGAGGACGAGGCCGAAGGCCCAGTCGATCACCGTCTGCGGCAGGAAACCCCAGAGAGCCGGCACGAGCAGCATGGCGAGCACCGCATAATGAAGCCCGACATCATGATAGGAATCGGATTTTTCGGCGACGATCGTGACGATCTCCGCATCGCTCTTCCGTTCGGCCGCCGTGACGGCCGCCGTTACCAGATCATGGTCCTTGTCCGTCATCCCGACCATCACCATCCCCCCGATGCGCCACCGCCGCCGAAGGAGCCGCCGCCGCCGGAGAAGCCCCCGCCGCCGCCCCAGCCGCCGCCAAAGCCGCCGCCGGATCCGCCGCTGCCCCAGCTGCCGCCGGTGCCCGGTCCCCAAAGGATGATCGGCGCGCCGCCGCGGCGATAGCGGCGCCCGCGTCCCGCACGGCTGCCGATCATCGGAATGACGATGAACAGGAGCACCGCGCCCCAGAAGATGAGGGGGAAGATGGAGCCGCCATCCTCGCGCCGATTCGCCTGTTCCTGCTCCCCGATGGCGCGGGCACGCGCCTCGCCTTCGGCTTGCGGCAGCTGCAGCATCGTGATGATCTGATCGGCTCCGGCCTGGATACCGCGTGCGAAATCACCCTTCTTGAAGGCGGGCGTGATCGAATTGCGGATGATGACGCTGGAAACGGCATCGGTCAGCACGGGCCGGATGCCATAGCCGGTCTCGATCCTGATCTTGCGCTCCTTCACGGCGACAAGAAGGATAGTGCCGTCATCCTCGCCCTTTCGCCCGATCCCCCAAGTGCGGCCGAGACGATAGCCATAATCCTCGATCGTCCTGCCCTGCAGGTCGGGCACCGTCGCGACGACGAACTGGCGGCCACTATTCTCCTCCAGCGCCTCCAGCTTGCCGGCAAGTGCGGCCTCGTCGGCCGGCGGCAGCAGATCGGCATTGTCGACCACGCGCCCGGTCAGCGCCGGGAAGGTCTGCGCTGACGCCACGACCGGCACGGCCAAGGCGAGCAGGAAGAGCAAGGCCAAGCGGAATAGGTTGCGAGGCTCCCGCAGCCGGCTCGGATACGATGTCGACAAGGCGATCAGCTGTTATTGCCGAAATCGACCGTCGGCGCCTTGTCGGCTCCGCTGGCGGCCTGGAAGGGCACTTTCGGCTCCGAGCCATAGAAGATCTTCGCGCCGATCACGTCCGGGAAGGTGCGAATGCGAGTATTATAGGCGCGGACGGCCTCATTATAGTCGCGCCGCGATACCAGGATGCTGTTCTCGGTTCCTTCGATCTGGCTTTGCAGCGTCAGGAAATTCTGGTTCGACTTCAGATCCGGATAGGCTTCGAAGGTGGCCAGCAGCCGCCCGAGCGATGAGCCAACCGCCGACTGGGCGTCGTTGAAGGCCTGCACCTTGGCGGGATCGTCGAGATCGCCGGCATTGAGCTGAACCTGGGAAGCGCGGGCGCGGGCGTTGGTGACTTCGACCAGCACCTCACGCTCCTGATTGGCGTAGCCCTTCACCGTTTCGACCAGATTGGGGATGAGATCCGATCGGCGCTGATATTCCGACTGGACATTGGCCCAGGCCGCATTGACCTGCTCTTCCGCAGTCGGGATCGAGTTGATGCCGCAGCCGGACAGCGAAACGATGGCGACCGGCGCGACAAAAGCAGTCATCAAACAGTTCATATCCTTGCCTCCCATGGACCTGTTCCGAAACGAAGTAGGGGTTCCGGCGCCTTCCCGCAATGTCACCCGCGGGATCCGCTCAGCCCTTCACTTTCAATTCATCCGCGATCGCCTATATAAGGTGGTGCCGGGTTCGCCCGGCTATGGCGATAAACGGCGGCGTGCAATAGGCGCAGCGGACCCGGGGGCGGTACCCGGCGGCTCCACCATCTGGGCCGATCGCCGGCACGAAATCTGTGTCGGCAATCGGCTTAACTGACGGGGCCGAACTAGGATCGACGTGTGTTGAAAAGCGCTGTTTTTGCCCGGCCTGAATGCGCCGTAAAACCGTTCAAAACCATAAGTGCCAACGATAACGAGGCTCTTGCGATTGCTGCGTAACCCCAATCCTCACGGATAAGGTTACCTAGACAAAAGCGCGGCAGGGACCACGCCGGGCAACAGAAGTGGAAACCAGCGGTTTGGGGAGCACCGGGCAACAGAAGCTCCCCACTTCCCATCGAAATCGGAAAGCGGACGCGAAGCTGGACCTGGACGTCCCGATAGCGGATTGTGGGCGCTCATCGTCATGAGGGGTGCAAGGATGAAGCTTGTCTACAGCCTGTCGGCCGCGATGGCCGCTTTCGCGCTGACCGCGTGCCAGGAAGACCGGATCGAGAATATTCAGACCGAGGCCGAGAACCAGTCGCAGCGGCTGGAGGCACGCGCCAACGAGATCATCGCCGAGGCCGAGAACAGCAGCGACGCAACCGCGACGACGCTGGAAAACGAGGCCGCCGCTTTGCTGAACCAGACCGGCCCGGCCGCCGCCACGAACCAGAGCCAAACGACCAACAGCGCCAGATAGGAAAAAGGCTGCCGGATCGCTCCGGCAGCCCCTTTTCTTGCCTCATCGGCCGAACGCTCAATCGTCGTCGTTGCGGGTCAGGAAGGCAGGCGCGAATTCGGGATCGCCCCCTTCTTCCTTGCGCTCCGGACGATCGCCGCGTTCCGGACGTGGGCCGCGGTCGCCACGATCCCGATCGCCGCCGCGTCCGCGACTACGGTCACGACCACGGCCGCCATCGCCGTCACGGCGCGGACCGCGATCGCCGCGGTCTCCGCGCGGACGATCCTCCCGGCCTTCGCGCGGCGGACGCGTGTCTTCCAGTTCCTCGCCGGTTTCCTGATCGACGACGCGCATCGACAGGCGGACTTTGCCGCGCGGATCGACTTCGAGGACCTTGACCTTCACTTCCTGCCCTTCGGACAGGGCATCGGCCACGCGTTCCACGCGGTCATTCCTGATCTCGGAGACATGGACGAGGCCGTCCTTGCCGCCCATGAAGTTCACGAAGGCGCCGAAATCGACGAGATTCACGACCTTGCCGGTGTAGATCTTGCCGACCTCCGCTTCCTCGACGATCCCCTGGATCCAGCGGCGGGCCGCTTCGATCTGGCTGAGATCGGACGAACTGATCTTGATCAGGCCTTCATCGTCAATATCCACCTTGGCGCCGGTTTCCGCGACGATCTCGCGGATCACCTTGCCGCCGGTGCCGATGACGTCGCGGATCTTCGCCTTGTCGATCTGCATCGTCTCGATGCGCGGGGCATGGGCCGAAAGCTCGGTGCGGGTGTGATCCAGCGCCTTGGCCATTTCGCCGAGGATGTGGGCGCGGCCGGCCTTGGCCTGGTCGAGCGCGACCCGCATGATCTCCTCGGTGATTCCGGCGATCTTGATGTCCATCTGCAGGGAGGTGATGCCCTCGGTGGTTCCGGCCACCTTGAAGTCCATGTCGCCGAGGTGATCCTCGTCGCCGAGGATGTCGGAGATGACCGCGAAATCCTTGCCTTCCAGAATGAGGCCCATGGCGATGCCCGCCACCGGACGCTTCAGCGGAACGCCGGCATCCATCAGCGACAGCGACGCGCCGCAGACGGTCGCCATCGAGGAGGAGCCGTTGGATTCGGTGATGTCGGCGAGGACGCGGATCGTGTACGGGAATTCGTCCTTGCTCGGCAGCATCGGATGAATCGCCCGCCAGGCGAGCTTGCCGTGGCCGACCTCACGCCGTCCCGGGGCGCCGAAGCGGCCCACTTCGCCGACCGAATAAGGCGGGAAGTTGTAGTGCAGCATGAAATGTTCGTAGCTGAGGCCGGTCAGGCCGTCGATCATCTGCTCCGAATCCTTGGTGCCGAGCGTCGTGGTCACGATGGCCTGGGTTTCGCCGCGGGTGAACAGAGCCGAACCATGGGTGCGGGGCAGGAAGCCGACCATCGCCTCGATCGGACGAACCGTCTTGGTGTCGCGGCCGTCGATGCGCCGGCCTTCCTTGAGGATGGCGGTGCGGACGATCTCCGCTTCCAGCTTCTTGCCGAGCTTGCTCGCCTTCAGCTTGGTCGCCGGATCAGCGTCGGCATAAGCGTCCTTCAGCGGCGTCTTGGCGGCGGCGATGGCGGCAACGCGTTCGGCCTTGCCAACCAGCTTGTAAGCGGCTTCGAGACCGCTGCCAGCCAATTCGCGCAGCTTGCCGAGCAATTCGTTATTGCCCTCGCTGCTGGCCAGTTCCCAAGGCTCCTTGGCGGCCTGTTCGGCCAGGCGGATGATGGCGTCGATCACCTTCTGGCTTTCGCGATGGGCGAACATCACCGCGCCGAGCATGACGTCTTCCGAAAGCTCCTTGGCTTCGGATTCGA
This sequence comes from Sphingosinicella rhizophila, assembly GCF_032378825.1. NCBI lineage: Bacteria > Pseudomonadati > Pseudomonadota > Alphaproteobacteria > Sphingomonadales > Sphingosinicellaceae > Sphingosinicella > Sphingosinicella rhizophila. Next base: position 30,644 of record NZ_JAVUPU010000015.1, on the reverse strand, counting down.
CCATCAGCACCGCATCACGCGTGCCGGCGACGACAAGCTCCAGCGAGCCTGCCTTGATTTCGTCCATGGTCGGATTGAGCTGATATTCGCCGTCGGCATAGCCAACGCGCGCGCCGGCGATCGGGCCCATGAAAGGGACGCCGGACAAGGTCAAGGCAGCCGAAGCGGCGATCATCGCGACGATGTCGGGCTCGTTTTCGCCATCATAAGAGAGGACCTGCGCGATCACGAGGACTTCATTGTAGAAGCCTTCCGGGAAAAGCGGCCGGATCGGCCGGTCAATCAGGCGGCTGGTCAGCGTTTCCTTTTCGGTGGCGCCGCGCTCGCGCTTGAAAAAGCCGCCCGGAATGCGTCCGGCCGACGAGAATTTTTCCTGATAGTGAACGGTGAGCGGGAAGAAGTCCTGCCCTTCCTTCACATTCTTGGCCGCAGTCACGGCACAGAGGACGACGGTTTCGCCCAAGGTGGCCAGCACCGCGCCGTCCGCCTGGCGAGCCACGCGGCCCGTTTCGAGTGTCAGGGTCTTTCCGCCCCACTCGATTTCCACTTTCTTCATGTCAAACATCTATTTTCCTTCCGTCCGGCCGCCCTATGCGACCGGGGCCTGTGTCCGGGCACCTGCCCGTCTTGGTGGACCCCCTTGGTCCGTTCCGCACGCCGCCGAATGCGGACGCCCGGATATGCGAAGCGGCCCCGGACTTTGGAGGTCCGAGGCCGCTTCAATTCACTTGCGGAGACCGAGCTTCGCGATGAGATCGGTGTAACGCTGCGCATCCGTCTTGCGGAGATAATCGAGCAGCGAGCGGCGCTTGTTGACCATCATCAACAGGCCGCGCCGGCTGTGATTGTCCTTGGCGTGCGTCTTGAAATGTTCGGTGAGGTTGACGATGCGCTCCGTGAGGATCGCAACCTGGACTTCCGGCGACCCGGTATCTTCGGATCCGCGGGCATTGTCCTTGATCAATTCCTGCTTACGTTCGGCTGTGACCGACATCATCTACTCCTTCATTGCTAGAGGTTGAAGCCGCGCACCACCCGAAGTTCCCCCTCGGAAAGCTCCACGAGCGCGACCGGAACAGACTGGTCGATCGCGAGATGGAGCCCTGGCTCTGCGGCAATCCCGGCCAGTTTCCGCCCCTTGCGGAGCAGGCTTGCCTGGTCGGGCGTGACGGAGAGAGCCGGGATGTCGTCCAGCCCCGCCGTCAGCGGCAAGAGTGCCTGTTCAAGCTGGCGGGCCTTAGCGAGCTCCGCCAATTTGTCCAGCGAAATCGCGTCGTTCAGAGCGAAGGGCCCGGCCTTCACGCGCCGGAGCATCGCGACATGTCCAACCGTAGCGAGCGCGGAGGCGATGTCGCGGGCCAGCGAGCGAATATAGGTGCCCTTCGACACCCGCGCGCGCAGCGTCACCGTTTCCAGCGACAGGCCAGTGTCACCATCGGCCAGGCGGACGAGATCGTGCACGACGACCGCACGCGGCTTCATGACCGGGGCCTCGCCGGCGCGCGCCATCGCATAGGCCCTTTTGCCATCCACTTTCAGCGCCGAATAAGCGGGGGGCACCTGCTCGATCGGACCGGTGAAGCGCGGCAGGATATCGTCGACCGCGCCAGGTGACGGCCGGACGTCGGATCGGGCGACTTCGACACCCTCGCCGTCCAGCGTGTCCGTTTCCACACCGAAGGCGATGGTGAAATCGTAAATCTTGTCGGCATCGAGCATCCGGCCCGAAAGCTTGGTCGCCTCGCCAAGGGCGATCGGCAGCACGCCGGACGCCAAGGGATCAAGCGTGCCGCCATGGCCGACCTTCACCTTGGGATAATCGCCATCGCGCAACGCACGCTTGACCGCGCCGACGATATTAGTCGAGCCGGGCCCGACCGGCTTGTCGATGATGATCCAGCCATGCATGCGCCCTGCCGTGTAGGAGTTTCCGCGGCGCGCACCAAGCCGGTCGGGGCAGGCCTAGCTTCCCTTAAGCCTTTTCGCCTTCTTCGGCGGCGGACCGGGCACCGCGACCAGGCTCTGGACCGGACAGCGGTCGCGGCCGACGCGGATCGTCGAGAAGCGGTCGAACGTGTCGTTGCCGCGCGTCTCGAAGCCGATCCGCTCCGTGAAACCGAGGTCGAAACAGGGCCCCATCAGCTCGGCGCGATACCAGCGCCGATGCGAATCCTCGATATAGAGGGTGTCGCGATCGATGGCGCGCCAGTTGCGGATGCCGCCATGATTGACGAAGGGGATGCGCGCCTCGGGCGCGGGTTTGGCCGCTGGCGGGCCGGCAGCGGCAGGCGTCGCGAACAGGGCCGTCGCGACGAGGATCGGTGCAAATAAGGTCTTCAAGTCAAATTCCACCAGTCTCATGTTCAACCTTCTCCTACCAGAAAGGCGCTGAACCGAGGCTGACCAGTTCAATCGGGATCGGAGGCGAGGTCCCGGGCGACTTTGGGGGAACGAAGGATCGAATCGATCTGGCTGCCCTCGTCGAAGCTTTCGTCCGGCAGGAATTTGAGATTGGCGGCATATTTGGTGTTCACACGCTTCGCGACCTCGCCGCGAAGGTAACGGACATGCTTCTTCAACGCTGCCAGCACCTCAGCCTCGTCCGCACCGAGCAACGGCTTCACGAAGACGGTGGCGTGGCGGAGATCCGGCGACATCCTGACCTCCGTCACCGACACCAGATGGCTCGCCAGCACTTCGTCATGAACATCGCCCCGCATCAGCAGGTCGGACAGAGCGTGGCGCACCTGCTCGCCCACGCGCAGCAGACGGACCGATCGTCCTTCTGAACTTTCCTTCTGACCCATCGGCGTTCCAGACAAGGGAGCGGACTACAACGTCCGTTCGCGTTCCTCGACCTCGAACGTCTCGAGGAAGTCTCCGGCCTTGATGTCGTTATTGCTTTCGAACGTGACACCGCATTCGAGGCCGGCGCGGACTTCGGCGACATCGTCCTTGAAGCGCCGCAGCGATGCGATCGCGCCATTATAGATGATGACGTCGTCGCGCATGATGCGGGCCTTGAGCGCCTTGCGGATATAGCCTTCGGTGACGAGCAGACCGGCAGCCTTGCCATGCTTACCGGCGGAGAAGACCTCGCGGACCTCGGCGCGGCCGACGACATTCTCGATCATCAGCGGCCCCAGCTCGCCGGCCATGGCCGCGCGCACCGCATCCGTCAGATGATAGATGACGTCATAATATTGCAGCTCGACCCCGTTGCGCTCCGCAATCTCCCGCGCCTTGGCATTGGGCCGGACGTTGAAGCCGATGATCGGCGCGCCCGAGGCGCCGGCCAGGGTGACATCGCTTTCGGTGATGCCGCCGACGCCGGAATGGAGCACGCGGACCTTGATGTCCTCGTTCGAGATGCGGTTGACCGCATTGACGATGGCTTCCGCCGAACCCTGCACGTCCGCCTTGATGACGAGCGGATAGACCTTGGCCTTGTCCTCCTTCGACGCGAAGATATTTTCCAGATTGACCGGCGCGGTGGTGGTGCGCTTGCGATCGATCACGGTCTGGCGATAGGCCGCGACCTCGCGGGCGCGAGCGTCATTTTCGACGACCGTGAACAAGTCGCCGGCCGACGGCACCCCGGACAGGCCGAGCACCTCGACCGGAACCGACGGACCGGCTTCCTTAACCTGGCGGCCCTTGTCGTCGATCATCGCACGGACCTTGCCGCTGATCGCACCGACGACGAAGATATCGCCAACCCGAAGCGTGCCCCTTTGCACGAGCACAGTCGCCAGCGGACCACGGCCCTTGTCGAGCTTGGCTTCAACCACGGTGCCTTCCGCCGAGCGGTCCGGATTGGCCTTCAGCTCCAGCAGCTCCGCCTGCAGGTGAATGGCCTCCAGCAGCTTGTCGAGATTGGTCTTCTTGAGGGCCGAGACTTCGACATCCTGAACCTCGCCGCCCATCGCCTCGACCATGATCTCGTGCTGGAGCAGTTCCTCGCGGACCTTCTGGGGGTTGGCGCCCGGCTTATCGATCTTGTTGATCGCAACGATCATCGGCACGCCGGCCGCCTTGGTATGGTTTATCGCCTCGATCGTCTGCGGCTTCAGCCCGTCGTCGGCCGCCACCACCAGGATGACGATGTCGGTGACGTTGGCGCCGCGGGCGCGCATCTCGGTAAAGGCTTCGTGACCGGGCGTGTCGAGGAAGGTGACCTTCGACTTGTCGGGCAAAGCCACCTGATAGGCACCGATATGCTGGGTGATGCCGCCGGCCTCGCCGGACACCACGTCGGCACCGCGAATGGCGTCCAGCAAGCTTGTCTTGCCATGGTCGACATGGCCCATGATGGTGACGACGGGGGGCCGCGGACGGAGCGTTTCCGGCGAATCCTGCTCGCCGCCGACGCCGATTTCCACGTCAGATTCGGACACGCGGTTGATGCGGTGACCGAATTCCTCGACCAGCAGCTCGGCCGTATCCTGATCGATCGCCTCGGTGATGGTGACCGGCATGCCGAGCTTGAACAGCGATTTGACGAGATCGGCGCCACGCTCGCCCATGCGCTTGGCGAGTTCCTGTACGGTGATCGCCTCTGGGACATCGACGTCCCGGACCTGTTTCGCCGACGGTCCGGATTGCTGATGTGCGCGCTTTTCCTTCTCGCGGGCACGCTTGAGCGCCGCGAGCGAGCGGGCGCGGGCGCCGCCCTCGCCATCGTCGAGCGCGCGGCTGACCGTAAGTTTGCCCGATTGACGGCGGTCGTCGCGCGGCGTCCGGGTCGGACGGGCCGGTTCCGGCCGCTTGGCGGCAGGCGCATGATGTTTGGGGCGGCCTGGACGATCGTCTTCATCCTCGGCGGGCGCCGGCGCCGTAGCGGCAGGCTGGGGACGCGCCGCTTCCTCGGCGGCCAGACGAGCCGCTTCTTCCGCGGCGACACGCGCCTCTTCCTCGGCGCGTCGATTTTCTTCCGCGCGCCTTTTTTCTTCCTCGGAAGATTGCTGGGCCTGGCGGTCCTCGCGGCGCCGCGCCTCTTCCAACGCGGCCATGCGGGCTTCCTCGGCCTCGCGCAGAAGCCGTTCCTGAAGCTCGCGGCGCGAGGCGGCGTCCGTTGCCGGACGTTGCACGGGCTTGGGCGCGACCGGAGCGGGAGCCTTGGCGACCGGAGCGGGCGCAGGCGCAGGCGCGGGCGCCTCCTCGACCTTGGGCGCCTCGGCTTCGCCAGGGCGACCGAGTATCCGCCGTTTCTTGACCTCCACCACGACCGTATTCGACCGGCCGTGGCTGAAGCTCTGCTTCACCTTGCCGGTTTCGACCGTTCGTTTGAGGCCAAGCGGCGCACGCGCTCCCAGCTTCGGCTTATCTGTCGTCTCGCTCATAAAGTCCTTCGTTCAATTCACAGCCGACGCATCCGGCGTGCGCGCCGTAGCGGCTACCCCATCATTCGGTTCGATAAAAGCGCGCCACCGATCCAGCGCATGACGTACACGCGCGGCGGCAGCCCGGTCGATCAAGGCGATATGTACCACATTCTGACGCCCGAGCGCCAATGACAATATGGTCCTTTCGCCCGGGAAAACCAGCCCTTGCCCCTCGCCGCCCCCGACTCTCAGGGCCTGATCCAGCTTACGCCGGCCATCCTCGCCCGCATCGGACGCATGAAGGAGGAGGTGGACTTCGCCCCGACGAGCCGCCACCTCGATCTTCTCATGACCGGTCAAAAGGGTGCCGGAACGCGCCTCCAGGCCAAGCCGATCGAGCAAAGTCCGGCGCAGCGCGGCCTCGATCTTTTCCCCCAGGTCCGGAGCGACGGAAAGCTCGGCGGTCTTGAAGGCCCGCGTCAGGGCGCCCTTCAATCTGCCCTTGGCAAGAGCGGCGTCGAACGCCTCCCGGCCGACGCCGATCCAGGCGCCGCGGCCGGGCGCCCGCGCGCGCACATCGGGCGCGACCTGGCCGTCCGGACCCAAGGCCAGCCGGATGAGATCGTCCCGCGCCGCGTGCCTCCCGGAAAGGATGCACTTGCGCTCGGAACCCTCGGCAGCTTGCGCTACGCGCTCATTGTGAGGATTCCGCAACCGCGTCCTCCCCGTCGGAAGCCGGCGCGTCGTCCTCGAACCAATGCGCGCGGGCAGCCATGATTATCTCGTTGCCCTGCTCTTCGGACAGGCCATAATCGGCGAGCACCCCGCCTTTGTCCTCGGACCGGTTGTTTTCCTGCCGGCGGCGCGGCTCTACCCTCTTCTTCTGCACCAGCTCATCGGTGGCGAGATCGGCGAGGTCGTCGAGCGTCTTGATGCCGGCCTTGCCCAAAGTGACCAGCATCGCCTCGGTAAGATAGGGCATTTCGGCGAGCGCATCCTCGACCCCAAGGCCCCGCCTTTCCTCGCGGGACGCCTCCTCGCGGCGCTCCAGCGCCTCGGTGGCACGGCTCTGCAGCTCGGCAGCGAGCTCTTCGTCGAAACCTTCGATCGACGCGATTTCGTCGGCCTGGACATAGGCCACTTCTTCCAGCGCACCGAAGCCTTCGGCCACCAGCAGTTGGGCCAGCGTCTCGTCGACGTCGAGCTCGTTCTGGAACATTTCCGAACGCTCCACGAACTCCCGCTGCCTCTTCTCGCTGGCATCGGCCTCGGTCATGATGTCGATCGCCGATCCGGTGAGCTGGCTGGCCAGGCGCACATTCTGGCCGCGGCGACCGATGGCGAGGCTGAGCTGATCGTCGGGCACGACCACCTCGATCCGGCTTTCCTCCTCGTCGATCACCACCCGCGACACGGTGGCCGGCTGCAACGCATTGACGACGAAGGTTGCGAGATCCTCGGACCAGGGAATGATGTCGATCTTCTCGCCCTGCATTTCCTGGACGACCGCCTGGACGCGGCTGCCCTTCATGCCGACACAGGCGCCGACCGGGTCGATCGAGCTGTCATGGCTGATGACGCCGATCTTGGCGCGACTGCCCGGATCGCGGGCGGCGGCCTTGATCTCGATGATGCCGTCGTAGATTTCGGGCACTTCCTGGGCGAACAATTTCTTCATGAAATCGGGATGCGCACGCGACAGGAAGATTTGCGGCCCGCGATTCTCGCGGCGGACCGACAAGATGAGCGAACGGGTGCGGTCGCCGACCCTGACGACCTCGCGCGGAATCTGCTGGTCGCGGCGGATGACACCTTCGGCGCGGCCGAGATCGACGACCACATGGCCAAACTCGACGCGCTTGACGACGCCGGTGATGATCTCGCCGACCCGATCCTTGAATTCCTCATATTGGCGCTCGCGCTCGGCATCGCGCACCTTCTGGAAAATGACCTGCTTGGCCGCCTGTGCGGCGATGCGGCCGAATTCGATCGGCGGCAGCGGATCGACGATGAAGTCGCCCATATTGGCGCCCGGCTGCAATTTCTCGGCATCCTTCAGGCTGACCTGCTTGAAATGATCGTCCACTTCCTCGACCACCTCGACGACGCGCCACAGGCGCAGGTCCCCGCTGGTCGGATCCAGCTTGGCGCGGATGTCGTTTTCCGCCCCGTAGCGGGAACGGGCGGCGCGCTGGATGGCGTCCTCCATCGCCTCGATGACGATATTGCGGTCGATCAGCTTCTCGCGGGCGACGGCGTCGGCGATCGCGATAAGCTCGGCCTTGTTTGCCGAGACGGCGGCTGTGGCGGCGGTGGCCATGAGTCTCAATCCTATCCTTCTGCTTTGATATCATCGGCGTCTTCGGACGCGTCGTACAAGAGTTCATCCGCCTCGTCCGCGACCAAAGGCGCGGTGGCGGCGATAAGCCGGTCGGTAATGACCAGTTTCGCGGAATGGATGCGATCGAAGGGCAGGCTGAACTCGCCGGCCTTATCGACTGCGATCCTGACATGGTCGCCTTCGGTTCCGATCAGGTCGCCATTGAATATTTTGCGGCCGTCCAGTTTCTCGGCGAGGACGATCCGCGCTTCATGGCCGGACCAATCGTCGAAATCCTTGAGACGGGTCAGCGGCCGGTCGATGCCGGGCGAGCTGACTTCCAGCCGATAGGCGTGATCGATCGGATCGCGTTCGTCGAGTAGGTCCGACAGCCGGCGCGACAGACGCGCGCAATCTTCCAGCGTCAGCTGGCGCGTATCGGGCCGCTCCGCCATCACCTGGAGGGTCGGATCGGACGTGCCGCCCAGCATCTTGACGCGCACCAGGGCCAGCCCTTCGGCTTCGGCCACGGGCTCGATCAATTGCATCAGCGCGGCGATGTCCGCCATTCCCACTCCAAATAATCAAAGGCCTGCCGCGCCGGCCCCGTCCCCGGGGCCAGCCTCAACATTGTTACCGATGTCGAGAAAGGCAGGCGCTATATAGGCTGGCGGCGCCTGCGGAGCAAGTGGATTAGGTGACGGAGGATTTCGTGGACGAAACCCTCGGCGGCTGCAAGGTTTAGACTCACTGGACCAGCGGAGACCCGACGATGCGCCTTCACATTCTCGCCGCCCTCATCCTCGCCGGCTGCGGCGTCTCCAACGACCCGATCCTTGGCGGCAACAGCGCCAGCGCACAGGCCGACCGGCCCGGTTTCGAGGTGCAGGAACTGGCCCAGTTCAAGGAACCATGGGCGATGGCCTTCCTGCCCGGCACGAACCAGGCCTTGATTACCGAAAAGGCAGGCAGGCTGCTGCTCTGGTCTGAAGACTCGGCGGCGGTGGAGGTGGCCGGCACGCCCAAGGTCGATTATGGGGGCCAGGGCGGGTTGGGCGACATCGTCCCGCATCCCGATTTCGCCCGCAACAGGCTAGTCTATCTGAGCTGGGTGGAGGCCGGGGAGAATGACACGCGCGGCGCCGTGGTCGGGCGCGCCAGGCTCGCCACGGACGGCGGCCCGCGCCTGGACGGGCTGGCGGTGATCTGGCGCCAGGATCCGAAGGTCACCGGCCGCGGCCACTACTCCCACCGCATCGCCTTTGCCCCGGACGGCCATCTCTTCATCACCAGCGGCGAACGGCAGAAATTCACCCCTGCGCAGGACATGAATCAGAATCTCGGCAAGGTGATCCGGCTGACCGACACCGGCGACGTCCCGAAGGACAATCCGTTCGCCACCCAGGGCGCGATCGCGTCGCAGATCTGGTCGCTCGGCCACCGCAACCTGCTCGGCATCGCCTTTGCCCCGGACGGGCGGCTCTGGACCCATGAAATGGGACCCAAGGGCGGCGACGAGGTGAACCTGATCGAGCGCGGGTCCAATTACGGCTATCCGATTGTTTCCAATGGTTCGCATTATGACGGCAAGGACATTCCCGATCATGATAGTCGGCCGGAGTTCAATGCGCCGGAAGTGTGGTGGAACCCGGCCATCTCGCCTGCCGGCATGATCGTCTATTCGGGCGGGATGTTCCCGGCGTGGCAGGGCGACATATTGATGGGCGCGCTGTCCGGCCAAGCGCTGATCCGCGTCGACGTCGATGGCGCCAGGGCCGCAAAAGGCGATCAATGGGATATGGACCGGCGCATCCGCGAAGTCGAACAAGGACCGGACGGATCTGTCTATCTGCTGGAGGACGAGCGGAACGGCGTTGGCGGAAAGTTGCTGAAGCTGGCGCCGGTCGGCGGCTAATCTCCCGGCGGGATATGCCGGGCCTGGTCGAGCTTGGAGGCGAGCCGGGCCGGATAGCGCGCGCCGCCGCGCGCGGCGCGGACACCTTCTTCATCGATGCGGAGCGCGTCCGGCAGGCGCTGCAATGCCGTTTCCATGTCCCCGGCGGCGATGATCGCGACCCCATCATCATCCGCGACGACAAGGTCCCCGCTGCGGATGCGGACACCGCCGAAGTCTACAGAACAGCCGATCGACGCCGGCCCCGATTGACGCGGGCCGAGCGGCGAGAGGCCGGAGGCATGGACGGGCAGGCCGATTTCCCTGAGACCCGCAAGGTCCCGTACCAGGCCGTCGGTGACGAGCGCGGCAAGCCCGATCCCGGCGGCCATGGCTGCGACCCGATCGCCGATGACGGCACAATCGCGATTGCCGTCCGTCGCAAGCAGGAGGATGTCGCCGGCCTGCGCCTGGGCGAGCGCAGCGAACACCGCGAGATTGTCGCCCGGCCCGGCGCGCGCCGTCAACGCCGATCCCGCCGCGACCCCGCTGCCGCAAAGACGGCGAACATGATGGCCGAGCGCCGCCGGCCGATCGGCGAGATTGGCGGCAATGCCGGAGGGCACGCCGGCAAAGGCCGCGATCCGGTCCGGCGGCACGCGCGTGAAGGCATGGATCAGGATTTCGACGTCTTCGACCATAGCAAGTTTCCGAATCAGGAAATGAAGACCGGCATGCTGCGCATCAGCGCCGGCTGCAGCGAGAATGGGCGATCATTGTCCTCATGCTTCGACCGGCGTCCCGCCCAAACATGACGGCCGATACCGGATATCTCGCCTTCGCCACCATGAATCGCGCTCCCGTCATGTCGCTCGAGCCGTTTCGGAAAATCCGACGCGGCGGTGCCGGCCGGCTAGCACGGATGCGCCGCCGGGCGAAAGTCAGGCGCCGATAGCGGAAATGTCAGACCATCGGTCATGGGCAGCGCTGACGCGCCTTTGGGCGAGACAGGAACGAGCATCCCCGCTAAAGGCGTTTGCCGTGCATCTGCTGCGTCGCCTCCTCTTCAAGAACCGTTGGATCGCAGGCGCGATCCTGGCGCTCGCGTTGATGATGAAAGTCGCAATGCCGGCCGGCTTCATGCCGACCATGTCCGATGGCCAGATCATCGTCAGCTTATGTTCGGGCACGGGTCCGACTGCGATGGTGATGACCATTCCAGGTCTCGAACATGGCCGGTCCGACAGCGACGGACAGCATGGGAAGACCGAGCAGCCATGTGCCTTCTCCGGCTTGTCGGCGCCCTCGTTGGCGGCGGCCGATCCAGGCCTGCTCGCGGCCGCAATCCTTTTCATTCTCGCACTAGGCATGCGCCCGCCTGCGGTACCAGCCACCAGGGCGCCACCCTACCTGCGTCCGCCCCTGAGAGGGCCCCCGGCGATCCAACGACTGTAAACGCCGCGTAAGCGGCTGCGGAGCGAAGGTGCGCAGAAGCGCCTGAAGTCCACGCCGTCACGCATCTGCGTCAGTGTTCTTCGTCGCCTCTGCGCGGCCAAGACTGCCGAGGATCCTTCTATGTCAGGCATTGTCGTCACCCAGGTGACGTCCGAGCGGCTGTCCATGCGGCCGGCGGAGCGGCGGACGCTGAGGCCGCCACTCCATGACGGATGGCGATCTGTACGAGCCCGCGCGTGACGTCGCGCACCCGCATCCTGTTGCGCCGATTTCATCTATGGCTGGGGCTGGGCGTCGGTGGCTTGCTTGCCTTGCTTGGGCTGACCGGCTCGGCACTCGTCTTCTACGTCGAGATCGACGAGGCCATACATCCTGCAGTCCAGCAGACCTCAATAACGGTCGCGCCCGATTGGTCTTCGCCCGTGTGGGACCGCGCATTGGCGACAGGTCGCGCGCATCGGCGCGATCCGCACGGCACATGGTCGCTGGAAGCGACCGGCAAGAGCGGCGCTATCCCTGCGCGCTATTATCCATCGGCCCGCCACGGCCACCATGCGGAGCGCGAGATGGTCTGGTTCTCGCCTGACGGCAGCGAGATCGTCCGCGCCGAGCCATGGGGCGGCTATCTGATGAGCTGGCTGTACGAATTGCACATGCATCTGCTCGCCGGCGCGTTCGGCAGCCAGATCGTGGGCTGGTCGGGCTTTGCAATGCTCGTGCTGCTGATCAGCGGGGTGGTGGCCTGGTGGCCGCGCGGGTCATGGCGCAAGGCGCTGGCATTCAAGCGCCACGCCGTGCCGATCCGTCGCCTGCGCGACCTGCACAAGCACGCCGGACTTTGGAGCATGGCATTGCTGTCCGTCCTGGCCGGTACCGGCGCGCTCCTTGCCCTGCCGAGCATCAAGGTGCGATTGCTCAGCACGGCTGTCACCGCGCCGGACAAGGTGCCGGCACCGCTATCGTCGGCCGCGAGCGGACGCCAGATATCGGTCGCCCAAGCGCTTGCAGCCGCGCATCGCGTCGTGCCGGACGGGCGACTCGCCTTCATCGACGTGCCGGGCGCCGGGCCGGAGCCTTTCCGAATGCGGGTGCGGGTGCCGGGTGATCCGCATCGGCGCTTCCCGAGCAGTTTCGTTTTCGTCGACCAATATTCGGGACGCTTGCTTGCGGTGCACGACATCCGCCGCGGCAACGCCTCCACCAAAGCCGGTGCCTGGATCCGTACGCTCCATGACGGATCGGTCGGCGGAATGCCGCTTCGCATCCTCGCCATGATCCTCGGCCTCATTCCCACGGTCATGTTCGTGACCGGGTTCCTCCACTGGCGCCGCCGGATCGCCGCGCGCGCCCAATCGCATCCAACAGGGAGTCCATCGTGAAAGCTTCTATCATCGCCCTTGCTACCTGCCTCATCGCCGCTCCCGCTTTGGCGGAACAGGCGCGCGAAGAGCGCGAAACGATCATCGTCACGGGCCAACGCGACCTGGGGGAAGATGCCGCGGTTTCCGGCCGCCTCGGCCTTACCATCCGCGAGACGCCGGCGGTGGTCGACATCGTCACCCAGCAGGATTTCCAGCTTCAGGGGGTCAGGAATACGATCGAGGCGATGAATGCCGCTCCCGGCGTCGCCTCAGGCAATCTGCCGGGCTCGATCGGATCGGTGTCGATGCGCGGCTTCCATCGCGCGGTGAACTATCTCTACGACGGCGTGCGAATGGCCAATTCCGACGTCGGCTTGCGCAACTGGGACGCCTGGTCGTTCGAACGGATCGAGGTCATCAAGGGGCCCGCCTCGGTCACCTCTGGCGAGGGCGCGCTTGCCGGGGCGATCAACTTCGTGCCGCGACGTCCGGATCTGGAAGGCGCAAGCGGCGAGATGCTGGCGAGCTACGGCAGCTTCGATACCGCACGCCTTGCCGGTGATGTGAACCTGCCCCTCGGGCAGACGGTGGCGGTACGCGGCGACCTCTCCTGGTCAAGATCCTCGGGCTGGATCGACGACACCCACAGCCGCACGCTCGCGGCAACCGGATCCCTTCTGTTCCGCCCGAACCACCGCTTCTCGGTCCTGCTCTCGGCGGACCATTTCGAAGACGATTTCGACACGGCTTATTATGGCACACCGGTCGTCTCGCGGGCGGTGGCGCGCAATCCTTCGTCCGCCGTGACGAGCAGTGCCGGCCTGGTGCTGGACAAGGCGATGCGCCGGGTCAATTTCGACGTCGCCGACGCCGATTTCAGGTCGAACACGACATGGTTGCGCGCACGCGCCGAATATGTGCTGACCGATACGGTCAAACTCCTCAGCGACACGACCTATTATGACAGCGATCGCATCTACAAGGACGCCGACGAATATTCGTTCAACATCGCGACAGGCGGAATCAACCGTGGCCTATCACTGATCACCCACGATCATCGATATTGGAACCAGCGGATCCAGCTCAACTTCGGCGGAAAGGTTGCCGGCATCCGCAACCGCTTCGCGATGGGCATGGAATATGGCCGGACCGACTTTTTCACCAAGCGCCGCTTCGGCAGCACGGCCTCGGTCGATCCATTCAACCCGGTGCGCGGCATCTTCCCGGACGACACGCCGGCCAATTTCGCGACGCGCCAGGACGTGACGGCGAATGTCGAACAGCTCTCCTTCTTCGCGGAGAACGCCCTCGACGTCACACCCGAATGGCTGGTGGTCGGCGGCATTCGTTATGACGGCGTCACGCTCGACCGACAGATCCTCAATGCCACGAGCGGCGCTGTCCAGACCTATGGCCGGAATTACGACCCGATCTCCTGGCGCATCGGCACGGTCTACAGCCTGACGCCGCGGACCCAGCTGTTCGGGCAATATAGCTATGCCGTCACGCCCGTCGGTGGTTTGCTGTTCCTCAGCGCCGCAAACGCCTCCTTCGAACTCACCACCGGCTTTTCCTACGAGGCCGGCGTCAAGACCTCGCTGACCGGGACCGGTGTCGAGCTGACCGCGTCGGTTTTCCATATCCGGCAGGACGATATCCTCACGCGCGATGCGGCCAACCCGGCGGTCGTGGTCCAGGGCGGCGCGTTGCGCTCGCGCGGCGCCGAGCTTTCGCTCAACCTGCCGGTGACGGCCGAACTCAACGTGGCGCTGAGCGGCACCTTGCTCGACGCCGAATATCTGGACCTGGTCGAGGCGGGCGGCGTCAACCGCGCGGGCAATCGCCCTCAGAATGTGCCCGAGCAACTCGCCGATCTGGTCGTCACCTATTCGCCCAAGACGCTGCCGATCACTTTGGTCGGCAGCGTCCGGCACAATGGCGGCTTCTACACCGAGGCCGCCAATGTAACGAAGGTCAACGCCTTCACCACCGTCGATGCGTCGATCTCCTGGAATGCACCATTCGGCACGCTGACGCTACGTGGTCGCAACTTGACCGACAAATTCTACGCCGACTGGTCGGGCTATGCCTCCGGGCTGGTATTCATCGGCGCACCACGCAGCGTCGAGCTGTCGTTTGCCAGGCACTTTTAGCGCCGGCCGGGTTCAGCAAGATCCGCCACGGCAAGAGGCAAGGCGGGGAGCAAAAGCAAAAGCTTTCTGACCTACCCTGCGCGTAACAACCCGCCAATCACGGCCGCGAAAAATGGCTATAGATCGTGGAGGGTGTGAAGATACCGGCGTCAATTCGCGCCCTTGCGCGTCAACTACGCCGATAGCGGAAATACCAGACCTCGTGGCCTTTGCGCCGTGCCTTGGCTTCATAGCGAGTTTCCGGCCAGCCGCCGGGGCGGACGAGGAAGTCCTTCGCGCTTTCGGCGAGCCATTCGAAGTCGCGGCGCCGGTTCATGATCATCATCGCCCAGCGGCAATAGACAGGATCGTCGGTGCCGAGGCGGAACTCGCCCCCTGGCTGGAGCTTGGCGGCGATCAGATCAAGTGGGCCGTCATTGACCATTCGCCTTTTGGCGTGGCGCGCCTTGGGCCAGGGATCGGGATGGAGCAGGTAGACGAACCGCAGCGAAGCGTCGGGAAGACGTTCGAGCACGTCCAGGGCATCCCCCATATGCAGCCGGACATTGGCGAGATGGCGGTCGCGGACATGCTGGAGCGCACCGACGACACCGTTGAGGAATGGTTCGCAGCCGATGAAGCCATGATCGGGCAGGAGATCAGCGCGATAAGCGAGATGCTCGCCGCTGCCGAAGCCGATTTCGAAATGGAGCGGCCGTTCGCTTCCGAACAGGCGGGCGGCGTCGATCGGTCCCTTGTCGGGCACGGCGATGGCCGGCAGCAATCCTTCCAGCAAGGCGGCTTGCCCGGGACGGAGTTTGTGTCCGGACCGGCGCCCATAAAGCCGGCGGATCTTGGCGGGATCTGACATGCCGGCCGCTTATCCTGCAAGAGGAGCGAAGGCCAGTGCCTGCTTCAGGAAGAGAAGGGAATCAGGTCCTGAGGAACTCGTTCCAGACGATGACAAGAACAATGACCGCCAGCAATCCATAATTGAAGATCTGTTTGTTGGTAAAACGAGCCATTCATCCCTCCCTATTCAGAATGCCTGTTTAAGCTGGTCCACCAGATCTGTCTTCTCCCAAGTGAAAAGGTCGCCTTCCGCCTTGCGTCCGAAATGTCCATAAGCGGCGGTAGGAAGGTAGATGGGCTTGTTGAGGCCGAGATGGGTGCGGATACCCTTCGGCGTCAGCCGGACGAGTTGCGGCAATATCTCTTCCAGCCTGGCCGCGCTGACCCCGTCCTGCTCGGTACCATGCAGGTCGACATAGAGCGAAAGCGGCTCGGCGATGCCGATCGCATAGCTCAACTGGATGGTCGCGCGGCGGGCAAGGCCGGCGGCGACGATATTCTTGGCGAGATAGCGGCTGACATAAGCGGCCGAGCGATCCACCTTGGTCGGATCCTTGCCCGAAAAGGCGCCCCCGCCATGCGGCGCCGCGCCGCCATAGGTGTCGACGATGATCTTGCGGCCGGTCAGGCCGGCATCCCCGTCCGGGCCGCCGATCTCGAACAGGCCGGTCGGATTGACGAAGATCGAATCGTCGCCGGGCAGCCAGCCCTCGGGCATGATTTCGGCGAAGATGGCCTTAACATAGTCGCGCAGCATCGCCTGGTCGGCGCCCTTGGCATGCTGGGTCGACACGACCAAAGCAGTCGCCCGGACCGGCATCTCCTTTTCATATGCCAGGGTGACCTGACTCTTCGCGTCCGGCTCCAGGAAAGGCGCCGCACCGGAATGCCGGTCGGCGGCCAGCCGCTCGAGGATACGGTGGGAATAATAAAGGGTCGCCGGCATCAGATCCGGCGTTTCGTCGGTCGCATATCCGAACATGATGCCCTGATCGCCGGCACCTTCGTCCTTGTTGCCGCTTTCGTCCACGCCCATCGCGATATGGGCGGACTGGCCGTGAAGATGGCAGGCGAAATCCGCATATTGCCAGTGGAAGCCGTGCTGTTCGTAGCCGATCTTCTTGACCGTCTCGCGCGCGGCCTGCTCGATGTCGTCGATGGTCGGCGTCACACCGTCGCGGCAGCGCACTTCGCCCGCCAGCACGATCCGGTTGGTGGTGACCAGGGTCTCGCAGGCCACCCGCGCTTCGGGATCGCGCCCGATGAAAAGATCGACGACCGCATCCGAAATCTGGTCCGCGACCTTGTCCGGGTGGCCTTCGGACACGGATTCGGATGTGAAGAGATAGGTATCGCGCATCGGAGAAAGCGGCCTTTGCTGGAGACGAGAGAAGGATATAAAGATATCTTTATATGAGGTGGCTCCTAGCCTGCTTTGCGCCTGACTGCAATCGCGATGCCGGCGAGAAGGAAGGCGAAGAGCAAGGGAAGCAAATTGCCGCCCCTGGCAAATAAGGTGGGCGGCCGGGACGGCGGCAGACCTATGTCGATCACGCCGGCCTCCCCCAGCCCGATGCTGGCGATCAGCCGTCCATCGGCATCCACGGCCGCCGATATTCCTGTCGGCGTCGAGCGCAGCACCGGCAATCCTTCTTCCAGCGCCCTGAGGCGCGCCTGGGCGAGATGTTGCGGCGGGCCCCAGGCTCCGAACCAGGCATCGTTGGACGGGTTGAACAGGAAGTCCGGCCGGTCGGCGCGATCCACCACTTCGCCGGAAAAGATGATTTCGTAGCAAAGCTGGAACCCCGTCTTTCCCACCAACGGAAGATCCAAGGTCCGAGGACCAGGCCCGGATTCGAAATCGACATCCCCAGGCGCGAGGCGGGAGAGGCCGATCGCCGACAGGATCGGCCGCGCCGGCAGATATTCGCCATAAGGAACGAGATGCGCCTTGTCGTAGCGCGCGACGATGCGGCCGCTGCCGTCGATCGCGAAGACGCTGTTGGTGGCACTGGAGGCCGTGACGCCGTCCTCCGATCCGACCGTGATGCCGCCGGTCAGCAAGAGGTCGCCAGGTGCGAGCATCTGCCGAACCGCACGACGGACGCCGCGAACGTCATCTTGATAGGCGCTGCCCCGGCGCGCATCCTGCAACGGCTCGGTGACCGCCGCCTCGGGCCAGAGCAGAAGGCGCGGCTCCCGGCGAGACGTGTTGGAGAGGGCGCCGAGCCGGGCGAGATTGCGCTCGGCAAAGCCCTCCTTCCACTTCTCCTCCTGGCCGATATTCGGCTGGACGATGCGGAGCGGAGGCGCGTCCGCCGGCTTCGGCGGGGCCTGGCGCGGGATGGCAAGCAATGTGCCCGCCGCGATGGCGGTGGCAACCATTGCCGCCGGCTTCCAACGGCGGCGCCACAGCAGGAAGACGATTCCGGCGATCATCAGCGCCGCCCCGGACAGGCCATAAGTGCCGACGAATCGCGAAAGGCCGGCGACGCCAGGCACGTCGATCAAGGCGACGCCCACCGGATTCCAGGCGAAGCCGGTGAACAGGCTCGCGCGAAGCCATTCGGTCACGATCCAGGCGGCCGCCAGCCACAGCACCAGGGCCAGGGGATTGCTGCGCCCATAGCGCCAGGCGAGCCCGACAGCGGTCGCCGGATAGATTGCGAGATAGCAGGACAGGAGGATGACGGCGATCCAGCCGAGCCAGGCAGGCATCGCCGCCTGGAAGGTGAAGGCGGTGGCGATCCAGTTCAATCCCAGCATGAAATTGCCCAGGCCGAACCACCAGCCCCTGGCGAGTGCGCTGCCGAGGCTGGGCGCCTGTTCGACCAGCCAAAGCAAGCCGACCAGGGACAGCAGAATCAGTGGCCAGAGCGCCAATGGCTGGAAACCGCAGGCGCCGGCCAGGCCCGCCAGGAAGGATAGGAACAGGAATTTCACCAGCCGTTCTTTGGCGGAATCGAGCGAATTTACAATCCGTCGGCGGCTGCTAAAAAAATGCCATGAGCCAGCCTCCTTTCCACCTCGCCTTTCCCGTCCACGACCTGGAAGCCGCTCGTGGCTTTTATGGCGGATTGCTCGGCTGCCCCGAGGGTCGCAGCTCCGGCCAATGGGTGGATTTCGACCTGTACGGGCACCAGATCGTCGCGCATCATGATCCCGACGCGAAGCCGCGCGGCATCCGTAACGAAGTGGACGGCATGGATGTGCCCGTGCCGCATTTCGGGCTGGTGCTCGACATGGCCGACTGGCACGCCTTGGCCGACCGGCTGAAGGAGGCCGATGTCGATTTCGTGATCGAACCCACCGTCCGTTTCGCGGGCGAGGTCGGCGAGCAGGCGACGATGTTCCTTTTCGACCCGTCCGGCAATGCGCTCGAGTTCAAGGCGATGCGCGATAAATCGGCGCTATTCGCAAAAGGCTGATCGAACGGAATCGATCAGGCGCCTGCTATAGTAGTGCTGCCATAATTGCCGTTGAGATAGACGAGCGGATCGACGTCCTTCCGCACGACCACATCCTCGACCACCCCTATGAAGATGCTGTGCGTACCGAACTGATGATGGTCGATGCGACGGCACAGGAAACAGGCCTGGGCATCGGCCAGACGCGGCGGCCGTGCGCCGTCCACCTCCCAGCCGCTGGCGAAGCGCAAGGCATGCTGCTGGCGATCCGCGAACATGCGGGCGATATATTCCTGGTCCCGATGGAGTACGTTCACCCCGAAATGCGAAACGCTTTCCATCGACCCGTAAAGCGACGCCGCCCGGTTGATGCAGACCAGCAGGCTCGGCGGATCGAGCGCCAGCGACGACATTGCGGTCGCGGTGATTCCCATCGGCTCACCGCCGTCGCAAATGCTGATGACGTTGACGGTCGAGGCAACGCAACGCATCGCCTGCCTGAACGCCTGAGCGAGCCCTTCGTCGCTTTCCACCATGGATCCGTCACTGGCTGTTTAGGCTGGAAGAAACAATAGCCGCTGTTAGGGTCGACGCCCGTGGGAGCTCGGAATGAAAGAATTCGATATTGCGATTGTCGGCGCCGGTCATGGCGGCGCCCAGGCGGCGATCCTGCTCCGGCAGCTCGGCTTCGACGGCAGTATCGCCCTGATCGGCGACGAGCCGGATCCGCCCTATGAGCGCCCGCCGCTTTCGAAGGACTATCTTGCCGGCGAGAAGGAATTCGAGCGGATATTGATCCGCCCGGCCAGCTTCTGGGAAGAACGCCAGATCGCGCTTTTGCCGGGCATCAGAATCGCCAGGGTCGATCCGGCCGCGCGCATCCTGACGGCGGAGGACGGCACTGGCTTCGGCTACGGAAAATTGATCTGGGCGACGGGCGGCGCGCCGCGCCTGTTGAGCTGTCAGGGCGGCGATCTTGGCGGTGTCCATGTCGTCCGCCGCCGGGCCGAGGTCGACGCCATCCGGTCGGAGCTGGACGACGTGCGGCGCGTCGCCGTGATCGGCGGCGGCTATATCGGGCTGGAGGCGGCCGCGATCCTCAATGGCCTCGGCAAGGAAGTGGTGATCATCGAGGCGCTCGATCGGGTGCTGGCGCGGGTGGCCGGACCGCCTATCTCCGAATTCTATCAAGGCGAACACAAGGCGCACGGCGTCGCGATTCGATTGAACGAAACGGTCGACCATATCATCGGTCGGGATGGCCGCGCGGCCGGCGTCCATCTGGCCACCGGCGAAAGCATCGCGGCCGACATGGTGATCGTGGGTATCGGCATCGTGCCCGCCGTCCAGCCCCTCCTCGATGCCGGGGCGGCCGGTGGAAACGGAGTCGAGGTCGACAATCTCTGCCGCACCAGCCTTCCCGATATTTATGCCATCGGCGATTGTGCAGCCCATGAAAACCGCTTTGCCGGCGGGGCGCGCATTCGACTGGAATCAGTCCAGAACGCGCACGATCAGGCGGCGACCGCGGTCAAGGCGATCCTGGGCCAGCCGGAGCCCTATGCGGCGGTGCCATGGTTCTGGTCCAACCAATATGATCTCAAGCTGCAAACGGTCGGCCTGTCGATCGGCTACGATCGGACCATTCTGCGCGGCGATCCGGATGAGCGCAGCTTTTCCCTGGTCTATCTTCGCGAAGGCCGGGTGATCGCGCTCGATTGCGTCAACGCGGTCAAGGATTATGTCCAGGGTCGCAAGCTGGTCGCGGACGCGATCGCGCCGGACCTGGAAAAGCTCGCCGACAAGGCGACTCCGCTCAAGACATTAGACGTTTGAATCAGGTCCTGGCGGCCTGAAAGCCCGCCAGGACCTCGCAGACCCAGCGCCCCGCGGTCAGGGCAGTAATGTCGCCTTGGTCAAGGCTGGGATCGAATTCGGTGAGATCGACCAGCTTGACCCGGGGCTCGGCGGCGAGCCGGCGCGCGGCCCGAAAGAACATGTCGACCGGCATGCCCCCAGGACGCGCCCCCGGCGCGCCCGGGCATTGGCTGCGATCGATCACATCGATGTCGAAATCCACCATGATGGTTTCGACGTGCCCGATCCGCGCCAGCGCCTCCTGCAGGATCGGTTCGATGCCGCGGGTCCGGCAATCGGCGATGGTCCATATACCTATCCCCGCATCCAGCGCGTCGCCATGCATCTTGGCGGTGTTAGCAAAAGGGGCCAGGCCGACCTGGCAGATGTTGCGGCCGGGAAGCCCATCTTCGAGCAAGGCCCGGATCGGATTGCCGTTGAGCAGCCCCTGGTCGGTCTCGCGAAGATCGAAATGAGCGTCGAGCGTGATCAGGCCGACACGGTCGAGCGCCAGCCCCAGACCATGCGCAGCGGGACGGGTAAGGGCGTTGTTCCCGCCGAGAACCATGGTCAGGGCATGGCCATCGGTGCAATCCTCGACCGCGTTGCGAATTGTTTCGAAGCCCGCGGCCGGCATGATTCCCCGGACCGGAAGATCGCCCTTGTCCCGGACAGGGAGAACCAGCGCCGTGCGGCTCTCGACATCATATGTACTGAAACGGCGCATCGCCTTGCGGATCGCTCCCGGCGCGAGATCGCAGCGGCCCGGCGTGACCGAACCCGCTTCCATCGGCACCCCCAGGATCGCGATCTGCGCCCCGTCATCCGTTCCGACCAGGTCGGCAACCGACCGCCAGCTCATCCTTTGACCCCCAGGAAAAGTTGCGTCATGTACGCGCCCCATGTGGGATCGCCTGCTGACCAATTGCAACATCGCCACCATGGACCCGTCCATCCGCGCGCCGTTCGGAGCGATCGAGGATGGCGCCATCGGCATCCAGGATGGCCGTATCCTGCGGGTCGGACGGCGGGTCGAACTGGCCGGCTATCGGGCAAAGAGGGTCGAATCGCTGGATGGCGCCTGGGTGACGCCGGGCCTGATCGACTGCCACACTCATCTCGTCTTCGGCGGCAATCGGGCCGCGGAATTCGAACAGAGGCTGCAGGGTGCGACCTACGAGGACATTGCCAGGGCCGGCGGCGGCATCGCCGCGTCCGTCGCGGCCACGCGCGCAGCCTCCCTCGCAGAACTGACCGCGAAGGCGCGGCCGCGCCTCCGGGCTCTGATGGCCGGTGGCGTCACCACGATCGAGATCAAATCCGGTTACGGGCTCGATCCCGCCGCCGAAATCAAGATACTCAAGGCCGCAAGGGCGTTGGGCGAGAGCGAGCCGGTGCGTGTCGTGCCGACCTTGCTCGCGCTTCATGCGCTGCCGGTTGAATTTCGCGAACGGCGGGAGGATTTCGTCCGTCTCGCGACGGAAGAGATGATTCCGGCGGCGGCCGGTCTCGCCCAGGCGGTCGACGCCTTTTGCGAAGGAATCGGCTTTACGCCGAAGGAAGTGCGTTCGCTGTTCGAGGCAGCGCGGGCGCATGGGCTTCGGGTCAAGATCCATGCCGAACAGCTCAGCAACCTCTACGGTGCCGCTTTGGCCGCGGAATTCGGCGCCCTTTCCGCCGATCATCTCGAATTTGTCGACGAAGCCGGGGTCAAGGCGATGGCGAAGGCCGATATGGTTGCGGTGCTTTTGCCGGGCGCCTTTTATGCCCTCCAGGAAAGGAAGAAGCCGCCGGTCGCGCTGCTGCGCAAGCATCGGGTCAGGATGGCCGTGGCGACCGATTGCAATCCCGGCACCTCGCCCGTCCTGTCGCCGACCCTGATGCTCAACATGGCCTGCACCCTGTTCGACCTGGCGCCCGAGGAAGCATTGGCCGGGATGACCGTGAATGCCGCCAAGGCGCTCGCGCTGGACCATGAGATCGGCACTGTCACCGCAGGCAAGGCCGCGGACCTGTGCATATGGCCGGTGAGCCGGCCGGCAGAGCTGTGCTACTGGATCGGGCTGCCGGGACCGGACCGCCGGATCGTGGGCGGCACCGACCATTAGCATCAAGGTCGTCGCGGCCGGAACCGTCATGCCGGACCCGGCTTGAATTCAGCGGTCAGATCGTAGCGGCTGCCCGGAAAAAGCTGACGGACATGGGTCACCGACATATCGAGTCGCCAGGTCCATCTTTCGATCTCCAGGCAGGCGGCGCCCGAAGCGACCGCAAGCAGCTCCGCCTGATGACGGTTCGCCTCGACAGCGCGGATCAGGTGGCGCGCGCGAGTCCAGGGCATGTGATCCAGAAGCCATGTACCGGGTGCGATCTGCTCGAAATCCTCGCCGCCCGCACCCGGCGCCGCGACAAGGGAGATGAAGCGGGTTTCCAGGCAGAATGGGACCTCGCTCGCATGGTGGACGCCCTCTACTTTCAAGACGGGCCCAGGCATCTCGATGGCCGAAATCGCACCCGTCGGTGCCGGCCCGCGCCACAGGCGTTGCCATCGATAGGTTTCGCCACGACCGGCGATCAGCTTCTTGAGATCGGGGACGTCGAGCACAGCCGACTGGACGTGCGGATGGGCGACGAAGGAGCCGGCCTTGCGGCGCCGCTCGATCAGCCCGCCGCGGGCCAACGCCTCGAGCGCCTTGCTCACCGTCGCCCGGGAGCAGCCATAGCTGGCGACCAGTTCATGCTCGAAGGGAATGCGATCGCCCGGCCGCAACGCGCCGGAGTGGATGCGGGCCTCGATATCGTGTCTGATCCTCTGACCCAGCGTCATTTAGCTTCCTTCGGGCGAACCCCACCTGCCGATTGATGATGGAGCTGCATCGTTATGTCTAGACATAATATCTCTCGTGAGTCATGCGTGAAAAGCCCGCCGCGACTCGGGGACGAGGGGCGATGGGAGCCATGAGAGGAGAGGAAATTGCTTTCGAGGCGCGACAATAGCCGTTCGATCAAGGCCCGGACTGGTCCCGAGATCAGGGCCCGCAGCTGGGCCACAGAAGCAGCGGTGCGGATGCTGATGAACAATCTCGATCCGGACGTCGCCGAAGCGCCGGAGGAGCTTGTCGTCTATGGCGGCATCGGCCGCGCGGCGCGTGATTGGGACAGTTTCGACAGGATCGTGGAGGCTTTGGAGCGACTCGACGCGGACGAAACATTGCTCGTCCAGTCGGGCAAGCCGGTCGGCATATTCCGCACCCACGAAGATGCGCCTCGCATTCTGATCGCCAATTCGAACCTGGTGCCGAAATGGGCGAATTGGGAGCATTTCCATGAACTCGATCGCAAGGGCCTGATGATGTACGGGCAGATGACGGCGGGATCCTGGATCTACATCGGCAGCCAGGGCATCGTCCAAGGCACCTACGAAACGTTCGTCGAGATGGGCCGCCAGCATTATGGCGGCGATCTCCGCGGCCGCTGGATCCTTACTGCGGGGCTTGGCGGCATGGGCGGCGCCCAACCCTTGGCGGCGGTCATGGCCGGCGCGCATTGTCTGGCGATCGAATGCCAGGCGAGTCGCATCGAAAAGCGGCTGGAGACCCGCTATCTCGATTACCGCGCCGACTCTCTGGACGAGGCGCTCGAAATCCTTCGCACAGCCACCGAGCCGGTTTCGGTCGGCCTGCTCGGCAATGCCGCCGAGATCCTTCCGCAGATGGTGGAACGCGGAATCCGGCCCGACGCCGTCACCGACCAGACCTCTGCTCATGATCCGGTCAATGGTTATCTGCCGATCGGCTGGACGGTCGATCAATGGACGGAGATGCGCGAGCGCGATCCCAAAGCGGTCGAGGCGGCGGCCCGCAAATCGATGGCGGTCCATGTCGAGGCAATGCTCTCCTTCCGCGACATGGGGATTCCAACCTTCGATTACGGCAACAACATCCGTCAGGAGGCGAAAGACGAAGGCGTCGCCCGCGCCTTCGACTTTCCCGGCTTCGTGCCGGCTTATGTGCGGCCGCTCTTCTGCAGAGGCGTGGGGCCGTTTCGCTGGGCAGCCCTTTCGGGCGACCCCGAGGACATCTATCGCACCGATGCCAAAGTGAAGGAATTGATCCCCGACGATCCGCACCTTCATCGCTGGCTGGACCTGGCCCGCGAGCGCATCGCTTTCCAGGGGTTGCCGGCGCGCATCTGCTGGGTCGGGCTCGGCCAAAGACATCGGCTGGGCCTTGCCTTCAACGACATGGTCGCCAGCGGGGAATTGAAGGCGCCGGTCGTGATCGGCCGCGACCATCTGGATTCCGGATCGGTCGCAAGCCCGAACCGGGAGACTGAAAGCATGAAGGACGGCTCCGATGCCGTCTCCGACTGGCCCATGCTCAATGCATTGCTGAACACCGCCTCGGGTGCCACCTGGGTCTCGCTTCATCATGGCGGCGGCGTCGGCATGGGCTATTCCCAACATGCCGGCATGGTCATCGTCGCCGACGGCACGGATGCCGCCGCACGGCGCCTGGAACGGGTGTTGTGGAACGATCCCGCTACCGGGGTCATGCGTCATGCCGATGCCGGATATGAAGAGGCGATCGCCTGCGCCCGAGAGCAGGGGCTCGACCTGCCGATGGTGCGGTGATGGCACCCGTCGTCCTGAAGCCCGGATCGGTCCGTCTCGCGGAATTGCGGGCCGTCTGGGCCGGCGCCTCCGTTGCCATCGCCGCCGAGGCCTGGGCGGAGGTCGGTGCCGCATCAACGGCGGTGGGACGCATCGTGGCGAGCGGGCGCACCGTTTATGGCGTCAACACAGGCTTCGGGCTACTCGCCCAGACCCGGATCCCCGACGATCATCTGCTGGACCTTCAGCGTAACCTGATCCTCTCCCACAGCTGCGGACTCGGCGATCCCCTTGACGCGCGCATCGTCCGACTGATCCTGGCGATCAAGGCGATCGGACTGGGTCGCGGCCATTCGGGCGTCAGGCCGATCGTGATCGAGGGCCTGCTCGCCTTGCTGGCTGCCGATGCCTTGCCGGTCATTCCGGCCCAGGGCTCGGTCGGCGCGTCCGGCGATCTGGCGCCGCTCGCCCATATGAGCGCGGCCTTGATCGGCGAGGGATCGATCCTGCTGGCGGGCGAGACCCTGCCCGCCGCCGAAGCCTTGGCCAGGATCGGCATGGCGCCGCTGGTGCTTGGCCCCAAGGAAGGCCTGGCATTGATCAACGGCACGCAGGTCTCGACCGCGATCGCGCTCGACGCCCTGTTCAGGGGCGAGCGCGTCTTTGCTTCGGCGCTGGTCGCGGGCGCGCTGTCGGTCGACGCGTTCAAGGGCACCGACGTCGCCTTCGATCCGCGCCTGCATGCGCTACGCGGCCAGCCGGGCCAGGTCTCCGTCGCCGCCGCCCTGAAGACGCTTCTGAAGGGAAGCGAAGTACGGCTCTCCCATGCCGATTGCGATCGCGTCCAGGATCCCTACAGCTTCCGGTGCCAGCCGCAGGTGATGGGCGCGGCGCTCGACCTGCTCCGGCACGTTGGACGCACCTTGGAAATCGAAGCCAATGCGGTCACCGACAATCCGATCATCCTGGGCGAGGAAGCTCTGTCGGGCGGCAATTTCCACGCTGAGCCGGTCGCCTTCGCCGCCGACATGCTGGCCATGGCCCTATGCGAGATCGGGTCGATCTCGGAACGGCGCACCGCGGTCCTGATCGATCCCAAGATGAGCGGCCTTCCGCCTTTCCTGATCCGGGACAGCGGCGTCAACAGCGGTTTCATGATCGCCCAGGTGACGGCGGCCGCGCTCGTGTCTGAGAATAAGAGCCTCGCCTTTCCCGCCAGCGTCGATTCGATTCCGACCTCGGCCAATCAGGAAGACCATGTGTCGATGGCGACGCACGGCGCGGTCAAGGCAGGCCGGATCGCCGGCAATGCCGCTGGCGTGGTAGCGATCGAATTGCTCGCCGCCTGCCAGGCGATCGAATTCCATTTGCCGCTTCGAACCTCGCCCGCCCTGGACGCAGCCGTTAAGACGATCCGCGCACAGGTGCCGAATCATGACCGCGACCGGTTTCTGGCGAATGACCTCGCCTGGATGAAAATGGCGGTCCTGGCTGGACAGCTGTCGGAGGACGTCGAAAAGGCCATATTCTGAACTATCCGAATTCCGTCGGCGGCGGCTGGACCGCCATCATTCTCGCCGGCCAGCGCCCGGGCCCGGATCACTTTTCCGCCGCTTATGGCGTGGATGCGAAGGCGTTGATCCCAGTGGCGGGGGCGCCGATGCTGGGCCATGTCGCGCGCGCCTTGCTGGCTTCACCATCGATCGGCAGAATCCTTGTCCTGGCACAGTCACCGGGCGATTTGCTGAAAGGTTCGCTGGACTGGATGGCGGCGGAGCCCCGCATTCGAGGCCTCGTCACAGGCGACGGCATCTCACTCAGCATAGACCAGGTGGCCGGTGCCGATCCCGCGCCGTTTCCATTGCTTGTGACGACGGCCGATCACCCCCTGCTCACGCCGGAAATCGTCGAGGCTTTCATTGCCGGCGCGCAAGGATCGGACGCAGCTTATGGAGCAGTGGAAAGGCAGGTGGCGGAGCGGGCTTGGCCAGGCATGAAGCGCACCTGGGTAAAGTTGAGCGACGGCCATTTCACCGGAGCCAATCTATTCGCCTTGACGGCGCCGCGGTCGCGGCGGGCGGTACAGGCCTGGGCGGATATCGAAAAGGATCGCAAGCGCGCATTGCGGCTTCTCTTTTATTTGGGACCGACGATCCTGCTGCGCGCTCTGACACGCACGATTTCGCTCGATCGCGCGACGGCTGCCTCGGGCCGCAAGATCGGTATCGACCTCCGGGCGGTTCGACTGCCCTTTGCGGATGCGGCGATCGATGTCGACAAGCCGTCCGATCTGGTGCTCGCGGAACATATCCTGATGCTCCGCGCGAACGCGGCGGAGCGAAAGTCCGACTCGGGCGCGGAAGGCTCCGGGCCAGACCATTCGAATGGAGTCTGATTCAGGTCAATCGGCGGAAGCGCAAAGCGCTTCCACCCAAACGACCGGCCTCCAGCTAGCCGGGAAACTGGACCGAGATCGCGCCGGAGCCGGGGCCGCCGATCAATGAACCGACCACCTGGCCGACCACCGCGCCCACGACGATCCAGAGCAGGATCGCCGCAATGACGGCAGCCGCGACATAGCCCATGGCCTTGTCCGCGGAGACCTTCATCAGCACGGGGATGCCGAGATAAAGGAGGTAGAGGCTGTACAGACCACCCAGCAGGCCGAGCCAGGCCAAAGCGGGTATGATGTTGAAGATGCCCGCCACCCAGGCTGCGGTCGATGCATAAGCGGCGACCTTGAAGGCCTGGACCCGATCCTTGGTCCCGCCGAAATTAGGCGCCAGCGCTTCGATGATGAGCGCCAATATATAGACGCTGAGCAGGACCATCAGATATTGGACGACGGCGGTCGACAGAACGGAACCGACCGACGGCCGATACGTGATGCCCATGAACGATCGCGGGAAAAGCAATTGGCCGATCACCCCGGCGACCGGCGTGATCGCGGCGAGGATGAAAATGTAGGAGCGATAGATGCCACCCACGGTGGCGGGCTCCGCGTCGATCCGCGGCCATTCGGCTTTGGGCTGGAGAATGATATTCTTGACCCGCTCGACGAGAGCGGGTGATGCACCGGTCGGATTGGTCGCCATGCTTTGACTCCCCCTTCTGCACGACGGAGTGAAGCATGTCTGCGACCAAATCACAACTGCCGCGTCGCGGCCTTGGAAAATGAGGCCTTGTCCGGGGTTCAGCTGAGCGGGACCTCGGCGACATTGTCCTTATAATCTTCTTTCGGATCGACGCCGAGCAACATCTTGACCCCGGCGACGAGGCTGGATCCGTCAAGCCAGATTTCGGCGCGTTCGGCATCGAGCCGCAACAGAGCCAGATTGGGATCGTCCTTGCCGCCTTCGTACCAGGCGGCGACGAAGCGGTTCCAGAGGCGATCGATCGTCGCCCGGTCATTGTCCAGGCGGAGCGCGCCATGAACGGTGGCGAAGAGATCGTGTCCCTTGGACGCGAAAGTGGCGATGGCGCGGCTGCCGGAATCGAGCGCCTGGACCATCTGGTTGTCCTTGGCGGTGAAGAACCAGATGGGGCTGCGATCATTTTCGAACTGCGCCGTCATCGGACGTGCGTGGCCATCTTCGACGCCGTCGAGGCCGAGCATCATCGTCATGTCGGAGCCAAGGGCTTTCCAGAATTTCGCTTCGAGTTCGGCAGGGTTGGGCATGGTCGGGTCTCCGCTCTATGTGACCAGCCAACGGGCAGCACCGGACGCGGTTCCAGAAAGGCGCAAGGGGCGGGCGCCATCGTAAGCGATAAGTCCTCCCCACGTTGGGGTGTAACTAGCCGAAGGGCGCCCACTCGGTCTGAGTGCGCGCCCTTGGCGTTTGTAACGAGTTTCGAAGCTGGGTTGATTAAGCTGCTTTGCAGAGCACCAGGCTGACCGGTGCGATGTTGGCTGCCTTGGTATCGCTCCAGTTGCCGGGAAGAAGATCGTCGAGCGTGTCGCCGTCACGGCGCACCACGATGCGCGCGAGGACGTCAGCCAGATAAGCATCTGGTTTGTGGCCGACGAGCTTGCAGGTCTCAACCAGCGAGGCGATCGTCGCCCAGTTCTCGGCACCGAGCTCGTGGCCTGCGAACAGCGCGTTCTTGCGCTGCAATGCCATGGTGCGCATCGAGCGTTCGACCGCATTGTTGTCGATATCGACACGGCCATCATCGACGTAGCGGGTGAGCCCGATCCAGCGCCTCAGCGCATAGTTGATCGGCTCCAGCGTTGGCGATCCGCTGAACATGCGGCGGCGCTTCTCCTCGAGCCAGCCATGAAGCTCATCGAGCAACGGACGCGCACGGACCTGCCGCTCGATGCGCCGCTCGTCAGCACTGCGACCGCGTATCTCACGCTCGATCTCGTAGAGCGCACCGATCCGGCGCAGCCCTTCCTCGGCGATCGGCGCACCCTTGCCCTTGGTTGCGTCGAAGAAGCCACGCCGTACGTGCGCCCAGCAGTAGGCGAGTGCTGCCGGCCCGCCAGGGCGGTCAGCCTTGCCGAACTGGCCATACGCCTCATAGCCGTCCACCTGCAGGATGCCACGGTAGTCACCGAGCAGCTTGGCTGCCCATACGCCGCCACGCCCAGGCATGTAGCTGTAGACGATCGCCGGCGGGTCAGCCCCGCCATAGGGTCGATCATCACCGACCATCGCCCACATGTAGCCGGTCTTCGTCTTGCCGTTGCCCGGTGCCAGCACCTTGGCAGTGGTCTCGTCGACGAACAGCCGATCGCAAGTAAGCAGCCTGGCTTTCTGCAGCTCGACCAACGGCCGCAGATAGCCCGCGGCACGGCCAACCCAGTTGGCGAGTGTGGCGCGCTCGATCGCGATGCCCTGGCGCGCCAGGATCTGCGACTGCCGATAGAGCGGCAGATGATCGGCATACTTCTTGACCAGCACGTCGGCGATCAGGCTCTCGCTCGGTAAGCCGCCGGGCACTACGTGCTTCGATGCTGATGCTTGAGCCACGCCGTCGCCACAGGCGCGGCACGCCATCTTTGGCCTGATCGTCACCAGGACGCGGTACTGTGCAGGGACGATGTCGAGCCGCTCAGCGCGATCCTCTCCGATCCGGTGCAGCGCTCCACCACAGGCAGCGCATTGGCACGCCGCCGGCGCGATCTCGATCTCATGGCGCGGCAGGTGCAAGGGCAGTGATGCCCTTGGCGTGTCTGCGCGCCGCCGACGGCGCTCAAGCGGCGCGCCTATCACTTCCTCGTTCTGCTCTGTCAGCAGCTCGATCTCGGCGAGTGCTACGTCGCGATCCTCAAGCGCCAGCGCCAGCTGATCAGCGCTCATCTTCTCCGAGCGCTTGCCGAACGTCATGCGCTTGAGCACGCCCAGCAGATGTTCGAACCGGTCGGCACGAGCACGCTCGGCGACAACCATTGAGCTGCTGCCGGTTTCGTGGACACCGAGATAA
>NZ_JAVUPU010000014.1:7500-60206 GCF_032378825.1 Sphingosinicella rhizophila | reverse complement strand
CCCTCCCGATTCACAGAAGCATGATCATGCTCTAGTTTCCGAGCTTGCCGAATTTTGCCTCGAAGCCGTCCCGGTCGTTGCGGGCGAGATAGCTCGCCTGTTCCGTCACCCGGTCGCGGGACAAGCGGCCGCGAAATGCGCCCAGCTTTTCGTCGATCATGGCGATCTCGTTGGCGCCGAGGCCGGCAAGCTGATCGAAGCGGGTGATGCCGAGCGCGTTCAACTGGCTGGCCATCTTCGGGCCCACACCTTTCAAGGCCTGCAGATTGTCGGGAGGACCACTAGGCCCCGGAATGTCGGGATGAGCGTCGACTCCCAATATCTCGCCCGCCACATCGGCCGTCGCCGCCGCCGCCTGATCGGTGATCGCGCGACCTTCGTGGGCAGCGAGCGGGTTCGGCGCCGCTGGCGCTGGCGGCTTCGCGACGGAATCCCGCTTTTGCGCCGGCGCGGCATCCTTGCGGGCCATGCGGAAAATCCACCAGCCCACCACGAGGCCGACCAGCAGGGCGATCAGGATCGGGACGAGATAATCTTGGGCGACGGTCGACATGATCGAGAATACTCCTTTGATTCAGCGGCTCGGTTTCTTGTCCTTCTACAAGAAGCCTTCCTTTTTCTTCCTGCCCCAGAAGATGGCGGCGAGTCCCAGGCCCAGAAGATAGGCAATGACGTGCAACAGCAGACCCTCGGCAAGCAGCGGCATGGCTGTTGCGGGCTTCTCGTCCGCCCAGCGAACCTTGGCGATCCCGTCTATGGCGCGGACATAGTCAGAAATTCCCTTCTGGCTGCCCAGCCCTTCCCGTTGCAGGTCGTTGGCCGGTCCGTCGAGCGTGGCGATCCGCTTCAAGGGATGGCGGGCAAGGTGTACCTCTATACCCGGAACTTCGGTCGCCGCCACCGCAGTCCGGGCCTGGCCTTCCATCCTGTCGATGAGTGCGGCACCGTGGCCAAGCGGGCCGTGCCAAATCCAGCCGATCAGCAAAGCGGCGATGAGTCCGATCAGGATTTTCACCATGGGTGACATGCCCTTCGACTCCTTTTTTGACCGCGCTCGCGCGTTCAGGAATAGGATGCCTGCTTTTCGCGCGCAATCTCCCGCCAGCCTATGTCACGGCGAAAGAAGCCGGTCGGGAAGTCGATTGCCTCGGCGGCCGCATAAGCCGAGCGTTGCGCCTCGGCAACATTCGCGCCGAGGGCGGTGACGTTGAGAACCCGGCCCCCGCTTGCCACCAGAACGCCATTTTCCGAGGCAGTGCCGGCCTGGAAGATCTTGACATTTTCGCCGCCAGCCTTCTCCAATCCGCCGATGGGGCCGCCCTTTTCCGCTGCGCCCGGATAACCCCTGGCGGCCACGACCAGGGTCAAAGCCGGGCTGGGCGAAAAGCGGGGCGGCGGCGCTTCGGCAAGCCGGCCTTTCGCCACCGCGAACATCAGTTCGAGCAGGTCACTTTCGAGCCGCATCATCAGCACCTGGCATTCGGGATCGCCGAAGCGGGCATTATATTCGATCAGCGAGGGCCCGTCGGGGGTGAGCATGAGGCCCGCATAGAGGATGCCGGAATAAGGCGTCCCCTGCTCGGCCAGCGCCTCCAGCGTCGGACGGATGATTTCGTCCATCGCTTTCGTCTCCAGATCCGGCGTCAGGATCGAGGCCGGGCTATAGGCGCCCATGCCGCCGGTATTCGGGCCGGTGTCGCCGTCGCCGACCCGCTTGTGGTCCTGCGCCGAACCGAACGGGACAGCGGTGACACCGTCGGTCATCACGAAGAAGCTCGCTTCCTCGCCGGTCAGGAATTCCTCGATCACGACTTCCGAACCGGCCGAACCGAAGCCGCCGTCGAACATGGACGCAAGGCCTGCCTGCGCTTCCTCCATCGTCTCGGCGATGATGACCCCCTTGCCCGCGGCCAGCCCGTCGGCCTTGATCACCACGGGCAGCCCGAAATCCTCGAGCGCGGCCTCGGCCGCAAGCCTGTCGGACGCGCGCGCATAGCGGGCGGTCGGGATTGCGTGCCTGGCGCAAAGATCCTTGGTAAAGCCCTTGGACCCTTCCAGCTGCGCCGGAATCCGATTGGGACCGAATACGCCAAAGCCCATCGTTCGCAAATTGTCGGCAAGGCCGTCCACCAACGGTGCCTCGGGCCCGATCACGATCAGCTCGACCGAATTTTTCAAGCAGAAATCGACTACATTACGATGATCGGCTGGATCGATCGGCACCAAAGTGGCATGTTCGGCGATGCCGGGATTGCCTGGCGCAGCGAACAATTTGCCCAGCATCGGCGATTGCGCGAGCTTCCAGGCCAGCGCATGTTCACGGCCGCCGGAGCCAAGCAGCAGGACATTCATGAACAATTTTCCTCCGATCGACGAAGGACTGTTAGCAACCGAAATGCCGGGCGACAACGCGCCTGCCTTATCCGTGTCCGAACTGTCGATGTCGCTCAAGCGGACGGTCGAAGATGCGTTCGGGCACGTCCGCGTGCGCGGGGAGATTTCCGGGTGGAAGCGCGCGAGCTCCGGACATTGCTATCTCTGCCTCAAGGACGACAAGGCGGTGATCGACGGCGTCATCTGGAAGGCGGTTGCGGGCGCCTTGCGCTTCCAGCCCGAGGATGGAGCGGAAGTCGTCGCGACCGGGCGCCTCACCACCTATCCTGGTCGTTCGCGCTACCAGATCGTGATCGACCGGCTCGAGCTTGCCGGACAGGGCGCTTTGATGGCGCTGCTCGAAAAGAGGCGCCGCGCTTTGGCCGCGGAAGGATTGTTCGACGCCGACCGCAAGCGGAAGCTCCCTTTCCATCCCCGTGTGATCGGGGTGGTGACCTCGCCGACCGGAGCCGTGATCCGGGACATATTGCACCGGCTCGCCGATCGCTGCCCCAGCCACGTCCTGGTCTGGCCGGTCGCGGTCCAGGGCGAAGGCGCGGCAGCCCAGGTCGCGGCCGCCGTGGCCGGGTTCGGAGCATTGCCCGAAAACGGCTCCGTGCCGCGGCCGGACCTGCTGATCGTCGCACGCGGCGGCGGCTCGATCGAAGATCTCTGGGCATTCAATGAGGAAGCGGTGGTGCGCGCGGTCGCAAGTTCCTCGATACCGATCATCTCGGCGGTCGGTCATGAAACCGATATCTCCCTTTGCGACTTCGCCGCCGATGTCCGGGCGCCGACGCCGACGGCTGCCGCCGAAATCGCGGTACCCGTGCGAAACGATCTGCTCGGTCAGCTCCGCGAACTGGGGCATCGTATCGAACGTTGCGCGGTGCGCGCCCGTGAGCGTGCCGCCGAGCAATTCGACAACAGCCTTAGGCGCTGGCCGGAGCGCGAAGCTTTGCTCGCGCCGCAGCGACAGCTGCTCGATGATCATGCGGAACGACTGCCGCGGGCGCTTGCCGGCCGGCTCGCGCATGCGCGCGGCGAGCTTGGCCATGCGGCCGGGGCGTTAAGACCCAATCTGCTCGTCGCCGTTCATCGCCGGGCCCAGGAACGACTGGAATCGCTGTGGCGCGTGGCCCAGCTCGTCCATCCGAACAGGCCGCTCGAAAGGGGCTATGCCCGGGTCGAGGATCGCGACGGCACGACCTTGATGTCGGCGGCGTCCGCGCGGGCAATCGAACGGCTTCGGCTGGTCTTCGCGGACGGTGCGTTGGACGTGAATACAGACAGGGGGGTTGAACGGCCGCGCCGTCCTACCCATTCCAGATCCACGAGCGAGCAGCCGAAGCTGCTTTGAGACCCGATTGCGTTGAACAAGGTCATGACGATGCTGATGGCGAACCGGAGCAGGCCCGCGCGGCTCCATTATATGGATGGAACATTTCGGGTGTTGAGCCCCGGCGACCATGTGGTTTGTGCGGTGACGGGACAGCCGATCGCGCTGGACGCTCTTCGCTACTGGAGCGTTGCGCGGCAGGAACCCTATGTTTCTGCCGAGGCTTCGGTGCAGGCGGAAGGGCGCGGATGAGGCGGCCGGTCTGCCGCACCGCTCCCTTGTTCCTCATTTTCTGGGCAGGTGCCATCCTGCCGCTTTCGGCCCAGGTCCGGCCGACCGCGATCCATGTCGACGCCCGCCGCGCCTCCGCCTTTCAGTTTTCGGGCCCCATGCGCCAGAGCGGCATCGTGACCGGCGTGGCGCCGTCCGGCACGGCTTCGCTGACATTGGACGGGCAGGACGTTCCATATGCGGCGGACCGGCAATTCATCCTCGGTTTCGACCGCGACCAGGCTGGGGAAGCACAATTGGTGGCGACCCTCGGCGACGGCAGCATCCTCCGTCAGGTCCTCCGGATTCTCCCCGAAGCCTGGCAGATCGAACATGTCGATATCGCCCGGCGTCCCAAGGGCCCCTCGGCGGATTATCTGCGGGTCCGGCAAGGCGAGCTTGCCCGCATCGCCGCGGCGCGCGCGGTTCGGGAATCGAGCGAAGGCTGGCGGCAGACCTTCATCTGGCCTGCGACGGGTCGGATCAGCGGCGTCTTCGGTTCGCAGCGCATCTACCGGGGCGAGGCGGCCTCATTTCATTCGGGCGTGGATGTGGCGGCAGGCGCGGGCGCGACCGTTGCCACGCCGGCGGATGGCGTGGTCGTACTCGCCGGTCCGCCATCTTTCAGCCTGGAAGGCAATCTCGTGATCGTCGACCATGGCATGGGCCTCAACAGCGCCTTTCTCCATTTGGCCGAGGTAAACGTCAGGGAGGGCCAGGTGCTGCGCCAGGGCCAGCTCATCGGCACGGTGGGTTCCACCGGCCGTGCCACCGGGCCCCACCTTCACTGGAGCATGAAATGGAAGGATGCCCGCATCGATCCGCAGGCACTGGCGGGACCCATGCGTCGCTAGACCCGTTTGCTGCGGGATTGAACGAACAGAATCCGGACCCTTGGGGTCAGCAGGCGTCTGCCTAATTCTGGCGCCGTACGCGCAGGGCGCGCTGGCCGGCAATGTTCATTAAATAGCTGCCCATCGCGGCCTTGCGGATGCGGACCTTCTGGCCGGAACGGGGCGATGCGCCATAATCGCGCGATTCCAACGTGTGCCAGACTCCGCCTTCGGCCAACTGGAGGCGCCATTTTCCATCCGGAAGCTGCCGCGCCGCGGTGATGCTGGTATTGATCTCGATATCGTCGGCATCCTTGTCGCCGATGAAAGGCAGATCCGAGAGAGTGAGGCCGAAGAGGGAGCGCTTCGTCCTCCGAATCTCATCCCGATCCATCACGACGATCTTGCGGGCGCCGATCGACCGCTGCAACTGGTCGACGGCGGCGTCATAACAGGCCAGCCGCCTCTCCGAATTTCCTATGTCGCGGCAGGCGTGCAGCTTTTCCACTTCGTTCGGTACCCTCGGTGCCTGAGCCCAAGCAGAGGTCGTGACCGAGAATGGCAGAATAGCCGCAAACAATATCGTCCGCATGATCGCCTCCCGCTGCTCAACTCAGACGCCGGTATCCGCTCCCTATCGGTCCGCGGAAGATTTTTCAATTGAACATGTTACACTATGGTAATACATAAATACGCAATTGAAGAATCACTTGCTATCGCGATTTATCCAAGTAACACTCTAAGTCACTTACGCTACGTAATCTGCGATTTTCCTGTAAAACGGCGATCTGCAAAGCACGAGTCAAGAAAACGTTCCAAACATTCCGCATACGAAACAAAATCTGTTGCGGTGACGAATTGATTTCCTGATCTCCCTTTCGAGCGGTGTGACAGAAATGCGACATAGTGTCGCTTTCCTTCCATTGCGAACGCCACTTTGCTTGCTCGCCCGGAAACCTCAGCCCTAATTAACCGTCATTGTCTGGCCGAAGCTGCATCCGAGGATGCCGTTGCTTCCGTGCCACAGAGAGGATCCAATAGATGACACAGACTTTCAAACAGGGGTTGTTGGCTTCCACCCTTTTCGTCGGCGCGGCGATCATCGCAGCGCCCGCTTATGCCCAAGACCAGGACCAGACCGAACCGGGCACCGCGCAGGTTCCGGTTGAGAGCGGCGTCGAAGCCCCGCAAGCGGCCGATGTTCAGGAGATCGTGGTGACCGGCTCGCGCATCGCGCGGCCCGATCTTGAAGCCTCCAGCCCCGTGACCGTGGTCAGCGGCGAAGCGCTGGAAATCTCCGGTACCGTCTCGGTAGAGGATTACCTCCGCGAAATTCCGCAAGTGGTCGCCGCGATCGGCGGTGCGACCAACAATGGCAATCCCGGCGTGGCCACTATCGACCTTCGCAATCTCGGTGAGGAGCGCACGTTGGTCCTTGTCGACGGCAAGCGCTTCGTCCCCTACGATTCCAACGGCATCGTTGATCTCAACATGATTCCGGCGGCGCTCGTGGAGCGCGTCGAAGTGCTGACCGGCGGCGCATCCTCGGTCTACGGCTCCGATGCCATCGCCGGCGTGGTCAACTTCATCATGAAAGACGATTTCGAAGGCATCGAGGCCGACGCGCAAGCGGGCATCACCCAGCGCGGCGACGGTTTCGAAAATGCCTTCAGCCTGACCATGGGCGTCAATAGCGGCGATGGTCGGGGTAATCTTGTCGCCAATGCCACCTATGTGAAGACCCGGCCTGTCACGCAAGGCCAGCGCGCTTATTCGCGCAACGTGCTTGCTTCGGCCGATCTCGGCGGCGGCGGTAACAGCTTCACCAACGCATTCGGCACCGTCGACGGGCTCGTCAGCGCGACCTGCGCCTCGCAACAGGGCACCTGCGTCTTCGACGAAACCGGCAATCTCGTCCCATATGACGACCGCTTCGGCTTCAACTTCAATCCGTTCAACCTGCTGCAGGCGCCGCAGGAAAAATGGACGGCAACCGTGCTCGGTCGATACGACATCACAGATTCGATCGAATTCTTCGGCCGGGCGTCCTTTGCCAACAGCCGCGTGACAACGGTCGTTGCGCCCTCGGGAACCTTCTTCTTCCCCTTCGACATCAATTACGCGACCAATCCCAATCTCTCCGATCAGGCGCGCGCGGTTCTGGCGGAGAATGATACCGCGCTCGCGGGCGATCCGAATCCAGGCGACGGTATCGTCTCCGTCGCATTCGGGCGTCGGACGGTCGAGCTCGGCACTCGCGACTCCATATACGAGAATACGGCCTACCAGCTCGTCGGCGGACTCCGGGGAGACATCGTCGAGGGATTGCGCTGGGAGGCGTTCGCACAATGGGGCCGCACCAGCCGCACCCAGACCTTTGCGAACGACATCTCCTTCAGCCGTACCCAGGCCGGCATATTGGACGGCAGCGTCAACCTGTTCGGACAAGGCAATTTGACCCAGGAGGCTGGCAATGCGATCCGGCTCGACCTGCAGCAATATGACACGACGTCGCAAACGGTCCTGGGCGGTTTCCTGGCCTATGACCTTCCCTTCGCACTCGGCGGCACCAAGACCGGCGGGCTCGTCGGCGGCGTCGAATATCGCCGCGAGGGATCAAAGGCCAATCCGGACGAAAACCTGATTCAGGGCAACGCACCTGGCTTCGGTTCCTCGACTCCGATCGACGCCGAGATCGAGGTCAAGGAAATCTATGGCGAAGTGAAGATACCGATCCTGGATATAGCCAGTATCGAAGGCGGCATCCGCTATTCGGACTATCAGAATAGGGATAATCTCACCGGACAGGGCAACAGCTTCAAGACCACGAGCTACAAGTTCGGCGGCGATATCGAGCCGATTCCCGGCATCCGCGCCCGCGCCATGTATCAGCGCGCCGTCAGGGCCCCCAATCTCAACGAGATTGGACAGCCGCTGACGCCCTCCACGGGCGATCTTACCGTCGACCCCTGCCAATCCACCCAGCTGACGCCGGCCGATTACGCTGCCAACGGTCCGCTTGCGCAGCTTTGTCGTGCGACCGGCGTGCCGGCAGCGGCAGCGGCCGCTGGCATCGTTGGCGGGCCGGTGTCGGGCCAGATCAACAATTATCTTGGCGGCAACATCAATCTAACCCCGGAAAAGTCGCGCACGATCACGGCGGGCGTGGTGATCCAGCCCGATTTCCTGCGCGGCTTCACCGCCTCGGTCGATTATTTCGACATCGAGGTGGAGAATGCCATCGTACAGCTTCCGGAGGAGGAGATCGTCAATCTCTGCTACAATGTGGAGCAGGATCCGGACGGCGTCTTCTGTTCCCGGATCCAGCGCAACCCGCTGAACGGCAGTTTGCGCGGCGGCACCGAAACGGGCGTCGATGCCCGCAACGTCAATGCGGGCTTCCTGCGCACGGAAGGCATCGACATCACCGCCGCCTACCGCTTCGATCTGGCTCCGGACGTCCGGCTGGCGCTCGCCGCGAACGCCACCTACACGATGAAGAGCTGGCTGCAATCGACGTCCTTGTCGCCGGTGCGGGAATGCGAAGGGCTGGTCGGCAAGACCTGCCTGAGGCCGTTGCCGAAATGGCAATGGGTGCAGACCAGCACGCTGACCTGGGGTCCGGCGACGGTCCAGCTGCGCTGGCGCCACATCGGCAAGATCACCAACGACACCGTTGGCTTCGGCACGGCAGCCCCAGGCGATTTCGCCGTACCGACCATCGGTTCGCGCAATTATTTCGACCTTTTCACCAGCTATGACGTCGGCGATCATTTCACCTTCCGGTTCGGCGTCAACAACCTGCTCGACAAGCTGCCTCCCGTGGTTGGCAACGATTATGGCGGGACCACGGAAAATAGCGGCAACACCTTCCCTGCGACCTATGACCCCCTCGGTCGCAGCTTCTTCGCGGGCGTGAACGTTCGTTTCTGAGCGCGCGGCGAGCGGAGAAGCTGGGGCGGCGGAGCAATCCGCCGCCCCATTTATTGCCCTGAACAGGTTCGCCACAGGTAGAAAGAGGAAACGAACCTAAAGCGTGTCGCTAAGCCCCCGAGTCCGCCCGTAATGAAGATCATAGGCGCCGAGCAGTTCGGCGAAATAGTCTCGCTCCTCCGGCTCCAGGAAGGGGTTCCAGGTATCGAAGATCAGGATCAGGCGGTCGGAATCGCTGTCGTTCCAGGCTTCATGCTCGATCGAATCGTCGAACATCCAGGCCCGCCCGGCTTCCCAGGATCGGGTCTCTGCCCCGACGCGGAAGCCGCAATTGTCCGGAACGACCAGGGGCAGGTGGACGGTCGCGCGCAAATTAGTGACCCCGGTGTGCGGCGGAATACGTGTGTGCGGCCGGAGCAGGGAGAACATCGCATTGGGCGCTCGCCCGCCGAGATCCGGCATCGGCATCCTGTCCAGCACGGCGGCGGTCCGTGGACAGCGGCGGCAATTGGCGTCGTCGCGCACGCCATGCTTCCAGAAGAACAGCGCGCCCCATTGCGGATTATGGTCGAGTTCCCGCCATTGGTTGAGCGGAGTCCCCGGCGGATTGGCGACATAGGGGCGGAACGGAGCCTTCTCCGCGTCAGCCGCTATCGCCTCGCGCGCCTCTTCCAGGATCGCCTCCGCCTCCGCTTCAAGCGCTTCCATCCATGGTGACAATGTACGGTCGAAGAAAGGAATGGCGGGGAGCCGAGGCACGGTGAGGAAGGTCGGCTCGGCGACAAAGATGCGGGTCTCGCCGAGCAAGGCGGCCTGGGCCTCGCGGGCCCGTATTGTGGGCGCCGTCCCCTGCGTCCCGAGCAGTCGCGCCAAGGCGGCACTGTCCGCGTCGACAGCCGCGCGCGCCTGATCGATCGGAACGCGAAAACGCGCGTCGCCGAGTATTTCGGGCGGTGCCGTATCGAGAAAGTCCTTGTAGGTGCGCGCAGCATCCCGGGTCCGGCCGATCTCCTCCAGCGCCACCGCCTTCTGGAACAGCGCCTGGACGAAATAGGGATCGGCGGCCAGCGCGGCATCGAGCGCGACGATGGCCCCGGTCACGTCGCCGCAGCCTCGTGCCGCCGCAGCGAGGTTGAACAGCAAGGCGGGCTGGCCAGGATCGGCCGCGACGGCTCTTTCGAGCGCGGCGCGTGCTTCCACGGCATGTCCCCCGGCCAGCAGCATGTTGCCCAACCGGTTCAGGATGAGCGGATCGTCCGGCGCCAGACCGGCGGCCTCGCGCAGCAGGGCCGTGGCGGCGTCCGGACGTCCTCGTTCGGCCTCCACGGCGCTCCGGGAGAGCAGAT
Source organism: Sphingosinicella rhizophila (assembly GCF_032378825.1). Classification (NCBI taxonomy): domain Bacteria; kingdom Pseudomonadati; phylum Pseudomonadota; class Alphaproteobacteria; order Sphingomonadales; family Sphingosinicellaceae; genus Sphingosinicella; species Sphingosinicella rhizophila. The sequence goes on along the minus strand of NZ_JAVUPU010000014.1, from coordinate 50,112 downwards.
CGGCGACGGTCGCCGCGTCAGGGGCCTTGGCGTTCACCCCCGTAGGATGTGCCGTCGGGGCGCCCTATGCAAGTATCCCAGAGCGTTTGAGGTGGAAGCGTTTCGCGCCTCCACCGAGGACGCATCTCAGGCTTTATTCAAGCGGATGGCGCCCCATCGGTCCGGATGACGAGATTGCCCTCGCCCTCTTCCACATGGACCGTCGATCCGTCGACGACCTCGCCGCGAAGGATTGCGTCGGCCAATGGATCCTGCAGATATTTCTGCACCGCCCGCTTGAGCGGTCTGGCGCCATAGACCGGATCATAGCCGACCCGGCCCAGCCAGGCACGGGCACCTTCGCCCAACTCCAGCTTGACCTTGCGATCAGACAGCAGCTTCTGGACGCGCGCGACCTGGAGATCGACGATGGGACCCATATGTTCCTGGCTCAGCCGGTGGAACAGGATGATCTCGTCCAGCCGGTTGAGGAATTCGGGTCTGAAATGGGCCCTGACAACCTCCATCACCTGCGGCTCGACATCCTCGACCTTCTGCCCCTCGGCCAGGTTCGACAGGAACTGGCTGCCCAGGTTCGACGTGAGGATGATCAAAGTGTTGGAAAAATCGACGGTTCGGCCCTGGCCGTCGGTGAGCCGGCCATCGTCGAGAACTTGCAGAAGCACGTTGAAGACGTCGCCATGCGCCTTCTCGACCTCGTCGAACAGAATCACCTGATAGGGCCTGCGCCGCACGGCTTCCGTCAGCACGCCGCCTTCTTCATAGCCGACATAGCCGGGAGGAGCGCCGATCAGCCGGGCGACGCTATGCTTCTCCATGAACTCCGACATGTCTATGCGAACCATGGCTTGCGGATCGTCGAACAGGAACAGAGCCAGTGATTTGGTCAGTTCGGTCTTGCCGACGCCGGTGGGGCCGAGAAACAGGAAGGAGCCGAGCGGACGGTTCGGATCCTGCAGGCCCGCGCGCGAGCGTCGGACGGCCGCGGAGACAGCTTTCACGGCGTCTTCCTGACCGATTACGCGGCGACCGAGCTCCGCCTCCATCGTCAGCAGTTTCTCGCGTTCGCCTTCCAGCATCCGTTCCATCGGGATCCCGGTCCAGCGTGCGACGACCGAAGCGATGTCCTCGGATGTCACTTCCTCGCGCAGCATCGCGCTTTCGGTCACGGCCTCGGCCTCGTTCAGCGCCCTTTCGAGATTGGGAATGGTGCCATATGCAAGCTCGCCTGCCTTGGCGAGATCGCCGGCGCGCTGGGCCTGTTCGAGCTCGAGCCGGGCGGCATCGAGCTGCTCCTTCAGCTTGCCTTCGGCCTGGATCTTGTCCTTCTCCGCCTGCCAGCGCTGAGTCAGCTCCGACGATTGCTGTTCGAGATTGGCCAGATCCTCCTCCAGCGTCTTAAGGCGATCCTTGGATGCGCGGTCGCTTTCCTTCTTCAAAGCTTCGCGCTCGATCTTGAGCTGGATGATCCGCCGATCGAGATTCTCGATATCCTCCGGCTTCGATTCCACTTCCATGCGCAGCCGCGAGGCCGCCTCGTCCATCAGGTCGATCGCTTTGTCGGGCAGGAAACGGTCGGTGATGTAGCGATTCGACAGCGTCGCGGCCGCCACTAGCGCCCCGTCGGTGATGCGGACGCCGTGGTGAAGCTCATATTTTTCCTTGAGCCCGCGCAGGATGGAGATCGTATCCTCCACCGTCGGCTCACCGATGAAGACTGGCTGGAAACGCCGCTGCAGAGCCGGATCTTTCTCCACATGCTTGCGATATTCGTCCAGCGTGGTGGCGCCGATGCAATGCAGTTCGCCGCGGGCCAGCGCTGGTTTCAGGAGGTTCGAGGCATCCATGGCGCCTTCGCTCTTGCCGGCGCCGATCAGGGTATGCATCTCGTCGATGAAGAGGACGATCTCGCCGCCGGCACCCTTCACTTCATCCAGGACCCCCTTCAGTCTTTCCTCGAACTCGCCGCGATATTTTGCACCGGCGATCAGGCTTCCCATGTCGAGCGCCATCAGCCGCCGATCCTTCAGGCTGTCGGGCACGTCGCCATTGGCGATGCGGAGCGCGAGGCCCTCGGCGATGGCGGTCTTGCCGACGCCGGGATCGCCGATCAGCACCGGGTTGTTCTTGGTGCGGCGGGCGAGGATCTGAACTGTCCGCCTTATCTCTTCGTCGCGCCCGATCACCGGATCGAGCTTGCCGTCGCGGGCCGCCTGGGTGAGGTCGCGCGCGAATTTCTTGAGCGCGTCATATCGATCTTCGGCCGTCTGGGTGTCGGCGGTCCGGCCCCCGCGAAGCTCGTTGATTGCCGCGTTGAGCGCCTCGGCCTTCGCGCCGGCATCGGCCAATGCCTTGCCGGCATCCGTTTTCGACATCACCAAAGCAAGCAGCAGCCGTTCGACCGTCACATAGGAATCGCCCGCTTTCTGGGCGATCTGTTCGGCCTGGTCCAGGATTCGGATCGTTTCGCCGTCCAGCGCGGGAGCGGCCGAGGCGCCGCTGCCGGATACCGCCGGGATCTTGGTCAAGGCCTCATCGGTTTCGCGAAGCGCCGCCTGGGCACTGCCCCCGGCGCGGGCGATCAGCCCCGAAGCCATGCCCTGCTCATCCTCCAGAAGCGCTTTCAATAGGTGCGCCGGCGCGATCCGCTGATGGTTCATCCGGATGGCTACCGTCTGCGCGGATTGGAGGAAACCCCGCGCCCGCTCGGTGAATTTTTCCAGGTTCATATCTGCCCCTTTGCTTGGTCGCAGCGGATATGGTGTTGCCTTTATGCAACACAAGGGGGCCTGCAATTTCTTGGCCCTTTTCTCCGTAAACGACACGGACGATCTTCCGATCACCTATCCCAATATCAGATCGAGGCCGAGCCCATTTGGGGTGGAGTCCGTGTTGCGTGTCTAATACGGGACGCTATGGTATGAAAAATCGAAGATTCGGAGGATGTTGATGCGCCCCCTCATGCTGGCCCTGATCTCGCTCGCCGCATTCGCCCTGCCGGCGGCCGTGGCTGTGGCCGAGCCCGCCGCACCCGCGACGAAGGGCCTGGCGCCGGTCGCCGACCTTGTCGAGATGGTCGACATCCCCTATCAGCAATTCACGCTCTCCAATGGCCTGCGCGTCGTCGTCCATGAGGATCGCAAGGCTCCGGTTGTCGCGGTCAGCGTCTGGTACAATGTCGGGTCGAAGGACGAACCGAAGGGCAAGACGGGATTCGCTCATCTGTTCGAGCATCTCATGTTCAACGGCTCCGAAAACGCGCCTGGCGACTATTTCGAGCCGTTGCGCCAGATCGGCGCCACCGACTTCAACGGCACGACCTGGTTCGACCGGACCAATTATTTCCAGACTGTGCCGAAGCCGGCACTGGAGCGGGCCTTGTTCCTGGAGAGCGACCGCATGGGCCATCTTCTTGGTGCGCTCACCCAGGAGAATCTGACCAATCAGATCGGCGTCGTCCAGAACGAGAAGAGGCAGGGCGACAACGAACCTTATGGTCTTGTCGAATATGCGCAGCTGGCGGCCTTGTTTCCGGAAGGCCACCCCTATCGCCACTCGACCATAGGTTCGATGGCCGATCTCGATTCCGCCAGCCTCGAGGACGTCAAGCAATGGTTCCGCGACAAATATGGTCCCAACAATGCGGTGCTGGTGCTGGCCGGCGACATATCGGCTGCCGAGGCCCGGCCGCTGGTCGAGAAATATTTCGGCGATATCCCGCGCGGTCCGGAAAACCGTCCCGCCGAGGCGGCTGTTCCGACGCTTTCCGCGCCCAAGACCGAAGTGATGAAGGATCGGGTCGCTGTCACGCGGCTCTACAGGATCTGGGTGGTCCCCGGGCTGCTCGATCCCGATTTCGTGCCGCTCGACGTCGGCGCGGGCGTCCTGGGCGGACTCGCCAGTTCCCGCCTGGACAATGAGCTTGTCCGCCGCGACCAGACCGCCGTCGCAGTGTCGGCGGACGTTCAGCCCTTTCACCGCGTCAGCTTCTTCCAGGTCCAGGTCGACGTGAAACCGGGCGTAGACGCGGATCAGGTCGCACGTCGCCTCGATCAGATCGTTGCCGAGCTGATCGCAAAAGGGCCCACCGCGGACGAAGTGCAGCGGGTCGTGATGAGCAATGTCGCCGCCCGTATCCGCGGTCTCGAACAGGTCGGAGGCTTCGGCGGCAAGGCGGTGGCCCTCGCCGAAGGCGCGCTCTACGCAGACGATCCGGATTTCTACAAGAAGCAGCTGCTCGCTTATGGCAGGGTCACGCCGGCTGCCGTGCAGGCCGAGATGCGTCAATGGTTGGGCCGCCCCGTCTATGCGCTCCGCGTGGAGCCAGGCGAGCGCGAAGCCTATCAGGAAGCGGCGCCGCGCGCAGGCGCCGCAAGCCTGAGGCCGCGTTACTATCGGCAGCCCGAAGCGGGCGAGAATATGATGGCGCCCAAGCCGTTCCAGCGACCGATGCCGGAGGTGGGAACGGTCGCCAATCTCGATTTCCCCGATGTCGCGCGCGCCAGATTGTCGAACGGGATCCCGGTCGTTTATGCCCGGCGCGATACGGTGCCGGTGGTGCGCGTCGCCGTCGAGTTCAATGCCGGCATCGCCGCCGATCCCGCCAAGGCGCCGGGAACGCAAACATTGATGCTCAGCCTGCTCGACGAAGGCACGACCAGCCGCAACTCGATCGAGATCGCCGAAGAGAAAGAGCGTCTCGGCGCGGCCATTTCGCCCGGCGCCTCGTTGGATCGCACCGCCATTTCGCTGGCCGCGCTGACTCCGAATCTCGGACGTTCGCTCGATCTGCTCGCCGACATCATACGCAACCCGGCCTTCGCGCCCGGGGAGGTGGAGAGGTTGCGGGCACGGCAGCTTGCACAGATCGCCAACGAGCTGACCCAGCCCAACGCGATCGCGGCGCGGACGCTTCCGCCGATCCTCTTCGGGCCCGACCATCCCTATGGCCGCTCCCCCACCGGCAGCGGCGAAGCCGAAGCGGTGAGCAAGCTTGGCCGCGAAGATCTGGTCCGCTTTCACCAACGCTGGATCAGGCCCGACAATGCGACCATTTTCGTGGTCGGCGATCTGCCGCTTGCCGATCTCCTGCCCCAGCTCGAAGCCAGGTTCGGCGACTGGACGCCGCCGGCCGTCCCGAAGGGTGTGAAGGACTTTGCGTCGGCGCCGCCGGCGCCGCAGCCGCGTATCGTGCTGGTCGATCGGCCGCAATCGCCGCAGTCCGTGATCCTCGCCGGCATGATATTGCCGATGCGCGGCACCGAGGACCTGCTGACGCTGACGGCCGCCAACGAGATATTGGGCGGGGACTTCCTGTCGCGGATCAACATGGATCTGCGGGAGACGAAGGGCTGGTCCTACGGATCCGGCAGCGGCGTTTCGCTGCGCGAAGACCTGGTTCCTTTCATTGTCAGCGCCCCCGTCCAGGCCGACAAGACCGGCCCGGCCATCCAGGCGGTGATGGATCAGATCAAGGCATTCGTGACCGACCGCGGGCTCACCCCTGCGGAGCTGGAGAAGGTGATCAACGGCAACACCCGGGAATTGTCGGGCCAGTTCGAAACGTCAGGGGCCGTTCTCGGCGCGCTTCGCAGTAACGCCCTCTATCGCCGCCCCGACGATTATTGGGAGCGAATCGCCGAGCGCTATCGCGGCATGACGGTCAGCACGCTGGATCAAGCGGCGCGGCGGGTGATCGATCCGTCCAAGCTTGTGTGGGTCATCGTGGGCGATGCTGCGACCGTCCAGCCGCAGCTCGCGAATATCGGGCTTCCGGTCGAGGTCATAAAGCAGCCCTGACCGATCCTATCTGGAGGAGGATTCAGCCCCGCCCAATCCTTTCAACCGGGTGACATGGCCCATCTTGCGGCCGGGCCGCGCTTCTCCTTTGCCGTAGAGGTGGAGACGCGCGGTCGGATCGGAGAGGATGTCCGGCCAGGAGTCGACATCCCGTCCCACCAGATTCCACATCTCCACCGCCGGGGCGGCCAGGCCTGTCGCGCCGAGCGGAAGACCGCAAATGGCACGGATATGATTTTCGAACTGGGAGGTCACCGCGCCTTCTATCGTCCAATGTCCGCTATTGTGGACGCGCGGCGCCATTTCGTTGAACAGGGCGCCGTCGGCGCCGGCGAAAAATTCGATGGCGAGCATGCCGACATAATCGAGCCGATCCGCGATCTTGCGGGCAAGCACTTCCGCTTCGGCGACCGCGCCGTCCAGATCCTTGCCTGCAGGGGCTTCGGACCGGGCCAATATGCCGTCTTCATGGGTGTTGCGGGGGGCCGGCCAGCATCTCGTCTCGCCATTGGTGCCGCGACAGAGCAGGATCGAGAATTCGGCGTCGAACCGGACAAATGCCTCCAGGATGGCGGGGGCGCCCTTCAAGGCCGTCCAGGCGGCGTCGGCGTCGGCCGGTTCCATGATCCGCGCCTGGCCCTTGCCGTCATAACCGAAACGGCGGGTCTTGAGGATGGCGGGTACGCCGATTTCCGCGAGGGCCGCGTCCAGGCTCGCTCGGTCGTCGACGGCTGCAAAGGACGCCGGGCGGCCACCGAGATCGCGCACGAAACATTTCTCGGTCAGCCGGTCCTGGGCGATCTCCAGCGCCTGACGGGGGGGATGAAGCGGGACCACCGCCGCCAGCGCGGACAATGGCCCGGCCGCGATATTTTCGAATTCGTAGGTGGCGACGTCCACGCTGCGGCCGAACCGCGCCAGCGCCACTTCGTCATCCCAGGCGCCGCGCGTGAAGAAAGCGGAGACTTCGGCCGCCGGCGGCGCTTCGTCCGGCGCATAGATATGGCATTTATAGCCCAGCTGCGCCGCAGCCATCGCCAGCATGCGGCCGAGCTGACCGCCGCCGACGATGCCGATCACCGATCCCGGCTCGATCCTCATTCCGGCCTTTCGGCGATGGCGTCCGTCTGCCTCTGCCGCCAGTCGGACAGCCGGCCTGCGAGCGGCGCGTCGGCCAGAGCAAGGATCGCCGCAGCGAGCAGGCCGGCATTGGTCGCGCCGGCTTTGCCGATCGCCAGCGTGCCGACGGGAATCCCCGCCGGCATCTGGACGATGGAAAGCAGGCTGTCCATGCCGGAAAGCGCCTTGCTCTCCACGGGAACGCCCAGCACCGGCAGGCTCGTCATCGATGCTGCCATGCCCGGCAGGTGGGCGGCGCCGCCCGCGCCGGCGATGATGATCTTGACGCCACGATCCGCCGCACCCTTGGCATAGGCATAGAGCCGGTCGGGCGTGCGATGCGCGGAGACGATCTTCGTTTCATAGGCGATGCCAAGTGCATCCAGGATCTGGGCGGCACGGCACATGGTTTCCCAGTCCGACTGGCTGCCCATGATGATCCCGACTGGAGGTGCTCCGACTGCCATTTCCGACCCTGTTTTGTCCGGCGAAGCAGAACCTCATAACGGCGGCCCCTTCCTTCGTCATCTATTAACCGCCGCCAGGCTATGGAGCTGTCATGTCGAACGGAACGCCCCAGGTTTCCAGCCAGGATTCAGGCCAGCAAATCGACCGATTGGCCGACGAAAACGCGCTCCTGCGCGCGTCGCTCTCGGACGCCCGCGCCCGTCTCGACGAGCTCGAGCAGCTTGCCGACGGGGACATGCTGACCTCGCTCTCCAATCGTCGTGCATTTCTGAAGGAATTGAAGCGCGTGGTGGGCCAGGCCGGCCGTCACGGTACGCCTGCCGCCATGCTCTATATCGACCTGAAGGGCCTGAAGGCGATCAACGAGCGACATGGTCGCCTGGCCGGCGATGCGGCCTTGATCCATGTCGCCCGTTCGCTGCTCGGCCTGATCCGGTCGACGGACATGCTCGCCCGCATCGGCGGCGACATGTTCGCGCTCATCCTCGACCATCTCGACCATAATAGCGCGATCGAGACCGGCGACAGGCTCGCGCGCTGCATTGCGGCGAGTCCCGTCGATCTCGGCGGTACGGAAATCTCCGTCGAGGCATTTATCGGCGTCACCAGCATCCTCCCCGGCGACAGCGTCGATGAAGTGATGGCCCGCGCCGACCAGAACATGGCCCGGGCGAGGACCGGCTTTTAAGGCCGCGACAGAGGTGCAGAGTGCGTTGCGCCAGATGCGGAACATCATGCGCGCTCCAGACAATTATATTCTCGGCCTCAGCGTGAAAGGCGGCTTTCCACTTTCCCGCAGGATGGTTCAGCGGTCCTTGAGATAATAGCGGTCGATGGCCGCGAGATTGTCGTCCAGGTTATAGACGATCGGCTGGCCGGTCGGGATTTCCAGGCCGGTAATCTCATCGTCCGGGATCGCCGAGAGATGCTTTACCAGCGCGCGCAAGGAATTGCCGTGCGCGGAGATCAGCACCCTCTGGCCCGATCTGAGGGCAGGAGCGATGCGCGAATCCCAATAAGGCAGGACCCGGGCGATCGTGTCCTTCAGGCTCTCGGTGCGCGGCACCGCGATGCCCGCATAACGCCGGTCGCTGGCAAGGTCGAACGGGCTGCCGGCCTCCAGAGGCGGCGGCGGCACATCGAACGAGCGCCGCCAGATCCTTACCTGTTCCTCGCCCACCTTGGCGATCATCTCCGCCTTGTTGAGGCCGGTGAGGCCACCATAATGGCGCTCGTTGAGCCGCCAATCCTTCTCGACCGGCAACCACAGCCTGCCCATTTCCTCCAGCGCCAGGTTGAGCGTCTTGATCGCCCGCGTCTGGAGGCTGGTGAAGCAGAGATCGAAGTCGAGCCCGCGTGCCGCCATCAGCCTGCCGGCCTCACGCGCTTCTTCCACACCCAATTCGGTAACGTCGACGTCCCACCAGCCGGTAAAGCGGTTTTCGAGATTCCAGGACGACTGGCCGTGGCGGATGAGGACCAAACGGGGCATATTATTTCCTCAAGACAGCAAGATCGCCGATGATGGCGTGAAGCGCATCAAGGCAGGACCGCGCAAGCAGGCGGCTACGATCCGGGGACCAGCCATAATCCGGATCGGGCAGGTCCTCATTGTCCTTGAAGGGCATTTCGAGAGTCATCGAGACCGCCCCGAAACGCTCGGCAAGCTGGGTGGTCGACATCGACAGATTGGCTTTGCCGGGTTGCGAGATCGCATAGCCTTTTTCGGTCTGGAAATCCGGCGACACCCGCTCCAAGGCCTCGCTATATTTATTGAAGAGAGCGGTCTGCCCGGGTTTCAAGGAAGGGATGCCCTCGAAGCCGGCGAGGAAATTCGCGGCGATGGTTTCGTCGCCGTGGACGTCGATGGCGAAATCGACCCCCGTCCTGTCCATTTCGTTGCGGACGTAAAGGACCTCCGGGCTGCGCTCGAGGCTGGGCGCGTCCCATTCGCGGTTGAGGTTGATACCGGCGGCGTTGGTCCGCAGATGCCCGCGGACGGAACCGTCCGGATTCATGTTCGGCACGATGTGGAAACAGGCTTTCTCGCGCAGCCGTCGGGCCACCGGATCGGCATCGTCGAGCAGCTTCTCAAGCGCCCCTTCCATCCACCATTCTGCCATGGTCTCGCCGGGATGCTGGCGGGCATAGAGCCAGACCTGCAATGGGCCTTCGCCGATCTTCAGATAGTCGAGTTCCTGCCCGTCCAGGGTCTGGCCGAGCGAGCGATGCAAAACGCTCGGATGGACCGCCACGGAGGCGATCAGATCGTGATGGCGCTCCATCGTGTAGGGCGCGAAATAGGCGATCCAGACGCTGCTGCCGGCAAGCGTCACCGGAATGGTCAGGATTCCCTCTGCGAAACGGGTGTCGGTCCGCTCCCATTGCTCGCGGTCATAAGAGATGCAGGCGCGGTAATTTTCCCAGCCGCCTGGATAGGCGGCACCAGCGCAATTGACGATGCGCAGTTCGACCGATTGACCGGTCGTGCCGCTCAGCCGGAAATAGAACCATTGATAGAAATCGGACAGGTTGTCCTTGTCTATTTCAAGGTCGATGCGATTGCCGTCTCCGCCGACGACGCGAATATTGCCGCTGTCGAAACGGCTCGAAACCGAAAGATTCATCGGATCCTGATAGTGCGCCCCGACTCTCCGGGAAAGTCCCGAAACAGCGCTTCGACAAGTTTTTCGACCATTACCGCCGCATCGGCCGAGGGCTTTCCGGGGATATCCTCGGCAACGGCGCGTCCTTCCCAAAAGACGGTGCCGTCGGACCGTCGACGAATCGCCACTTCGAGCAAGGTCGCGATCACGTTGCCGTCGTCCCCGCTGGGCATCGGCGCCGCCATGCCTCGTCCGATGCGCGCCGCACTCAGCGCAGCGATCGCGTCCCGGCTGCCCTGCTCGACGTCGATCAGGGCGACCTGCTCCGATGTCCCGGGGGTGCGGACCACCGTCCAGCCGAGCCGCGTGAGCTGCCTTTCGACGGCGTTCGCATGCGCCGGATATTCGGGACGACCGGCGTCGGCCTTGTCGAAGGGTTCGATCGAGATCTGGGCCCTGGCGACGGGTTCGCCAAGATGGAAGCGGGCGACGTCGACACCATCGCCGGCGTCGCGCCCGCCACCGGTCGAGGAACAGGCTCCCAGGGCCGCGGCCAGGACAAGGATGCAAGCACGTTCAGAAATCGATTTCATTCCGGCACCTCGTGCTTGGCGAAAGGATCGAATAGGGGCAGTTGCGACTTCAAGCTCTTTCTGTCCACACGTCAAGGACCTAAGCCATGCCCGAATATGACGCGAAGCCGACGGTGCTCGTAACCGGCGGTGCCGGCTATATCGGTAGCCACGCCGTGCTTGCCCTGCTGGATGCGGGTTGGCCGGTGGTGGTGCTCGACAATCTCGTCACCGGGTTCGAATGGGCCGTCCCGGCCGGGGCCCTATTCGCGAAGGGCGACATCGCCGATCAGCCGCTGGTGGCGCGTCTCGTCGCGGAGCACGACATCAAGGCGATCATCCATTTCGCGGGATCGGTTGTCGTTCCCGAATCCGTCGAGGACCCTCTCAAATATTATGACAACAATACGGTCAGGAGCCGGTCACTCATCGAAAGCGCGGTCAAGAGCGGGGTCCGCCACTTCATCTTCTCATCGACGGCGGCCACCTATGGCATTCCCGAAAATGTTCCGGTGACCGAGGATGCGCGGACCCAGCCGATCAATCCCTATGGCTGGTCGAAGCTGATGACCGAACGGATGCTGGTCGACACGTCGGCGGCGCATCCTATCAACCATTGCGCGTTGCGCTATTTCAATGTCGCCGGAGCCGATCCCGAAGGCCGAACGGGCCAGTCGACGGCCGGCGCCACCCATCTCATCAAGGTCGCGGTCGAAGCGGCGATCGGCAAGCGCGACCATGTGTCGGTCTTCGGCAGCGATTATGCGACGCCCGACGGCACCGGCATCCGCGACTATATCCATGTCAGCGATCTTGCCGCCGCCCACGTCGATGCGCTGGAGAAGCTTATCGAAGATCCGGCGATCAGCCACGTGATGAATTGCGGTTACGGACGCGGTTTCTCGGTGCTCGAAGTGCTCGACAGCGTCGACCGTGTCACCAATATGAAGATCGCAAGGCGGATGGAGCCGCGCCGGGCCGGCGATCCCGACGCTCTGGTCGCAGACAATAGCCGCATCCTGGCAACCCTGCCGTGGCGGCCGCGTCGGAACGATCTGGACACGATCGTCGCCGATGCGCTGGCCTGGGAACGCCGGCTGGCCGCGCGTGCCGACGGCCATGGCGGCAGCCAAGGCGGTCCGGCTTGACTTGAACCTTGCCTCCCACTAGGGGAGCGCCTTCGTTTTCAGCACCCAATTTGAAAGAATAGGCAGGCGTTACGGCCATGAAGATCCGCAACTCGCTCAAGTCCCTCAAGTCGCGTCACCGCGACTGTCGCGTGATCCGCCGCCGTGGCCGCACCTATGTGATCAACAAGACCAATCGCCGTTTCAAGGCGCGTCAGGGCTGATCACGCCCGTCTCCGCGTAAGTGGATCGGACCCGCGCGCGTTGAAGCCGACAGCCGTCATCTTCGACGTCGGCAATGTCCTCTACGGCTGGGATCCCGACAGCTTCCTCATCCGCCAGATCGCCGACGACGAGGCGCGGATGCGATTCATCGAGGATGTCGATCTGTGGCAATGGCACGAGTCGCTGGATGGCGGGCGGCCGTTCGATGAAGCTGCCGCAGAACTCTCCGAGAAATTCCCCGCTTATGCCGATCTGATCTCCGCCTGGGGGGCGCGATTTGGCGAGACCATCAAGGATCCCGTGCCGGAGGTCCATGCGATTGTCGACGCGCTCGACGCGCGGGGCACGGCCTTGTACGCGATCACCAATTTTTCGGCCGATTTCTGGACGCCTTTCGTGACGCGCGAGCATGAATTCTTCAGCCGCTTTCGCGATATCGTCGTGTCCGGGCAGGAGAAAATGCTGAAGCCGGACCCGGCCCTTTACTATCTTGCATTGCACCGTTTCGGCCTCAAGCCAGGCGAGGCCCTTTTTGTCGATGATCGGGAGATCAATGTCGAAGGGGCAGAGGCGGTGGGCATGCACGGCCACCTTTTCACCGATGCCGGGAACCTGCGCCTTCGTCTGGAAGCCGACGGGCTGCTCTGAACTTTCGCCCGGTTCGGGCTTTCTTCAGGCGATGCGGCAGAGATGGCCTGAAAAGCTGTGGATCGTCCGGCATGGGCAAAGTGCCGGCAACGTCGCGCGCGACGCTGCCCATGCCGCCGGCCTTCACCAGATCGACATTGCCACGCGCGACGTCGATGTGCCGCTCAGCGATCTTGGTCACGTACAGGCGCGCGCTTTGGGGCGCTGGTTTGCCGCTTTGCCCGATGCCGGCAAACCTGAGATCCTGCTTTCTTCCCCTTATGTCCGCGCCCGCCAGACGGCCCAGGCGATTTGCGAGCAGGGCGGCCTCATCGACGCCCGCCCGCCGATCGTCGACGAACGCCTGCGCGAGCGGGAATTCGGGATATTCGACCGTCTCACCACGGCAGGAATCCAGGACAAATATCCGGAACTTGCAGAGCATCGCGCCCTGCTCGGCAAATTCTACCATCGCGCCCCGGGCGGAGAGAGCTGGGCGGACGTGATCCTGAGGCTGCGCGGCGCGCTAGACACGATCAGCCTGCACCATGCCGATCGTCGGGTGCTGATTGTCTGCCACCAGGTGGTGGTCTTGTGCCTCCGCTACATATTGGAGGAGATGGATGAAGCGAAGGTGCTGGCCATCGACAGGGAAGCCGAATTCATCAACTGCGGCGTCTGCGAATATGATTTCGAGCCCGACGACGCGAAGCTGTGCGTGCCGAAGCTCGTCCGCTACAATTTCGCTGCGCCGTTGAGCCAGGAAGATGCGCCGATCACGTCAGCCCCCGACGCCATGGTCGCCGCGCGATGAACGCGCCGGCGCGCTTGGACCGCAGGTCGCTTCGCGAATTTCCACTTCCGATAGCGGATGAGGATGGCGACAAGGAGGATCGTGGCCGGCTGCTTGTGATCGGCGGCAGTCGCGAGCTGGCGGGGGCCGTCTTGCTTGCGGCGCTGGGCGGACTTAGGGCGGGGGCGGGCAAGCTGCAGGTCGCGACCGCGGCGTCGATTGCCATACCGCTCTCGGTCGCCATTCCCGAAGCGCGCGTGATCGGTTGCGACGAGGACGGGCAGGGCTGCCTCGCTCCAGCCTCCGGGAAGGTGTTGCGCGATCTTGCGCGGGAGGCGGATGCGGTCACGATCGGCTGCGGTTTGCAGCACGGGGCGCCGCTCGATGCATTGCTCGAGTCTCTTTTTGCCGATCCCTTCGACTCGACCCTGGTCCTGGATGCGGCCGCACTCGGATCGCTAGCGCCGCTCAAAGAGGCGCTTCGGGGGCGGAAGGGTTCCGCGATACTGCTTCCTCATTCGCGCGAAATGGCGCGCTTGCTTGATTGCGATCATGACGTGGTCGTGGCCGATCCCCTGGCGGCGGTGCGGCATGCCGCCTCGCTTTACGACGCGGTGGCGGTTATCAAGGGGCCGTGCAGCTACATCGCCGTTCCGGAAGGACGGGCCTTCCGCTTCGAAGGCGGCGGCATCGGGCTTGCCACATCGGGTTCCGGTGACGTGCTGGCCGGGATCGTCGGCGGCCTGTGCGCGCGGGGTGCGGATGCGCTGACGGCAACGCTCTGGGGCGTCTATCTTCACGGTGAGTCAGGTAGGAAGCTCGCAAAGGACGTGGGCAGGATCGGCTTCCTGGCACGGGAGTTATTGGATCCGATTCCGGGCCTGCTGGAGAGATAGCAATGCTCCGCCGGACATGACGGGGAGGCGGCCCCGGGACGTCGGCGGCGACCCCTATACCTTGTGCCGCTCCAGTTCGTCGCCGACCAGACGGACGATGTGAATGACATTGGTGGACCCCGGCGTGCCGAAGGGGACGCCGGCGGTGATGATGATCCGCTGGCCGCCGCGGGCGGCGCCGTGACGGATCGCCATGCGCTTGGCCTTGGCGATCATCTCCTCGAAATTGGCGATGTCGCGGGTGCGGACCGCATGCGCGCCCCACAACAGTCCGAGCCGGCGCGCGGTCTTCAAGGACGGCGTCAGCACCAGCAGCGGCACGGACGGCCGCTCCCGCGATACGCGCCGTGCCGTCGATCCCGAGGTGGTGAAGCACACGATCGCGGCCGCGCTCACCGTTTCGACCATGTTGTTGGCCGATTGTGCGATCGCGTCAGCGGTCGTCGGATCCGGCAAGGTTTCGGTGAAATGGACGCGCGCGCCATGGGTCGGATCGGATTCGACGCTGGTCGCGATGCGGTTCATCATTTCCACCGCCTCGCAGGGGAAATCCCCGGATGCGCTTTCCGCCGACAGCATGATCGCGTCCGCACCGTCATAAACCGCCGTGGCGACGTCCGAAACTTCGGCGCGGGTGGGCGAGGGCGAGCTGATCATCGATTCCAGCATCTGAGTAGCGACCACGACCGGCCGGCCCATGCGCCGTGCCGCCTCGACGATCTGCTTCTGCAGTGGCGGCACCTGCTCGGGCGGAAGTTCGACGCCGAGATCGCCGCGCGCGACCATCACCGCGTCGGCCAGCTCCAATATCCCTTCCAGCCGTTCGACCGCCGCCGGCTTCTCTATCTTGGCGAGCAGGGAGGCCCGGCCCGCGATCAGTCGCTTCGCTTCCGCAACATCCTCGGGCCGCTGGACGAAACTCAAGGCGATCCAGTCGACCTGGTTGTCGAGCGCGAAGGCCAGATCCTCGCGATCCTTGTCGGTGAGCGCAGCGAGCGGAAGCACCACGTCGGGAACATTGAGGCCCTTCTTGTCCGAAATCCGCCCGCCCACTTCCACCAGGGTCTCGATACGGTCGGCAGTGGCCGAAACGACGCGCTGGACGATCTTGCCGTCGTCGATCAGCAGCCGGGCGCCGGGCTGGATCGCGTCGAATATCTCGCGGTGGGGCAGGCTGACCCTGGTCTCGTCGCCCGCCTCCTTGCTGCGGTCGAACACGAATTTCTGCCCATTTTTGAGCATGGCGCTGCCGCCCGCGAATTTGCCGACCCGCAATTTCGGTCCCTGGAGATCGGCAAGGATGGTGGTGGGGCGTTCGAGCTCCTTTTCCAGGCCGCGGATCGTCTCGATCAGGGCGAGATGATCCTTGTGGGTGCCGTGACTCATATTGATGCGGAAGGCGTCGGCGCCGGCCTCGGCCAGCCGGCGTATCTTTCCGGCCGTGCTGCTCGCCGGTCCGAGCGTCGCCAGGATCCGCACCTTGCGGGTGCGCGGCACGAACTGGCTTGGCATCGTTTCTCGGGTCGGCATGATTGGCGGAATAGCCACTATTGGTGACAGTTCAACCGGAGAGAGGCTGGTCGTCGAACTCCAAGGCGCTCCGCGCCGCCAATCAGGCTCTTGGCGCATCGCAGCGCCGCGTTCCAGCTTGAGGCGATCAGGGCTCGTGAAGGAGCCGCTTGAGCCGCGGCGCGCGCATCCCTAAAGCCGGCGCTCAACATCAAGGACGAGTGGAAAAAATGGCTGAAGGCACGATCGCGGCGGACGAACTCAGGCTCCTGATCGAGCGGATCGAGCGGCTGGAGGAAGAGAAGAAGGCGATCGCGGACGACGTGAAGGATGTCTATGCCGAGGCCAAGTCGCGCGGTTACGATACCAAGACGATGCGCGCGATCGTCCGCCTGCGGAAGATGGAGAATAACGACCGCCAGGAAGCCGAGGCTTTGCTGGAGACCTACAAGGCGGCGCTCGGCCTCGCCTGAGGCTCGCGGGCCCGGCCAGTACGCGCCGCGCCTTTTCAAGTGTTTAGGTCATGGTTTCACGCTTCAGATCGATTCAATCCGAAGCGATCATGGCCTAGGCGCGCGACGGTGCTGCGAAACGTCGGATCGCGCCGATCGCGCAGCGGCGAAGCGATCCCGCGCCAATCGCGTCCGCGGCCCTTGTCGAAGCACTGTCTTTTCTTCTAACCGAGGATGGAAAGGCCGGGCGGGATCCGGTCGCAGCACCAGGTTCGGAATCAATGGCAGGCCATAGCAAATTCAAGAATATCATGCACCGCAAGGGCGCGCAGGACAAAAAGCGCTCGGCGATGTTTTCCAAGCTGTCCCGCGAAATCACGGTGGCGGCCAAGATGGGTACGCCCGACCCCGATATGAATCCGCGCCTTCGCGCAGCCGTGATGGCCGCCAAGGCCCAGTCCATGCCCAAGGACAATATCGAGCGTGCGATCAACAAGGCGAGCGTCGGCGAAGGCGAAAATTACGAGGAACTGCGCTATGAAGGCTTCGGTCCGGGTGGAGTTTCACTGATCGTCGAGGCGCTGACGGACAATCGCAACCGCACCGCCACCAACGTCCGCACGATCTTTTCCAAGAACGGTGGCAATCTCGGCGCAAGCGGGTCGGTCAGCCATGGGTTCAGCCGGCTCGGGCTCATCTCCTACCCCGCCTCGGCAGGCAGCGCCGACCAGATCTTCGAGGCGGCCATCGAAGCGGGCGCCGAGGATGTGGAATCGGGTGAGGATGGCCACGAAATCTGGACGGCGCAGGAGGATCTGCACGAGGTTGCCCGCGCCTTGGAAAAGAGCCTGGGCGAGCCCGAAAGCACCAAGCTCGCCTGGCGGCCGCAGACTCCGGTCGAGGTCGGCGAAGGCGACGCCGGCTCGCTCCTGAAGCTGATCGATTCTCTGGACGACGATGACGACGTTCAGACCGTCTGGGGTAATTACGAGGTTCCGGACGAGATCATGGAGAAATTGAGCTGATCCTGATCGGCCTCGACCCCGGGCTTGGATGCACGGGCTGGGGCGTGATCGCCGCCGACGGGAATCGACTGCGCCATATCGCCAACGGACAGATCAAGACCGATGCCAGGATGCCGCTCGCCGGCCGTCTCGTCCTGCTCGATGCCGCGCTCGCCTCCGTTCTTGCCGAACATGGTCCGCAGGGCGCGGCCGTCGAGGAGGTTTTCGTGAACGAAAACCCGCAATCGACGCTCAAGCTCGGTCAGGCGCGCGGCGTCGTCCTGCTTGCTGCCGCGAAGACCGGCATGCAGGTCGGCGAATATGCGGCGCGACTGGTGAAGAAGGCGGTGGTCGGCAGCGGCGGCGCCGACAAGGTTCAGGTCCATGCCATGGTTCAGCGCCTGCTTCCCGGCGTCCGGATCAGCGGCGCCGATGCGGCCGATGCCCTTGCCGTCGCCATCACCCACGCCCATCATCTTGCCTCGCGCCGTGCTTACGGGCTGGACGCCGCATGATCGCCAAGCTGCGCGGCCTGCTCGACAGCTTCAGCGCCGATCATGCGGTGATCGACGTGCAGGGCGTCGGCTATCTCGTTTATGCCTCCACCCGCACGCTTGGCGCGCTGGGGGCGATCGGGAATGAGATCGTGCTTCATACCGATATGCAGGTTTCCGAAGATTCGATCCGCCTGGTCGGATTCACGACATCGGAGGAACGGGACTGGTTCCGCCTGCTCACGTCGGTGCAGGGGGTCGGCGCACGCGTGGCCCTGGCCATCCTGTCCGCTCTGTCGATCGATGAACTGCATCGTGCGGTGGCCGGTGGCGACCAGGCGATGGTGGCACGCTCCCAGGGCGTCGGCCCCAAGCTTGCTCAGCGGATCGTCAACGAACTCAAGGACAAGGTCGGATCGATCGCGCTCGGGCCCGGCCGGGACATGCCTGCAGCGATCGCAGGAAGCGCGGGCGCAGATGCCGTCTCCGCCTTGCTCAACCTGGGCTTTCGTCCGGCCGAGGCGGCGGCGGCCGTCGCCCGGGCCGAGGCCGAGCTGGGTGCTGAAGCGACGTTCGACGCCCTGGTTCGGACCGCGCTCAAGAAGGCGGCGCGATGACCGATGCGGACCGCCTGCTTGCCGCCGGCCGCAAGCCGGAGGACGTGGATGCCGCGCTGCGGCCGAAAACGCTGGATGATTTCGTCGGGCAGCGTGCCGCTCGCGAGAATCTCCGCATCTTCATCGAGGCGGCCAAGGCGCGCGGGGATGCGCTCGATCATGTCCTGTTCTTCGGTCCGCCGGGCCTTGGCAAGACGACCCTGGCGCAGATCATCGCCCGGGAGCTTGGGGTCGGCTTTCGTGCCACGTCGGGGCCGGTCATCGCCAAATCGGGCGATCTCGCCGCCTTGCTGACCAATCTCGAAGATGGCGACGTATTGTTCATCGACGAGATCCATCGCCTCAGCCCGGCCGTGGAGGAAGTGCTCTATCCCGCCATGGAGGATCGCGCGCTCGACCTGATGATCGGCGAGGGTCCCTCGGCCCGCTCGGTCCGTATCGATCTTCCCAAATTCACTCTGGTCGGCGCGACCACCCGGCAGGGTCTTATCACCACGCCGCTTCGCGACCGGTTCGGCATACCGGTCCGCCTCACATTCTATTCGGTCGAAGAGCTGGAGAAGGTCGTGCGGCGCGCAGCCGCTCTGCTCGGCCTGGCCGTGACCGACGACGGTGCCAATGAGATAGCCCGCCGCTCGCGGGGTACACCGCGCATTTCGGGGCGGTTGCTGCGCCGCGTCCGGGATTTCGCCCAGGCCGCCGACGCGGCCGAGGTCGACGCCCATGTCGCCGACGGCGCCCTTACCCGCATGGAGGTCGACAAGCTGGGTCTCGACGCGATGGACCGTCGCTATCTGACAATGATCGCGGACATCTACAAAGGCGGGCCGGTCGGCGTCGAAACGCTGGCCGCGGGTCTCAGCGAGCCGCGCGACACGATCGAGGAAGTGATCGAGCCTTATCTGATCCAGTTGGGTCTTATCGCCCGCACCGCGCGCGGCCGCTGCCTCAACGGACGCGGCTGGACCCATCTTGGTCTCAGTCCGCCGAATGGCATCCAGGACGGCCTGTTCGAGGCAGAATGACGAAGCGAGCGGAATATGGGGCCGGCTGCCAACGCAGATTTGGCGCGGTTCGGCAATTCTTCCTTCCCACGCAAATCCCCGCTCCCTAGGACCGCTCTCGTGTCGATGGATTTGAACCGGCCCTATCAAGGTGCCTTCGTGGGGCGGACGCACCATTTCGCGCTCCGCGTCTATTTCGAGGATACCGACACGGCGGGCATCGTCTATTATGCCAATTATCTGCGCTTCGCGGAGCGGGCGCGGTCGGACATGTTGCGCGCGATGGGTGTCGACCAGCGGGCCGCGCTCGAAAGCGGCGAGGGCGTCTATGCCGTGGCCGACGTTGCGATCAAATATCGCCGGCCGGCCAAGCTGGACGACGACCTCCTCATCCTGACGGACATTCTGGAAATCCGGGCCGCGAGCGTCCTCATTCATCAACGAGTCATGCGCGGCGATGAAATCCTCGCGGACGCCACGGTTACGGCCGCCTTCCTTGCGCCGGACGGCCGCCCCAAGCGCCAGCCGCGTCTATGGGTAGATATGTTCAAACGGCTGGAGGGAGAAGGCAAGACGTGACGAATATGGAAATGACGGGAGGCACGATGTCCCCCGTCGCCTTGTTCCTTCAGGCAGATATCGTCGTCAAATCGGTGATGGTCGGATTGATCCTGGCCAGCGTCTGGACCTGGACGATCATCATTGCCCATGCGCTTCGGATCCATCGGATCGGCCGCGACAATGCCAGGTTCGAACGGGAGTTCGCCAAGGCCGAGGACATCGACCGGTTTCACCAGGAGCGTGGCCGTCAGAATCTGCCGAGCGCCAGGGTGGTCGCCGCCGGCATCGCCGAGTGGCGCCGATCCACGGCCGGCGCCAAGGTCGACAAGGAAGGTACGCGGGCCAGGCTGGCCAGCATCATGCATTCGGCCGTGGCGGAAGAGGTGGACAAGCTTGCCGGAAGGCTGAACATTCTCGCGACCGTTGGATCCGTGGCGCCTTTCGTCGGCCTGTTCGGAACGGTTTGGGGCATCATGCGCAGCTTCAGCGACATTGCCGGCGCCAACAATACCAGCCTGGCGGTGGTTGCGCCCGGCATCGCCGAGGCGTTGTTCGCGACCGCTCTCGGCCTGTTCGCTGCGATCCCGGCGGTGATCGCCTATAATCGCATGACACACGGCATCAATCGCATGGAATCGCGCCTCTCCCGTTTCGCGGAAAGCTTTCACGCGACCCTGAGCCGCGAATTGGAAGTCGAGGAGTGATTCGGGCGTGGCGATGGGACCCCTGACCGGCAGCGAGCGGCGCGGGCGCAGGGCGCCGATGGCGGAGATCAACGTCACGCCGATGGTCGACGTCATGCTCGTCCTGCTCATCATCTTCATGGTGACGGCTCCCTTGCTGGTGGCCGGGGTGCCGATCGATCTGCCGGACACCAAGGCCGGCGCGCTCGACCAGGAGGTCAAGCCCGTCCAGATCTCGATCGAATCCTCTGGCGCCATATTCGTCGACGATCGTCCCGTCGCCGCGGAGGCGCTGTCACCATTGCTCGCCCAGATCGCCGGCGGAGCCCGCGACGAAGGCGGACCGCGCATCTTCCTGCGCGCCGACCGGAGTCTCGATTATGGCCGGGTCATGCAGCTGATGGGAGAGATCAACGCGGCCGGTCTGCGCAAGGTCGCCCTGGTCAGCGTCTCCGGGGATCGGAAATAGTGGATCGGGCGGAAGCCACCGGCCTCGGCGTCGCCGTCTCGGGCCATTTGGCGCTGCTGGCGGCCTTGTCGCTCGGGCTCGCCACCGCCACCATTCCGAAGCAGAGCGAACCGATCGAAGTCTCGTTCGTCGACGAGACAGGGCTCGAAAGTGCTTCTCCCACGCCTTCCGATATTCCCCCCGCACCCAAGCTCGCCGAACTCGAAGGCCCGGTTGAGCCTGTGGTGCAGCCCCTGCCGCCGCCGCCGCCCGAACCGGCTCGGGTGCCGCGTCCGCAAGCGGCCGAGCCGACGCCGGTACCCAAGCCAAGTCCGAAGCCAAGGCCCCAGCCCAAGGCCAAAGCAGAGGCGCCAGCGCGGCCGAAGACGGAGGCGCCTGCCAAGTCCGAGACACGCCCCACCGGACGGCTCAGCGGACTGCTGAAAGGAGTCAGCGACAGCGATTCCGACAGCCGCTCCACCGCTACGCCGGGGAAAGTCGCGAGCGCCGCGGTGCGCAATTCCCTGGGCGCAGAGGTGCGGCGGCAGGTCAGGCCGCATTGGCGCGGCAACGCCCCGACCGGCGCGGATGCCGAAAAGCTCCGGACTATACTTGACATAGCGCTCGCCCGCAGCGGCGCGGTCGTTCGCGTCGAGGTCGTCGAGACGACCGGCCAGACGGCAAGCAACCGTCCTCAGGTGAAGCTCCACCAGGAAAAGGCGATCCGCGCCGTGCGTCTGGCGGCGCCTTTCAACCTGCCGTCCGAATATTATGATGCCTGGAAATCCCTCACCATCTCGTTCGACAAGAGTCTTGCACAATGACCAGATCCAGATTCGCATTTCTCGCCATTATCGCCTTGGCCGTCGCCTTTCCGGCATCGGCTCAGCTCAAGGTCGATGTCACGGACGACAGCAGCGCCGATCTCGTGATCGCCATCCCGGTCATGCCCACCCCGCAAAGCGCGCCGACGGCCGCGGGTCCGACCGAAGCGCTCGGCAGGCAGGTAGCGGAGGTGGTTGCCGCCGATTTGCGCGGCAGCGGCCTGTTCCGGCCGCTGGGCCCCGCCGGCGTGAAGGCGATAACCTATCCTGAAGTGACCGCCCCAGCCTTCGATCATTGGGGTGGAACCAGTGCCGCTGCGCTCGTCCAGGGCTTCGTCCGGGCCAATGCCGATGGCCAATTGACGGTCGGCTGTTATCTTTACGACGTCGCCTTGCGATCGGAGCTGACCCGCGCCGGCTATGTTGTCGCACCGCGCGACTGGCGCCGCGCCGCACACAAATGTGCCGATTCCATTTATGCGCGACTGTCGGGGGAAAGCCCGTTCTTCGACAGCCGCATCGCCTATATCGCGGAATCGGGACCGAAGGGGAACCGGATCAAGCGGCTGGCGATCATGGATTCGGACGGTGCCAATCATCGCTTCCTCACCAACGGTCAGTCGGTGGTGCTGACGCCGCGTTTTTCGCCGGATTACAAGCAGATCGTCTATCTGAGCTATGTCGAGAAAAGGCCGCGAATCTATATTTACGACATCGGCACCGGCCGGCAGCGTGTCGTCACCGAAAGCGCCAATCAGACCTTCGCGCCGCGTTTTTCACCGGATGGTCGCTTCATCCTCTATTCCATGTCGGTTTCGGGCAATACGGACATCTATCGTGTATCGGTCAATGGCGGCACGCCGGTCCGGCTTACCAATACGCCCGGTATCGATATCGGCGGCAGCTATTCGCCGGACGGATCGAGAATCGTGTTCGAAAGCGATCGATCCGGCAGCCAGCAACTCTATGTGATGAATGCCGATGGCTCCAACCAGCGGCGGATCAGCTTCGGCGGCGGCGGTTATGGGACGCCCGAATGGAGCCCGCGCGGCGATCTCATTGCCTTCACCCGCATCGCCGGCAATTTCCGGATCGGAGTCATGTCGCCGGACGGCGGCGGCGAAAGGCTGCTGACGAACAGCTGGCAGGACGAAGCGCCGAGCTGGTCTCCAAACGGCCGCGTCATTCAATTCTTTCGCACCAGCCAGGGGCGCGGCGGCAAGTCCAGTGTCTGGCAGGTCGACCTGACGGGGGTCAATGAACGTAAGATCGAGACTCCGCTCGATGGATCCGATCCCGCCTGGGGGCCGTTGCTCCCATGAACCAAGTGAAGGAGAGTAAGATGAACAAGATCGGCCTGAAGGTAGGCGTGCTTGCGATTGCCCTGGCATTCACTGCCGGCTGCGGGAAGAAAGCGCCCAAGGACATACCGCCGCCGCCAATGGGCACGGAGGGCGAAGCCGGCCAGGACCAGGCGGGCGACACGGGCGTCGGCACGGAGATTCTGCCCGGATCGCGCGCCGACTTCCTGCGTTCCGTGCCTTCCGATCGCATCCTGTTCGAAACCGACAGCTATTCGGTGGATGATCAGGATCGGGTCATCCTCGACGCTCAGGCTGCCTGGTTGCAGCGCAACCCCAATGTTCGCGTTACCATCGAAGGCCATGCCGACGAACGCGGCACGCGTGAGTATAATCTCGCGCTCGGCGACAGGCGGGCCAATGCGGCCAAGAATTACCTCCAGAATCGTGGCATCGCCGCATCGCGGATGACGGTGATCAGCTGGGGCAAGGAACGGCCGGAAGCCCTTGGTTCCGACGAGACCGCCTGGGCGCAGAATCGGCGCTCGGTGACCGTGCTGCCGCAATGAAGGACGGGACGAGGCTCCGCGCACGGAGCCTCGTCATTCGTCGCCGTAAATGGCGATCTGCCGGCCCTCTGCCGAAGCCATGCCGCGATACATGCCGGCTGAATTGAAGGAATAGGTCGCTTCGCCCTGCGGGGTGACGACGATGACTCCGCCAGTCCCGCCGATTTCGCCCACTTCCGCGATCACCTTGTCGGCGGCGGTCTGCGCGTCTTCCCCGAGCATCCGCATGCGCGCGCAGATTTCATGGGCGACGCCGACGCGTATGAAATGCTCGCCGCTCCCTGTGGCCGAGATGGCGGCAGCGCGATCGTCGGCATAGGTGCCGCCGCCGATCACAGGGGAATCCCCGATTCGCGCCCAGCGCTTGCCGGTGATGCCGCCTGTCGAAGTGGCGGCCGCGACATGTCCCTGCACATCCACGGCGACCGCGCCGATCGTCCCATATTTGAGGGTCGCGTCAAAGCCGTCGCTGGCGCGCACTTCTTCGAGCTGTTGCCGTCGCTCCGCCGTCGCGAACCATTCGGGGGGCGCCTGCTCAAGGCCCTGCTCGCGTGAAAACTGATCGGCGCCCTCGCGGCCGAGAAAAACATGGGGACCGCGCTCCATCACCGCGCGGGCGAGGCTCACCGGATTACGGGTCGATGTGACGCCCGCTACGGCCCCGGCGGCGCGCGTGCGTCCGTCCATGATGGCTGCATCCAGCTCGATCCTGCCCTCATGGGTGAAGACGGAGCCCCGTCCGGCATTGAAATTGGGATCGTCCTCCAGCACCTTGGCCGCCGCTTCCACGGCGTCGAGGGCTGTGCCGCCGCCGGCGAGGACGGACGATCCTTCCTGGAGCGCGCGGTCCAACGCCGCCCTTATCTGCCGATCTTGGTCGCGGTCTAGCCGCTCGCGCTGGATCACGCCGGCGCCGCCGTGAATGACGAGCTTCCAGGTCTGCGATTGCGCGACGGACGCCATGTCGGGAATCTCCGGTTCGGTGGCACGATTTGGCGCCCCTATCGGGGTGCCGGATCGCTGGCAAGCTGGCCTTCCTCCGGGACGTCCGCAATTTCGCTTGCAGAATCTTCCGATATAAATATGATATCATTATTATGGAGGTGGATATGGCGAATGAAGTTCAGAACCTTTCCGGTTCAAAGGCGCTGTCCTTGTCGCAGGAGAGCATTGCGCGCACCATTAGCGGCTATGGCATGCTGCTTGTCCTGCTGGTGACCCTGGCGATCATGGCGGCCGGCTTGCTGCTTCTGATGGAAAGGGATTTCGCATCCGGGCCGGCGCTGACCGCTGCAGGGGCGCTGACGATGCTGTTCGTCGCCTCGGGCTTCTATTTTCTTCAGCCGAACCAGGCGGCGGCGATTCTTCTGTTCGGCGACTATAGGGGAACCGATCGCATCACCGGCCTGCGCTGGCGTTGGCCGTGGCTGACCCGCACGAAGATTTCGACCCGCGTCCACAATGTCACTTCCGAGCGGCTCAAGGTGAACGACCTGCGCGGGAATCCGATCGAAATCGCCTGCAATGTCGTATGGCGGGTCACCGACACCGCTCAGGCGCTCTTCGACGTCGACGATTATACCAAGTTCCTGTTCGTCCAGATCGAAAGCGCGCTGCGGACGATTGGCGCCAAATATCCGTATGACGATATCGAGCATCAGGAGACGACACTCCGGAGCCATGCCGATGTCGTCAATCTGGAACTGAACGAAGAATTGCAGGAGCGTGTTTCGGTGGCGGGTATCAGCATCGACGAATGCCGCCTCACCCACCTCGCTTATGCGTCGGAGGTCGCCCAGTCCATGCTTCGCCGCCAGCAGGCCGAGGCGGTGATCGCGGCACGCCAGAAAATCGTGATCGGCGCCGTCAGCATGGTGGAAAGCGCGTTGCAGCTTCTGTCGGAAAAGAATGTGGTCGAGCTCGACGACGAGCGGCGCGCGGCGATGGTTTCGAACCTGATGGTTGTCCTCTGCTCCGAAAGCGACACTCAGCCCATCGTCAATGCCGGGACCCTCTATCAGTGACGCCATGAACATCGATCAGTAAAGACCGTGCCCCTCCCACCAAAGAAAAAGGCCTTTCCGCTACGCCTCGAGCCCGCCCTGTGGGACGCGCTCGAGCGTGCGGCATCGGCCGATCTTCGCAGCGTCAATGCCGAGATCGAATGCCTGCTGCGCGAGGCGCTTCAGCGGCGGGGCGTCAGGGTGGCCCCGCCCGTGCCGCGGAAGCGCGGGCGGCCCGTGAAGGAGGGCAAGGCATGACGGCGCGCCTCGCACCGGCAGGGCGACCCGAAACGGTGCAGGGTAGGGGTTCAGGCGGGCACGCGGATCGGCTATAGGCCCGTCCGAACGACCAAGGTCCGCATATCCATGTCCATCCGCCCGTGGCGCGATATCATTCGCCGCAAATCCCGCCAGATCATGGTCGGCAATGTGCCGGTAGGGGGTGACGCGCCCATCACCGTTCAGACCATGACGAATACGCTGACTGCGGACGCGAACGCCACTATCGAACAGATCCGGCGCTGCGAGGAAGCAGGGGCCGATATTGTCCGGGTATCCTGTCCCGACGTGGAATCGACGGCGGCGTTGGGGAAGATCGTTCGTGCGGCGCGGGTGCCGATCGTCGCCGACATTCATTTCCACTACAAACGGGCGCTCGAAGCGGCCGATGCCGGTGCGGCCTGCCTGCGCATCAACCCGGGGAATATCGGCTCGGACGAGAGGGTCGGCGAGGTCGTCCGCGCCGCCAGGGCCAATGGCTGTGCGATCCGGATCGGGGTCAATGCCGGCAGCCTGGAGCGCGACTTGCTCGAAAAATATGGCGAGCCCTGTCCGGAGGCTCTGGTCGAAAGCGCGCTCGACCATATCAAGCTGCTCGAGGACAAGGACTTTCGCAACTATAAGGTGGCCGTGAAGGCCTCGGACATCTTTCTTGCCGTTGCCGCCTACCAGCAGCTTGCCGAGGCCGTCGATTGCCCCCTTCATCTCGGCATAACGGAAGCAGGCGGCCTGATCGGCGGTACCGTCAAATCCTCGATCGGCATCGGCTCGCTCCTCTGGTTCGGAATCGGCGACACGATCCGCGTATCGCTTTCGGCTGAACCCGAAGAAGAGGTCCGCGTCGGCTATGAGATCCTGAAGACGCTCGGGATCCGCAACCGTGGCGTCCGCGTGGTTTCCTGCCCGTCCTGCGCCCGCCAGGGCTTTGACGTAATCCGGACGGTCCAGACGCTGGAGGACAGGCTGGCGCATATCCGCACGCCGCTTTCGCTTTCCGTGCTGGGTTGCGTCGTGAACGGCCCCGGCGAGGCGCGCGAAACCGACATCGGCATCACGGGCGGGGGCCAGGGAAAGCATATGGTCTATCTGTCCGGCGTGACCGATCACCATGTCCAGGATGCCGACATGGTGGACCATATCGTCAGGCTCGTGGAGGCGAAGGCCGCGGAAATCGAGGCGGCTCAGATCGACGCGGTTCCCGACGCGGCGGAATGAAGGGGCATAGCCCGGCGATCGCCTTCGCCGTCGCCACGTTGGGCATCGCTCTGTTTTCCGGCATGGACGCCTTCATGAAGGGGCTGGCGCTGTCCATCGGCACCTACAATGCGCTGCTGTGGCGCACCCTCGCGGGTGGGGTCCTCGGTGCCGCCATATTCTACGGGACAGGCAGGAAGTTCCCCGCGCGGTCGGTCCTCCACCTTCACGTGCGGCGCGGCATATTGTCGGCCATCATGGGCTTCCTTTTCTTCTGGGGGCTGGCGCGGGTACCGCTTGCCCAGGGGATCGCATTGTCCTTCGTTGCGCCGATCATCGCCCTCTATCTCGCTGCCCTGCTTCTCAAGGAACGGATCACTCACAGGGCGGTCCTGGCCTCACTGCTCGGCTTTTCGGGCGTGGTCGTGATCCTGGCCGGCCAGGCCCGTGCCGATCTCGGTCAGGAGGCATTCCTGGGCGCGATCGCCATTCTCGCATCGGCCTTCCTCTACGCCTATAACATCATCCTGATGCGGCAGCAGGCTTTGGTCGCCGGCCCGATCGAGGTCGCCTTCTTCATGAGCCTGGTCACGACAGGCTGCTTCCTGGTTGCCGCGCCGTTTCTCGCCGAACTCCCGCCGCCGGGAGAGTTGCCCGCCATCTTCGCCGCCGCCTTGCTCGCTTTTTGTTCGCTGATGCTGCTGACCTGGGCCTATGCTCGCGCCGAGGCCCAGCATCTCGCGCCGGTCGAATATACCGCCTTCATCTGGGCGGCCTTGTACGGCCTTCTTTTCTTCGACGAAGCGGTAAGGCCGCTGACCTTGGTCGGAGCAGCCATGATCGTCGCTGCCTGCCTGGCGGCCGTACGCGGCCGTCCGCCGACAGGCGACATCGAAACCGGAGTGCATCCCTGATGGCGTGGTTCCTGCTCTTCCTCGGCGGCCTGTTCGAGATCGGATTCACGACCTCGATCCGATTCGTCGAAGGCTTCCGCAACATTCCCTGGACCTTGGCTTTCCTCGTCTCCGTCACGCTCAGCATGGGTCTGCTGGAGGTCGCCGCCCGATCGATTCCGATGGGGACGGCCTATGCGGTCTGGACCGGGATCGGCGCGATCGGCACGGTCCTGGTGGGCATATTCTGGTTCGGGGAGCCGGCTGCCATGGTCCGGATCATGCTCCTTTTCGGCATTGTCGCCTGTATTGCCGGGCTCAAGCTTACGGCCTGATCGCCGCTTTCAAAGCGGCGCGAGCAGGGCATCAAGGGTCGAAGGCCCGGATCCGACGCGTTCCAGCACCGGATAACGAAGACCGTCATAATAATCGAGATCGATGGTCCGATAACGGTCCCCCTTCTTGACGAGCATTTCGATCGGCGTCCTGCCGCCTTTGGCTGCCGTGATCGCGGCCTTGAAATCGTTGTCGGAATATTCCTGGCCGTTGATCGCGACGATCTGGGTCCCGCCCGTCACGCCCTGATTGAACAAAGGCGAATCCCAGGCGACTCCGGTGACGATGCCGCCTTTTCCGATCGTCGCCCCGATCGTGTAGGTGAGGTCAAGCATCTCGCGATCCTTCTCGCGGCCGGCGAAATAAGGCGTCGGCGTGTCGCGATAGACGAGTCGGTACCCGCCCCTTCCGATCCAGCCGAGCGGCGCCTCGCCCACCTTTTCGACACGTTGGGTCAGGTAGGAGTTCCAATCATAGGGCGCGATCTCGCCGAGCGTTCGGACGACATCTTCGAACGTATAAGGGAAGATGCCCTGGTCGTTGGGCCTCACCCCGAAAAAGGCCCGGGCGAAATGGTCGAGCGAGCGCCGGCCATTGGTCAGCGACCGGATACGGCTGTCGACGTCGAGCCAGATCAGCATGCCTTCGCTGTAATAATCCTCCGATCGCTGCCAGCTGCCAAAGGCCTGCGGCCGTCGCGCATTGACGATCGGATCGTTGGTGGTGTCGATCAGCGGGCGCCAGCTCCGCCCCGGCTGGATGTCATAATAGGCGGCTGTGCGAGCAAGCTCCGCCTTGACGTCCTCGACCGGCATCATTCCCGAGCGGGCCGACAATATATAACCCCAGAATTGGGTCTGGCCCTCATAGACCCAGAGCAGGCTGTTGCGCATCGGCGTGCGGTAATCGGGCGTGAAGAGATCGGCGCCGCGCCGATATTTGCCGTTCCAGCTGTGGTTCATCTCGTGCGCGAGCAAATCGCGTCCCGCCGAATATTTCGCCCAGTCGGTGAAATAGCCGCGCGGATGGCTGTTCTCGGAGGAGCGCAGATGTTCGAGGCCGATCCCGCCAAGCTCGTCCGTCAGCGCGACCAGGAATTCATATTCGTCATAATGTTTGGCGCCATAGAGCTTCCCGAACTGCTCGACGAGTTCGCGATGGGCGGCGATCTGTTCGGGAGTCGCCTCGAGATCCTGGGGCCGGTCGGCGAAGATATTGAGCGCGACGTCGGCTGCCAGCGGCTCGCGTCGATAGTGGAGCCCTGCGAACATCGGTGAATCCACCAAGGCCTCATAGCTCACCTGCCTGAAGGTGATGCGGTTGCCGTTCTTGCTGGCCACGTCGAGCGACGTTGCGCCCCGCCATCCCGAAGGCAGGGTGACGGACGGGGAGACCATGATGTTCCGGGTGAAATAGCCGGCCGGATAAAGCGACATTTTCTCCCATTGCAGGTTCAGCATGACGGGGGTCATGATCACCCGTCCCTGATCCGACTTGGTCGGCGAAAGATGCTGGAACTCGACCTCGATTTCCCGCGCGCCGCTCGGCACGTCGATATGGAAGGCATAGACGTCGACGGGGTCCCGCCGCCACGCCACCGCCTTGCCGGCGGCCTTCACCTTGAGGCCGGCGATCGAGGCGATCGGCCCGCGCGGCGCGTGATTGCCGGGAAGCCATTTGGGATAGAGCAGGGTCATCGGTCCCGCCTTGCCGACCGGGATCACCTGCCGTACGCGAAAGATGCCCCGCGCCGTGTCGGTGGCGTCGACCTCGATCCGCATCGTGCCCTGGAAGGCGATGTCCCGGGCGGCCGGAACGGGATCGGTCATGCCAAGCGGCTGCGGCCGCGTCGGCTGGGTCTGCGCCAAGGCGGCGGGCGCGAGGATCAAGGCGAGGCTGGCGGACAGGATGATACGCAGATCAAGCTCCGGATAATGTGGACTTGCTCGACCCTAGCGGATGCCCGGCCGCTTCTGAACGGCTTTCCGTCGGCAGTTCCCAGCGCGCGCAAAGATGCTAAAGCGCGCCGCCATGAGCAAGAGCCTGCAACGGATAAGGGGAACCCAGGACATATGGGGCGAACCCGCCGATCGTTTCCAGACGGTCGTCGAGGCATTCGATCGCGTGCGGCGCCTTTACGCTTTCCAGCGGATCGAGCTGCCGGTGTTCGAGGCAACCAGTATATTTGCCCGCTCGATCGGGGAGACGAGCGACATCGTCTCCAAGGAAATGTACAGTTTCGAGGATCGCGGCGGCGACGGGATCACGTTGCGGCCCGAATTCACAGCCGGGATCGCCCGGGCCTATCTCTCGGAGGGATGGCAGCAGCTGGCGCCGCTCAAGATCGCCACCCACGGCCCGGTCTTTCGTTACGAGCGCCCGCAAAAGGGGCGTTATCGGCAATTCCATCAATTGGACGCGGAAATCATCGGCACGGATTCGCCGTCCGCCGATGTCGAGCTTCTCGTCCTCGCCGATCAGCTGCTGCGCATGCTCGGCATCGATCATGGCGTGACGTTGGAAATCAACACGCTGGGCGACGACGTCTCGCGGGCGGGTTGGCGGGACGCCGTTTCCGCTTATTTTGCCGCCCATAGCGAAAGCCTCAGCGCCGACAGCAAGCTCCGGCTGGACAAGAATGTCCTCCGCATCCTCGATTCCAAGGACGAAGGCGATCGGGCGCTCGTCCGGGATGCGCCCCACGTCGACGCCTATTTGTCGGCGGAGGCGCGGTCATTCTACGAAAAGGTGAAGGCGGGGCTTCGCGCCGCCGGCATCGCCTTCGTCGAAAATCCGCGGCTTGTGCGCGGGCTCGATTATTACAGCCACACCGCCTTCGAATTCGTCACCGACCGGCTTGGCGCCCAAGGTGCGGTGATCGCCGGCGGACGCTATGACGGCCTCATCCCGACACTCGGCGGTCCGGCCACGCCGGCGGTCGGCTGGGCGGCCGGAATCGAGCGCCTTGGCATGCTGATCGACGCGCCCGCGCCGCCGCGTATCGATGTGGCTCTGGTGCCCTTGGGGGAGAAGGCGGAAACAGAGGCTTTGGCGATCGCGGCCACGCTCCGCCGCGCCGGCATTGCCTGCGACATGGCTTATCGCGGCAACATGAAGAAAAGGATGCAGAAGGCGAGCGCCAGCGGTGCACGGTTCGCCATCATCCTCGGCGACGAGGAACTGGCCCGTGGCCAGGCCGCCTTGAAGGATCTGGCGAGCGGCAGCCAGAGCGACATCGCAATAGCCGATCTCGTGGACGCGGTCAGGGGCTCATGAGCTCTATTTCCGGGCAGCGTATCGCCGCCATCGAGGCGCGCCGCGACGAGTTGCAGAACGCCATGTCGGCGCCGAACCTTCCGCCCGATCAGTTCGTCCAGCTTTCAAAGGATTATGCCGAGATCGAGCCCGTCGCCGCCGCAGCGCGGGAAGTGCGCCGGTTGCGGGCCGAGATCGTCGTCCTCGATGAAATGCTATCCGATCCAAGTCCCGATATCAGGGAGATGGCAGCGGAGGAAATGGCCGACCTGCAGGCCAGGCTTCCCGAGGCGGAGCGGGCGCTCGCGCTGCGGCTGCTGCCGCGCGACGCCGCCGACGATCGGGCGGCGATGCTGGAGATCCGCGCCGGCACGGGCGGCGACGAGGCCGCCTTGTTTGCCGGCGACCTGCTCCGCATGTACCAGCGTTATGCCGAAGAACAGGGTTGGCGTCTCGAGATCATCTCGGCGAGCCCCTCCGATGTCGGCGGCTTCAAGGAAGTGGTCGCGTCGGTCGCCGGCAAGGGCGTTTTCGCGAAGCTGAAGTTCGAAAGCGGCGTGCACCGCGTCCAGCGTGTTCCCGCGACCGAAAGCAGCGGCCGCATCCACACGTCCGCCGCCACCGTCGCCGTGCTTCCCGAGGCGGAGGATGTCGATGTCCAGATCGACGACAGGGATCTCCGGATCGACGTTTATCGGTCCTCCGGCCCTGGCGGCCAGTCGGTCAACACGACCGACAGCGCTGTTCGCATCACCCACCTTCCCACCGGGCTGGTCGTCATCCAGCAGGACGAGAAATCCCAGCACAAGAACAAGGCCAAGGCGCTCAAGGTGTTGCGCACCCGCCTGTATGAACTTGAGCGCTCCCGGCTCGCCGACGAACGGGCAGGCGCCCGCAAGTCGATGGTGGGATCGGGGGACCGATCCGAACGGATCCGCACCTATAATTTCCCTCAGGGGCGCGTGACCGACCATCGCATCAACCTCACTCTCCATAGGCTGGACGAGATCCTGGCGGGATCCGGGCTCGACGAACTGGTTTCGGCGCTGATCGCCGAGGATGAGGCGGAGCGGCTTGCGACTCTCGATGAGATCGCGTGACGCCCTGGCAGCCGCCAGGAAAAGCCTGGCGGCGATAAGCGACACGCCGGGCCTGGATGCCGAATTGCTGATGGCGAAGGCCTTCGGGATCGAGCGCGAGACCTTGCTTCTGACATGCCTGGAGGAACCGGCACCGGATGCATTCGAGGACCTGCTGGGCCGGCGCGCCCGCGGGGAGCCGATCGCCTATATTCTTGGCCGGCGCGCCTTTTGGACGATCGAATTGGAGGTGGGGCCGGGTGTCCTGATACCCCGCCCCGACAGCGAAGCGCTGATCGAAGCGGCACTGGCGCAGTTCGGTGAAGCGGGGCCTCGCTCGATCCTCGATTTGGGCACCGGAACGGGCGCCTTGTTGCTGGCCTCGCTCGATCAATGGCGGGAAGCGCGCGGGATCGGAATCGACAGGTCGGAGCGGGCGCTTGCCGTTGCCCACGCCAATGCGGAGAGGCTGGGCCTTTCCGCGCGCGCCGATTTTCGGCTTGGTGACTGGAGCGAAGGGATCACCGAGCAGTTCGATCTGATCCTCTGCAACCCCCCTTATATCGCAGCAGGCGCCCCGCTTCCGGTCGACGTGGCGGAGTGGGAGCCGCCCATGGCGCTATTCTCCGGTCCGGACGGGCTGGACGACTATCGGCGCCTGGCGCCGCTCATCGGTCCGCGCCTTGACGCGCAGGGCCTGGCCTGCGTGGAGATCGGGGCCGGGCAATATGACGAGGTGGCTTCGCTCTTCGCGCATGAAGGGCTGAGGACGGCCGCCCGGCGGGACCTGGCGGGCCGGCGCCGTGCGCTGCTGTTAAGCCATTAATGCAGATAATCATCTTTCCGCTTGGATTTTAAAGGTGGCATAGCTACATAGGCCGCAGGGACGGGGCCAATCACAGCAATGATTGCGTGAGGTTGTCCGTCGCCGACCCCCGATTGCTCAGACGTCTTTGGACGATCCTGGCCTGAGGTGGCGGGAGCCATGATGTGGCCACCTGCCAAAGCGGTCGCGCACAGATTTACGGCCGGGAGGGGCCCGGCCGTCATAGTGGCAATATTGGGACCACGAAGACGAGGACCAGCGTTTGATCAACAATCGTCAGAACGGCCGCAGGCGCGGCCGCGGCGGCGGACCCCGCTCGCCGAACCAGTCGCCTAACCCCGGGAACAATCGTCAGGAAAACCGCTCGCGCGGCAATGCGAGCCAGCTTCTTGAGAAATATAAATCCCTGGCTCGGGACGCGCAGCTTCAGGGCGACCGCGTCCAGGCCGAATATTATCTGCAGTTCGCGGATCATTATTTTCGGGTCCTGAACGAAAGCCGCGCCCGCTTCGAGGAGCAGAGGCGCCAGCGCGACGATTATTCGCCCGATGAGGACGAGGACCAGGACGAGACCACCGCCGCAGGCGGAGACGATCGCGAGGAACGCGACGACCGCGAAGACCGCGACGATCGCGGCCGCCGGGATTTCCGGGAGGAACGCGTCGCCGAGCCGCAGGTCCAGCGCGGCCGGGGGCGTGGCGAAGTCCGCGCCGCTCGTCAGAGCGAGCCGCAGGCGGAGCGAAACCCTGCGTCGGACGGGCCTGCATCGGACGGGAATGACTCTCGCGAGGAGCGCAATGGCGAGCCGTTGCGTCCCCGTCGTTCGCGTCGCCGCGAGCCTGAGGAGGATCGCGGCGAGGAGCGTATCTCGCTGGAGGTGCTGCCGCCCGCGATCAGCGTCGACAGCGATGCGCCGGCCAAGGCGCCGCGGCGCCGCACCCGCCGTCCCCGCGACGGCGACGAGGAGATCGCACCGGCGGCGTGATCTCCGGATTCTCCGGCAGAATATAAGGCGGCCATCGCTTCGATGGCCGCCTTTTTCTTTGCGCAAATGGCAATGATCGACTGTCACGGAACTGACATATCATTGTCCCTGACGAGTCACGGCCAGCCCCTAATGCCCCGCCTGACACCGCAGCAAGGACGCTGCTGATCAAGGGGAAAATCGATGAAATTCAGGACGGCCATCGCGGCCATTGCACTTGTCGCCACTTCTACGGCACTGCCCATGCAGGCTCATGCCCGGACGCAGGTCCGGGCCGTCGGATCGTCGACGGTCTATCCGTTCGCCAAAGCCGTCGCCGAGCGCATGGCGCGCGCCAACCCGGGCACGCCCACGCCGATCATCGAATCGACCGGTACCGGCGGTGGCATGAAGCTGTTCTGCGGCGGCATCGGCGAGCGGTTCCCCGATATCGCCAATGCTTCCCGCCGCATCAAATCTTCGGAACTGAAGAGCTGCAGTGCCACTGGCGTCAAACAAATCACGGAAATCCAGGTCGGCATCGACGGTATCGCCTTTGCGACCGCCAAGGCGACGGGTCTGTCCAATCTGACGGTTCGCGACGTTTATGCGGCGATCGCCAAAATGCCCTTCGGCAAGCCCAACAAGGCCAAGACCTGGAAGGACGTCAACGCGCAGCTCCCGGCGATTCCGATCCGCGTCTACGGTCCCCCGCCCACCAGCGGCACCCGCGACGCCCTGGTCGAACTGCTGATGACCCCTGGGTGCGAGACGAACGCCGGCATGAAGGCGCTCAAATCCAGCAACGCCGACAAGCACAAGGCGATCTGCATCGGCGTGCGCGAAGATGGCGCCTTCGTCGAAGCAGGCGAGAATGACAATCTGATCGTGCAGAAGATCGCGGGGACCCCGGGCACCGTCGGGATTTTCGGTTATTCGTATCTCGAGGAAAATGGCGACAAGCTGAAGGGCCTGTCGCTCAACGGCGTCACGCCTTCCTATGACAATATCGCGCAGTTTAAATATCCCGGCGCCCGTCCGCTCTACATCTACGTCAAGAATGCGCACGCCAAGGCGATCCCGTCGATCCGCTCTTTCGTCGCGGAGTTCACCAAGGAAAGCACCTGGGGCCGCAACGGCTATCTTGCCCGGCTTGGCCTGATCGCCGCGCCTGACGCCGTGCGCCAACGCAATGCGCAGGCGGCGCGTACGTTCGCGCCGCTGAACTTCGCAGCGGTAAAGTAGAACGCGTCATCAAAGTGTCACGGGCGCGTCATCAAAGGATCACGCGCCCGTCATACTCCGCAGGGGGCGGAGTATCTCACCTATTGGGGAAAAAATCATGAAGAATAATGTGTTATCGCTGATTCTCTTGGCAGGCAGCTCGATGATTGCGATCTCGCCGGCATGGGGGCAAACCTCAGAGGCAGAGGATGTTCCCGTCCAAGAGGAAGCGGTCACGCCGGAACAGGTCGCCGCCAGGACGGCCTTTCTGGAAGCGCAGGTGGAAGCGCTGCAGGAGCAGCTGGAATCCATCAAGAAACAGATATCTTCTTCCAAGCCCAGCTGGAAGGGCGCGCCGCAATTTGTCGACAAGGAAAGCGGTTGGTCGTTCAAGCCGCGCGGACGCCTGCAATATGATGCGGGCTTCGTGAGCCGCCCGGACGGCATAACCGATCGCGGCCTGGGCTTTTCGAATGAGGTCCGCCGCGCTCGTCTCGGCGTGGAAGGCAACATCCCCGGCGGTCTGGGCTATAAGTTCGAAATCGATTTCGCCGGCAATTCGGTCGACATCACGGACGCCTATCTGTCCTATGATTTCATGCCCAGCACGAGTCTCATCATCGGCCAGCACAATAATTTCCAGTCGCTGGAGGAACTGACCAGCTCGCGCTTCAGCTCGTTCATCGAACGGGCGGCCTTCACCGACGCATTCAATTTCGAACGCCGGGTCGGCGTCTCGGCGACCTATGCGCACGGTCCGGTCATTGCGAGTGCAGGCGTCTTCACCGACTCGATCGGCGATCTCAACGATGACGACAACAATTCGCTCGGGTTCGACGGACGGCTGGTCTTTGCACCCAAG
Source organism: Sphingosinicella rhizophila (assembly GCF_032378825.1). Lineage (NCBI taxonomy): Bacteria > Pseudomonadati > Pseudomonadota > Alphaproteobacteria > Sphingomonadales > Sphingosinicellaceae > Sphingosinicella > Sphingosinicella rhizophila. Next base: position 13,499 of record NZ_JAVUPU010000014.1, on the reverse strand, counting down.
CTCGGTGAAACCCAGCTCCATTTCGGCGGATCGGCGCACTATCGGAAGAACCGCGACCTGGTCGATATCGGAACCACCACGCGCTATCGGCAGCGGCCGCTCGTCCACTCGAGCGACACCCGCTTCCTGGCCACGCCGGCTCTCGCGGTGGAAAAGGAGACCAATTACGGTCTCGAAGCCGCGGCCATCCATGGTCCGTTCCACGCCGTGGGCGAAGTGCATTGGTTGAAGGCCGATCGGGTGGATCCGGCGCCGACACCGACCTTCTTCGGCGGCTATGCCGAGGTGGGCTACTACATTACGGGCGAGACACGCGGCTATAAAGGCGGCACCTTTGATCGGACCAAGGTGCTGAAGTCGGTCAAGGATGGCGGCATGGGCGCTCTCCAGGTCAATCTGCGGTACGATTATCTCGACCTCATCGATGCCGGCGTGGTCGGCGGCAAACAGCAGGGATACCAGATTTCCCTGATCTGGATTCCGCAGGATTATGTTCGCTTCATGCTGAACTATGGCCGGCTGGATTATAAGAGTGCGGCGATCCCGGCTGCCGGTGGCGACCGCAATTATGGCGTCGATGTGATCGGTGCCCGGGCCCAGATCGACTTCTAGAAAAATCTCGCCCATCTTCGCCGATTGACAGCGAAGGTTATAAAATAACATGCTCCCGGCGGGAAACCGTCGGGAGCATTTTTTCATGCGTCGTATCTTGCTGCTCTCCACCCTGCTGGCTGCGCCCGTTCTCGCCCAATCCGGCCAGGGAAATGTCTCCATTACCATCTACAATAACGATCTGGCGCTGGTGCAGGACACGCGCCAGCTCGATGTCCCGGTCCGGCGTTCGAAACAGGAATTCCCGGATGTCTCGGGCATGATCCGTCCGGAGACGGTGACCCTGACCGGCGACGGCATCGGCATCGTCGAGCAGAATTTCGACTATGACCTGCTTTCGCCCCAGGCCTTGATGCAAAAGGCGGTGGGAGAAATGATCACCCTCGTCCGCACCAATCCGGCGACGGGCCAGGAGATGCGCGAGCGGGCGACCGTCCTGGCCGTCAATGGTGGCGTCGTCCTGCGCATCGGCGAGCGCATCGAGGTGCTCCGCGATGATGGACTGCCGGTTCGCGTGATCTTCGACAAGGTGCCCGAAAACCTGCGCGCCCGGCCAACCTTGTCGGTGACCATGGAAAGCGCGCGGAGCGGCACCAGGCCCGTGACCTTGAGCTATCTGACCCCGGGCATCGGCTGGAAAGCCGACTACGTCACGATGTTCGACGAGCGGGCCGGCAAGATCGACGTCCAGGGCTGGATCACGCTCAGCAACAATACGGGTACGACCTATGCCAATGCCGACACTTTGCTCGTCGCCGGCCAGGTCCGGCAGGATCAGGGCTACGACCCGCGCCGCTCCTATCGCCCTCCGCCTCCGCCTCCGTCGTCAATCCGCAATCCCGGGACGGAAACGGCAGGTCGCGAAAGGCTCGGCGATTTCTATCTCTATCCGCTCGCCGAACGGACGACGATCGCCAACCAGCAGACAAAACAGGTAAGCTTCCTCGACGTCGTCGGTGCGCCCGGACGCAAGGCTTATGAATATCGCAACGGCTGGCTGGATGCGGCGGAAGAGGCGCGGAGCGCGGACACGGTCCTCAAATTCTCGACCTCGCGCGAGCAGGGTCTGGGGGATGCGCTGCCCGCAGGCATTGTCCGGGTCTATATGCGCGATGCGCGCGGCAACGCCCAGTTCATCGGCGAAAGCGCCATCGGCCATACGCCGATGGGATCGGAGCTGGGCCTCAAGACCGGAGAAGCGTTCGACGTGAAGGTGAAGCCGGTCGTCGAGAAGCGCGAGCGGATCGATTATGAGGAATGGAAGACGACCGAGCGCTTCCGAATCAAGCGCTCCGATGGCGCCGCCATGACAGGCGAAAGCGATTCGCTGCGAACGACCACCTTCTGGCGGACGAGCATGCGCTACACGCTGACCAATGCCCGGCCCGAATCGGTGACGGTCGACCTGACCCAGGCCGGTCTCGACAATTATTGGGGCGATACACGCATTATCAGCGAAAGCCTCAAGAGCGAGCGGCGCTCCGCCGACCAGGCGGTCTGGCGAGTCACCGTGCCCGCCAACGGCACGACCGTGGTCACAGCCGTCTTCGATACGCGCTACTGAGATCATGCGGCGCGCGCTGCTGCCCCTGCTGATGCTGCTGCCATCCGGGGCGGCCGGACAGGTGGTCACCACCTCTTCGGGTCCGGACGCGGTTTCGGTCACCATTTATCGCGATCCGAATCGCGACGGCAGCCAGAAGATGCAGCTTAGCTGGCTGAACGGCTACGCATTGATCAGCGAGACGCGGCGCGTCGACATTCCGGCCGGGGATGGCGACATCAGGTTCGAAGGCGTCGCCGGCGGGATCCTGCCGGAAAGCGCGATTGTCACGGGCCTTCCCGACGGCGTGATCGAGAAGAATCAGGATGCCTATCTGCTCTCGCCGGCCAGCCTGCTCGATCGTTCGATTGGCCGGCGCGTTCATCTGCGGCGCACGTCGCGCGCGACCGGAGAAGTACGTGAGCATGAGGCCGTGATTCGTTCCGGAGCGGCCGGGGCCGTCATTCTTCAGACCGAGCAGGGGTTAGAAGCGCTTCGTTGCACCGGAATCCCCGAGACGATTGTCTACGACAAGATTCCTGAAGGCCTGTCGGCCAAGCCGACCTTGTCGGTCAGGACTCGCAGTGTCGCCGCTGCTACCGCGACCATCACCCTCTCCTATCTCGCGACCGGCTTCGATTGGCAGGCAAATTATGTCGGCAATCTGTCCCCCTCAGGCGACCGGCTCGACCTGTTCGCCTGGGTGACCCTTGCCAGCGGCGACGAGACCAGCTTCGTCGACGCCAGCGCCCAGACAGTCGCCGGCCGTCCCAATCGGGAGGACGGCGGCCGGCGAATCATGCCGCAAGCCAGCCCGTTGAGCCTGCAATGCTGGCCGGCCGGCAAGACGAGCGACATCCCGCTTGTCCAGACTCATGACGGCGCCGGACCCCCTCCTCCGGCGCCTCCGCCGATGGCGTCGCCGATGATGGCCGAGGAAATCGTCGTCACCGGCATGTCCCGTTCGGCGATGAAGGTCACACAGGAAGGACTTGGCGATCTCAAACTCTATCGCGTGCCCGAGCCGGTGACCGTCGCTTCGAACAGCCAGAAGCAGGTCGCGATGATCGATCGCGAAAAGGTGAAGGTCGAAAGCGTCTATCGCGCCGAAATCCATGGCGGTGCCGAAGAGCGGCTGGTCCAGATCAGGATGATCCTAAGGACGCGAAACCGAACGTCGGAGGGGCTGGGCCTTCCGCTGCCGACCGGGGGCGTTGCCATTTTCGTCGAAGGCAGGGCGCGGCCGATCCTGCTCGGCGAAGGCGCGATCGAGGACAAGGCGGTGGGCGAGGATGTCGAAATCGAACTCGGCGATGCATCGGGCGTGCTCGCCCACGTCGTGAAGACGGAGGAAAGGAAACAGGGAAGCTCGTTCCTGTTGACCGCGTCCAACGATCAGGATCGTCCCGTCCGATTCGAAGCCGACTTCGGGAAGGATATCGTCGCGGCCGGCAAAGCATTGGGGAGACGGAACGGCCGGCCCTTATGGGCCGTCACCATCCCGGCCAATGGCCGGGTTGCGCTTCGTTACCGGACGGACCCGACTCGTGATCGGTAATCGGGTTCAGAGCGGCGGCAGCGCCCTCGGCCGATGCTGTTCGTCGAGCGCCACGAAGGTGAAGAGGCCACCCGTGACCTTCACTTCCTCGGTGCCGCGATCGCGACTGGCAATCACCTCGATCCGGATTCCCATCGACGTGCGGCCTGTCCGCTCGATCTCGGCGTAGATGGAAATGACGTCGTGAAGGAGGACCGGGGCGATGAACTGCATCGTCTCGATCGCAACCGTCGCCACCGCTCCGTCGGCCCGCCGCGCGGCGACGATGCCGGCGGCGATATCCATCTGGCTCAGCACCCAGCCGCCGAAAATATGGCCGTTGGCATTGATGTCGCCTGGACGCGGAACGACCCGCAGGATCGGTTCGCGCTGTTCGTCGCTCATTGTCCGTCTCGCTTGCCGGATGCGGCATCGTCATGGCCGCTGCTGTTGCTGAGAAAGACCAGGCCCATCAGCCCGGTTCCCAGCAAAACGGACAGGCCGACGCCAGCGATGGTGGCGACGATCATATGGAGCGGCATCGGTTGTCCCGTGCTCTTGAGATAGAGGAGGGCGAGCAGCACCGCGACCGCGGCAGCTGCAACCATCCACCTCATCATCCTTTTATACCTTGCCCATGCATGCGCCGCGCGCTGCAGATGGGGAGGGACGGGTTCGTCGGCCATGCTTCCCTTTGGAGCGAGGGCGTGGGATCATCAAGACGAGTCGGCGCGAAAAGGAAAAAAGGAGGCCGGATCATGACCGTGAAGACGATCTTGCAGGGCAAGGGCCATGAGGTTGTCAGCATTCCCGTGGGCACGAAGATGCGCGAAGCGGTGGCGCTGCTCGCCGATAAGCGAATCGGGGCGGTGCCCGTCACAGACGGCGCTTCGGTGGCGGGTATCCTGTCCGAAAGGGATGTCATCTATTGCCTGGCAAGCGACGGAGCGGCCCTGCTCGACTGGAATGTCGAGCGAATCATGACCGCTCCCGCGATCACGGTGACCCCCGATGTCCCCGTACTCTCCGCGCTTTCGCAGATGAGCCGGCGCCGGATTCGCCACTTGCCGGTGGTGGAGGAGGGGCGGCTGGTCGGCATCGTCTCGATCGGCGATCTCGTTGCCTATCGGATCAGGCGCATCGAGGAAGAAGCCGAAGCGATGCGAATCTATATCCAGAGCGTCTAGAAGTGCGCTTTCGGGGGGCATTCGGCCTGACGTGACGGCGGGCGCGGGCATTGCCCACCTTACCGACTTGGGCTTGTCCCGGTGGGACACGATGATGCGGCCGCCTGGATTCAAAGCGTCCTGGGCTTGAGCGCTGCCGGTTGGCGGAGCACGAGCGCAACGACTTCCGCGACCAGTTGGCGGGCGAAGATGAAGAGCAGGCCCCCATAGAAAACGGTCCCGGCGAGAACCAGCAAGGCGAGTCGCGGCTGCGGCGCCATGGCCGGCAGCATATGATCGAGCGCGGTGACCGCGATCGCCATCGCTGCCGATGCAGCTAGCCCGGGAGCAAGCGCCCGGACCAGGTCCGTGATCGACGTGCCGATTGCCGGCAAGGCCATCCTGAAGGTGGCCGCCGTCAGGATCGGAAATCCCACCAGCCATGCGACCGCCATTCCGAACGGGCCGTGGCCGACGCCGATCAGGAAACAGACGGGAAGGACCAGCGCCCCGATCATTCCGGTGCGTACGGAAATGTCTTCGCGGCCGATCGCATTGGTGGCGGGCGCGACCATGATCTGCACCGTCATGAACGGCATCGCCCACGCAAGTATCGCGACCAGTGGGATGGTCCCCTCCCATTTCGGACCCAGCATGGTGAGCACCAGCGGCTCGGCAGTCACCGCCAGTCCGAAATAGAAAGGCAAAGCGATCAGCATGATCAGCCGGACCGCCTTCAGGAAGGCGAAGGAAACGGCGTCCGGTTTGTCCTGGATTCGCGAATAAGCGGCGAAGGCGACTTCATTGAGCGGCGGGACGAACTTGGCGGCCAGGATCTGGGTCAGGAACAAGGCGGTGGTGTAGAGTCCCAGGCTGTGCGTATCGAACTGGCGGCCGGCAATGAACACCGCCGACTGGCTCTGGATGAACCAGAAGAATTGCACCAGCAGCATCGCATTGCCGTATCGGAACAGATGTCCGGCGCCGGCGAATCGGAAGCTTGGCAATATGAGCAGGCGGGCGGCGATGGCCATGCCGATGGCCTGCGTCCAGAACAGCACGATCGGCGCCGCCACCAATGTCCACACCCCCCATCCCAGGGCCGCGCCCGCGAGCGCCGTCGCTGCGCTCAGGAGGGCGG
>NZ_JAVUPU010000014.1:0-2500 GCF_032378825.1 Sphingosinicella rhizophila | reverse complement strand
GGTGCCTGAAGGTTAAGTGGAGGGGTGCAAGCTCCGAAATGAAGCCCAGGTAAACGGCGGCCGTAACTATAACGGTCCTAAGGTAGCGAAATTCCTTGTCGGGTAAGTTCCGACCTGCACGAATGGCGTAACGACTTCCCCACTGTCTCCAACACCTGCTCAGCGAAATTGAATTCTCCGTGAAGATGCGGAGTACCCGCGGTTAGACGGAAAGACCCCGTGCACCTTTACTGCAGCTTCAGAGTGGCATTAGGAAAGAACTGTGTAGAATAGGTGGGAGGCTTTGAAGCCAGGGCGCCAGCTCTGGTGGAGCCACAATGTGAAATACCACCCTGTTGTTTTCTGATGTCTAACCTAGTTCCGTAAGCCGGAACAGGGACCCTCTGTGGCGGGTAGTTTGACTGGGGCGGTCGCCTCCTAAAGAGTAACGGAGGCGCGCGATGGTGGGCTCAGGCCGGTTGGAAACCGGCTGTTAGAGTGCAATGGCATAAGCCCGCCTGACTGCGAGACTGACAAGTCGAGCAGAGACGAAAGTCGGTCATAGTGATCCGGTGGTCCCTCGTGGAAGGGCCATCGCTCAACGGATAAAAGGTACGCCGGGGATAACAGGCTGATAACCCCCAAGAGCTCATATCGACGGGGTTGTTTGGCACCTCGATGTCGGCTCATCACATCCTGGGGCTGGAGCAGGTCCCAAGGGTTTGGCTGTTCGCCAATTAAAGTGGTACGTGAGCTGGGTTCAGAACGTCGCGAGACAGTTTGGTCCCTATCTGCCGTGGGCGTCGATATTTGAGAGGAGTTGACCCTAGTACGAGAGGACCGGGTTGAACATGCCTCTGGTGGACCTGTCATCACGCCAGTGGTGCAGCAGGGTAGCTATGCATGGACGGGATAACCGCTGAAAGCATCTAAGCGGGAAGCCTCCCTCAAGATAAGATATCATAGAGCCGTCGAAGACCACGACGTTGATAGGCCGGATGTGGAAGCAGGGTAACCTGTGGAGCTAACCGGTCCTAATTGCTCTATTCGCGCTTGATGAATCCCACCATCAACGACAGGCTTGGACCTGTCGATGGACAGCAGATCTTTAGTGCACGCATCGATTTTGAAAGAACCGAAGACTTTATGCGCCGGCCCCATAGCTTGGTGGCCATAGCGTCCGTGACCCACCCGATCCCATCCCGAACTCGGCCGTGAAACCGGACAGCGCCGATGGTACTATTGCTTAAGCAGTGGAAGAGTAGGTCGTCGCCAGGCTTTGCGGCCGGCGCATAAGGTATTTCGATTTAGAACCCATTCACATGTCTTTCCCCTTTTGCAGGGGAAGGTTATTGGCGCGGGATGGAGCAGCCCGGTAGCTCGTCAGGCTCATAACCTGAAGGTCGTAGGTTCAAATCCTACTCCCGCAACCAATAAAAATGGCCCCGCCTTGTGCGGGGCTTTTTTTGTATCCGGTCCAGGTCCTCGGCTTCATTGCCTCGATGGCGCGTAAGCGCTCAATCCTCCCCACATTTTCGTTGTTGAATTAGTCGCTATGTATCTGCGCCTTCGCGAGGAGGTGTAACTTGTCGACAAGCGATGTAGCTGATTTCGAAACTGGCTTCGAAGCTAGCGGGAGTGTTCGGCCGCAGCGGATGCACATCGTGCCGGATGGTGGACGGCGGCGCTGGTCGCCTGAGTTGAAGGCGCGGATCATCGCGGAGAGCATGGCGCCTGACGCGAACGTGTCGGAGGTGGCGCGGCGGCACGGGATCATTCCGCAGCAGCTTTACCGGTGGCGCAACGAGACCAAGGAGCGGATGGAGGCAGGTGATCGGGCAGCGTTCGTGCCCGCGATGGTGGAGAAGCAGTCGAGCGTTCCTGCAACGCCTGCTGGCCCGGCGCGCTGCGGTGAGATCCGGATCGACGTGGGTGGCATGGTCGTGCGGGTGCCGGATGGCGTCACCGCCGATCATATCGAGCGGGTGCTGCTGGCGGTGCAGGTGGCGACATGATCATCCCGCCCGGGCCGCTCAAGGTGCTGGTCGCGGTCAAGCCGGTCGACTTCCGCAAGGGGATGGTCGGGCTGGCGTCGCTGGTCCAGAGCGAGCTCATGCGCGATCCGTTCTCGGGGATCATGTTCGTGTTCCGGTGCAAGCGTGCCGATCGGATCAAGCTGCTGCTGTGGGATGGCACCGGCTTGGTGCTGGTTACCAAGCGGCTGGAGACTGGCACGTTCCGCTGGCCGCGGTTCGGAGATGGCGTGATGAGCCTTACGCCGGCACAGGCTGGAGCGCTGATCGAGGGGCTCGACTGGTCGCGGGTGCATGCGCCGCGGATAGCGCGACCGGTGATGGCGCAGTAGATCGCAGATATGACTCGTGCTGCCGCTCAAGACGTTACGGATCCGTCATAATATGCTTGATGGAAGCATGAGCGAGGGCATCGAGAACCTTCCCGATGATGTGGCAATGCTGAAGGCGATGTGAGCTGCTGCCGGTCTGATGGACGCTGAGATAGG
>NZ_JAVUPU010000013.1:0-67984 GCF_032378825.1 Sphingosinicella rhizophila | reverse complement strand
CATATGGCCTCACGCACAAAACTCCTGACAGTCCCGTTCTCGACCCTGTTGTTGGCCCAGCGACCGACCTCCTGCTTCTCGGCGCAGCCGAGTTCCGTCATCGCTGCCTTGTAGGACCTGAGGCCGTCGGTGGTAATCACCTCAGCTGAGCCGTGGCGCTTGAGCGCCTTCTTCATGAACTTGAGAGCTGCCGCCTTGTCCCTGGTCCTGGTGACGTAGCTTTCGAGCACCTCACCTTCGTGATCGACGGCTCTCCAGAGGTACACCATCTCGCCGTTGAGCTTGACGTACATTTCGTCGAGGGAAACTTCCAGTGGCGAAAGCCGCGCATGCGGCTGACCCGCTGACGGCGGATATCTGCCGCGAACATGGGCCCAAACCTGTTCCACCAATGCCGCACCGTCTCGTGGCAAAGATCGATCCCGCGTTCGAACAGCAGGTCTTCCACGTTTCTCAGCGACAGCGGGAAGCGAACATACAGCATCACAACGAGGCGAATGACCTCGGGCGACGAGTTGAAATATCTGAACGGACTGGCGGGTTTGCGAGGACGAGGCATGCCGGCGCTTTAGCCTGTACGAGCCTCAATCGCTACTCGGTGCACTAGCTTTGACAGCACCCCGGGAATAATTAGTCAGTCGGGTGGCCGCCTGTAATTTGGATCTCTTAATGTAAGCATATAAGCCACAAGCTTCTCTACCTCAGGCGGACGGAGGTGAAAATCCATCTCTGTCGGATAATTATGCGCGCCATTTAGCCAGAAAGAGAGCGTCTCCGCAGTCAGGCCTTCCTGGTTGGCGATAACACGGAAAGGGGGAGCGTTCGAAATCGATGACCTGCCGTAGCGTCCGACTGCATGGCATCCCCCGCATGATGCCTGCGCAAAGCCTTGCCCCTCGGACGAGGCGGTTGACGCAGCCGGTTCGGCTGGTGGGAGTTTCTGACAAGCTGACAGAAGCAGCGTGAGGCAGAGCAGGTGCAGGAGCTTCAATGTCTTCTCCGACGCGGATCGCATTCACCTATGACCGCAGAACTGGCTTGTACCACCTAGGCGCGCGGGTCGAAAGCAATCAAGTGGATCGGAGGGGCGCAAAAGGGGCGGCCTGTTTCAACGCCGATGCACTTTAGAGATTGGAGCCGGGACTGACCGGAGGGGCCGGCGCCGGCTAACCTTATGTAGAATTCGACTCAGCTCCGCCTTTCGCCCCGGTTGAGGAACGGTGGCGAATCGCGAGGGTAGATTCCTCGGCGGGCGGGGCAGGCGTTGACCTGCGTCAATCAAGGAGCGAGAGGAAAAGCTAGGCGCTGCCCGGGAGATGTACGGACGAATGAAGATTTTGCTGTTCGGACAATTGGGTGAACGGATCGGCCGCGAGGTCGATGCGGCGCTGGCCTCGGACGGGTGCACGATTGCGGAGCTTCGCCACGCGCTTGCCGAGCAATGGCCGGCAATGACCTCCGACCTCGCCAGTGGGGCGCTGCGCTTCGCAGTGGATCAGGAGATCGTGGACGACAGCTTCGCGATTTCGCCCGGCCAGGAAGTGGCCTTGTTTTCGGTCCTGTCTGGTGGCTGAACCCAATGTTCACGCTCGGCTGGCAGCCGAGGCACTGATGCCTGACCGCGAGCTCGCGTCGTTCATGGCGCGGCTGTCCGGCGCCGGTGCGGTGGTGAGCTTCGTCGGCATCGCCCGCGGCCGGGACAAGGAGGGAGAAATCGTCCGCGGCCTGTTCCTCGATCATTATCCCGGCATGACCGAGCATTCGCTCGAAACCATCGCCGCGGCCGCGCTTGACCGCTTCGATATCGACGACGCTCTCGTCGTGCATCGCTGCGGCGCCGTCGCGCCCGGCGAGCCGATCGTGATCGCCGCCGCCGCTTCCGCCCATCGCCGCGCGGCTTTCGAAGCGGCCGACTATTTGATGGACCGGCTCAAGACCGAAGCGATGTTCTGGAAACGGGAAGACGGGGTTGACGGATCGCGGTGGATCGAGCCAACCGAGGCCGATCGGGCCGATCTCGCCCGCTGGAGCGACCCATGCCCGGAATAGACGCAAGCCTGACTTTCCATCCGCTGCGGATCGCGGTGTTGACCATTTCCGACACCCGAATCGAGGAAACGGACACTTCGGGAGGGTTGCTGGTCGAGCGACTGACCGCCGCCGGGCATGAACTTGCCGCCCGCGCGATCGTTAGTGACGAGGTGACGGCGATCCGCACCCAGGTGGAAACCTGGGCAGATTCGCCAGATATCGATCTGATCCTCAGCACCGGCGGAACAGGCTTTGCACCGCGCGACGTCACACCCGAAGCGGTGAAGCCGTTGTTCCGCCGCGAAATGGACGGCTTTGCGGTGGTGTTCCATCAGGCGAGCCTGGGCACGGTCGGCGTTTCCACCTTGCAGTCGCGCGCCTTTGCCGGCCAGATCGACGACACCTTCATCTTCTGCCTTCCGGGATCGACCGGCGCCTGCCGCGACGGCTGGGACCTGGTGCTCGTCCTGGAGCTCGACAGCCGTTACCGGCCCTGCTCGCTTGCCGGCCAGATCCCGCGGCTGAGGCATGTCTGCGCATGAGCGGACTCAGTCATCTCGACGCGGAAGGCCGTGCACGCATGGTCGATGTTGCCGGCAAGGAAGCGACGCTCCGCGTCGCGAATGCACAAGGCGTGCTGCGCTGCCAGCCGGAAACGCTGGATCAGGTCCGCGCCGGCACCGCGCCTAAGGGATCGGTGATCCAGACCGCGGAGCTGGCCGGAGTGATGGCGGCCAAGCGGACCGCCGATCTGATCCCGCTCTGCCACCCGCTCTCGCTGACCAAGGTCGCGGTGACGATCGCGATCGACAACGCCCTGCCCGGCTTTCATGTCACGGCGGAGGTCCGCACCCAAGGCGTCACCGGCGTGGAGATGGAGGAGCTGACCGCCGTGTCGGTCGCCTGCCTTACCTTGTTCGACATGCTGAAGGCGATCGACCGGACGATGACGATCGGCGAGGTGCGCGTCATCGGCAAGAGCGGAGGCAAATCGGGCGGCTGGGACGAGACGGGCCCGGCCGAATGATCGACTTCGACGAAGCCGTCCGGCTGGTCGGCGAAATCGCACTGCCGCTGGGCAGGGAAAGGCTGGCAATCGCCGACGCGCGAGGCCGCATTCTCGCCGAGCCGGTGCTCGCCCGGATGAGCGCCCCGCCAAGCGACGTGTCGGCGATGGACGGCTATGCCGTACGCGAGACCGATCTCGACCTATTTCCCGCCGCGCTGAAGGTCATCGGCGAATCCTTCCCCGCGGGGGGTTGCGAGGCGCGGTTGAACGCCGGAGAGGCCGTTCGCATCTTCACCGGCGCGCCGATCCCGGAAGGTGCCGACCGAGTGGTGATGCAGGAGAATGTCCACCGCGAAGGCGCGCTGGCGATCATCGACGAGGCGCCCGGGCCTGGCCGCCACATCCGCGGCCGGGGATCGGATTTCAAGGAAGGCGACATTCTGCTCGAGCCGGGCCGGCCGATGGACGCCAGGGCGCTGGTCGCGGCGGCGGCGGCCGATGTCGCCGAGGTCGCGGTCTGGCGGCAACCGCGCCTCTTCGTGCTAAGCACCGGCGACGAATTGGTCGATCCGGGCCAGGCGCGGGACGGGAGTGGGACAATCCCCGAAAGCGTGTCCTTCGGCGTGGCCGCGCTCGCATTGGATTGGGGCGCCACCTTCGTGGGAAAAAGGCGACTCCGGGACGAGCTGCCGACCATGGAGAGGATCGCCGGCGAGGCGCTCGCCAGTGCGGACATCCTTGTCGTTACCGGTGGCGCGTCGGTCGGCGAGAAGGATTATGCCAAGCAGATGTTCGCGCCTTACGGCCTCGATCTCATATTCTCGAAAGTGGCGATCAAGCCGGGCAAGCCGGTCTGGCTGGGACGCGCGGGACGCACGATCGTGATCGGTCTTCCCGGCAATCCCGGCTCGGCTTTGGTCACCGCGCGGCTGTTGCTTGCGCCGTTGTTGGCCGGTCTGTCCGGGCGGCCGCCGGCTTCGGCCCTGCGCTGGCGTCCGGCGCCGCTCGCCGCGGCGATCGGCCCGTGCGGCGCGCGCGAAACCTTCGCGCGCGCGCGCTGGCTGAACGGGATGGCGGTTCCCCTCTCCAATCAGGATTCGAGCGCCCAGAAGATGCTCGCCATGGCCGATATTCTCGTGCGTCGCCGCGCCTGCGCGCCGGCCCGAGACGCCGGCGAGATGGTCGACGTGCTGGACTTCTAGGGTCAGGAGCCATTGAGCATCCGCTCGGCGCGCGAGATCTTCCTCGCGGTTGACGTTGAAGAAGGGATCGGTTGGTTCAGCCGGCCAAACCACTTCGACATAGCCGACGGCCTCGGCGAAACCCCGCAAGGATCGTCGCCCCCTGGCTGCATAGGCCGGTAGCGCCGTCAGCGCGGCCATTCGCCACAGCCCGCAGACCGGATGCAACGACCCGCCGCTGGCGGCAATCGCGGCGTTCTTGACGCCCATCGCCGCGGACAGGCGCTGGAGAAGGTCGTTCGGAAGGAAAGGCATGTCGCAGGGAAGCGTAAGCACCGCCTGCCTGCCCCGCTCACGCGCGAAGCGGAGGGCGGAAGCCAGTCCCCCGAGCGGGCCTTCGATGGCCGAATCGTCGAGCACCAGTTCGGCATTGCCGGTGTCGCCCACCTGGGTTGCGTCACGAACCGCCACGGCGATCGAGTCGGACCAGCCCGTGGCCGCTTCCAGAGGTCGCGCCAGCAAGGGTCGTCCGCCGACCAGGCGCAGGGGCTTGGCGCCTCCGATCCGCCGGCCCTCGCCACCGGCAAGCAGGACCACCGCCACCGCGTCCGCCGCCGGTCTCATGAGAAAATCAGCTTCGCGCCGGCGATGGTCAGGACCAGACCAAGCGCCTGCAGCAATTGCGGGCGGGGCAATTTCTCCATCCCCAGCCATGTGCCGGCCAGGGCGCCTGCCGCGACCGAGGCAGCGAACCAGGGAAGCGCGGCCGGCATCGCCTCCACGGCGGTGACATTGCCGGCCAGGCCCGCGGCCGAATTCACGAAGATGAAGGCGGCGGCGACGCCGGAGGTGCGGCGCGGCTCTTCCCAGCGAAACAGCAGGATGAGCGGGCTCAGAAAGATGCCGCCGCCGGTACCGGTCAGGCCGGCGAGGAAACCCAGCCCGGCGCCGGTCGGCAAGACGATCACCAGCCTGGGCGGCCGCACCGTCCGTTCGGCGAGCCGCGCCGGTTGCCACAGGAAGCGGATCGCGGCGAGCCACAGGACCGCCCCGACCAACGGCCGGTAGATTTCCGGCGGAAGTTGGACGCGGCCGCCAAGGAAAGCCATCGGCACCGCCGTAACCGCGAAGGCGAGGAACAGGCCGGAATTGAACTGGCCGCCGCGAAAATAGCGCCACGCGGCGAAACCGGAAACGATCAGGTTGAGCGCGAGCGCGGTCGGCCGCATGGTCTCGGGCGCGACCGAAAACAGGGCCATGATCGCGAGATAGGCCGAAGCGCCGCCATGGCCCACGGCCGAATAGAGCGCGGCCGCAAGGCCCATCAGCAAGGCCATCCACACGATCGTCGTAGGATCCATATTTCTTTCATTCCAAGCGGATCGCGAACGGGGTTCCGTCCAGAACAAGCTACTTCATTTGTGCCATTTTTGCGCTAGATCATCCCTCCCCCCTCGCGGCGCGCTAGGCCGGCTTCGACACAAGCAAGTTTGGGGCGGAGTTTCCAATGATTTTCAAATCGGCAGCGTCTTGCTCCGCCATGCTGACGCTGGCGCTCCTCGCCGGCGCGGCGCATGCGGACCCGGCCGCGCCGCCGCCTTTCCGGCCGGACCGAACCACGGAGGATTATTCCTATCTCGCCGATCCCGCGCGGCGCGGCCATTGGCAGGATAGCTATAAATATATCCCGCTCGACAGTTCCGGCGCTCTTTATCTTTCGCTGGGCGGCGAGCTGCGCGAGCGGGTCGAGCTTTTCGATGCGCCGCGCTTCGGCCTCGCCGGCGGACAGGCCGATCAATATGGACTCCAGCGCATTCTCGTCCATGCCGATCTGCACCTCGGCACCACGGTCCGTGTTTTCGCGCAGCTCGGCACGCACGAGGCGCTCGGGAAGAAGCAGATCCTGCTGCCCGATCGCGACCGGCTGGATGTTCACCAGTTCTTCGTCGATCTCACGCCTACCGCCGGCCTCAGGCTGCGGCTCGGGCGTCAGGAGATGATGTTCAGCCCGCTGCAACGCTTCGTCTCCTTTCGCGACGGCACCAACGTCCGCCAGAATTTCGAAGGCGGCCGGGCCACCTATCAACACGGCCCCTTGCGGCTGGAGGCGTTCTTCACTCGGCCCGTCACGCTCAAGCCGGGCGTGCTCGATAATGAAGGCAATGACGAACAGACATTCGGCGGCCTCTATTTTTCCCACCGGCTCGGCACCAAAGGCGCTTCCTCGATCGACGCTTATTGGTTCCTGCTCGATCGCGAGAAGCTGGGCAGCGGGCCCGTGCTCGGAGACGAGCGCCGCCACAGCCTTGGGCTGCGGCACGCCGGTACCAGCGGTCATTGGGACTGGGACAATGAAGGCGTCTATCAATTAGGCAGGTCGATGGGGCGGGACATCGGCGCATGGGCAGCCTCGGCCGACATCGGCTACACATGGGCGTCCTCGCCGGTGAAGCCGAGATTCGGCCTGCGGTTCGACGCCGGCTCGGGCGACGGCGATCCCGCCGACGACAGAATAAGCGGCTTCCATCCGCTTTTCCCCAGCGGCCCCTATTTCAACGAGGCGAATGTGACGAGCTGGACCAACCTCCTGGCCATTCGGCCGAGCCTCCGCGTCCAGCCGGCGGAGCGGCTGACCGTCCAGGCTGCCGTCCAACTCAAGTGGCGCGAAGATCGGGACGACGCCGTCTATCTCGGACCTTCGGCGCCACTCGCGGCGACCCGCGGCAATCGCGCGCGGGAAATAGGGCGGGTTTACACACTCGACGCCAATTTCCAGGTGAACCGCAACCTGGCGCTGCGCGGCTATTATCTCCACCATTCGGCCGGAGGCGCGATCCGCGCCGTCGGCGGCGACAGCATCGACTTCATGATGGCGAGCGCGACGTTGCGTTTCTAGGCTTTGACCTTGGCTTCAGACCGAGCACGCGAGCGCCAGGGAAACATTCTCATCAGGACATCGTCCTTCAGGACATAATGATGGAACAAGGCGGCGGCGGCGTGGAACCCGATGAGGACATAGCCGGCGGAGCCGATTGTTTCGTGCAGCTCCCCGATCCGTTCGGCGAAGGCATCGTCGCGGCCGACCAGGGCAGGGATGTGGATGCCGAACCACCGGAGCAGCTTGCCCTCGGCACTCAAGCTCAACCAGCCGAGCAGCGGCATCCCGATCATGAACACGTATAAGGCGATATGGACGCCATTCGAGACGTGTCTTTGCCATTTCGACAGTCGCGGCAGAATCAAGAGAGGCGGCTTCAGCAGACGAATGATAAGCCGCAGCCAGACCAGAGCGAAGACGGTCAGACCCGCGGTAAAGTGCCAGGCCTTCAGCGCTTCGCGCGGACCGCTGCCCTTGGGAAAATATTCCCGCAGCTCGATCGTCGCATAGACGGCGACCAGCAGCAGGAACATCAGCCAGTGCAAGGCTATGGAGGCCGGAGCATGACGCGCAGCGGGTTTCGTGATGGTCATGTGCTGCATTCTTGCTGCCGCCGAACCATTCCGCATTGATCCAGCGCACGCATCCGGTTGCTGGCCTTAGTCGGTCACGCCTTCGGCCATGTCGACCAGCCTACCGCCGTCGAGGATCTCGATCCGGTTGAGCGTATCGAGCCGGATCAGGCGCTGATCCTTGAGCAGCGCCAGGACGCGGCTGACCGTTTCCTTGGTGAGCCCGAGATAGTCGGCAACGTCGGACCGGCTCATCGGCAGGTCGATATATTCGCGGCCATCCTCAACCATCTTTCCGGTCCGGTCGAGCAGGGTGATGAAGAAGCTGGCCAGCCGCTCCACCGCGGTCTTGCGGCCGAGCAGCACCATCTGCCTCTGCGCGGCGGCCAACTCGTGGGTGGCGAGGCGGTACAGCTCGCGCTCCAGCTGCGGATGCTCGCCGGCAAATTCATCGAATCGGTTGCGCGGAAACGAGCACAATATCGCGTCGTCCAGAGCCTCGACGGTGAAGGCATGTTCGTCGTCGACACTGATGCCCATGAAATCGCCGGGGAACATGAAGCCGGTGATCTGCCTGCGACCGTCGGCGAGCAATTTGTAGAGCTTGAGCGTCCCGCTGGTGACGGTGAAGACCCGGGTCGCCTGGTCTCCTTCGTGGAATATCGGCTGCCCCGCCTTCAGCCGCATCGTCCGGCCAAGGGTGCGCATCCGCGCGAGATCGCCGCAATCGAGCACGCCACAAACCGCGATCGTGCGCACGTCACAGGCGAGGCAAGGATGGCCGGCCGGGAGTGGCGTCGCATGTCGAGTCACGGGTGCAAGCACAAGCGGGTCTTTCCTGTCGGCAGCCGGCAACGGCTCGTGATCTGGCTCAACCGATAAAGTGATCTGCCTCAAGGACGAATAAGGAATGTCCCTTAGTCTGATCCTGCAGAAATTTATCCCCGGCAGTCCGTTTTCATCGTGCAATTCAGCGTTTCCGAGCTTCGCAAAGATCAGATCCCGGAAGCCTATGCGCTGATCCGGATGGCCGCGCCCGAGGTCGCCTTCCAACGGTGGCGGGAATTTGCCGATGCGCTGATCGCCGACGGCGGGGGGATCCTGGGCGTATTCGCTGGCGATTGGACCCTGCACGGTCTCGCTACGTACGAAGTCGACGACGTCCTGCGCCACGGCCGCACGATGAAGGTCGATACGGTCGTCACCTTCGAACTTAACCGGCTGGCGCCCGCCAGGAAGGCGCTGTGCGAAGGGCTCGAGCGGCGCGCCGCCGAGCTGGGATGCGCGGCGATGATGCTGGCGATGCGGAGCCGGGGCTATGCCGACGGCAGGTCGGACAAGGCGGAAGGATGGACCGCGCTCGGCCTCGACCTCGACGGCGTCACCTTCGCCAAAGTGGTTCAGCCGGGCGCCGCCGGCATTAGCGGTGCCGCCGCCGAAACCGCTGCCTGATGCAATGCGTTTCGTGCGGCATCGCGCCGCGGCCGAAGCGACACACGCATCAACCGTCGAATGGCTGTGACCGGCGCCCGTTCAAACGATGAAATAGATTGCCAGCGCCACGCAGATCAATGTCACCACCAACCAGATGATCGGCCATCCCTTGCCTTCGCCTTCCTTCGCGGAAGCCGTATCGAAGGGGGCGGGTGTCGTTGTACTGGTATTGTAGGTTGTATCGGTCCGGCTCTTGAGGGCAGGATTGAGCGGAGCCTCTTCAGGCCGATCTGTCGGTGGATTGGTCATTCGCCGCTCCTGAACGATGGTGGTGCTGATCGTAGGAGTGATTGCCGCAAGCCGGTGCTGTCAAGCGCCAATGCACCATCGCCAGCAGACAGATTGTCCCTGGATCGTCGGTGTTTCTGAGGCTCGAAATGAGGGTTGCCCAATCCTCTTCGGCGGCGAAACGCGCGAAATCGGCAATGGCGGCACGGACATAGCCCGCCGGAAGCGTATCCATTTTCATCGCCGCTTCGGCGACCTGGACGGCCAAAGCGGGGTCGGATTTCTGGAGCCATGCCTGAAATCCATTGGTGGAAGTTCTGGCGGCCGCCAGAATGTCTCCCAGCATTGGCATCAGCCGCTCGGACCTTCGATGATCACGCCTTCCACCTGCCCCCGCGCGGCCAGCGCCACCACGTAGCGGGACGCTTCGAGGGTCCAGCTCCGCGCTTCGAGCATGTCGGCGATCTTGTCCCGAACGACCTCGAACGGCAGCGTCTGCCCCTCGATCCGGCGGTGGAGACGCAACACATGCCAGCCGAAGCGGGACCGTACCGGCTCGCGTCCGGTCGTGGCTTGGGCCAACGCCTCGATTCCTTCCTGAACCGAAGGCACCATCTCGCCGCGCCGGATCTGGCCCAGCGACCCGTCCTGCCGCGCGGACGGGCATTGCGAGAGCGTCCGCGCCGCCTCAGCGAAGGCATTGGCATCGTCCCCGACCTTCGCGGCGATAGCGCGCGCTTGCTCTTCCGCGGTTGCCCAGGCCGCCTCGTCCATGCCTTCCGGCTCGATCAGTATGTGCGCGGCCTCGAACAAATCGGGCGTCCGAAAGCGGGCGACATTGGCCTCGTAATAGCGGCTGCATTCTTTCTCACCGGGCTTTTCCGGGTGGACTTCCTGCTCGATAAGGGCGCGCACCAAAGCGTCGTCCTCCGCTTCGGTCCGGCCGGCCTCGTCGGTTTCGGACTCGGCCTCGATCCCGAGCCGCTGCGCTTCCTGGAGCAGCAGCTCGCGCACGGCCAGGGCGCGCGCGGCCTCGACCCAGGCTGTTTCGGCGTCGGGGGCTGGATGGTGCTGGATCTCCTGCGCGATCGCCTCGGGTTCGATGTCCACACCGTTGACGCGGACCTCGCCGAAGCTCGGCGGCGGCGGGATCAGCGGCTCCGGGCCTCCGCCACAGCCGCCGCTCTCGCAGGCGCTCGGCATGCCCGGCTTGAGACGCTGAGCCGGGTCGCCGAGATTGATGACGTCGAGCCGGCGGGTCATGACTGCTGGCCGCTTTCCGCCTGCGCCCGCAGCACGGCCGTGCCGCCATAAGTCGGCGCCGTACCGGCGGGCCCGTGGGTCGGAGAAGGCTTTCGGCGCCTCAGCGGAATCCGCGACCGCACGATCTGATAGCCCGGCCGGAGCAGGAACCAGATCGGAGCACTCCAGATGTGCACCAGCCGGGTGAAAGGCGTGATCAGGAACAAGGTGAGTCCCAGGATGATGTGGAGCTTGTAAACCAGCGCCACATCCTTGATCAGCTGCGGGGCGGCGGAATCGAGGGTCAGGACGCCTTGCGCCCAGCCCATAAACCGGACCATTTCGCTGCCGTCGAGATGCTTCATCGTCCAGTAGGTGGTGGCGATGCCGAGAACGAGCTGCAGCCAAATCAGCGCCAACACGATTATGTCGCCCCAGGAGGAGGAGCGGCGGATGCGCGGATCGAACAGACGCCGATGCAGCAGCAGCGAGCATCCGACGAACGCGGCGACGCCGGCGATCCCCCCGACCACAAGCGCCATCGTCTGCTTGAAGCCGTGGCTGATACCGGCCATGTCGAACACGTTGATCGGCGTCAGCAACCCGACGAGGTGCCCGCCCAACAGGACCAATATGCCGAGATGGAAGAGGTTGGAGCCAAGCACCATCTGACGGCGCCGGAGGAACTGGCTGGACTGGGAGCGCCAGCTATACTGGTTGGCGTCGAAGCGCAGAATGCTGCCGAGGACGAGGACGGTGACCGCGAGATACGGATACCAGCCGAACGCCAGCTGGTTGATGAAATCGCCCATCGTCAAACCTCCTTGTTCACCGGCCGGTTCGAGGCCCTGATCTTCGCGACGAAACCGGTCGGCCCGCCCATTTCGTGCGCACCGCCGCTGCTGAACGACACCGGCGCCTCTTCCCATTCCTCGTCGATCGTTCCCGGATCCTCGTCCGGCGTGTTCTCGGCGAGTTCCGCGATCGCGCCGGCGTCCGGACGAACCCCCGCGAGGGCGACGATGGCGTGAAATATACCGGCATAGGCCGATTCCCTCTTATCGAGGCGCTCGGCCAAAGCGGCGAAGACATGGCCCGGCTGACCGAGCATCTCGCGCGCTTCGGCACGCGGGAGGCAGGAGGTATATTCGAGAAAAACCGGCACGAAATCCGGCAGCTCGCTCGCCTCGAGGAAGAAGCCGCTCTCGATATATTGCTTGCCAAGATCTATCATCGCCTGGCCGCGCTCACGGCTGTCGCCATGGACATGTTCGAACAAATGCAGCGAAAGCGAGCGGGAACGGTCGAACAGCTCCGAGTAAGTGGACTGGAGATCGAGCAGCTCCTCCGTCTCGAAGCTTGCGAGCAGTGGTTCGAGCTTTCGCATCGCGGCGCCGGGCAACACCGCCTCGCCGGCGATCGCCTCACGAATTTCGCCGACATGCGCCTGGATGTCCTCCGACGGGTAGCTGAGCAACACAGTCAAGGCGCGCAAGGTCAGCTTCATGTCGGCACGTCCATATTGGCTTTGCGGGAGGTGCGCTTGGCGCTTCCGAACAAATTGACCTTGGTCGACCCGTCGGTGCCCTCGCGAAACCCGAAGCCGGTCGCGCCGCGAAGGACATAGGCATCCTCCTCCAGCTCCCGGTGCGTTGTGGGGATGACATAGCGATCCTCATAGGCAGCAAGCGCCATAATCTTGTACATCTCCTCCATCTTCGCGCGGGTAAGGCCGACCCGCGCCGGAATCGATTCATCGATGCGGCCCTCGACGGTCTTCGCGCGCATATAGGAACGCATCGCAAGCATCCGTTCGAGCGCCTTGGCAATCGGCTCCTCGTCGCCGGCGGTCAGCAGGTTGGCGAGATATTTGAGCGGAATGCGCAGGCTTCGCACATCCGGCATGCCGTCCAGAACCGACATCTTGCCCGCTTCCGCGGCGGACTGGATCGGCGACAAGGGCGGCACGTACCAGACCATCGGCAAAGTCCGGTATTCCGGGTGAAGCGGGAAGGCGATCTTCCACTCCATCGCCATCTTCCAGATCGGCGACCGGGTGGCGGCCTCCAGCCACTGCTCCGGAACGCCGTCGCGCCGGGCCTGCTCCTGCACCGCAACGTCGTTCGGATCGAGAAAGACGCCGAGCTGGGCCGGATAAAGATCCTTCGGGTCCTCGACCGAGGCAGCCTCCTCGATACGGTCGGCATCGTAAAGAACAACGCCCAGATAGCGGATGCGGCCGACGCAGGTTTCGGAGCAGACCGTGGGCTGGCCAGTTTCGATCCTTGGATAGCAGAAGATGCACTTCTCGGATTTTCCGGTCGACCAATTGTAGTAGATCTTTTTGTATGGGCATCCGGACACGCACATGCGCCAGCCGCGACACTTCTCCTGATCGATGAGGACGATGCCATCCTCCTCGCGCTTATAGATCGCGCCGGAAGGACAGGAGGCGAGGCAGGCTGGGTTGAGGCAATGCTCGCATAACCTCGGCAGGTACATCATGAAGGTTTTCTCGAACTGGCCGTAAATCTCCTTCTCGACGCCATTGAAATTGTAATCGTGCGAGCGCTTGGAAAATTCGCCGCCCAGCATGTCCTCCCAATTCCCGCTCCACTCGATCTTGTTGAGCAGCTCGCCCGTCACCAGCGATCGCGGACGGGCGGTCGGCTGCGCCTGCAGTTCGGGTGCGGACTGCAGCCACTCATATTCGAAGGTATAGGGTTCGTAGAAATCGTCGATTTCGGGAAGATGCGGGTTGGCGAAAATCTTCGAAAGGATCCGCCATTTTCCACCCTGGCGGGGCACGATCTTGCCGTTCTTCTTCCTGATCCAGCCGCCTTGCCAGCGATCCTGATTTTCCCAATCCTTGGGATAGNATCTTCGAAAGGATCCGCCATTTTCCACCCTGGCGGGGCACGATCTTGCCGTTCTTCTTCCTGATCCAGCCGCCTTGCCAGCGATCCTGATTTTCCCAATCCTTGGGATAGCCGATGCCGGGCTTGGTCTCGACATTGTTGAACCAGACATACTCGACGCCTTCGCGATTGGTCCATACGTTCTTGCAGGTGATCGAGCAGGTGTGGCAGCCGATGCACTTGTCGAGGTTCAGTACCATCGAGATCTGCGCGCGAACCTTCATTCTGCTGCCTCCACTTTCGTGCCGGTGCCCCAGTCGGCGGTGCCCCCCTCGACGTTCGCGCTGTCGTCGGCAGCCTTGTCGAACCAGTTCACTTCGCTCATTTTCCGCAGGATCACGAACTCGTCGCGGTTGGCGCCTACGGTGCCATAATAATTGAAGCCATAAGCGAGCTGGACATAGCCGCCGATCATGTGGGTCGGCTTCATGTTGATCCGGGTCACCGAATTATGGATGCCGCCGCGCTGACCAGTAATCTCCGAGCCGACGGTGTTCACCAGCTTTTCCTGGGCGTGGTACATGATGGCTGAGCCCGGCATGATCCTTTGTGAGACGATCGAGCGCGCGGTCAGCGCCCCGTTAACGTTGAATACCTCGATCCAGTCATTGTCCTCGATGCCTGCCAACTTGGCGTCGTCCTCGCTGATCCACACGGTCGGGCCGCCGCGGTTGAGGCTCAGCATGATGAGGTTCTCGGTATAGGTCGAATGGATCCCCCATTTCTGGTGCGGGGTGAGGATATTGAGCATGATCTCCTTGTTGCCGTTCGGCAGCTTGCCCAGCACCTGAAGCACCGTTTTCGTGTCGATCGGCGGCCGCCAGGTGACGAAGCCCTCGCCGAAGGCCCGCATCCAGTGATGGTCCTGATAGAGCTGCTGACGTCCGGTGAGCGTGCGCCAGGGAATCAGCTCGTGAACATTGGTGTAGCCGGCATTGTAGCAGACATACTCACTCTCCAGCCCGGACCAGATCGGCGAGGATATGATCTTGCGCGGCTGCGCGGTGACGTCGCGGAAGCGGATCTTCTCCTCTTCCTTGCCTTCCGCCAGATGGCCATGGTCCCGCCCGGTGAACTTGCCCAGCGCTTCCCATGCCTTGACCGCGACCTCGCCATTGGTCTCGGGCGCCAGCATCAGAATCGTTTCGCAGGCGTCGATGTCGGTGTCGATCTTGGGCCGCCCTGCGGTCGGGCCGTCGAGGACGCGTCCGTTGAGGTCGCCCAGCAACTCGACTTCGTGCTTGGTGTCCCAATTGAGGCCCTTGGCGCCGTTGCCGAGTGTCTCGAGCGCCGGACCCATCGAGGTGAAGCGCGCATAGGTTTCCGGATAATTGCGCTCGACGACATGCACGTTGGGCATCGTCTTGCCCGGAATCGCTTCGCATTCGCCTTTCATCCAGTCCTTGGGCTCGTAGGCCTGGGCGAGTTCGGCCGGCGTATCGTGAAGGATCGGCGTCATCACCACGTCATGCTCGACGCCAAGCACCTCGGGGGCGATTTCGGAAAATTTCTTGGCGATCGCCCGGAAGATGTTCCAGTCGCTCTTGGTTTCCCAGGCTGGATCCACCGCCGCGCTCAAAGGGTGGATGAACGGGTGCATGTCCGACGTGTTAAGATCGTGCTTCTCGTACCAGGTCGCGGTCGGAAGGACGACGTCGGAATAGATGCTGGTGGTCGACATGCGGAAGTCGATATTAACCATCAGATCGAGCTTCCCGACCGGCGCCTCATCGTGCCAGACGACGTCCGTGGGCCGGTCGTGGCCCGCTGCCTCCTCGTCCGTGCCGACCACTCCATGGAGCGACCCGACCAGATGCTTCAGGAAATATTCGTGGCCCTTGCCGCTCGCTCCGAGGACATTTGAGCGCCAGAAGAACATGTTGCGCGGCCAGTTGACCGGATTGTCGGGATCGAGGCACGAAGGCTTCAGATCTCCCGCCTTCCAGGCATCGGCGATCACGGTCGCGGGGTCGGCGCCGAGGTCGTGAATCTTCCTGCCCCACTCGATCGGATTGGCATCGAATTGAGGCGCGGACGGCAGCCAGCCCATCCGCTCCGCTTTGACGTTATAGTCGAGCATGCTGCCCGACCAGTCGCCCTCCGGCGCGAGAGGGGAAAGTATTTCCGACATCCTGAGCGATTCATAGCGCCACTGATCGGTATGGGCGTAGAAGAAGCTGGTTCCGTTCATCTGACGGACCGGGCGCGACCAGTCGAGCGCGAAGGCGAGCGGCAGCCATCCCGTCTGCGGCCGCAATTTTTCCTGACCGACATAATGCGACCAGCCGCCGCCGGACTTGCCGACACAGCCGCACATCACCAGGAGGGCGATGATGCCGCGATAGCTCATATCCATATGGTACCAGTGGTTGAGCCCCGCCCCGAGGATCACCATCGATCGACCCTCGGTGATTTCGGCATTGGCCGCGAACTCGCGCGCCACCTGGATGATCGCGGTGCGCGGCACCCCGGTCACCTTCTCGGCCCAGGCCGGGCTGAACGGCACGTCGTCGTCGAAGCTTGCCGCGACATTGTCTCCCCCGAAGCCCCGATCGACGCCGTAGTTGGCGCAGAAGAGATCGAACACGGTGGCGACATAGCCCTTCGTCCCGTCGGCCAGGTCGAGCTGTTTCACCGGCACGTTGCGCATCAGCACGTCTTCATGCGCGGTGGCGACGAAGTCGTGCGGTGCGATCGATCCGAAATAAGGGAAGGCGGCCGCCACGATCGCATCATGATCGTCCGCGAAGGTCGTGCGCAACCGGACTTCGCGCCCCTGCCCGTCTTTCTCCTCGAGGTTCCACTTGCCCTTGTCGCCCCAGCGGTGGCCGGCGGAGCCGAGCGGCACGACCAATTGTCCGCTAAGTTCGTCGACCGCAACGGCTTTCCAGTCGGGATTGGCATCCTCGCCCAGCGCTCCGGCGAGGTCGGCGGCGCGCAGCAACCGGTCGGGAACCAGCCTTCCGTCGCGCTCCACCAACTTCACGAGAAGCGGAAAATCGGAATATTTGCGGGTGTAATCGGTGAAATAGGGCACCTGGCGATCGACGTAGAATTCGCGCAGCACGACGTGGCCGAGGGCCAGCGCGAGAGCCGCGTCGGTGCCCTGCTTGGGGTGCAACCACAGATCGGAGAATTTCGCCGCCTCGTTATAATCGGGAGCGATGACGACGCTCTTCGCGCCCCGGTAACGGACCTCGGAATAGAAATGCGCGTCGGGGGCGCGGGTCATGGGAATGTTCGAGCCCCAGACCAGCAGGAAGCCGGCATTGTACCAGTCCGCGCTCTCGGGCACGTCGGTCTGCTCGCCCCAGGTCTGCGGGCTGGATGGCGGCAGATCGCAATACCAATCGTAAAAACTGAGGAGATTGCCACCGATCAGCGACAGATAACGACTGCCGGCGGCATAGGAGACCATCGACATGGCCGGGATTGGCGAGAAGCCGGCGATCCGGTCGGGACCATATTCCTTGATCGTGTAGGCGTTGGCGGCGGCAATCAGCTCGGTCACCTCGTCCCAGCCAACGCGGACGAACCCACCCCGGCCGCGCTTCGCGACCCAGTCGCGGCGCTTGTCACTATCCTGGACGATCGCCTTCCACGCGGCCACCGGAGCCATCGTCTTGCGCGCTTCGCGCCAGTGGCGAATCAGGCGGGCGCGGACGAGCGGATATTTGATGCGCGTGCCCGAATAGAGGTACCAGCTGTAGCTGGCGCCGCGAGGGCAGCCGCGCGGCTCGTGGTTCGGCAAATCCGGCCGGGTCCGCGGATAATCGGTCTGCTGGGTCTCCCAGGTGACGATGCCGCCCTTGACGTAGATTTTCCACGAGCAGGAGCCGGTGCAATTCACGCCGTGGGTCGATCGCACGATCTTGTCCGCCGACCAGCGCTTGCGATACGCATCCTCCCATTCGCGGCTCTCATTGGTGGTCACGCCGTGACCGTCCGAGAATTTATCGCGAGGCCTGCGAAAGTAAGTCAGCCGGTCAAGGAAATGGCTCATCCGTAGCTCCAGTCAGGCGGCAAGGACTCGGGCCGGCATTGTGCCGCCCCGTTCGATCTCGCGCAACAATCCCTTTGGCCCGCTATAGGCGAGCCAGGTGAGTGCGGCGCAACTCAGATAGAAGATAAGGAAGCCCCACAAGGCCGCGTTGGCCGTGCCGGTCAGTTCAAGCGACGAACCATAGGCCTTGGGGATGTAGAAGGCGCCATAGGCCGCGATCGCCGAGGTAAAGCCGATCACCGCCGCGGATTCGCGTTCGGCCTGGAGGCGGCGCTGCGGCTCGGCCAGGCCCGGCTCCGCGCGGTCGATGGCGCCGCGCATGATCGCGGGTACCATCTGGAAGGTGGAGGCATTGCCGACCCCGCTCGCGAAGAACAGCAGCAGCACCATCGCGAAGAAGCCGGTGAAGCTGCCTGTGTCGAGGAACCAGATCATGCCGAGGATCGCGAAGATCTGCACGACGAACACCCAGAAGCTGACGCGCGCGCCGCCGACCCGGTCGGCGAGCCAGCCGGTGCCAGCCCGCGAGAGCGCCCCGACGAGCGGCCCGAAGAAGGCATATTTGAGCGCGTTCACTTCGGGAAAGGCGAGCTTCGAAAGAAGCGGGAAGCCGGCCGACATGCCGATGAACGTCCCGAACGTGCCGGTGTAGAGCCAGCACATCATCCAGGTATGGGCGCGTCCGAAGATGGCTGACTGGTCGGCGAAACTCGCCTTGGCGCTGAGGATGTCGTTCATTCCGAACCAGGCGGCGAGCGTGCCGACGATGATCAACGGGACCCACAGGAATCCGGCATTCTGCATCCACACCTGAGCCCCGTCCGCCGCCACTTGTTCCTGCCCGCCGAGCGCCCCGAACAGGCTCATCGTGATCACGACCGGCACCAGGAACTGCATCACGCTGACGCCCAGATTGCCGAGCCCGGCGTTGAGCGCGAGCGCATTTCCCTTTTCGGCCTTGGGGAAGAAATAACTGATATTGGCCATCGACGAGGCGAAATTGCCGCCGCCTAATCCGCACAGCAAAGCCAGGACGATGAAGATGAGGTAGGGCGTATCCGGATTCTGCACCGCATAGCCGATCCCGAAGGCGGGAATCAGCAGGGAGGCCGTGGAAAGCGTCGTCCACAATCTGCCGCCGAAGACTGGAACCAGGAAGGCGTAGAAGATCCGCAAGGTGGCGCCGGAAAGGCCCGGCAGGGCGGCCAGCCAGAAGAGCTGGTCCGTGGTGAAGTCGAAACCGATCGCCGGCAAGCGCGCGACCACGACGCTCCACACCATCCACACGGCGAAGGCGATCAGAAGGCAATAGGTCGATATCCAAAGGTTCCGCCGGGCGATGGCGCGTCCGCCCGTGCGCCAGAAATCCGGCTCTTCCGGCCGCCAGTCGGCGATCGGGCCGGCGCGCCGCGGCCGCATCTCGATGCCCGGCTCCCCGAAGCCCTGCATCTCGGGAAGCTCCGGGACATTTGCCTGTGTGCCCGCCCGCTCGGCCCCGCGCTCCATGTGGCGGATCGCGACATGCATCCAGGCGAGCGCAACGGTGACCAGGACGAAAAGGAGAACGAAACAGCTCGTCCACACGCCGGTAAGATCATTGAGCGCGCCAAAGGCGAGCGGCAGCACGAAACCGCCGAGGCCGCCGACCATGCCGACGAGTCCGCCCACCGCGCCGACATGGCTCGGGTAGTAAACGGGGATGTGCTTGAAGACCGCGGCCTTGCCGAGGCTCATGAAAAAGCCAAGCACGAAGATGACGACGAGGAACGGGATCAGCCCCATTTGGGTGCTGAAGGTTATCGGCCCGCGTACTCCCTCGATGATGTAGGTGGTAGGCGGATAGGAAAGCATGAAGGTGCACAGCACCGAGATACCGAAGGTCAGATACATCACCGCGCGCGCGCCGTAGCGGTCGGACAGCTTGCCTCCGTAGATGCGGAAGAGGCTGGCCGGCACCGAATAGAAAGCGGCGAGCATGCCGGCCGTCTTCACGTCCAGATGGTAAACGCCCATCAGGTAGCGCGGCAGCCAAAGCGCAAGCGCCACGAAGGCTCCGAAGACGAAGAAATAATAGACCGCGAAGCGCCAGACCTGGATGTTCTTCAGCACCGCGAGCTGACTGCCCATCGCCGCCGCCCGGCGGCCGTCACGACGCCGGGCAAGCTGCTCGGGATCTTCCTTGGTCAGGAGCAGGAAAATGACCGCCATCACGATCAACCCGGCTGCCCAGATCTGCGCGACCGCCTGCCAGCCCATTGCCACCATGACGAAGGGCGCGAGGAACTTCGTAACTGCCGAACCGACATTGCCGGCGCCGAAGATGCCGAGCACCGTGCCCTGCTTGTCGCGCGGATAGAATTTCGAGACATAGGCGACCCCGACCGAGAAGGAGCCGCCGGCGATGCCGACCCCGAGCGCGGCAACCAGGAGCTCGACATAGCTGTCGGCATAGGAGGTCAGGAAGGTCGCGATCGCACCCAGGACCATGACCGCGGCAAAGACGCGGCGCCCGCCGAACTGGTCGGCCCAGACTCCGAGCACGACGCGCGTGAGCGATCCCGTAAGGATCGGAGTGCCGACGAGCAGCCCGAACTGGGTCTCGCTGAGGCCCAGCTCTTCCTTCACGCCCAGACCTATGATCGAGAAGATCGTCCACACCGCGAAGCAGACGGTGAAGGCGATGGTGCTCGTCCACAACGCCTGGCTTGCGCCCTCGGCGGGCCGATCAGCCGTTCCGTTCGTCATCGCCCGCCCCTCCCGTAAACCGCTCCGTGGCCGCTAGAATGTTGGCCGCGATGCCTCGTTGACATGGATCATTCTGGCCAGATCAACCACCCGTGACGTTCATATGTCTCGCGACCGCCGGTGCGCGGGCGGCAATGCTGAAGTCGTGCCTGCGGGGCTTCCCGGCGAGCAAATCGTCGAGGAGTCGCTTCATTTCAGCCTCGCCGCCCTCTCGCAGCGCCTCCCTCAATTCGACC
Organism: Sphingosinicella rhizophila; assembly: GCF_032378825.1. NCBI lineage: Bacteria > Pseudomonadati > Pseudomonadota > Alphaproteobacteria > Sphingomonadales > Sphingosinicellaceae > Sphingosinicella > Sphingosinicella rhizophila. The sequence continues at coordinate 47,447 of NZ_JAVUPU010000013.1, read as the reverse complement.
TTCTGGTCGTGACCCAGGCAGCCATAAACGGTGCCGGTCGCCGCGATCCGGATGCGGTTGCAGCCGGCGCAGAAATTCTCCGTCAGCGGGGTTATCAGCCCAAGCCGGACGCCAAGCTCCGTGACATCAAAATAACGCGCGGGACCGCCGCTACGGTGGAGCGAGGGCACCAATGTATATTCTTGCTCCAGCCCGCGCTTCACGGCATCGAGCGGCAGATAATAGGCGCTGCGATCCTCCTCGACCTCGCCAAGCGGCATGGTTTCGATGAGGGTGAGGCCATGGCCTTCACCCGCGCACCACCGCAGCATGTCCTCGATCTCGTCGTCATTAATGCCCTTCAATCCGACCATGTTGATCTTGATCGCGAGGCCCGCTTTGGCGGCGGCCTGGATTCCGGCCAGCACCTGGGTCAGGTCGCCGCGCCGGGTTATGTGTCGGAACCGGGCCGGGTCACGACTGTCGAGGCTGACATTGATGCGCCGTACCCCACCGGCAAACAGATCGGCCGCAAAACGGGCGAGCTGGGTTCCGTTGGTGGTCAGCGTGACTTCGTCGAGCCCCTGCCCGATCCGGGTCCCAAGCGCGTCGACAAGATGGATGATGCCGCGCCGCACCAGCGGCTCGCCGCCGGTGAGCCGGATCCGACGAACGCCGCGCGCGATGAAGATATCGGCAAGGGCGACGATCTCCTCGATCGACAACAGGTCCCGGCGCGGCAGGAACTCCATCTTTTCGGCCATGCAATAGCGGCAGCGAAGGTCGCAGCGATCGGTCACCGACATGCGGACGTAGCTGATATGCCGCCCGAAGCTGTCGATCAGGCCGTCAGAAGCTTGGCTCTGCCTATTATGCATGACAATCTGCTAAGCCTTTACTGCGTCGATCACAAGTCGAGCGGGCAATAAGGAACCGCCGCGGCGGCGGAGTGATCCAGGTCAATGAAAGCCGTCGGCAATCGCCTAGCGCGAAGCGATGACGATCTGGAGGAATAGGTGAGGCCCGAGATACTGGCTCGCTACGGTGCGCGCCAAATACCGCGATATACCAGCTATCCGACGGCCCCGAATTTTACGGCCGCCGTCGGGGAGGGTCAGTATCGCGCGTGGCTCGGCTCGGTCCCGGCCGATGAAAGCCTGTCGCTCTATCTGCATGTCCCATTCTGCCGGGCGATGTGCTGGTATTGCGGCTGTCATACCACCGTAACCGCCCGCGCCCTTCCGGTGGCGCGCTATCTGGACGCCCTCACCAGCGAAATCACCTTGGTCGCCCAGGCATTGCCACATCGCATGACGGCCAGACATCTGCATTTCGGCGGCGGCTCCCCGACGCTGATCCAACCGCCGCAGTTTTTGGGACTCATGCGGCACCTGCGCTTGTGCTTCGATCTTGCCAAGGACGCCGAACTGGCGATCGAGATCGATCCGCGCACGCTCGATCCGGCGCTGACCGCCGCGCTCGCGACGGGCGGAATCAACCGGGCCAGCATCGGCGTCCAGAGCTTCGATCCGCGCGTTCAGGCCGCGATCAACCGTGTCCAGAACTTCGCCGAAACCGCCGATGCGGTGGCGGGGCTTCGCGGACACGGCATTCACGGCATCAATTTCGACCTGATATACGGCCTGCCGCATCAAACGCTCACTTCCTGCTTGGATACCGTGGCGCAGGCGGTGTCGCTAAGGCCGGACCGGCTGTCCGTGTTCGGTTACGCCCATGTCCCGGGTTTCAAGAAGCACCAGCGGAAGATCGAGGAATCGGCCTTGCCGGACCCGGCGGCACGGCTGGAACAGTCGCAGGCGATCGCCGGCGCGCTGGTCGATGCGGGCTATCGCCAGATCGGCCTCGATCATTTCGCCTTGCCCGACGACAGCCTCTCGGCCGCGGCGGCGACGGGCAGGCTGCATCGCAATTTCCAGGGCTATACCACCGACGGCTGCCGCGCGTTGATCGGCTTCGGCGCTTCGTCGATCGGCCGTCTTCCCGGCGGCTATGTGCAGAACAAGGTCCTGATTTCCGATTATCAGGAACAGGTGGCGCAGGGGCACCTCCCGATCGCGCGCGGCTGCGCGGTGAGCGTCGAGGACAATCTGCGCGGGGAGATTATCGAACGCCTGATGTGCGACTATCGGGTCGATCTTGCGGAGATGTGCGCCGACTACGGCGCCGATCCGGTTCGGCTTGCGCAAAGCGCCGGACTTGGGCCGCTGGTCGCCGATGGTCTGATCGCGCTTCGCGGCGACGTCGTGGAGATGGAGGAAACGGCGCGGCCGCTGGTGCGCGCGGTCGCGGCCGCGTTCGACGCCTATCTCGACAACAGCAAAACCCGCCATGCGCTCGCGCTCTGAGGAAGAAGACGGCACGGCTATCGCCAATCGCACCGCTTACCCGCGGGGAAAGCGGGTGTCGCTGATCCCCGCCGACCATGCCTGCGGGCTCTGCCCGGTCCGGCTGCAAACCTTTTGCGGCCTGCTGGAGGCAGAGGATCTCGCCCGATTCAAATATCAAGGCTCGACGGGGCGCCTCAAACCAGGCGAGCCGCTCTTCCATGAAGGGGATGCCGCCGATCTCGTCTACAATTTGACCGCGGGAACATTGAAGCTCTACAAATTGCTGCCCGACGGCCGCCGGCAGATTATCGGCTTCCTGTTACCGGGCGACTTTCTCGGCACGGCGCCCGGCGATCACGCATTCAGCGCCGAAGCGGTCGAGCCGGCCGAATATTGCCGCTTCGCCCGCGCCCGTTTCGACGCGTTTGTCGATACCCATCCCGAGATCGGACGCGAGCTCTATCTTATGGCGGTCCACGAGCTGGCGGCGGCGCGCGAGCAAATGGTGCTGCTCGGACGCAAGACGGCGGCCGAAAGGCTGGCCACCTTCCTGCTCGGCCTGTTCGACCGGGCGCGGGCGCGCAACGCGGATTGGGAAATCGTCCGCCTGCCGATGAGCCGCACCGACATCGCCGATTATCTCGGCCTCACCAAGGAGACGGTGAGCCGCAGCTTCACGGCGTTCAGGACAGCGGGCATGATCCGGCTGCTGCCTGCAGACCGCGTCGAGCTGCTCCAGCGCGGCCCGCTGGAGGAACTCGCGTCGGCCAATGCCGGCTGACCGCCGCGCCGGCGCATTTTCCCGTCGATCATCCGGCGACATGGCTGGGCTGCCCGTGCCCGGACGCAGCACCATGGCTTCCGTCGAGGAATCCGTTCGAGAAATGTGCCGCGGGCAGCAGCGCGGCAAGCGCCTGCGTCGCCGCAGCTCCATCCAGCGCGCCGTCGAGCGCCTGCCGGAACAGTTTAGCCACCGCTACCATGTCACAGCAGTGCGGCGACAGGCGGAACGACGTCACGCCGGCCGCCTGCAATCGGCAGAGATCTGCGAGCAAGCTGCAATAAGTGAAGGAAAGCGTCTGCACGCCGTTGATCGCCAGAAAGTCCTCGTCGTCGAGCGTCTCCACCTTCAGGCCATCTAGATCCTCGCCGCACACGAACTGGCAATTGTCCTTGGCCAGCCCGTGGACGCGCGCATGGTAGCAACGTCCCGAAATGGCGAGCGGCACGCGGCCAAAGGCCCATATTTCCGACTCGACGCCTGCCTGCGCCGCCGCCTGCGCCAAGGTTTGGATCGAGGCGAATGGCAGTTCGGGTGGGAGGCATATGAGGGACGCACCCCGTACCGCCAGCCAAGCGAGCGTCCCTTCATTATAGACATTGACCAGCGGCCCGACAGTGAAGCGCCGGCCGCCGCCGAGATGTACGAGAATGGTGAGGTCGTTGATTTCGATCTCGATATCGCCGGCCGCGACCAGATCGGCGCACATCCGCCGCTCGCGCAGCAGCGTGACCAGGGCAAGGGACGAAAGGATGACCGCCTTGCCGGCCCGCTGCAGCCGCTCGATCGCTTCCGGGATCCGGTCGATATAGAAAGGCAACCGCTTCGAGCAGATCGTCTCGCCCAGGCAGACACGGTCGACCGGCGCTTCGTCGGCGATGCGAGCGTAGAAATCGCTCCATTGGTCGGCCGCCCAGTTGAAGAGCAACGGCCCCAGCGTGATCGTCGCCCCTTTGTGCATGTGCTCGCCTTCCGTCATCGCCAGGTCTTGCGGTAGGCGCCGGCGGTCGTCGTCTGCCCCTCGCTCAGCCGCCGGAGCTGCCCGGTGGGAATGGGCTGCCCGCAGGCGTGGGCGTCGACGGCCCGGCGGAAGCTCGCCACTACGTCGCGTATGTAGGAGCGGCTGCGCTGGCGGCCTTCGATCTTGAGCGCGGTCGCGCCGGCCCCGGCAAGTTGCGGGAGGAGGGCCGCGGCATCCAAGCTTACCGGATCTTCGAAGACATGGCCACGATAACCGCCCGCGGAAAAACATCCTTTGCACAAGGTGGGGTAAGGCGCGGGTTCGTCCTTGGGCACGCGGTCGATGGTGAATGTGCCGAGGCGGGAGACGAGCTCGCCATCCTCCTCGCGATAATGTACGTGGCTCGCCCGCGAGCAGACGCCGTTCATGTTCGGGGATTTACCGGTGGCATAGGAAGAAAGCGAGCAGCGCCCTTCGGTCATGACGCACAGGCCGCCGAACACAAAGACGGTCTCGCAAGCGATTTCGGCATTGATCGCGGCGATCTCGGCGACGGTCAATATGCGTGGCAGCACCACCCGCTTCACCCCGAAATTCTTCACGTAGAAGCGGATGGCGTCGGCATTCGCCGCCGCCGCCTGGACCGACAGATGCCGCCTCAGCTCCGGGTGGCGATCGGCCGCGTAAGCAAGCAGCCCCAGATCCGCGAGGATCACCGCATCGGCGCCAAGCCGCGCGGCATTGTCGATCGCCCGGTGCCACGTCTCAAGAGCGCCCGCGCGGGGAAATGTGTTGATCGCGACCAGCACCCGCGCGCCCTTGACGTGGGCGTAGCGGACCGAATCGGCCAGCTCGTCGCACGAGAAATTGAGGCCAGGAAAGTTGCGTGCATTGGTCTCGTCGCGAAAGCCGCAGTAGACGCTGTCGGCGCCGGCATCGACGGCGACACGCAAGGCGGCGGGCGTTCCGGCGGGACAGACCAGTTCGAGCTTGCCATTGTCCATCATCGATAAAAGCCCGCTCGGTTGAGAAGGCGGGCCGCCGGCGGCAGGAAACGGTGGGCGACTTGCCGGATCGTCCCTCCCGCGGGACCAAGCAGGGCCGCCGCTTCGGCGATCAGGTCGATCTCGGCATCGTCGAGCGCGTTGCGCAGCGCGAGCACCGCCTCAATATCTCCCTCGACGATGATATCGCGCGAAAAGAATAATGCATCGCCATCGACATTGCCCTGAATCATGCCGGCCAGGGCGCCTAGCGAACCGGCGATGCGGGCGTCCCAGGCCCCGGCTCTTTCGCGGCGCCGGGGCTCGATGGTGGGCCAGGTCGGGCGGGGATGGAAGCGGAGGACGAAGGGGAGATCGGTCGGATCGACGAGAAAGAGCTTGTCGGCGTGGGCGCCGAGCCGGTCGAACAGGCCCGGCCGTCGTCGGCCCACGCTACGGGCCATCCGCCGCAGCGCGAAATGCAGCGGGAAAAGCGGCAGGCGCCGTAGGAAGAAATGGGCCGCCACCGGAACCGCATTCATGGTCGTCTGGTCGATCATGGCGGCGGCTTGGCGGGGAAAAAACGCCGCGTCGTTGCGATAGCGCAACGTCGCGAAGCTTTTCCGGCCGCAAGGGAGCGCGTCAGGAGAAACTTAGTGCCCGTCCGCGATCTGCCGCCTTTCCGAAGTCTGCGCGACTTCCTCGATCATGTCGCGGCGGAGGACGATCTCGCCCGCATCGACGCGCCGGTGTCGCTCGTTCATGAAATCACCGAAATCCACCGCCGCGTCCTTGCCGCAGACGGTCCGGCCCTGCGCTTCGAGCGCGCGATTGACGGCTCCGGCCAGGCGGCGCGCATGCCAGTCGTCGTCAACCTGTTCGGCACCTCATGCCGGGTCGCCGCCGGCCTCGGCGTCCGGCCCGATCGGCTCGGTGAGCTTGGCGAGGCGCTCGCCGCGCTGCGCGGCCCGCGGCCGCTGAATGGCGTCCGCGACGCGCTCGATCGTTGGCCGATGCTCAATGCGGCGCTGAAAACGCGCGCGCAGATTGTGGCGTCGCCGCCCGTGCAGGCGGATGTTAGGCGCGACGCCGATGCCGATCTCGCCGCGCTGCCGATCCAGACCTGCTGGCCAAGCGAGCCCGCGCCGCTGGTGACGTGGCCGCTGGTCATCACCCGCCCGCCGGACGCCGCGCCGATGGACGTGACTAGGGTCAATATCGGCGTCTATCGCATGCAGGTCCTGGACCGGAACCGGCTGATCATGCGCTGGCTCGCGCATCGGGGCGGGGCGGCCCATCATCGCGCCTGGGCCGCGCGGGGAAAGGAGATGCCGGTCGCCGTCGCCATCGGCGCCGATCCGGCCACCATGCTCGCCGCCGTGCTGCCCTTACCGGAAAATCTGTCGGAGATGAGCTTTGCCGGCCTGTTGCGCGGCGAGCGGCCCCGCATCGCGCGGGCGGTCAGCGTGCCGCTGCCGGTCCCGGCGGATGCCGAGATCGTGATCGAAGGCTGGATCTCCGCATCCGAAACCGCACCGGAAGGCCCTTATGGCGATCACACTGGCTATTATAACAATGTGGAGGAATTTCCGGTCATGCGGGTCACCGCGATCACCACCCGCCGGAACCCACTCTACGCTTCGACCTTCACCGGCCGGCCGCCGGACGAACCTTCGATCATCGGCGAGGCGCTGAATGCGCTGGCCCTGCCGCTCATCCGGCAGCAAATGCCGGAGATCGTCGATATCTATCTCCCACGCGCCGCCTGCTCCTACCGCATCGCCATCGTCGCCATCGCCAAAAGCTATCCAGGACAGGCGCGGCGGGTGATGGCCGGTTTGTGGGGCATGCTGCCGCAGTTCAACTATACCAAGGCGATCGTCGTCGTGGACGACGATATCGAGATACGCTCCGGCGCGGACGTGTTGTGGGCGGTTTCGACGCGGACCGATCCGTCGCGCGACCTTCTCGTGCTCGATCGGACGCCGATCGACTATCTGGACTTCGCCTCGGCGGAACCCGGCCTCGGCGGCAAGCTGGGCATCGACGCCACCACCAAGATCGGTGCGGAGACGCGCCGCGAATGGGGGCGGCCGCTCGCTATGTCGGCGGAGATATGCACCCGCGTCGACAGGCTTTGGTCGGGACTCAGCCTCGACTTGCCACGGCGAGCCACGGAAGCCGTGCGATGACAGCGCGGGTCGTGGTCGGTATCAGCGGCGCGTCGGGGGCCGCCATCGGCATACGGATCGTCGAGATCCTGGCGGCCCTGGAAGTGGGGATCGACCTCATCGTTTCCGCCGCCGCGGAGCGGACGATCACCGAGGAACTGGGGCCGGATGTCCTCGCCGGACTGGGGAATCTGCCCGCGCGCCGTCACGGCGTTCGCGATATCGGCGCGACGATCGCTTCGGGCTCCACCCCCACCGGCGGCATGATCGTGGCGCCTTGCTCGATGCGCACGCTTTCGGCGATCGCTCATTCGCTTGCCGACAATCTGCTGGTCCGCGCCGCCGACGTGCATCTGAAGGAACGGCGCCCGCTGGTGCTGGTGGCGCGCGAAACGCCGCTTCATCTTGGCCACCTCAGGGCGATGGCGGTGGTCACCGAGATGGGCGCGATCGTGATGCCGCCGGTTCCGGCTTTCTATCTAAAGCCACGTGGAATCGACGAGGTGATCGACCAGATCGCGCGCCGCGCCGTCGACACGTTACGCATCGCGGTGCCGACCGCGTCCGCCTGGCGGCCCGGCAACGCTCAACCGCATTTGGAATAGCCGCAGTCGAGGCAATTGTTGCAGCCTTCTTTCCGGATCAAGGCGGCGGCGCCGCATTGCGGACAGCAAGCGCGCGGAGCGGGCGCATGATCCTCCGGGACAATATCGCCAGTCTCGGCGGCGGGCGCGAGCTGCAGGTGCCGTTCAATTACGCCGCCGATCGCCGCGAGCAGCGACGGCACATATTTGCCCTGCATCCAGGCGCCGCCGCGCGGATCGAATACCGCCTTCAACTCCTCGGGCACGAACGACACGTCGCCGCCGCGCCGGAACACCGCCGAGATCATCCGGGTCAGGCCCAGGGTCCAGGCATAATGTTCCATATTCTTCGAGTTCACGAAAATCTCGAAGGGCCGCCGTTCCTCGCCCTGCTGCACGTCGTTGATCGTCACATAGACGGCGTGGGCGCTGTCCGGCCATTTGAGCTTGTAGGTGGTGCCGTGCAGCGCTTCCGAGCGCGGCGCCAGCGCGGGCTCCTCCGCCTGGACGACCTTTTCGGGCACCTTCAGCACCGATCCGGTCACGGCATTGGGCCGGTAGGTGGTCAGCCCCTTGCAGCCGAGATGATAGCCTTCGATATAGATGTCGGCGAAATCCTCGAAACCGATATCCTCTGGGCAGTTTACCGTCTTGGAGATCGAGCTGTCGATCAGCGCCTGGGCGGCCGCCTGCATGGTGAGATGGTCCGATGGCGACAGTGTCTGGGCGCTGACAAACAGCGCTTCGGGCGGCGCCTCGTCGCCCTTGACCCGCCGCCACGCATGCATCGCATAATCCTCGACCGCCTCCTTGCGGACGCTGCCGTCGGCCTGGCGAATGTGGCGCGTGTAGGAATAAGCGAAAACCGGCTCGATGCCCGAGGAGACGTTACCGGCGAGTAAGGAGGTCGTTCCGGTCGGCGCGACCGAGGTGAGACAACCGTTGCGCAGGCCATGCTCCGCGATCAGCGCGCGGGTTTCCGCATCCAGGCTCATGAGATTGGGCGCGTCGAGCATCGCCGGATCGTAAAGCGGGAACGGGCCCTTTTCCGCCGCCAGCGCCGCCGAGGCTCGATAGGCTTCGCGCTTGATGATTCCCAGCCAGCTCTGAGTCAGCGATACCGCCGGCCGCGAGCCATAGGCCGCGCCGCAGAAAAGAAGCGCGTCGGCGAGGCCAGTGATGCCGAGGCCGATGCGCCTTTTCGCTTTCGCTTCCTCCTCCTGCTGCGGCAGCGGGTAGCGCGAGATGTCGATGACGTTGTCGAGCATTCGCACCGCGGTGCGGGTGAGCTCGCCGAGCAGATTTTCGTCCAGCGCCGCGCCCTCCTCGAATGGATTGTCGACCAGCCGGGCGAGATTGATCGATCCGAGCAGACAGGCCCCGTAAGGCGGCAGCATCTGCTCCCCGCACGGATTGCTGGCGCTGATCTTCTCGCAATGAGCGAGATTGTTCTGCTGGTTGACGCGGTCGACGAAGATCACGCCCGGCTCGGCGCAATCATAAGTCGCGCGCATCAGCCGGTTCCACAGCTCACGCGCCTTGACCGTGCGATAGGTCGTTCCGGCAAAGACGAGCGGCCATTCCCCGTCCGATCCGAGCGCGCTCATGAAGGCATCGGTCACCAGCACCGACAGGTTGAAGTTGCGGAACCGGGCAGCGTCGCGCTTGGCGTCGATAAAGGCTTCGATGTCAGGATGGTCGATCCTGAGGCAGCCCATCATCGCACCGCGGCGCTGGCCGGCGGAATGGACCGTGCGGCACATCGAATCCCAGCAATCCATGAAGCTGAGCGGCCCGGATGCGTCGGCGCCGACGCCGAGCACCGGGCTGCCGTTCGGGCGGATCGTCGAAAAATCCATGCCGACGCCACCGCCCTGCTGCATGGTCAAAGCCGCTTCGCGCAGGTGCTCGAAGATGCCGCTCAGGCTGTCGGGAATCGTCCCCATGACGAAGCAATTGAACAGGGTGACCGATCTGTCGGTGCCCGCGCCGGCCAGGATCCGGCCGGCCGGGATAAACCGAAAGTCGGCTAGCGCCTCCTGGAAGCGGGCGCGCCAATGTTTCCGCACAGGCGGCGCTTCGGCCTGCGCGATCGCCTTCGCGACGCGCGCGGCACTTTCCTCGAAGCTGGCGTCGCCTTTACCCGAAGGGGGAACGAAGCGATATTTTGCGGTCCATATCTCTTCCGCGAGCGGTACGGCAAATTCCATCTCTCTCCCCCTTCTATATGTTGATGGGGCGGATGATTAGCACCTACTACATATGGTAAAGTGATCTATCGCAACGAAGCAAGATGGGCCGCCTATTTTGTGGGGTCGCCGAGCCAATGACCTTCTTCAATAGCCGGTGTAACGGCCAGGTTTGTGGAAGACGATCAGCACACCGGCTACGGCGGCGGCGCTAAGAACGGAAATCGCAAACTGTTTCGGGCCCATGTTCAGGACCGGGAGTGCGGCGGAGACTATTAGGGCATCTCCGATCAGCTGCGTGCGGCCAGCGTTCCACCCACGGCTTTTCTGCAACGCAAGTGCAAGGATACCAAGTCCGCCCACACCCACTCGATGGCGCGCCAGCACAAGGATGCCCACGCCAATCACGGTGCCCCCGAAGAGTGCGGCGAAGAGGCCATTCACGTCCTCGATGCGAAACGCCATGGGGGCTGCGAGTGCAAAGCCTGAGATCAGCAGATTTGCCGCGATCGCTTTAACCATGGAGGCGCGCCCCATCGTCCGGCGCGCTAGTACGAAAAAAGGAATGTTCAGCAGAGTGAACAATACACCGGGTGGCAGAGGCAGGATATTGGACAGCAAAAGCGCAAGCCCCGCCATGCCACCTGTAACGAGCCCGGCAGATTTAAGCCAAACCAGGCCGAGCACGACCAGGGAGCAGCCGGTCAGAAAGGCGTAGCTGTCTTCGAAGAACGTATGGCGAACGGCAGCTGCGGGCTGTTCCGTATTCATCGGGAATTATACAACGTTCCGGACGGGATTAAGCACTATTGCCTTCGCGCTACCGAGCGGGCGCCAACGATGAAGGAAGCGATACCCGTTTCGAATGCGAGACATTCAATTTATGTCGGTCAGGGTGGGTCCGCATTGATGTGCATCAAATGGTCTGCGGTCCTACAGAAGAGCAGCCGGGGGTGGAGAGGGGACATTGGCGCAGCACAACTCATTCGTACATTCGTCCAGACTTGCGATTCTGCACTTTCAGTGAGCAGCGGAAACGTCGTCTTGCCCGGCCTGTCGAACAATATTGTTCGACAGGCTTTGGATTGCTCCATGGCAGAGAAATCTACGACCATACCAGGCATTGCAATACCAGCGCCTTTGGGCCGCTCGGTCAACGGAAGCTTGACGTCGGCTGCGGACACATGCCCTTCGATTGCGTAACCGGCAATTTGCGCCGTGTGGCACGAACAGAAGTGAGCTGGAATGCCAAGAAGGGCCTGCAAATCGGCAGGGTAGCCGTATATCGAACGACTGGCCGCTTATTTTGTCGGATCGCCGAGCCGGTGGCGAAACAGGATGGGGCCGTACACAATGAGGAAGAGCAGGAAAGCGCCGCCCCAGCCGACGGCGCTCCATCGCATGGAAAGCGTGTAGTCGAACAAGCCGAAAGGCGCCGATACCCGGAGCAAGGCCCCGGCGGTGACCAGCACGTAGATCGCCACGGTGGCCCCGTCCGCGCGAAGCGCCCGGCCGGTATGGCCAAGCGTCGAGCGGGTCATCACCGCGAGGATCATCGACCCCATCGCGCCCGCCGTCAGCGCATGGATCGCGGCGGTTCTCGGGACGGCGGCGACGAATATGCTCGCGCCGAGCAAGAGCAAGCCGACAGGCAGCCAAGCGAAGCCGACGTGGAGGATGAAGACAAGCGGATCGCGCACCGATCGCGCGCCGCCCCAGCGCGAGAGGCGCGCGAGCTGGGCGGTTCCCGCAAGCAACAGGAGCAGGCCGGCAACGCGATGGAACGGAGCGGCCGTCCACGCCGCCATTGCGAGCACGGTGATCGCGATAGCGCCTATGTCGAAGCGCGTCGGCTGGCCCGGCAGGCGGTGCTTCTCGCCTTGCTTGGCGAGCCAGTTGCGGGTGAAGGACGGGATGATCCGTCCGCCGATCAGCGAGATCAGAACGACCACCAGCAAGATACCGGCATGCGCGCCGAGGCCCGGCGCCACGCCGGCACCCATCGCCTCCGCATGGTCGGTAGCGCTCGCGAAAGCGAACAGAAGCACGACCAGAACGATCGGGAAATTGCGGTTCTTCGCGGCGAGTACTTCGCGCCCGGCAACGGCGGCGAGTACGAGGAAGAAACCGATGTCCAGCGCCGCTGCCAGGCCGGCGCCGATCGAGGCCGAGAACAGGATCGCCATCCTCGCCGCCAGCCATAGCCCAGCGAGCGCCGCCAACGGCAGCCCGGCGATCGGCAGCCGCCCGGTCCAGTTAGGGATCGCAGTCAGGAGGAAGCCGGCGATCACCGCGCCGACGAAGCCGAACAGCATTTCATGCCGGTGCCAGGCAAGCGGCTCCATGACCGTGGGGAGGACGACGCCGCCGGCGAGCGCCACTAGCCATAATGTCAGCGCGACGACCGCCCAGGCGGCGCCTCCGAAATAGAAGGGCCGGAACCCGCCGCGCAGAAATGCTGGCGAGGCCGTCATCCGCATCCGCCGCAATTCAAGCATTTGTTCGCCTCTGGTGATCATCTTGGTGCTCCGGCTTCGCCGTCCTGTTGACCTCTTCGGCGCGAGGCGATGGTTTCAATCTCATTCGTTGAAATGGGGGACTTGCTCACGCGGGCACTCGCTTCCGTTATTGACATCCCTCTAGGCGCGCCTGTGGACGCAGCAGATACGTAGATTTCCCAACATCCCCTTTCTGATCTCAGCCAGCTCCCTGAACAGCCGGAAAAGTCAGCGAGATGTTTTCTTCAAGAAAATCAAAATAAATGCGCTCCGGGATCACGCGAAAACCCGACCAGAAGGATGGACGTTCCAATGCGCCCAAACCCAACCTTATGGAGAAATAGGCTACGCGCCTCAGCAGTTGCGCGCGACTGCGCAATGGCTGGGATTGACGTGAAGCCCAGGCTCCAATGCGCGATTGCCATGGGCGGCTATCAAAATAGGCATCGGCTTCTTCTGGCGCGACCGGTTCAACCCTGCCTTCTACGCTGACGCGCCTGGCGATCTCGGGCCAGTTGAAGCACAATGTAGCCTGCGGATTTTCCGCCAACTCCTCTCCCTTGCGGCTCGAATGATTGGTGTAGAAGACGAAACCGTGCTCGTCACAAACCTTGAGCAGCACCATTCGTACGGAAGGAGTGCCCCTGCATGTTGCGGTGGCGAGAACCATCGCTGTGGGCTCGATCACACCCGCCCGAACTGCCTCCTCCAGCCACGAACGAAACAGGCTCAGCCCACCCGCCATATCTCGAGGGCCGGAAACGCACAGATCTGCGACTTGGCCAGCCATGATTCAATGTCGGGCAGCGGCGAAGGAGGAGGAAAGCGAGGTCTGGCCAATCATATGGGTTGTCGATCCTGTGCATCGGTATTGCCCTCTATTTCCTCATTGGATTCGAAAACCGGTGATCCAGGTCAAGGCGGTCCGCCCGTGACTCCCGCATCCAGCGCGCCGAGAGTGACATGAATCAGGAAACGGATCGCGACTCCCATACCATCGCCCGTGCGAGCAGCTTGCTCGTTGAGCGCTCGGGACCGGCAATCCTGGATCGCGCCGGACAACCAGCCGTGATTCCTGCACACTGGCCGCTGCTGGCGACGACCGTCTCCGCTGCCCTCGTCCAAGCAGTGTCTGACGCGGAGCTTGGGCCTAACGAGCTTTAGCTCGTGGCCGGCCTCACATCGAACGCTTCTTCTCGCTCCTCACCGACCGCCAAATCAGGGGCGGCGCCCACCGCAGCGTCGATGCGCTGCATGAAGCGATCGCTACCTTCATCGATCAGCACAACGCCGACCCCCAGCCTTTCCGCTGGACCAAATCTGCCGATGACATCCTCACCTCAATCGAGCGCTTCTGCCTCAGAAATGCCCCCGATAGAACCAAGATCGAACGAACTTCTGGTTCAAGATAGCTATTGATCGAGAGTAGCGATTAGGCAAAAGGCGCGTCGAGCCGCAGACCTATCTTTGTCACTAGGATGTCGCGAACACCCGCGAAAGCTCGGAACTGCACGCCAAAAATGCTTCGTGCACGGCTGGATCGAACATGCTGGGTTTAGTGCGTCCGTCGCCTTGCGTGATGACTTCGAGCGCGTGCTTATGAGTCATTCCGGCGCGGTATGGGCGATCGTCCCGCAGAGCATCATACACATCGCAGATGGAGACGATACGCGCCTCTTGAGAAATTTGCGCTCCTGAAAGACCATAGGGGTATCCGCTTCCATCCCAGTTTTCGTGGTGCTGAAGTGCAACTATCGCCGCCAGGTGCTGGGTAGTGTTCGAACACTGGGACAAAATCGTGTACCCCCAGATAGGGTGCTGGCGAACGACCTCCTTTTCCCTTTCACTTAAGGGGCCGGGTTTTTGCATGTAGGTTGTGGGCACGAAAACCTTGCCGATGTCGTGCAGAACTGCCGCATCAGCAATGAGAGAGACCTCATGATCTCCAAACCCCATTTGCAGTGCGAGAACTCTGCTCAAAGCACCGACCCTGCTTTGATGCTTTTCGATCGTGAGCCGATACGCATCTTGAGTGCTTAGCTCGTGCGGTTTTCCCATCGATAAGCTTGGTCCGGCGAATGGCGCCCGCCGGTTTCTCGCGTGATAGGGAGATCGAGAGGATATTGACCAGGTCACCGCTAATGTCACTGCACAGTCGGCTCACAGAGCCGGTCGTTGATCGTACGACCAACCAGATACTTCATCACGATCCCAGAGCGAACGAGGCTCCACAGCCGCATCCTTGACCGGAGCGGAGCCGTAGTCTGATTCAGAACCAATGCCAGTGCCAGCCGTACGTTATCAAAGGAGCCTGCAAAGCTCCCGATGAAATATCTTCGAATCCACGCATGGTTACTCCAAGTTCACGACATCCTCGTCGTAACGGGGTACGCGCGATTGGTTAAAAAGCTGCACGATACCGGGCATGGGCTGGTGGTTTGCAAGGGAAGCAGGTTTACGACTCTATACTTTCACAAATGATCAGCAATTTAGTGGATATATTGGCGGAGCAGGCCGAACAGCTGTTCACAATTCTCGAACAGGGCGAATGCGAAGTTGAGTTGCTACGCCTACCCATCAACATCCCCGAGGCGAAGATCTTTTCCCCACCGCGCGTACCCTCCTGCCAGTGGTAGACGCTGTTCAGCACCCCGTGCCCCATCAGCATCCACTTGCCGGCCATCGCCTCGAGGCCGCTGTGGATGGAGGAGTCCGGCTGCCAGGCCATCCCGGAGGCTTCCCGGCTCGTCGAGTAGGGCCGAGGGCGCCGCGCATCTCGTGGCCCATCCCGGGCATGGTGGAATGGTACATCGGCGGACCTGCCACTGCGCTATCCTCGGCAGACATGGCGTGGCCGCTGTGGTCCATAGGCTCCGGCCGGGCCGCGGTGTCCCGCCTCGCTTCGGCAGTCGGCGTGTTGTGGCTGGAATGGTCCATCGGCTGCGCCGTTACCGGAGCTGCGGGAGGCTCGGCCTCAACCGGCGTCTGCATCCCCTCCATGCCCCTCATATCGTGCCCGTCGTGGGGCCGAGGCGCCGGCTTCAGTGCCGGGGAGGGTGCCAGCCTCGGCGCGGGCTTCGTCGCCGGCATTACATGCCCTCGATGACCCTGGTGCTGAGCATTAGCCGGCCCAGGGGTGATGAAGCCGAGGACGCACGCCCCGGCCACAAAACTGGTTTTCACTTTTCTACACTCCAATGTCGACGGGCAGAGGCGGCGGCGAACGGCCGCCGCCTCCTTCGTGACTTACTGTTGGTGCTGCTGGGGCTGGCCCATGTCGTGGCCGGTATGAGCGTCATTGCCGCTCTTTCCCTTGCCGTACTCGTCACAGCAATCCATCGGCTTGGACTTGTCTTCGCAGCAGCAGTGCTTCTTCGGCGCTGGCGCCGGTTGGGGAGCCGCCTGCGCGTGAGCGACGGCGGGGAGAGCGATCGCAAAAGCGACCGCAGCCAGTATCGTTTTCATTGTCATACTCCTGAGATTGAGTTGGTTCTCGAATCTCAGGCAAATCGTGGAGGGGGCGTCGCTGCCTCCGGGTTAAGACCGTGACCGCTCCTCGCTAACGGGATCGGAACGATCGCGCTCGGCGCCATTGGCTTAGCGGGGACGTCGGACCCGAATGACGGGATCGCCGCACAGGCCATCATGCAGTCATGCTGCTGGGCCGGGTGGCTCTTCGACTTGTCGTCGCCCTTCTGCATGCCTGCGCAGTGATCCATACCCGGCATAGCCTCGGCATGATGCGTAGTCGCACTCGCGGGATGATGAGTCGCCGCCTGGACCGAAGTGCCGCCGATCATCCCGAGCGGCGCGAGGAGCACCGCCATGATCGTCATGATACGCATGAGACGCGTCGCCAGCATGAGGGGCAAATAAGCCAGCGGCCGGAAGGTTGCAACGGAGCGACGCATCATGATGCTTCCGCCCCCTCAAGACTGCCGAGAATCGGGCACTCGGGCCGATCGTCGCCGTGGCAGCACTGCGCCAGATGCTCGAGCGAGCGCCGCATCTCGTCCAGATGCCGCGCCTTCCGGTCCAGGTCAGCGGCGCGGGCGAGCGCCAGTTTCTTCACCTCCGCGCTTGCGCGGCCACGATCGTGCCACAGCGCCACAAGCTGGCTGATCTCCTCGATCGAGAAGCCGAGGTCACGCGCCCGACGAATGAAGCGCAGCGTATGGAGGTCCCGCTCGTCATAGTCGCGGTAGCCGGAGTCCCGCCGCGCCGCCTTCGGCATGAGCCCGATCTTCTCATAATGGCGGATCATGCGCTGGCTCACGCCGGACTTGGTCGACACCACTCCGATCTTCATCGCCATTGGCTCCTTACAGCCGAACCGCGCGAAGGCGCAGCGAGTTGCCGATTACGGCAACGGAGCTGAACGCCATGGCGGCGCCGGCGATGATCGGGCTGAGCAGCAGCCCAGTGACCGGATAGAGGACACCTGCGGCAATCGGCACGCCCGCAGCGTTGAACACGAAGGAGAAGAAGAGGTTCTGGCGGATATTACGCATCACCGCCCGGCTCAGCCGCCGCGCCCGCACGATGCCGCCAAGGTCGCCTTTGACGAGCGTGACCGATGCGCTCTCCATCGCCACGTCCGTGCCAGTCCCCATGGCGATCCCCACGTCGGCGGCCGCCAGCGCAGGGGCGTCGTTGATGCCGTCCCCTGCCATGGCCACCCAGCGCCCGGACGCGCGCAGGCGCTCGACTACGGCCTGCTTCTGGTCCGGCAGCACATCGGCGATCACATCGTCGATGCCGCCGATCCGGCGCGCCACCGCATCCGCTGTCCGCTGGTTGTCGCCCGTCAGCATGACTAGGCGCACGCCGTCCTTGCGAAGGCCGGCAATCGCCTGGGCCGCGCTCTCCTTGATCGGATCGGCGACGGCAAGGAGCCCGGCAAGCTTCCCGTCAACGGCCACGAACATCACGCCCTGACCTTCGGAGCGCATGTCGTCGGCACGTGCGAGAAGGGGCGAGGCGTCAATCCCCAGGTCCGCCAGCAGGACCTTGTTGCCTAGCGCCACCTTGCGCCCTTCAACGGACCCGCTGACGCCCTTGCCGGTATGGGAGGCGAAATCCGAGGTCGCCGGCAGATCGAGGCCGCGCTCCTGCGCACGCTCGACGATCGCCGCGGCGAGAGGATGCTCGCTGCCGCGCTCCAACCCCGCCGCCAGGCGCAGAACGTCCGCTTCCTCGGCGCCTTCGGCCGTAACCACGCCTACAAGCTTGGGCTTCCCAAGGGTCAGCGTGCCCGTCTTGTCGACCACCAGCGTGTCGATCTTCTCCATCAGCTCAAGCGCCTCGGCGTTCTTGACTAGTACGCCCACGCTGGCGCCGCGGCCGGTCCCGACCATGATCGACATCGGCGTCGCAAGACCGAGGGCACAAGGACAGGCTATGATGAGCACCGCCACGGCGTTGACGAGAGCAAAGCTCATCGCCGGCTCAGGACCGAACAGGGCCCAGATGCCGAAGGCGAGGATGGCAATCAGCACGACCGTCGGCACGAACCAGCCGGACACCTTGTCCGCGAGGGCTTGGATCGGCGCGCGCGAGCGCTGCGCCTCGACGACCATTTGCACGATCTGCGACAGCGTCGTATCCTTGCCGACCCGCTCCGCACGCATTAGCAAGCTGCCGGTGCCGTTGATGGTGGCTCCGGTGATCTTCTCGCCGGGTACCTTCTCGACCGGAATGGGCTCGCCGCTGATCATCGACTCATCGACGGAGGAGCGACCCTCGACCACCACGCCGTCGACCGGCACCTTCTCGCCGGGCCGCACACGAAGCACGTCTCCGGCTCTCACATGCTCGAGCTCCACATCCTCCTCCCGGCCATCCTCGCGGACGACGCGGGCCGTCTTCGGCGCAAGTCCAAGCAGGGCACGGATAGCCCTGCCGGTGGCCGATCGCGCACGCAGCTCCAGCACCTGGCCCAGCAGCACCAGCGTTGTGATCACTGCCGCCGCTTCGAAATAGACCGGCACCATCCCTCCCATCGTTCGGAACGAGGGGGGGAACAGCCCAGGGGAGAATGTAGCGACCAGGCTGTAGGAATAAGCCACGCCGACGCCGAGGCAAATTAGAGTGAACATATTGAGGTTGCGGCTCTTCAACGAAGCCAAACCTCGCTCGAAGAACGGCCAGCCGGCCCACAGAACGACGGGGGTCGCGAGTGCCATCTGCACCCAGACCACCATCGTCATCGGCAGCCAGTGCCAGCCGAACAACTCGGTACCCATTGCCAAAACCAGCAGCGGCAGCGAGAAGACCGCGCTCACCCAGAAGCGGCGGTTCATGTCGACGAGCTCGGGGTTGGGGCCCTTCTCAAGCGTCGGCATCTCGGGCTCCAGCGCCATACCGCAGATCGGGCAGCTGCCCGGTCCGGCCTGCCGGATCTGAGGGTGCATCGGGCACGTCCAGATCGCGCCCTCGGCAACGTCCTCCGCCGCGGCCGCCTCAGCCTTTGGATGCAGGTAGCGATGCGGATCGGCGATGAACTTGCTCCGGCACCCGGCGCTGCAGAAATGGTAAGCCGTGCCGCCGATCTCGTGATGATGGACCGTGACCGATGGAGCGACTGTCATACCACAGACCGGGTCATTCTCGATTCCCGGCCCGGTCGCCGCAGAGTGGTCATGTTGGCAGCAGCTGCCCTCGTGTGTCGTGTCCACAGCGGTTCTCCTTTGGGAACCAGCGATTCGGCTCCCGTGGACCATCACATGATGTTTGACACTATGTCAGAGTCAAGCGGATGCTGTCTCGCGAGACTGACACCGCACTCTTCGCACGGATCGGGAGCGCCGGTTCGCATGAGCCCCGGACGAATGTCCCATCTTGGCGATGTCCAGAGTGACCCTGAATGACAAGTATTGGGCGCTGAGCGGACGTTGTAATAGAATGGACCGGCGTGCGATAACAGGCAGTTATGTGAGCCCTTCGTCGGCAGGTAGGACATCTCCCCTCATGTGAATGCGGTTCGAATCCCTCTGCGGGATCAAATTCAGGGCGTAGCTTGGTTAGTCCAAATATTTTCCAATAAGATCGATGACTTACCGTGGCGAGGGTGGGAGCAAGCAATCAAATTAACCCTTGGGCCAATAACGATAAATAAAGCGGCACTTAATTCAGTCCCACACTCAGTCCCTCACTCGCCACCGCTCCACTTAGATACATAAAGCTGTCGCCGACCCTTCTCAGCACCGCGAGCTGATTCATGGGAGCGCCGGGCTTGCGGCGACGAGACATCCACTGCCCCTGCCCCATCGCTCCTTACCATGAGGTGTATTTCGTCTGACAACGCCGCCGGGGAGTTCAACTCGCGCTGTCTGCAGCTGGATTCGCAATAGACGGATTGGGACGCCTGATATGGGATGAGTGGGACCTTCGACCGTATGGAGCTTGACTCCCTCAGCGCAGAACGCGGGCGATCTAGGAGGGTCGCCATAGGCAGTACCCTAGCTCCTCGCTTCGCTTACAAGCGTCAGCCTCTCCAGGCGTTCGATCAATCGTCGGGCCCGCTGCTTTTCAAGGAGCCTCCCGATCTCCTCGGGCCAGACATTGAGCGCTTGTCGAACGAGGCCCTTCATTTCATGCTCTATCCAATCCGGGTCCAGGCCGAGATAGTCTGCAATGCGCCGCACCCGACGAAAGCTGACATTGGCGAAATTATGGGTGCCGGCGAACCGTAGGGCGAGCGTGTCCTGCGGGGCATAAAGGACGGTCGGTACGATGTCATAAGCGGGCGACAGGCGGATTTCGCCTGGTTTGGGGAAGATGAAGGACCAGTTCTTGAGGTGATTGTCGCCATTTCCGATGAGCACATCAACGATGACGCGGCGAAAACCTTCGAGCACATCCGCGCGCCAGTCGGTGCTGAATCTCCGTATCATGTTAAGAACGGTTTCAGTTGTGGCCATGGTATATTTGCGCTCCCCAATCGCGCCGACGATCTGCCCGGCATCCTCAATGTGAAGCCGGCGACCGTCATCGCTGCGGTCGAAGCGGTCGACAAGGAGCGCATTGGATCCGTACTGCATCTCGGGTGGAATAGCTTCGACCTGGTTCATGGCGACGAGGCGGCAGGACGCCGTGTCGATCCCCACCAGCTTGGCCAGGTGCATCGCGGCAAGTTCGGTTTCGGGAAGCGCCTCGAAGCGGTCGCTCGCCACCTTGAGGATCCCCCGCCCCTCGCCTGCACGCGCCGGAACGGTAAGTCGGTCACCTTCAATCTGCGCGGCGAACTTCAGCTGGACGCCCGCGAGTGAGAATTTGACGATGCCTTCCGGCCGTGGAACTTCGAATCCATGGATACGCTCGAGCTGGAGAGGCCCCGCAGAGGAAGGCGTGTCGGTTTCCGGCGTGATCAGGACGGCGCCCGGCAAATCGGCACCAAGCCGCGTCAGGAGATCGAACTGATCGTGATTACCGGGACCCATCTCCGCTAGTACCAACTCGCGCAAGGCACCCTCGGGAAGGAGACCGGAGAACCAGGGCGGCAATGACCCGTGAAGACCGATCTTGTCGCCTCGATCGGCCAGCCGGCGGCGGGTTTCTTCTTCGTCTTCAGGCGAGGTCCAGCTGAGGCTCAGGATGGGGCGCCGCTCATCGCGCAGATAGGCTTCTGCAACGACGAAAGCCGTCGCTCCGTCTCGATCGCGTGACAGCGTGCCCACTCGCACCGCCCGGTTGTCGGGCGTCAGGAGGTACACGCCCAATAAGGCTGCCGCGATGGCCATCAATCGTCACCGACCTTATCATCTTCGTCGGCCAGATCGACGAAGACTTCATCGAACGTAGATCGGTGTGAGCGGCCTAGGACGAACTCGTTCGTCCCTTCTTCCTGTGCAGCCAGGATTGAACCCGCCTGCGCTCGCGGCACGAGCACGGGGATGAGATCCAGGGCGTCGCAAATCTCCGCGAACAAGGTGAGCCGGTCGCGGCCCAAGCGATTGGTGACGAGGTCCCGCTCGAGCTCGGAGATACGGGCCCGATCACGCCCCAGCCTTCGTCCCAACGCCGGCTGAGTGAGTTTGCGCCGGGCACGCGCTTGCTTCAGTTGCCTGCCAAGGCCCGGGAATATCATCGTCTTCATGCGTTGTTCCGCTTGTTTTCTTCTAGCGTGCGGAATAGTGCTTTATATCATTTGAAGCTTGCCTCAAGCGCAATTCCGCACACTCATGCCAAAAAGAGCGGAATACCGCATCTTTTTACACACGGGAAGAGCGCCACAGGCTTTTCTATTCTAGACTCTAGCCGAAAGCCGGCGGGCAGTGCGCAGACGTTCGGATCTCCGCGAGTGACCGGTCGAACCGGCCATTAGCACGTAGATGTTGGTGCGGCCGCCTGCAATGCGCGAGGGGCAAGAACCGCACGGAAGAGTTCCACTAGAAATTGATTCGCCGCCCGATCCATTTCGTGAGAGCCAATTCTAGTTTAGGATCTTCGATCTCTCCCACCCAAGCGATATGCCCATCCGGCCGGATCAGCAGCGCCGGGGGCGCAGCAACGGTTCCGAAGGCTGGAAGCTCCCAGAAACCCTCATGGATAG
Organism: Sphingosinicella rhizophila; assembly: GCF_032378825.1. Lineage (NCBI taxonomy): Bacteria > Pseudomonadati > Pseudomonadota > Alphaproteobacteria > Sphingomonadales > Sphingosinicellaceae > Sphingosinicella > Sphingosinicella rhizophila. The sequence goes on along the minus strand of NZ_JAVUPU010000013.1, from coordinate 25,400 downwards.
CATTTACCAACTTCAGCCGGTCGCCCCACTTGTCTCTGATTAGCGCGACTGTGGCCGTGCTATCGCAGCTTCAGACCATGAGGTTCCGCCACTCGGCAAGAGCTGCCGTGCGGCGGCCTTTGTAGGTCGTGCGGTCGATGAGGTGGCGTTCCTGGGAGGAAAGATTGTGGGTGCAGGCATGGATTGAGCTGAATTTCTGCAGGGTCTTCATCCGTCGGAACCGCTGCATCGCTCGCTCGCGTCCAGCAGCTCTCCTCAGGGCTGTCTGCCAGCCAGCACTTGCCGCGTAATTTGGTCTCGACCCGCAGGCGTGAGGGCAATGTGGCCATCCATGAATGAGACGAGGCCCTCCTTGATCGGATTCCCCGGCTTCAGACGATGGTTGATAAAGTTGCGAAGCTGCTGCTCCCAGACCTGTTCACCCTGTCTGATGCACGAAGGCGCACGGTCTTCACGGCCGAGGTCCAGATATGCGGGGAGAGCGGCCTTCAGTTGATCCACCGATGCCTCTCCGCTGGGGCTCGCTCCAAGGAATCGAAACACGGCGACAGTGACATCCACCTCGCTAACTCGCGCATTCGTATTTGGCATATTGTTTCTCCGGGCGTTCTGATCGCTAATGAGGTCACTTTCGCGTCTCAGCATCCTTCATTGCTTCCTGTCTGTTGTGGCGATCGTGAGCTCGTCCGCCGGCGATGGTCGCAGCGAGGAATATTCCCATCATCAAGAGGGACACGACAATGATCCAGAAGATCAGCATCCGCGCAATTCTGAAGAGCTAGGCTCTGGCGTAGAAGCAGACGCCCCCTCCGGATTATGTGCCGCCTCGCTTGCCTGATCACTGCCGTCCGCGAGCCACCACTGCAGCGCCATCACGCCACCCTTCGCGGGCTGGATGAACGCGGCGCCGAGGATTGCCACCAGCGGCAGCCAGATGACCAGATGGACCCACAAGGGAGGGTGAACCATTGTTTCAAGACCGATCATTCCTGGCGCTATGATGTGCCCCAGCACCAGGATTACGATATAGGGTGGAAAGTCGTCGGAAGACCGCGCGTTCCAATCTTCGCCGCAGGCCACACACCTACTTACCGGCTTCAGAAAGCGCTTGAACAATCTGGTGCAGCCGCAGCGAGGACAGCGCCCCCCCGTCCCCCGCCAGATCGCCCCCATGACTGAAGAGGGTCGCAGGCAAATGAGGTTGCCGTCGTCGACGCTCGTGGCATTGGGATGATCTCGATGAAAGAGCATGTCGACCATGGTTACCATCTCAGCCACCATCATCTCCCGGAGCTGAGCACAGTACCCCGACGCTTACGAAATCCTCGAACTGGTTGAGCGGGGCCGAACACTCGCGGCGCGATAGAGACGCGTCGCGGACGGCCGCGCGCTCCAGCGCGTAGCCAATCTGGAACATCAGCTCCGCAGCATCTCCGGCGGATAGTTCAAATCTAATCTGGCCGGTGTGTCCCTTCGCAGAAATAGCAATTGAACGGGCCGCCCCCCCTGCCTCGCTGACGAGAGCAGCTCGCGGTTCCGTCGCGACCCCGCGTCCTCGCGTTAATGTGCCATGCCTCCTCGTGAGCTCGGTGGTAAATTCGACCGGAGCGCGTGTGGTCGCTCGGTAATGGGGCATCTGGTCCTCCGTGGTCACTCCTGGCTAGCCTCAAAAATCAGTTCTTGTTGCACCAGCCTGATTAGTGCTATGTAACATATCATTCATCACGCTTCTAGGAGTATTTTGATGTTTAAAGCATCACCCGTTGTCCTGATGACAAGGGATTCCATTTTCCACCCTGAGCTCGTGGTGCCCGAGTCGCATCTCCTTGATCAGAGAAGCCTCGACGGGAAGTATGTTGATCAGATGCATGCTCTGGAGAGCAGCGGTGGCGAAGAGAACGAAGCGCGCACAGATCCTGGGAGCATCCAAGGCCATCGAGCGCGCTCGAGCTTTCACGGCAGAATGGTTTGCCCAATGCGCTCAGATGGAGAATCTCACCGCGGAATACGATACGCTCAAGTCGGTGCAGAGCCGAGACGGGATTGCCGCCGCGCACGAGGGGCCGAATAATTGACCCGTTTGTTCCGCAATGACGAGGACTTCACGATCCGTCGCGTGAAGGAGATCCTGCAGACCGCAGATGATCCTGCAAAAATCTCCCGCCTCATGATCGCCGAGCTCGAGGGAGCGCTCGTGGAGGTGCGAGGTTTGACGTCGGGTCGCCTTGCCGATCGTCATGACTGGCGGCGCCGTCTGGCGGAGGCCAAGTTCCGGGAGGAGAACTGGGGGCAAAAAGCGGAAGAGGTCTTGTCCTGGGGGCGTGAGGATCTAGCCCGAGCGGCATTGGTCGAGAAACACAATGCTCTGGCTGAGGCATCTGCCCTAGCGAGCGAGGTCGCCTTGCTCGACGAGCTTATCCGGGCCTCCGACGAGGAGGTCGCCAAGATTCAGTACCTCCTGCGCGATCTGAAAGCCCGTCAGACGTCCTCACAAAAGCGACTGGCCTATCACTGATCGTGCCGACCATTTTAAGATGCGCAGCAGCGGACTAATGAAGTTTCATACATCTTTGACTGAGAGGCAAACATGATCACTTCCGCCCAGGTTCGAGCTGCTCGCGCGCTGCTTGGCATCGATCAGCGCCAGCTTTCCGAACTCGCCGGCCTGTCGCTCCCGACCATCCAGCGAATGGAAGCCTCGGATGGGCAGGTTCGCGGGATCATCGACACCCTGATGAAAGTCATTGAGGCCTTGGACGCTGCGGGTGTCGAACTCATTAGCGAGCGGAGTCCGAGCACCGGATCGGGGCGCGGAGTCCGCCTCAAGGAAGCAGCCGTAAAGGGCGCCGTGGCCTCGAAGCCGCCCGCAACCGAAGGAGCGGCTCTTTAGGCTCGCCTCTCAAGCCAGATTCAATCGAGAGGGTAGTTGGATCCCCCCGCAATGCCGCAAGCCTTCACCCCCAAGCTCTGGACCGTGCTGCGGGGAGGCTATGCTTCAGCAGACTTCCGCGCCGATGCAATTGCCGGGCTTACGGTAGCGATCGTTGCCCTTCCTCTCGCGATGGCGCTTGCGATTGCCAGCGGTGCATCGCCGGATAAAGGGCTCATCACCGCCGTCGTTGCTGGATTGCTTATTTCTTCCCTTGGGGGGTCAAGGGTTCAGATAGGTGGCCCCACCGCCGCGTTCGTGGTGGTCGTCTTCAATGTCATCGCGACGCATGGCTATGACGGTCTCGTCCTCGCGACTTTGATGGCAGGCGCAATCTTGACCGTCGCCGGGCTGGTGAGGTTCGGACAGATCATCAAGTTCATCCCGCACCCCGTGGTGACGGGTTTCACGGCGGGGATTGCGATCATCATCGCCTCCAGCCAGGTGAAGGATTTCCTGGGCTTGGCCATCCCGAACGTCCCGGCAGAGTTCGTCGAGAAGTGGATCGCCTATTTCGACGCGATCGCCACCGTCAGACCGGAGACCGCCGGCGTTGGCCTAGCATCGCTGCTGATCATTCTTGCGACGCGCCGCATCAGTCCTCGGTTACCCGCGTACCTATTTGCCGTCGTCGTTGCCGCAGCGGCCGTGGCGCTATTGAAGCTTCCGGTCGAGACGATCGGCTCGCGCTTTCCTAACATGCCCACAGGGATCCCCGCGCCTTCGATCCCGACCTTCTCCCTCGTGAAAGCCGAAGAGGTGCTTCCCTCCGCTTTCACGATCGCGTTCCTGGCAGGAATCGAGGCTCTGCTCTCGTGCGTAGTTGCAGACGGCATGACGGGCTTTCGCCACCGGTCAAACCAGGAGCTGATCGGTCAGGGCGTAGCCAACGTCGCAAGCGCAATGTTCGGGGGCCTGCCAGCCACCGGAGCCATCGCCCGCACCGCCACCAATGTGAAAAGCGGAGGTCGCACCCCTGTCGCTGGCATAATGCACGCAGTCTTCATCCTGCTGTTCATGCTGTTTGCAACGGATGTGATGAGCTATGTGCCGATGGCGGTCCTGGCCGCCATTCTCTTCGTGGTCGCCTGGGGTATGAGCGAGGCAAAGAGGTTCTTCGCGCTCCTCAAGATGCCAATGGGGGAGCGTGCGGTCCTTCTGATCACCTTCGGCCTCACTGTCTTCCTGGATCTCACCGTGGCGATAGGCGTGGGTGTCACTCTCGCGTCCCTCATGTTCATGGCCAAGATGAGCGAGGCCGGCGGCGTTGTGAACGGTCGCGCTATGCTGAACGAGCAGGATGCGGACGCCGAGGACGTACACCAACGCGACGCGTTACCCAATGGCGTCGAGGTCTTCCAAATCCTTGGCCCGTTCTTCTTCGGGGTCGCGGGCGAGCTGCTTAGCACCCTTCGAGGCATGGGCGAACCGCCCAGGATCATCGTGCTTCGGATGCGCCTTGTTCCTTATCTGGACGCGAGTGGGACGACGGCACTCGAGGATTTCGTGCATGAGGCGCATGTTGCTGATTGCAAGGTCATTCTGTCCGGCGTTCGGAAGCAGCCAATGGAGGTGCTCAATCGCGCAGGGCTCGGCCGTAATAGCGACCGGGTGAGCCACGCTTCCAACTATCTGGACGCCCTAGCGATGATTGCCTCCGCAGACGGCAAAGCCAGCGCCGACTGACGAACAAACGGACGATTATTGTTTACCTACAGCCTATGAAGCATAGCTTCATCGTGCTTGATTATGCTTCCATTGCAGCGGTGGCCGCTATCGTCCGCGAAGGGTCGTTCGAACGGGGCGCTGCCTTGCTTGGCATAACGCCATCCGCCCTCTCGCAGCGCGTCCGCGGGTTTGAGGAACGGCTTGGTGCGATCCTGCTCGTCCGTGGCCAACCTTGCGAGCCGACAGAACTGGGACGCACGCTCTGCGCTCACCTCGATCGCGTTAGCCTCCTTGAACACGACCTTGCGCCATCGCTCGGCAGTTCCGCGATCGGCGCCAAAGCATCGATCACGCTGCGCCTCGCGGTAAAATAACTCGACCTTGCATCCCCGACCGTCTTCGGCTCACTCGGGAAGCTTAGAGCACCTGACGGTCCAACCGCCGAAGACAAATCAGCTTCGGCCGGGCCAGCCTTCGCGGCTCAACGTTCCGCAGAGCTGCTCGATATCCTGCAGATCCACATAGGCCTGGCCCGACACACGCAGCAGGAGCTTTTCCGAAACCATGCTGGCCGCGACCTGGATGCGGTGGCGCTGCCAGAGGCCGGTCCTGAGTGCGGCAGCATCTCCAGCCGTTGCCGGACGGCACTGCGGCAGGATGAAAGACCGCATCCATGCGCTCGACGGCGATCGCGCGACCGGAACCGCGCCGATGGCGGCGAGCCGCTTTGTGCAATCGGCGAGCAACATCTCGACATGCGCGGCTAGGCCGCGTTCGGCGAGCGCCCGGCGAAATTCCATGCCGGCCGGAGCGGCGAGCCAGGCACTGTAGTCGCGCGTCCCGACATAGTCGAAGGCGCGCGGGAATCCCACGCCGGCGAAATGGCTCGTTACACGCGGCTCGGTCAGCGCCGCCGCCTCGCCGCTCGCATGAAGGATTGCGGTGCCGCGCGGCGCATAAAGCCATTTATGCGCGTTGGAGACATACCAGTCCGGGCGGAGCCGAGCGAGCGAGAGCGGGACTTGGCCGAGCGCATGAGCGCCATCGATCAGCAGGGCGATGCCGCGTTCCCTAAGTAGGGGGGCGATGGCAACAATCGGAAAGACCAAGGCGGTCGGCGAAGTGACATGATCGATGACGGCAAGCCGAACCGCTTCCCGGGCCTCCTCGCCGATCCGCCCGAGAATCTCCTCCTCGGAACAGGGAATCGGAAGATCGACGACGCGAAGCTTCGCGCCGGTCGCCCGGCACCGCCGTTCCACCGCAAGCCTGACCGCATTGTAGCCGTGCGAGGTGACGAGCACCTCCTGCGAAGGCTGCAGCGCGACCGAGTCGAGCACCGCCTCGATCCCGACGGTCGCATTTTCGACGAAGGCAATGGCGGCGCCCGGCGCACCCGCGAATGCGCCAAGACGCGCCGCAGCCCGCCGCAGCGGAGTCTCGTCGGCAAGCGGCAGGACATGATCTTCGAAAAAGCGGTCGGGATTGGATTCCAGCTTCCGCTGGTAACGCCGCTGCACCGCCTCCACGCACCGCGGCAAGGCTCCGAACGAACCATGATTGAGAGGAACGAGATCGGGCGCGAGCGACCATAAGCACCGCACGCGGCGCCCGAAGCCGGTCCGGTCCTCAGCCAGCGGCAGAAGCGTATCGATCTCGCCTAAATCGACGGCGGTTACCCTGTCACCTGTCATCGATGCAGTTCTGCTCTGCTTTCTCGGCTGCTTCACGCGCCCCTGCGGACCAGCAGCCGGGCAAGCCAGCTCATCGCCTGCATCCTTCCCTCGACATCGGTGCCGACGAACGCGATCTCGTCCGTGCCCAGTCCTGGCAACAATGAGCTGGCCTCGAAGCGATCTTCCCCGATGCGGTGCAACTCCACGGCTGGATGCTCGCCCGCCATCGTTTCGTAATGATCCACCTTGAGGGCGCCGCGGCCAAACAGGCGCCCGTTCTCCGAGAAGATTTCGACGCGGAACGCGCTGTTCTCGTACCAGCCCCCGTAGCGACTGGTGTCCGCCGTCATCGGCAAGCGGCTGGGCAGCGTGCTTGTGAGGCCCGTCCAGTCTCTGAGAATGGGATCGATCAGGCTTGCCTTCAGCGCGTTGAGCCTGGCGCTGTTGGTCAGGATGACGAAGATGCGGCCGCTCGCCGGGTGAGCATAAAGCGAGGACCAGACGCCGGGCCCTCCGCCCGAATGGGTGAGCACGCCGCCCGGCAGCAGCATCCAGCCCAAGCCGACGCGCAAGCTCTCCGGCGCCGCGAACGTGGCCGTCTCCTGCGCCATCTGCGCGGCCGCCTTCGCAGAGAGGATGCGACGACCGTTCGGCCCCTCGCCGTTGTTCAGGAGCGCGCGCGCGAAGATCATCAGATCCGACGCGGTCATCATCGCGGTGGTTCCGCAGGGAGCGAAGCTCAACGGAAGGAAAGGCTTTCCGCTTTGCACGAGCTTGCCGGCGGCATCGACCTGATCGCCGATACTTACCCGGAAGCGTGGCGCCTCACTGACGTCGACGAGCGAGTAAGTCATCTCCAGAGGCTCGAACAATCTCCTCTTCACTAGGCTGTACCAGCTCATTCCGCGCAATCTCTGGCTGAGATAGCCTGCGATCACGGTGCCAATGTTCGAATAGGACGTCGCTTGTCCAGGGACGTGGAGCTGGCCCATGCTGCTGCACCGGTCGATCGCATCGACGATCCGTTCCTGGTCCGGGCCGTGATCGTCTGGCATGTCCCCATCGATGCCGCTAGTATGATTGACCAGCATCCTGCAGGTGATCTGCTGGAGGGCTTCCATATCGCCGAGCTTCAGGTCGGGCAGATGTCTGACGACCGGATCGTCAAGGCTGATCAGGCCGTCGTCGACCAGCTGCATGAGCAGGACGGTGTTGAACAATTTGGTGATCGAGCCGATGTGCATCAGCGTATCGGGCGTGACCGGATCGCGGGTTACGCTGTTACGAAGACCAGCAACTGCCGTCTCGAGCCGCTGCCCGCCCCAATAGGCGAACGACGCCCCCGTTATCTCATCATCCCGGGCCGCGTCGCCCAGCAGTGCGGCAAAATCTGTCGTCATGGCAGGGAAGCTCCGTCATCTGGTGTTAGGCGCGCGCGACCGGCTGCACTTGCCGCGGCATTGAAGTGGCTTCGGACATAAGGGGCCGCGCGCAGGAAATGATAGGCGGACCACAGGCGCACCATGGAGACTCCGAGCATCGCGAAACGAAGCGAATCCTCGCCCAGCGCTGGATGAAGGAGGTCGCTGATGATGCCGACGATTTGGGGAAAGGCGCCCATGCCGACGAGATTCGCCGCAAGCATCACGATCGCCATCGACGTGGCCCGTGCCTCCCCGCCGACCACCCGCTGGAACACCGAGAAGATTGGTCCGAGAAAGAAGCTTCCGGCGATGGTCATCGGAATGAGGATCAGCAGCGCCGCCGTCGCATTCCCGATCAGCAGGAAGACCCAGAAACAGGGCACGATTGATGCGACGACGAATGCCGTCAGCCTGATCTGGGCGGCCTCGTCGTCCCGGAAGAAGCGCGCCGAGACCTGACCGCCGAGAAGGATTCCGATCGCGCCGCATATACCGAATATGAGCCCGAACCAGATGCCGAGCACTGACGTGCTGAGATCATGACTTCTGACCATGAAGGCCCCATACCAGGGGGCCAGGCCGAAGCCGGTCGCGTAGAGGAGCACGATACCCAAGGTCAGATGACGGGAGGATCTGGCGGCCCAGATTTCCCGGAACACGCTCCAACTCGACTTCTGGGTCCGGGCGGCGGCGAGCTCCACTGCAACCGCCTTTCGGGGTTCCTTCAGGGTCGCCGCGACCAGCAGCATCGTGACGAGGCCGGGGATTGCCATGACCGCGAACGTGGCGCGCCATCCGATGCGATCGTTCAGCCATCCACCTCCCATATAGCTGATCAACGATGCAAGCGGCCCGGCGAGCATATAGACCGTCATCGCCCTCAAGCGCGCCGCGGGTGCCGGAAAATAATCGCCGATGAGCGAGTAGGTGGGCGGCATTCCTCCCGCCTCCCCGACCGCCGCCGCGATCCGAGCGGCGACCATTTGGACGAAGTTCTGAATCCAGAGAAAGGCCAAAACGGTCAGAGCCCACAGCCCGATCGAAATCGAAGCGATGGTGACCCGGTTTCCGCGGTCGGCCCATCTTGCGATTGGGAGGCCCACCACCGCGTGGAACACGCCGAAGGCGATGCCGGTCAGAAAGCCCAATTGGGTATCGCTGAGCGCCAGGTCGAGCTTGATCGGTTCGATGAGCAGGGTCATCAGGCCGCGATCGATGTAGGTCAGCGTATACAGGAGCGTCAGGAGCGCGACTGCATAGCCGCCCTTTCCATAGCCTGGAGATTCCTCGATCGTCGCAGCAGTCGGTTGTCCGACTTTCATCAGGAATTGCCCGGAGGGCCTTGCCTGACGGGTCGAAAGCGGTTCAGCACCATCGGAACGCAGTCACCAAGTCACGAGTCGCCATGACCTTCAGAAATTGAGCCGCGCGCCGATCCCGAGGGTCCGTGGCCGGTGCCGGGTTGCAACGATGCCGCCATCCGGAGGGAAGAGCGATGTCAGGAAACCTGATGGCGTGATCGGATTGTTCTCATTGGTCAGGTTCTCGGCGAACACGAAGAGCGTCCAGTTATCGCGGCCTAGCTCGTAGCGTGCATCGACCCTTATATTCTCGTCGCCGGGAAGGGACGCTTGCCCCAGGATTGTCTGGAACCGTGTCGAGGCGTATTGCGCGCTAACGGCCGCGACTCCCTGCAGGCTTCCCCAACGATGCTCATGGCGGATCCCAGCGCTGACCAGCCACTCGGGCACGAAATTGAGCGGCTGGCCTGCCCTGAACAATGGTACTGCGGTCGCCGGGTCGGCGCCTGGCGCGAAGAAGTCGCGTTTGATCCGCGACTTCGTATAGGAACCCGAGAAGTTCAGCGTGAGCGATCCCGTCGGCCGGGCAAGGAAGAGCCATTCCACGCCATAGCTCTCCGCATCGCCCACATTGAGGATTGTGTTGGCAGGGACCGTCGCGCCCGGCGCCACAACCGCCGCCGACTGCTGCGTGTCCTGAATGTCGTTGTAGAACAATGCCCCTTCGAAGTGGAGCCGACCATCGAGGGCATCTGTCTTGTAGCCGACTTCGTAGGCGGTCAAATTCTCTGTTCTCACGCGGCCGGTGATGCTCGGGACCACCATTTGGGCGAGGAAGGTAGTGACTGTAAAATCGAGCGTCGCTGGCCGGAAGCCTTGAGAATAAACGGCGTACAGAGTCGAATTGTCATTCGGATGCCAAGCAGCGCTGAGCTTGGGACTGAACTGCTTGGTCGAAATGGCGTTTCGGATCTCTGGACCAAGAAATGCGCTGAAGCTGCGGGTGTCGTCCTCGAAATAGCTGGCGCCCGCGGTGAGATCCAGGACCCCATCGAACAGCGCGACCGCGGCCTCCCCGAAGATTGAGAATCGTTCCGCTCTGAAATTTTCCTGGACGTTGAAGGGAAGACCCAGGCCGCTGAGCTCCTGATTTATTTCGGCTGAGATGTCGTTGTAGAAGCCGCCGACCAGCCAGGAGAAAGCTCCACTCCCGGTCGAGTTCAGACGCACTTCCTGAGCGAAATTCTTGGCAAAGGATTCGGTGGGAATCGAGACGGCGGCACTGGTTTCTCCAGCGTTCCTGAAGTCGAGATAACTCGTCGTGCTCGTCAGCGTCGCACCCGGGAACTCATAGGTAATGACCGCACCGGCCTGATCGTAATCGGTCTCGATCGACTGATCGACCGCGCCCCCCAATTCTGCCCGGTCATTGGCGAAGACATTGCCGGCCGCATCGATGCGCGAAATGGCGCCCTGAAGCTGGAGCGTTAGGCGGTCGGTCGCGGCGATCCGCAATTTGGCGCGAAGGTTCAAACGCTCGCTGTCGTTGAAGTCGCGCTGGTTCAGCGCCGGCCGCTCGAGCCAGCCGGAATCGTCATAATAATCGCCCGATACGCGAAGCGCGATCCGATCTTCCACGATCGGGATGTTGACCGCGCCGCCGAGGAAGAAATTTTCGCCGCCACCTTTGGTCGTCGACACACGCCCTTCCGCCTTGCCTGCAAGATCGTCCAGGTCGGGGTCGCGGGTGCGCACCAGCACCACACCGCCAGATGCGCCGGCGCCATACAAGGATCCCTGCGGCCCGCGCAGCACCTCGACGCTTTCCAGGTCGTAAACCGACGGATCGGGGAGAAAATTCTGGTTGATGAAGGTGAAGGGCAGATCGTCGAGATAAAAGCCGACGCTTGCCGCACCGAATGTCGCGCTGACGCCTCGAATCTGGATTGTGTTGACCCCCGGTGACCCCGCGTTGGTGATCGAGGTAGACGGAACCTGTTGCAGGATATCGACGAGGCTTCGCGCACCCGCTGCTTCGATCTCGTTGCCGTCGATCACGCCCACGGCAGCCGCAGTATCGGTCAGCAATTGCGGGCCGCGCTTCAGAGCGGTGACGACGATTTCCGCGTCTGTCTCGGCCGCAGCTCGACTTTCAGGTCCCCCCGCCCCGCGGACCGGCTCCACCGCCGATTGCGGCTCATCAGCCCGCGGCACGATCGCCACTGCGCCCGAAGGATCCCGCTTCGCCTCGAGAGGCGTGCCGCTCAGCAATTTCTGCAGCGCTTCGTCAGAAGAATGCGCGCCGGACACGCCGGACGTCCTGAAGCTGCGCACCGCGTCGGTACGGAAGATCAGGCGAGTGCCCGACTGCGCGGCGAATTTCTTCAGTGCGGTACGAAGATCGCCGGCGGGGATAGAATAGGTCCGGTCCTGCGCCGCAGCGATCGCGGGCGAAAGCGCGGCGAGCGACATTCCCGCCGCGAGAATGAGCCTGGTCGCAATCCTTCCTGCCATGTCTTCCCCCTCTGGTCCGGCATTTTCCGTCGCCTTAAGATTCAGACGAAGGTGCGGCTTTCTTCCGGTACGTCAGCCGGAAATAATGATCTTCTCCTTGCGCATATCGACTTCCAGGCCGAACGCCTCGCGCAGCATTCGGGCGAACGCCTCGCCGTCGGTGGCGTTGAACATCCCTTCGATGCGGATCGCGGCGGTGGCGGGATCAGCGATGACCATCTTGCGGCGATTGTATCGGTTGAATTCGGCGACGACGTCGGCGAGCGAGGTGCTGTCGAAGTTGAGCACGCCCTCGCGCCAGCTCAGCTCTTTCTCGACCGCGCCTAAATTCTGCCGCACGACCAGCAGATTACGTTCGACTGGCTTGGCGATCACCATGTCGCCGCCGGTCACGATCTTGGCTTCGCCTTCGCCGGCCGGCGCTTCGACCCGCACCCGCCCTTCAATGACCGCGACCTCGACGCTGTCGCCATCGCGGCGCACAGAGAATTTGGTCCCGAGGACGGTCACCCGCCGCGCACCTGCATCGACGACGAACGGCCGGGCCGCGTCATGCGCGACCTCGAAATAGGCTTCGCCCTGGTCCAGCCAGACACGCCGCTCGTTGGCGGCGAGTTGCGCCCGGATCCTCGTGTCGGTGTTGAGCTCGACCCTGGTGCCGTCACTGAGCGGCACGATCTCCTGGCCACCGATCGCGGTGGCGTAGACGGCGGGTTCGACCTGCGCCGGCACGACCACCCCGTCGGAATCGTGGACGAGGGTTGCGGTCAGACCCATCGTCGCGGCGATGCCGGCGGCAAGGCTCCAACGCGCCCACCGCCGCCTCCTCGCCTGGTCCGCCCTCTCCTCGTCGAGCGGCTCGGCATCCGTGCTCGGGACTTGGAGCGCGCTCAGCCGGTTCATCCGCTGCCAAGCCTTCTGCAGCCGCAGATAGCTGACCCGGTGCAGCGTCGATTCCGCAAGCCACTGGTCGAGATCCGCCTGCGCCGCATTGCTCCAGCGATCGCCGTCGCGACGCGCCAGCCATTCCGAGGCCTTCCTGTCGATCTCGGCGGAGCTCATTGCCGCGCCTTCCCGTCATGCAAAGCGGGCGACCGCCGCCGGACCCTTATCGCATGGCCGAACACCGCCTCCGCCAGTATGCGCATGCCCTTGCCGACCTGGCGCTCGACCGTATCCTCGGTGATCGAGAGGCGGCGCGCCACTTCCCGTTGCGGCAGACGGTCGATCTTGCGCAGGGTCACCACCTCCCTGCACCGCGGGGGAAGGGCTGCGAGTGCGTCCCGCAGCAGCTGAAGCTCCTGCCGGCCCTGCAGATGGCGGTCGGCGCTCGGCAGGTCGGTCGCGACGTCGAGGCCGGACAGATCGGCGACGGCGTCGATAGGGATCACCTTCGCCCGCCGGGTGCGATCGATCAGCAGATTGCGCGCAATGGTGAACAGATAGGCGCGGGCATAGGTCGGCCGCCCGCCCTTCGCGCCTTTATAGGCACGCGCATAGATCTCCTGGCGCAGGTCAGGCACCTCCGCCTCGTCCCGCCAATTGCGCCTGATGAAGCGCGTCAGCGCCCGCTCCTGCGGCAGGATCTCGTCGACGAACCAAAGGTCGAGCTCCGTCACCGCGCTCACCGGCTGGCGACCGCGCGCGTCACAACTCCCAGCCCCTGTCCCGACCGTGAAATGCTCACTTGCACCGTGTCCTTCTACACCATGCAGACGCAGGCGGATGCAAATTCCGGTACGAGATACCTATTTCATCGGCCGACTCGCCGATCGGGCCATCGCCATCTCAAACAGCTGTGGCAGCGCAGGTGAATGGGGTTCCGGCCGCTACGCTGCCCGCAAGAATTATCAGCATCACGGCCGCTTCCGTCGTGGGCGTGACGGGCCGCAGGGGAGGTGTCAGACTAATGGCAACTTGTCTCTGATTGGCGCGACTGTGGCCTTGCTATCGCAGCTTCAGGCCATGAGGTTCTGCCACTCGGCAAGAGCTGCCGTGCGGCGGACTTTGTAGGTCGTGCGATCGATGAGGTGGCGTTCCTGGGAGAAAGGTTGTGGGTGCTGGCGTGGACTGAGCTGAATTTCTGCAGGGGGGCCTGTCAGTAATTTTGTGCGCGAGGCCATTTTTCATCATCAGATGACGAACCTATCGCCGAAGACCACGGCGAACTGGGTCTTTGCCTCAGTCCATTCACGCGGGGTCGTTTCCACTCCTGGGCCGCGTGATTGAGGACGAGGTATAGCAGCTTCATGGCAGCGTCGTCACCGGGGAAGTGTCCGCGGGTGCGAACAGCGCGCCGGAGCTTCGAGTTCAGCGCCTCGATAGCGTTCGTGGTGTAGATGATCCGACGGATCGGCTCGCTGAACGCAAAGAAAGGGATCACCTGGTCCCAGTGGCGCCGCCAACTTTGTGCGATTGCCGAATATTTCTTACCCCAATGGCCCTCTTCGAACGCTTCAAGGGAAGCCAGGCCGGCCTCGGCGCTCTGCACGCAATAGACGCTGCGCAGCGACCCTGCGATCAGCTTGCGGTCCTTCGAGGAGGCGAAGCTCATCGAGTTCCGGATCAGATGCACAACGCACGTTTGAACGACAGTTTCGGGGAACACGGTGTTGATGGCGTCCGGGAAGCCTTTCAGGCCATCGACGACGGCGATCAGGATATCGGCGACGCCGCGGTTCTTGAGCTCGTTCATGACGCGCATCCAGAACTTCGCGCCTTCGGTCTGCTCGATCCAGATGCCCAGGATTTCCTTGGTCCCGTCGGGCAAGATGCCGAGCGCAATGTAAACCGCCTTGTTGTGGACGAAGCCTTCGTCGCGGATTTTCACGTGGATCGCGTCGAAGAACACCAGCGGGTAACAGCCATCAAGCGGGCGGCCCTGTCATTCGGTCACCGTTTCCAGCACCCCATCGGTCACCGTCGAGATCAGGTCTGGCGATACGTCGATGCCATAAAGCTCCTCAAGGTGCCCGCTGCATCGCTCGCTCGCGTCTGCGAAAAGGCAAGTGCGAGTTTTGCGGTATTATGGCGCAAACGCCACAACCCCTATGTCTCGGCATAAGGTAGCACCAACACAATTGTGAGCTGGAGGGCGGTCATGGCGCAGCATTTTCTCCTTTCGAGTCGCGCCAGGACCATTTCCTTGGCCGCGGTCTTCGGCCTGACGGAGGCAGAAGCTGAAGTCACCTTCCGGAGGATCCGGTGGGCGAGCACGGGCGGCGATCCCCTCTGTCCCGGCTGCAGCAGCCCTGACGCCTATGACTGTCGTCGCTCAAATAGGGCTCCCCGGTTCCGCTGCCGGTGCTGTCAGAAGGACTTCAGCATCACCTCCGGCACGATTTTCGCGTCTCTAAAGCTGCCGCTCCGCGTCTACCTCGCAGTGATCGCGATCTTCTGTAACGAGCATAAGGGCAAGTCGATGCTCGCTATGAGCCGCGATCTCGGCTTATCCTACAAAACGGCGTTTGTTCTTTGCCACAAGGTGCGCGAGGCGATGGCTGCCGGCATGCGCGGGTGTCTGATGGGCGGCGAAGGCAAGACCGTCGAGATCGACGGTGCTTACTTCGGGGGGTATCTGAAGCCCGCGAACGGGCCGGCAGCAGCTTGCGATCCGTATTCAAGACCGGAGCTCATGTAGCCCGATTCCTCATGGCCCGTATTCGGCGGGCACCGTGGTGCATGCGGATGAACCCGGCATACGGTTAGTGCAGAATCCGCTTGCATCCGAGCGCGCGATTAGACGACCCCATCAGACAACTCCCTCATGCGCCCTCTCCAGATCGTGATTTCAGTTCCTCTTGCAGATACCGACCCCTAGGGCACGTCTTCCTCAAGATAGCGCCGCTGCAAATGGCGCTTGAGCGCCGCCACGCTGAGCGGCGCGCCGGTCGCGTCCTCGACCAGCTGCGCGAACGACACCTGGCTCGCCCGCTCATGTATCCGTGGCACTACCCAGGCACGATACGGGCCAAAGTCTCCATCGCTGAGTCGATCGATCACCGCCGCATCATCCTGTACCGCGCGCTCGAACAGCTGCGCCGCCAAACTGGACCCCAGCGCATAGTTGGGGAAATAGCCGAATAGCCCCATTGCCCAGTGGATATCCTGCAGGCAGCCATGCGCGTGATCCGGCGGGCGCCGGCCGAACAGGCTTTGCGAAAGATCGGACCATGCGTCGGGCAGGTCGGCAATTTTGAGGTCGCCATCCAGCAGCGCGCGCTCGATTCTGTAGCGAAGAATCACGTGCAGCGGATAGGATATCTCGTCGGCCTCAACGCGGATATAGCCCACGCCGACTCGACGATTAGTCCGAACTACGTTGGCGAAGGTCCAGCAGGCGGGATCCCCGCCAAACGCTTCGGCCATCTGCGACGCGAGCCAGCCGAGAAACTCGCGGCTGCGCCCGGCCTGCTTCTCGACCATGAGCGACTGGCTTTCATGCGCCGTCGCCCCGCGCGCGTTTCCGACTGGAGTAAACGCCTGCGCTCGCGGCAAATTCGCCTCGTACAACGCGTGCCCGGCTTCGTGCAACGTGGCCATCACGGCAAAGCCGATATTGCCTGCGTCGAAACGCGTCGTGAAGCGGTTGTCGCCCGGCGAACCGGCTAGGGCAAACGGATGCGGGGCCGCGTCGATGCGGACATGCTTAAGGTCATGTCCGACCGCCTCGGCCAGCCTGTACGAGAGCGCACGTTGCCGCTCGGCCGAGAAGTCGCCGCTATAGGGAATTTCCGCCGGCCAGGTCGATTGGCGTTCGATCACCTGGACCAGCAGTGCAGGCAGGAAGCATTCGAGCTCGGCGAAGATCGGATCGATCAACGCCATGCTGAGTCCCGGGTCGAATTCGTCCATCAATGCGTCATAGGGCGCCAGACCCAGCGCATCCGCCTTGGCTTGCGCAATTTCGCGGGTCAGCGGCATCAAGAGCTCGAAGCCGCTCGCAAAGGCATGGAAATCATTTGCCTGCTTGGCTTGCACCCAGATGCCTTGCAACAGAGCTACCTGTCGCGCCTTTTCCTGCAACAGGAGCTTGGGCACCGCAGCATTGTGCCGCCACATTCGTCGCATCTCGTTGAGGTTGCTGCGCTCGGTTGGCGACAGCAGCTCGGCCGCATCGTCCGCCGTGCAGAAAAGGTCGGCCGTGTCAGGGCCGGCGGTCAACTGGCTGCACGTCGTGTCGATCGCCGCAAGCTGTTCGCCGCGGCTCCATGCGGCCCCGGGCGGCATATAGGTCTGACTGTCCCAGAACAGCGTGTTGCGGGCCGCCCCCAACTTTCCGGCGGTCTCGAACCGCTCATGCAATTCCCGATAGGCGCGATTGTCGTTCGCTCGATTCATGTTGGTCTCGCTTGTCGATTCATTAGCTCAGTCCGCAGGTTTCACGGCTACTCGGGAAATACAATGCTAGACTGCATGAAATTTGGGGGGCCGCCTTGAGGTCTCCATTAGACGTCGAACTTGACGCCTTGGGCGAGGGGCAGTGTCCGTCCATAGTTGATGGCGTTGGTCTGCCGCCGCATATATGCCTTCCAGCTGTCGGAGCGGAGGTGTCAGACTAATGACAACTTGTCTCTGCTGGACGCAGCTCTCGCCAAACCGACTCCCTTTCAGGCCATGACGCTGCCCCAGTCGGCTAGTGCGGTCGAGCGGCGAGCTTTGTATGTTTAACGATCGATGAGGTGACGTTCCTGGCTGAAATGATTTGGATCTGGGCGTGGACTGAGCTGAACTTCTGCAGCGTCTTCATCCTTCGGAAGCGCTGCATGGCTCGCTCTCGTCGCCTGAATGGCAAGTGCGGGTTCTCGGCCCTGTTATTTTCCCAGCGCCCCACCTCCCGCTTATCGACGTTGCCAAGTTCCGTCATAGCGGCGCCGTAGGAGCGGAGGCGGTCAGTTACGATCGCCGCCAGCTTGCCGTGCCGCTTCATTGCCTTCTTCATGACTTGAGAGCAGCCGCCTTGTCGCGGGTCCTGGTGGCGAAGGATTCGAGGACCTCCCCTTCGTGATCCACTGCTCTCCATAAATAGTGCATCTCGCCGTTGATCTTCACGTAAACCTCGTCGAGATGCCCACGCCACTGGCGGAACGAACGCATCCGCTCAACCCGCTTCCGGCGGATCTCTCCAGCAAACATCGGCCCGAAGCGATTCCACCAGAACCGCACCGTCTCATGACAAATATCGATGCCGCGCTCAGCGAGCAGATCCTCGACATTGCGCAGGCTGAGAAACAGCGAAACGGGTTGTGGATCTTGCTCATGCTGCGCCGTACCGGCGCCCAATCACCTACGCCAGATTAGTCTGACACCGCCATATTTTCGCTTCATAATTGCCCCGAGTGGTAAACCGAAGGTCGCTCATCGACCGCCATTGTGACTAGAGCGCCGCGGCTTGCCCATCCATATGTCCCACGGGAGGTGTCATCTGTGGATGGCCCCTGCGCTGCAAGGGGTAAATTGAGTTGATGATTTGATCTGGCAGGGTGCGGTCATCTGTCCGGCCTGTTTGTGCGGCGCATGATGGCCGCTGGCCCTGATGGTGTCCACTGGCCGGGTCCCATTCAGTCTATCGAGCTCGAAGCTCCGACAGCTCCTCGGGTTGTCCCAGCCGTTGCGGCCGCGTTCAGATCGTCATCATCACTTCAATGAGCACCCTCACAGTTCGACGCGGCCGCGCATGTGCGCCGCGATTGTTCTCAGATAGCGGCAGGCGAGCGATAGGTCTCGCCGCGCGCCAGCACCGCCCAGACGATCCGCGCGTTTTTGTTGGCCATGGCAACGGTAACGAGCCGGGCTGGCTTGCGCTCGAGCAGGCTGCGGACCCAGCTGGCGGCGGCGGCATCAGAGGTTCGCGCCCGCCGGACCACCGAGGTCGCGCCGACCACCAGCAGCTTCCTGAGGTAGCGATCTCCCATCTTCGAGATCCGCCCCAGTTGTCCTTGCCGCCTGATGAGTTCTGGCGCGGGACCAGGCCCAGCGAAGCAGAGAACTCCCGGCCCGAACGGAACGCTGTTGGATCGGCCACCGAGGCAGCCAGGGCGGTTGCGCTAATGACGCCCACGCCCGGGATGGTCGCCAATCTCTGGCTAGCCTGGTCCTGACGATGCCAGACCAGGAGCCGTCGATTGAGCGCCTGGATCTGCAGGACGAGCGCATGGAGTTGCTCGACCAAAAGCATCATCGCATCCTTCACCATGTCCGGCAGCACTGCGATATCTGCCTGCCGGATCCGCGTGGCAAGATCGCGGCTGCCGCTCACGCCTTGGGCCGCGACCAGTCCAAACTCCGCACAATGGCCGCGGATCGCGTTGATCAGCATGGTGCGCTGGCGCACCAGCAGTTCGCGCGAGCGGTGCAGGACGAGCACCGCCTGCCGTTCAGCGCCTTTGGCCGGCACGAAGTGCATGGTCGGGCGCCTGACCGCCTCGCAGATCGCTTCGGCATCGGCGGCATCGTTCTTCTGGCGCCGCAGATAGGCCTTCACATAGGCTGGTGGCATCAGGCGGACCTCATGGCCCAACGCGGAAATCTCGCGAGCCCAGTAGTGCGCGGTGGCGCAGGCCTCCATCCCGATCAGGCAGGCCCGCACCTGCGCCAGCGTCTCGAGCAGCGCTCCGCGCCGCACCTTCTTGCGCCAGACCACAGTGCCTTCGGCATCAACTGCGTGAAGTTGAAAAACGGACTTGGCCAGATCAAGGCCGATCGTCGTAATCTCCATGGCGGATGGTCCTTTGCTGGGGTTGCTTCGACAACAGCCCACAATACGACTCCCCGTCGTCAGACACAGGGGCCATCCACCTCATCAGTCTAACTGCAACTTCTCTCTAGATGGCGCAGCTTTGGCTTAACTTTCCAAAATTCAGGCCATGAGCAGCTGCCACTCAGCCAAGGCGGCTGAGCGGCGAACTTTGTAGGTTTGGCGGTCGACGAGGCGGCGTTCCTGGGTAAAGTGGTTGTGCATGCTGGCGTGGACGGAGGCGAACTTTTGTAATGTCTTCATTCGCCTGAACCTCGCCATTGCTCGCTCTCGTCTTCGAAAGGGCAAATGGCTGTTTTCGACCCTGTTGTTGGCCCATCGGCCTCATCGTGATTGGCGGGTAACCAAACTCACGACCTCCCAAGACTGACTGATGCACAATTTGAAGCCGACCGGCCTGCCCGTCGGAAGCTAGGACCCGGTATTGCTGTTGCGAACCGGCGGAAGATATCCTAAGTTCATTTCATGCGGAAATTCGCCGCCTTCGAACGATTCCGGCTGCACGGGAGCAGTCTCATGGCACGCCTGCACCCCTCCAGGCCGGCTTGATTGCCGCGCCTGTGAGGATCACAGATCTCCTCACTGACGATGGCTCGCCCAGCCGGTAGCAGCCGGCCCACCTTATTCTTCGCGGGCATCGCAGCGAGGCTCCATCACCTCCGATCAGAAGGCGCGCCATCCGTGAAAAGGGCGCGTCAAAGGACGTATGCCATGTCCACCGTCATAACCGCTTCTATCCGCAACATCCTGTCCAGCTCACTACCTTCCGTCGAAGCCAGCAAGACTGCCATCGTCGAAGCGCTGGCTGCCAATTTGGCCGCCGAGGGACCGGATCAATCCTCTGCGCAGGCAAGAACGACCGCCATGCTCCTGGTGAACATGCTTCTCGAGCAGGTGGTGCATCTTGTCGAAGGTCGGCAGCCCCAGAATGTCGAGATATATCGTGAAGAACATCGGCTCCATGCGATCGATGAGCGTCATTACACCCGTTTTGCCGAGGCTCTGATACCGATCCTGCGCGATGCAGCGGGGACCAGCCTTCCGGCGTCCGCGGCATCGAGCTGGCGCAATACCTTCGGGGCCGTGGTCCGATGGATGCAGCAGCAAAATCCCTGTCTTCCTTTTGAGACGATCGTGTCCAATCCGTGGAGAGGCGATCCAAAGCGGGGATACGGCCGCCAACCGCATCCCCCATCGCCTTGACATCGGGGAATGGGCTTCCATAACGAGATTTGTGATGGTTGAAATCCTTCAGATCGGTCATTCCGAGCTGCATCCGGGCAGCAGTACCGCACGACTTTAGCGCCCGGGTCCGCCCTCCCTGCGAGTCGAGCGAACCTAGGCACCGGGCGCGTTCCGTCCCGTGTTGCGGGCCGCCGCAACTAGACCCCCAGTGGAAATCGAGCCGCGAGCTGTGGACGATTGGCCGCGCCTTTCGCGGCGTCCCGGCTGCTGGCCTGTCCTACGATCTGCGGAGACAAGGATGTCTGATTGTTTCGTGGTTGAAGCCGACAGAAAAGTGGTCGGCCTGGCCGTACGTATCCCGGGCGGCTTCAAATTCTTTTCATCCGACCCTGACTTCAAGAAGATCGACGCGGAAATCTTCCCCCGCGCCCGAACGATGGCGCGGCGTGTGGCGGAAATCGCTCGAGCGCGTCGCCTGCCCTTCGCTTCAGAGGTCGGGCCCGCCTCGAGCATGCATTGACGGGCATGTGAGACAGACATGCAGAACATGCCCGAGCAGAGCTTGGCCGAGAACCTCAGCGGGATCTGGTCGGCCCTTCATAAAGATGTGAATCTCACCATAAGCAAGAATGAGGTTCACTATCTCACGACGATGGCGCTGGCCTGCAACGACGACCTCGTCTCGCACCTTCTGCTCAAGAAGCTGCGGCTGGCGAACGTCCGTGAACCGGCTGCCGTGGAGGAGGCGACCGTCATGATGAACAGCTTCGTTGAATTTGCCATCGACGGAGGAACGAAGCGGTTTTGCAAGTTGGTGCATCCGTCGCCTTTGTCGCCAAGCTACGGGCTGAGCGTGACCACGCTGGAAGGCGCCGGCACTATCGGCATGCGATCCGGGCAAACGATCCTGTGGCCGAGCCAGAGCGGTAGTCTGCACGATCTGCAGGTTCTTCATGTCGAGAATTGCCCGGGCCTCGGCGCATGGCTCGGCAATGAGCGAATTTGAGGGCAACCATGTTCCAGTCCAGCTCCGCCTGGGTGACGGTAATCACCCAACAACCTCCTGACCTGCCATGGCCTGCGGGCGATGGACACAGCGCTCGCCGTGCCGGTTCTGCGCGTCGAGCCGATGAGGCAATCACCGCTGGGCGGCGGCCTGACGCGCTTATCTTCACGAGCACGCAGGCCGTGCGGCATCATCTCTTCGCTGATGACCCTTTTGCGCCAATTATGCGGACCACCCGTGCGGCGAGCCCGAGGCCGCCTTGGCGCTGCCTAGACGGCGGGGCTCGCCTCCCGATCCGACAGCCGTGCGGAAGAAGCTGCCGAAAGCAGCCGCCATGATCCTCTTCTTGCGTGCCCGGCGAGAGCGCTCATACGCCGCTCTTCTCGGGCGTATCATCGGCCGCCTTGCCCGAGTGGTTCGGGTCGTTGCGCGACTCGCCTGGTCGACCGCGCTCGGTCGCCTGTGAAGGGTAGATCAACACCTCGCCTTCGGCCATGGCCGCGGGCGTGATTGTGGCGGACTCAACGCGCCCCCCGGCCATCAAGTGAAAAACGACCCGCCCCTGCAGCAGCAGATAATCGGCGATAATCCGCCTGTGACACCGCCACCACACCGCCTCTGAGCACATTATGGCGCATGGCGCCTCCAGGCTGAGCCGGATAAGATGCTCCAATCCTGCGCGGAACTCGGCGGACATGGCATAATCCGCATAATTGTGAAAACTGCGGTTCCGCCAATAATCATTGACATCGCCCGGGACTCCTTTCTGGCGGGGCCGGCGGCCACCGAGCTCCGGGATGATAGTGTGGCTGATCTGCCATCTCGCCAACGCCTCTGGCAGGGCATCGAGATTATATTGCGGGTTCGTCCGCGACCGGGGAATGCTCCTGACGTCGACGAGCCGCTGCACATTGCCGTGGCGAAGCAGTTCCACGAACGCCTCGATCGAGTGGGTCGAATGCCCAACGGTGTAGATCGGGTGCGCTTCGGCGTCAGTTGCCATCGGCCCATCCACCGATCGCGCGCCGCACTTCCTGCTTCAACGCCGGCAGCACCTCGTCTTCGAACCATGGGTTCCTCTGCGCCCAGAGATGCGAACGCCACGAAGGGTGCGGCAATGGGAAATAATCGGGAAGATATTCCCTGAACGCCCGCACGCGCTCGAACATCCTCCCCTGCCCCAGAATATCCGCTTGGGCATAAGAGCCGACCAACAGGGTTAGCCGAATTTCGGTCATGCCTTCCAACAGCTTTCGTCTCCACAGATCTGCGCATTCCCGTCTGGGCGGAGCGTCGCCGCCTTTGCGCCGGCCGGGATAGCAAAAGCCCATGGGTAGAATGGCGACCAGCCGGTGCTCGTAGAACAGGCCGGGCGATAATCCCATCCATTCGCGGAGACGATCGCCTGACAAGTCGGAGAATGGCACTCCGGAGGCATGCACCTTCGTGCCTGGAGCCTGGCTTGCGACGAGCAGCCGCGCCATTGGCGATACCTGGAAAACGGGCCGAGGCCCCAATGGCAGATCATGCGCGCAGAAACGGCAGCCTCGCGCCTTATCGGCCAGCGCTTCGAAACGCGTCATTTCCTCATCCCGTAACATGACCTGTTGAACGCACCGACCGGTCTAACCGGTTCACGCCATTTCATCGCCGAAGCCGTTCATGATCACGTGGCGCCTATGGTCGGGTCTTGCATATTCTTCGTATTACGATATGCCTGGAATGGCAAGGAGACCGAGATGCATGTCGCTCACCCACAAGAGAGGCTCCGCGACACCGCCGACGAACACCCTGAACGCCAATTCGGCACGCCGATCTTGAGGCGGAAAAATCGCCGGGCCAATCGCATGTTCCCGACCGCGGTGGTCATTTGCCTCGCCGATGCCCGCGAACCTACCGCGCTTGAAATTGATATGGTGGCCGCGCGCATCTGGCACGATGTCCAACCGGGCTTCAAACAGCAGTGGGGCGATGTCGCCCCCGGCTCGCGCACGCATCGCCGGATGATTGCAGCGGCACGAGCCGCTCTGGGTCTCTTTCGTCCTCGTCTGCAGGGCATTGGCGCAAACATCGGGGATCAACGTCATCTCGACCACCGGCTGGCGCCGCCGGGCCTGCTGCATTAGGGTCATGACTCTGATGACCTGTCGCCGAAATCTGCGGCGTGGAAGAATGCTGCCGCAGGGGAAAAGCAAATTGGCATATGCTTGACGACGACGATTATAAAACCCTCGCCGCCGTGCGGGCGGAATTGAGAAGCTTCTCTCATTTCACCGAAAACGTCGTCAAAGGTGCCGGGCTTACCCCCCAGCAGCACCAAGTGCTGGTGGCGCTTCGCGCCGCCGACAATGGTGAATTATCGATCGGGCGGCTCGCCGAAATATTGCTGCTGCAGCCGCACAGCGTGAGCGGACTTGCGGACAGGCTGCAAGCGCTCGGCATGGTCGATCGCGTGCGAAAGGAAAGCGACCGTCGCACGATCCATCTGCGTCTCACGGATCGGGCAAAGGAGCTTATGAGTTCCCTCTCGCTCGCCCACCACAACGAGCTCAGGCGCATCCGCCCCTTGCTCATGGCCCTCTTGTCCCAACTGGATTGACGGAAAGGGAGATTGAGGAAGCGTGCTTGCAATAAGAATCGTATTACGATATATATCGACACTGCAGGCTCACTGATTGAGCGTCACGCCTGCAGCTCCTGTGATTTGGTCAGCAGCAGCGAACATGACTCGCGGAGTCGCCACATTGCGGGGCCAGAACATGACCGATACCATAGCCAATGCCAGTCAATTCCAGGTCCCCAAGACCGATGACGCGCCGCACGAGGCCGGTCACCAGCCTAGTTTATTTGCGCGCTGGTTCATGTCCACCAACCACAAGGACATCGGCACCCTCTATCTGATCTTCGCGATCATCGCCGGGACCATCGGCGCCTCCGTTTCGGGCATGATGCGGCTTGAGCTCGCCGAGCCCGGTATCCAGCATCTGCAGGCCTGGGCCGGCGCCGGCGCCACCGCCGACGAGGCAAGCCATTTGTGGAATGTGCTTGTGACGGCGCACGGCCTGATCATGATCTTTTTCACGATCATGCCGGCGATGCTCGGCGGCTTCGGCAATTGGTTCGTACCGATCCTGATCGGTGCCCCGGACATGGCCTTCCCGCGCATGAACAATATCAGCTTCTGGCTGCTTCCCCCGGCCTTCATCCTGCTCTTTGGCTCGATTTTCTTCGCAGGGGGAAGCGGCAACGGCGCCGGCACGGGCTGGACGCTCTACGCACCGCTCTCCACCGCCGGCCATGCAGGACCTGCGGTCGATATGGTCATCTTCTCGGTCCACCTCGCGGGCGCGTCTTCGATCCTCGGCGCGATCAATTTCATCACCACCATCTTCAACATGCGCGCGCCGGGCATGACGCTGCACAAGATGCCCTTGTTCGTCTGGTCGGTGCTGGTCACAGCCTTCCTGCTGCTGCTGTCGCTGCCCGTGCTCGCCGGCGCGATAACGATGCTGCTGACGGACCGGAATTTCGGAACCCATTTCTTCGACGCTTCCGGCGGCGGCGATCCGATCCTCTACCAGCATCTGTTCTGGTTCTTCGGCCACCCGGAAGTCTATATCATGATCCTGCCGGGTTTCGGCATGGTCAGTCACGTGATGGCCACCTTCAGCCGCAAGCCGGTCTTCGGCTATCTCGGCATGGCCTATGCGATGGTCGCGATCGGCGTGATCGGGTTCGTCGTCTGGGCGCACCACATGTTCACGATCGGCATGGACGTGAACACGAAGCTCTATTTCACCGCAGCCTCGATGATCATAGCGGTGCCCACGGGGATAAAGGTGTTCAGCTGGCTGGCCACGATGTGGGGCGGCTCGCTGACCTTCGAGACCCCGATGATGTGGGCGTTGGGCTTCATCTTCATGTTCACGGTCGGCGGCGTC
>NZ_JAVUPU010000012.1:0-74799 GCF_032378825.1 Sphingosinicella rhizophila | reverse complement strand
ATCGACTTCGAGAAACAGTCTGAGGTAGCGTAGCCAATCTCAGCGTCCATCAGACCGGCAGCAGCTCAGAGCAAGGGTATTTGCCTTATCCACGTGTCCCCTAACCCCCTCTCGGACAATTCCGCGTATGTCTGCTTACCACCCATAGCAGACACTCACTCTTCCCCTGTGGTCAGGCGCGGCAATTCCGAATGCTATCACGACACGCCTTGGCTCCAAGGTGGAGATCTTCGACGCTAGCGAGGATTCTTCTCCTCCCAGCCGAACACATCCTCCACGCCGACGCCGAACAAGCGGGCGATGCGGAAGGCGCTTTCGAGGCTTGGGGAATAGCGCCCCTGTTCGATCGCGATGATTGTCTGGCGGGTCACGCCGATCGCCTCGGCGAGCGCGGCCTGGCTCATCGCGCCGTGGCGTTCGCGCATCTCGCGGACGCGGTTGGTGATCGGCGGCGGCCGGCGCATCGTTCAAAGACCCCGCCGGATATAGAAGATCTGCAGGGCGAATTTGGCGATCTGGGAGACGAGCAGGCCGCCGATGACGAGATGGAACAGCATGTTGCCGTCGGGGCATAGGATGAAGGTGCCGAGTGCGGCCAGGATCGCGATGCCCAACACCGTTCCCGACAGGGCGCCGGCACGCTGCCGGACCAGCCATTCGCGCTCGTCGACCGGAACCTGCCATTCCTTGCGCGAGACCAGGCCGGCGACGCCGTAAGCGAGCATGGACGCCGCGACCACGAGCATGACCCACAAGGCCAGGAGCAACGTGGCCGGCGGCGCGATGGCGCCATTGGCTTCGGACACCTGGTAGACGGTGACGGCATATTGGATGCCGGTCGCGACCAGCACTGCCACCATCAGCCAGGCGAACTTTTCCCGAAACGACATGCCAACACTCCCCGTGTAAAAGATTTCTTACACAGGCTTAGTCAAACATATTTGACATGTCTAGAGCGCGCTGCGTCAAATGTGACGCAATTTGTGCGCTCTAAATTTTCATTGCCGCATCGTTTTTTGCGAAAACCGGTTTCCGCTTTTTCGCGCGACGCTCTCTTATCTTCTACTTCGCGCGAAGGTCCCTCTTCGCCAGGCCCCTGAGCCTCAGCGCGTTCAGCTTGATGAACCCGGCGGCGTCGCGATGATCGTAGGCGGTCTTGCCTTCCTCGAAGGTCACGAGCTCCTGATCGTAGAGCGAGTGAGAACTTTCGCGGCCGACGACGGTGGCATTGCCCTTGTAGAGCTTCACGCGGACCGTGCCGGTCACATGTTCCTGGCTCTTGTCGATCAGGGCCTGAAGCATCTCCCGCTCCGGCGCGAACCAGAAGCCGTTATAGATGAGCCCCGCATAACGCGGCATGATGCTGTCCTTGAGGTGCATCGAGCCCGCATCGAGCGTGATCGATTCCATTCCGCGATGGGCGGCGAGCAGGATCGCGCCGCCCGGCGTTTCATAGACGCCGCGGGACTTCATGCCGACGAAGCGATTCTCGACCAGGTCGAGGCGGCCGATGCCATTGTCGTGGCCGAGCTGATTGAGCTTCGTAAGGAGCGAGGCCGGCGACAGGCGCTCGCCGTCGATCGCGACCGGATCGCCGCGCTCGAATTTGATCGTGATCAGGGTCGGCTTGTCGGGCGCGTCCTCGGGCGAGATGGTGCGCTGGTGGACATATTCCGGCGCCTCGACGGCCGGATCCTCCAGCACCTTTCCTTCCGAGGAGGAATGGAGGAGGTTGGCGTCGACCGAGAAAGGCGCGTCGCCCCTTTTGTCCTTGGCGATCGGGATCTGATGCTGCTCGGCGAAGGCCAGCAATTGCTCGCGGCTCGCGAAATCCCATTCCCGCCACGGCGCGACGACGCGGATGTCTGGCTCCAGCGCATAATAGCCAAGCTCGAACCGGACCTGGTCATTGCCCTTGCCGGTGGCGCCATGACAGACGGCGTCGGCGCCCACCGCGCGGGCGATCTCGATCTGCCGCTTGGCGATGAGCGGGCGGGCGATCGAGGTGCCGAGCAGATACTGGCCCTCATAGACGGTATTGGCGCGGAACATCGGGAAGACGAAGTCGCGGACGAATTCCTCGCGCAGATCGTCGATGAAGATATTTTCGGGCTTGATGCCCATCAGCAGCGCCTTCTGCCGCGCGGGCTCGACCTCTTCGCCCTGGCCCAGATCGGCGGTGAAGGTGACGACTTCGGCGCGGAACTCGGTCTGCAGCCATTTCAAGATGATCGAAGTGTCGAGTCCTCCGGAATAAGCGAGGACGACCTTCTTCGGGGGATTGTTCATTGCCGCTCCTGGGCTGACTGGCGTGAGAGGGTGCGGAATCGGTCCGCAACCGTGGCGGGCGCTACACCATCCCGCACTGCAACGAAAAGCGTATCGTCGCCGGAAACCGTGCCGGCGATTTCGAGCAGGCGGGAACCGTCGATCGCGGAGGCGACCATCTGGGCCGAACCGGGCGGCGTGCGCAGGATGACGAGATTGCCGGCGACGTCCACCGACACCACCCATTCGCGAAGGATGCTGCCGAGCCGCCCGGCGGCCCAGTCGCTTTCGGCGATCTGTTCGGGAAGGACATAGCCCAATGCGCCGTGCCGCTTCATCTTGACCGCGCCGAGCTGATCGAGATCGCGGGACACCGTCGCCTGGGTGACCGCCCAGCCGAGATCGGCCAGCCTTTCGGTGACCTCTTCCTGGCTGCCGATCATGCCCGAACGAAGGATGTCCGCGATCAGTTTCTGGCGTTGGGCGCGGACATCGTTCATCGGCGGACGCCCAGCATCCAGGCCATGGCGCCGCGCGCCGTGTGCATGCGATTTTCGGCCTGGCGCCAGATCGCGCTGCGGGCGCCATCCATCACCTCGCCGGTCACCTCCTCGCCCCGCTTGGCCGGGAGGCAATGGAGGAACCAGGCCTTGTTGGCCCTGGCCATCAGGGCGGCATCGACCTGGAACGGCGCCATCGCCGCACGCTTGGCGTCGGCCTCGCTATCCTCGCCCATCGAGATCCAGACGTCGGTATAGACGAAATCCGCGCCGTCCACGGCTTCGGAGGGGTCCGCCACCGTCCGCACGGTGCCGCCGAGCGACGCGAATTCGTCGGGCGGGAAGCTGTAGGCATGCGGGCTGGCGATGCGGAATTCCGCGCCGAGCAGGGCGCAGCCTTCGGCCAGCGAGCGGGCGACATTATTGGCATCGCCCAGATAGGCGACGGTGGCGCCTTCGATCCGGCCCAGCAATTGCCTGATCGTCAGCAGGTCGGCCAGAGCCTGGAGCGGGTGATCGCTTTCGGACAGCATGTTGAGGACCGGCTTGTCGACCGCCGCCGCCATCAGATCGAGATGGCTGTGCGAAGCCACGCGGGCGGCGATCAGATCATGGTAGCAGGCCAGCGTCCGGGCCACGTCCTCCGCCGTCTCGCGCGTGCCGAGGCCGACTTCTTCCTTCTGGATATAGACCGGATGGCCGCCCAGCTGCACGACCGCCATCTCCATCGAATTGCGGGTCCGTGCGCTCGGCTTTTCGAAGAGCATGGCCACGCCCTTGCCTTCGAGCGGGCGGCCGACCGCTTGGTCTTCCGAAAGAGCCAGGATCTGCTCGATCGCTTCGCGGTCGAGGCTGCGGAGCTTCAGCAAGTCGGTCATTCAAACATCCTTCTGGATCATCGTCCCGATGCCCGCATGGGTGAGGAGCTCGATCAAAATGGCGTGCGGCACCCGTCCGTCGATAATATGGGCGCTGCCGACGCCGCCCTCCACCGCCGAGGCGCAGGCGCGGAGCTTGGGGATCATCCCCTTGCTGACGCTGCCATCCTCCATGCGGGCGCGAAGTTCGCCGAGCGTCAGGCGATGGACCAGGCTGGCCGGATCGTTCACGTCCTCCAGCAGGCCCGGCGCGCCGGTCAGATAGACGATCTTTTCCGCCTGCATGGCGACGGCAATGGCCATCGCCGCATCGTCGGCATTGATATTATAGGGCTGTCCGGCCGCGTCGGCGCCCACCGTCGACACGACCGGGGCAAGGCCGTCGTCGAGCAATTGATGGAGCAGCTTGGCGCGAACCGCCTCGACCTCCCCGACGAAGCCGAGCGCCGGATCGACCTGGACCGCCCGCAGGAGCCCGCCATCCTCGCCCGAGACGCCGACGCCGACCGGTTCCTCCCGGTTGATCGCGGCGACGAGATCGCGGTTGATCTTGCCGACCAGCACCATGCGCACGATGTCGAGCGTCTCCGCATCGGTGACGCGCAGGCCGTTCCGGAATTCCGGCTCCTTGCCGGCCAGGCGCATGAACTGATCGATCTGGGGCCCGCCGCCATGGACGAGCACGCAGCGCACGCCGACGCTGCGCAACAGCAATATGTCCTGGGCCATGGCCCGGTCCAGATTGGCGGCGGCATCGGCATCGGCGATGGCGGCGCCGCCAAGCTTCACGACGACGACCTTGCCGGCGAAGCGGCGGATATAGGGCAGCGCCTGGACCAGCACCTCGGCGGTTTCTCCAGCTTCCATCATGACGTCTGCACATTTTCCTTGATATAGCCCGGCCCCAGATCGACCCCGATCATCTGGGCCGCGCCGCCGCCCAGGCCGAGCGCGATCTCGATGTCGATCTCGTCGCCGGCCATGTGACCGGCAACCGCATCTTCGTCATGTTCGACGGCAATGCCGGCGCGCGAGACGATGATGCCGCCATAAGCGACGGTCGCGAGATCGGGGTCGAGATCGGCGCCCGAGGAGCCGGCGGCGGCGAGGATCCGGCCCCAATAGGGATCGGCGCCATGCCAGGAGCATTTGACGAGATTATTCTCGGCGATGCTCTTGGCCGCCAGCCGCGCATCGCCATCGCTGGCCGCGCCGCTGACCTTCAGGCGGACCATCTTGGTCATGCCCTCCGCATCGCGGGCCATCTTCAGCGTCAGCTCCTCGCACAATTTGTGGACGGCGTCGGCGAATTCGGCCGGGTCCGGCTTGCCGGCGCGGCCGCTGGCGAGCAGGATGACCGTGTCGTTGGTCGAGGTCGCGCCGTCGACATTGAGCGTGTTGAAGCTGCGATCGACCGCCTCCTTCAGCACCTTCTGCAGCACGTCGCGCTCGACATCCGCATCGGTGGTGAGGAAGGCGAGCATCGTCGCCATGTTGGGCGCGAGCATGCCGCAGCCCTTGGCCATGCCGCCGATGGTGAAGTTGGAGCCGGCGACCACCGCCTCCTTCGCCTTCGTGTCGGTGGTGAGGATGCCGAGCGCGGCATCATGGCCGCCGTCCACGGCCAGCGCCTCGGCAAGTTTCGGCGTCGCCGCCAGGATCCTGTCGATCGGCAGCGGCGTGCCGATGATCCCGGTCGAGCAGACCAGCACGTCTCCCGACGAAATGCCCAGCGCCTTCGCGGCTGCATCGCACATCGCCTCGGAATCGGCGCGGCCGGCCTTGCCCGTCCCGGCATTGGCATTGCCGGAATTGACGATGATCGCCGCCGCGCGGCCGCCATTGGCGGCGAGCCGCTCCCGGCAGGCGGCCACGGGCGGCGCGAAGAATTTGTTCTGGGTGAAGACGGCGGCCGCCGTCACCGGCTTGCCGTCGTCGGTGGCGACCAGCGCCATGTCGTAGCGCCGCCTCTTGACCCCGGCATGGAGGCCGGATGCGACGAAGCCCGAAGCCGCGGTGACGCTCATGGATGGACTCCGCAGGTGCCAAGGCCGGCCGTCTCGTCGAGGCCGAGCATGATGTTTGCGCACTGGATCATCTGTCCGGCCGCTCCTTTCACAAGATTGTCGATGGCGGAAATGGCGAGGACCCGGCCCGTGCGCGGATCATAGCGCGCGGTGATGTGGGCGGCATTGGAGCCCAGGGTCCATTTGGTGGAAGGCGGCGTTTCGCTCACATGGACGAAAGGCTCGTCGGCATAAGCCGCGCGCAAGGCCTCGAGCGGCGCATCGGCGGCCATGGGGCCGGTGGCGGTGCCGTAGCAGGTGGCGAGGATGCCCCGGTTCATGGGCGCGAGATGCGGCGTGAACAAAACGGTGGCGCCGAGCGACGCCTCCATCTCCGCCGTATGGCGATGCGAGACGAGGCCATAAGCCGAATAGGATTCGGCGATGGCGTTGAAATGGGTCGACTCCTTGAGCCCCCTGCCCGCCCCGCTGACGCCCGAAGCGGCATCGACGATGATCGACTTCGGATCGATCAGGCCGGCATCGACGAGCGGCTTCAGCGCCAGGATGGTCGCGGTCGGATAGCAGCCGGCAGCGGCGACGCAGCGCGTCTTGGCGATCTCGGCCCGCGCAATCTCCGGAATGCCGTAGACGAAATGGCCGAGCAGATCCGGCGCCCGATGCGGCTCGCCATACCAGGTCTCATAGACGGCAGGATCGCGCAGCCGGAAATCGGCGCCGAGATCGACGAAGGCGATGTCCCGATCGATGATCGTCCCGGCAATCGCTTGGGAAGCACCATGCGGAAGCGCGGCGAAGACGAGGTCGATCCCGTCGAGCGCGGATTCCTCATAGGTTTCGAAGCGCATGCCCGGATAGGCCAAGGCAAGATGCGGATGCGCCTTGTCAATTGCGGCACCGGCCTGGCTGTCGCCGAACAGGCGCACGGGCGCGAAATCGGGATGGCCGACGCAGAGGCGGAGAAGCTCTCCTCCGACGAATCCAGAGGCTCCGAGGATGGCGATTTGCACTGTCATCGTCCGCCTATGCATATTTATGCATAGTTATGCAAGAGGCTAGTCGGGCATCTTCGTATATGAGGGCGTCAACGCTGACTAGCATGTAGCATAATAACGGGGAAACACGCGTGGGTCTGAGCGCATCCGTTCGCCGTTCGGCGGATTCTTACGAGGACTAGATGATGCCGCAAAAGAGGCCGTGACCTCATCTGACGGAAATGGATGGTCCCTATAGCGCACTGTACAAGGCGAAGCGGCCGTCACAGCCGCCGCTCATGAAGAGCCCCTGCAGTTGCCCAAACTCAGTTCTCGTGCAAAATGCGTCCTATGATCGATACCGTATGGGGCAGCACGCAAAAGCCGGTTTCCGCTCGGCAGTTGGCCGAGATTCTGTCGCTGATACCGAATCTCAGCGGGACGCTCTACATCGGCTATCCCATCATTGGGACACCCGACGGCGCATTCCCCTTTGATGCTCTGCTTCTGAGCCCGGAGAAGGGCGCCGTGGCCTTCGACTTGGTGGAAGGGCGAGAGCTTGGTGTCTTTCAAGATCGCCAAGATGATCTCTATGCCAAACTCCACTCAAAACTCTTGCAATATCCGTCTTTGGTTCGGGGCCGAACTCTCGCGGCGCCTATTCACACAATCACGTTTGCCCCGGCGTTGCCTGGCGCTGCTGGGGTCGCTGAAAGGCCGGTAACGGACACCACTTCTCTGCCGGCTGTCGTCGGCGAAATTGAGTGGCAAGAAGATGGCGCGTTCCCGGCGCTTGCGTCCGCAATTCAAGCCCTCACGACCATCCGCAAAGGTCGACGGAAACGCACAATCAGCAATGGAGATTCACGCGGCGCGAAGCTGCACGCCCTGAACGAGTCTATTGCGACCCTAGATGCAAATCAAAATGCGGCGGTTGTTGAGACAGTTGCGGGTGTCCAACGGATCCGAGGCCTGGCGGGATCTGGCAAGACTATCGTGCTAGCTTTGAAAGTCGCGTACCTTCATGCTCAGAATCCAGATTGGCTGATCGCTGTCACCTTCAACACGCGGTCGCTGAAGGGGCAGTTCGAGCGACTAATCACTTCGTTTGTATACGAGCAAACGAGTGAAGAGCCCGATTGGAGCAGAATCAAAGTTATGCACTCGTGGGGCTCACCGAGTTCACAAGGAATCTACTACAATTTTACCAAAGATCACGAATTAACCTATCGAGACTTCCGTTCGGCTCAAGGAGCCTTTGGCGAGGGCAAAGAGTTTTCAGGTGCTACCGAAGAAGCATTGAACCAAGTCACAAAGGTCAAGGAAACATACGATGCCATTTTGGTCGATGAGGCCCAGGACCTACCCAGCTCATTCCTCAGGATGTGCTACTCGCTATTGAAACCTCCCCATCGACTGATCTATGCATATGACGAACTTCAGAGCCTCACTAATGCGTCTTTACCAGGGCCTGAAGAATTGTTTGGAAACGATGCTTCCGGAAATCCAGTTGTCGAGTTCTCGGCGCCGATGCTTGGCGAACCCAGGCAGGACATTATTCTAGAGAAATGTTATCGTAATTCTCGTCCTGTCCTCGCAACGGCGCACGCGCTCGGCTTCGGCATATATAGGGAACCAGGTGGCCTGATTCAGATCTTTGAGCAAAATCAGCTCTGGGAAGATGTCGGCTACAGAGTCCGTGACGGCCAGCTGGAGGATGGGCACTTTGTTTCGCTCGAGCGCACACCTGAAACCAGTCCAATCTTCCTTGAGAGCCACTCCCCAATCGACGACCTGATCCAATTCCACGCCTTTTCTACACGAGATGATCAAGACAGGTGGTTGGCACAATCAATCATTTATAATATTCGTCAAGAAGAACTTTTATCTGAAGACATCGTTGTCATCAACCCAGATCCAGTCCGCACTCGAAAGGTAGTAGGAAATGCGCGTAACATGCTTCTCCATGCTGGGATAGATTCGTCTTTGGCAGGTGTATCAAATTCACCCGACATATTCTTCGAGAAAGACGTTGTTACATTTACTGGTATCTTTCGTGCCAAAGGAAATGAGGCTGGTATGGTGTACATCGTCAATGCTGACGATTGTTTTGACTCGCCTATACCGACGACACGAGCTCTCATCAGAAACCGCCTGTTCACTGCCATCACACGCTCAAAGGCGTGGGTGCGAGTCCTGGGAGTCGGCCCAGAAATGCACGCTCTTCGGGAGGAGTTCGATCGAGTGAAGCAACGTCAATTCCGCCTAGACTTTAACTATCCGGATGAGGAAACCAAGAAAGCTCTTCGTATCGTTAATCGTGACCTCACGCGAACTGAGCGCAAGCGGCTGGATGCAAAAGTCAGCGATCTCACAAGCGCCATCGAGGCGCTTGAAAATGGCGACGTCCGTATGGAGGACCTACCGGAGGCGCTTCGTCGGCGCTTGAAAGACCTGTTCGGCCAGTGAACCCCGGCCAAATCTGCCAACAAATAAACGAGGTGATCAGCTTGCTGGTCAAGGAGGGACTAGCCGATCACCAACGGTTCCCTGCGGTACGCACTGCGGGTTCTCAGGTCCAAATCACCATTCCGGGCGCGCCCGACTTGGCTGTGAGCCTGAAGAGCAAGCCTTACACTGAAATCTACGAAGAACTCCGGAAAGCGGAAGCCTATCACATACGAATGCTGGATGGCGCATTGATTCAATTTCTATTCACGTTCGAGAACAATGCCCTCACCTCGCATAGACTGGCTTTTTTCCCGTCGCCGATGTTGGAAATGTACGACTCAGTCCCAGAGCATTATGACCTAGACGAGACATTCGCCGACATGGTTGGCGAGTTTTCAGTGAAGTTCCCTCTTAGATTCGACTATTCATCGTCGGATGAAGAGCATAGAGACGTGGATCATCCTAAGTCACATCTTACACTGGGGCAGTACAAGGGGTGCAGAGTCCCCGTTAATGCACCACTTACTCCGTTTAGATTTATGAGGTTCACTTTACGCAATTTCTACAATCCATCCTATTTTGCCGTTGATTTGGACGCAAAGGCGCGCTTGACGGAGTTTGGTGACGTGATCACGCCGGCAGAACAAGGAATTCTATTCGTCACCGCTTGATTGATTTCCGTCAGCGGTTAGTTCATCATCGAGGAAGGCCTGCCGGATGGGCCCCAGGCGCGGCAGCTGGAGCGCCCCCGATCCGACGTTCCCCTTTCGGAGACCTATGAGCGAACGTAGAACGACGGCATTTGGCGCAAGAGAGGTGCTTGGAAGGCACGACACGCACTGGCAATTCGGAGCGTCACATGCCAGAGCGCCCGCGAACATTCGACGGCAGCCTTGGGCGCCCCTGGAGGTAAGAGATGATCCGCACCGATTGGACTCGCGACGAGATCGGCGGCTTGTTCGACATGCCGTTCATGGACCTGCTGTGGCGGGCGCAGCAGGTGCATCGCGAGTGGCATCGGCCGAACGAGGTGCAGCTTTCGACCCTGCTGTCGATCAAGACGGGCGGTTGCGCCGAGGATTGCGGTTATTGTAGCCAGTCGGCCTTCGCGAAATCCGGGCTGAAGGCGGAAAAATTGATGGACGTGGATGCGGTGCTCGCATCGGCGGCGGCGGCCAAGGCGGCTGGATCCAACCGTTTCTGCATGGGCGCGGCGTGGCGCGAGCCCAAGAAGCGCGACATGGAGGCGCTTTGCGCGATGACGGCGGGGGTCAAGGCGATGGGCCTCGAAACCTGCATGACGCTGGGCATGCTGAACGACGACCAGGCCAGGCGGCTCGCCGATGCGGGACTCGATTATTACAACCATAATGTCGACAGCTCGCCCGAATATTATGAGAAGATCATCAGCACCCGGACCTATCAGGACCGGCTGGACACTCTGGCCCGGGTGCGCGCGGCCGGCATGGCGGTCTGTTCCGGCGGGATCGTCGGCATGGGCGAGACGCGCGACGACAGGGTCGGCTTCATCCATGCCCTTTCCACCCTGCCCGTCCATCCGGAAAGCGTCCCGGTCAACGCCCTGGTCCCCGTGCGCGGCACGTCGCTCGGCGACAAATTGATCGCCGAGGAGAATGTGAAGATCGACGACCTGGAGTTCGTCCGCACGGTTGCGGTGGCCCGCGTCACCATGCCGAAAGCGCGCGTGCGCCTGTCGGCCGGCCGCGAGAGCATGAGCGAAAGCACCCAGGCGCTCTGCTTCCTGGCCGGCGCCAATTCGATCTTCACCGGCGACAAATTGCTGACCGCCGGCAATGCCGGCGCGGATGCGGATGCCGAGATGATGGCGAAGCTGGGCATGGTCGCGGCGGAGACGGAAGCGAAGCCTTGCCGGGCGAAGGAAGCCGTGGGGTTTTGAGCTGACGAACTCCCCCCGCCGCTTGCGGCAGGGGCGTAAAGCTTATCCCGGATACAACCAGGACTGGAACAAGGCGGCGTCGATATTGCCGCCGGACAGGACCAGGCCGACCTTCTTCCCCTGGATGCGCTCGCGTTCCTGAAGGGCGGCGGCGAGGGCGGCGGCGCCTCCGCCTTCGGCGAGATTGTGGGTGTCCGACCAATAGATGCGGATCGCTTCGGCTACCTCGTCGTCGCTGACGGTGACGATGCGGTCGGCGCCCTTGTTGATCATCTCGACCGCGACCGGATCGGGCACGCGCGTCGCCATGCCGTCGGCGTTGGTGACGGCGTCATTGGTCGGGACCGGATGGCCGGCCGCGAAGGACAGAGCATAAGAGGGCGCGCCGGTGGACTGGACGCCGATGATGCGGGTCTTCAGGCCCAGCAGGTCCCGCACCATGATGCAGCCGACAATGCCCGAGCCGAGGCCGATCGGCACGTAGAGCAGGTCGAGATCGGGAATAGCCGTCAGCAGCTCCAGCGCATAAGTGGCGACGCCAACGACGAGGTTGCGATCGAAGGAGGGGACCATCAGCGCGCCCCTTTCCCCGGACAGGCGCCGGGCCTCGTCGCGGGAGGCGTCGAAGTCGCGGCCATGTTCTATCAGCTCGGCGCCATAAGCGCGCATCGCCGCATTCTTCTCGACGCTGTTGCCGATGGGGACGACGATCGTCACGGGAACGCCGTACAGGCCGCCGGCAAGGGCGATGCTCTGGCCGTGATTGCCGCGGGTGGCGGTGACGAGACTTACGGCGCCGGAATAGCGGACGAGATGGTCGACATAAGTGAGGCCGCCGCGCACCTTGAAGGCACCGGTCGGGTTGTGATTTTCATGCTTGACCCAGGCCTGCGCGCCGAGCCGCTGGGCAAGCAAGGGCCAGGCGATCTGCGCCGTCGGCTGCATATGCTTCCCGACCACGGCCTGGGCCTCCCGCAATTCCCCGATGTCGAACATATGCCCTCCTCGCCCTTTCCCCTTCCCTGCCCGCAACCGGCCATGGCAGGCAAGAGGTGCAAAAGCTGTCGCGCCTTTCAGCCGAGGACGCTACGGCACCCGCAATGTCCCTCCTGCAAGGCCATCAACAGGATCTCGAGGCGCTGTCGCGCGCCAGCCGCAGGCGCCGGCTGATCCCGCGCGCCGGGCATGATTTTTCGTCCAACGACTATCTCGGGCTCGCTGCGGCCCCGGAATTGCGGGAGGCCTTCGCCGAAGCGCTGGCGCGGGGCGTCCCGGTCGGCTCCGGCGGGTCGCGGCTGCTGCGCGGCAATCATGAGGAGCATGAGCGGTTGGAAGCGGAAGCGGCCGCCTTTTTCGGATCGGAAAGCGCCCTCTTCTTTTCCAGCGGCTATGCCGCCAATGCCGCCTTGCTTTCCACTTTGCCCCAGCGCGGAGACCTCATCGTCCATGACGAGCTGATCCATGCCAGCAGCCATGAAGGAATGCGCCTGAGCCGCGCGGACGCGACGGCGGCACGGCATAACGATCCGATCGCCTTCGAGGAGACGGTCGGGGAATGGCGGCAAAGCGGCGGCACCGGCCGCGCCTGGATCGCCATCGAAAGCCTCTACAGCATGGACGGCGACATGGCGCCGCTCGATGCCCTCATCACCATCGCCGACCGGCACGACGCCATCCTGCTGATCGACGAGGCCCATGCCACCGGCATATTCGGCGAAGGCGGGCGCGGTCTTGCCGCCCATCTCGAAGGGCGCGGCAATGTCGTCACGATCCGCACCTGCGGCAAGGCGCTCGGCTGCGAAGGGGCCCTGGTCTGCGGACCCACGATCGTCCGCGATTTCCTGATCAACCGCGGGCGGGCCTTCATCTTCTCGACAGCGCCCTCGCCGCTGATCGCCGCGGGCGTGCGCGCGGCGCTGCGGCTCATCGCGGACAAGCCGGAACGCCGGGCGCGCCTGCTGAACCTGATCGAGCATGCTGCGCGCGCGCTGGTGCCGCTCGGCGCCTCCCCGACCGGATCGCAGATCATGCCGCTCATCATCGGCGACGAAGCGGCGACGATGGCGGTGGCCGCCACGCTGCAGCAAGGCGGTTTCGACGTGCGCGGCATCCGGCCGCCGACGGTGGCGCCTGGCACGTCGCGCCTTCGCATCTCGCTGACGCTGAACGTGGACGAAGAAGCGGTGGACGCGCTCGCCGCCGCCTTGGCCGAGGCGCGGCGATGAGGATCGTCGTCAGCGGCACCGATACGGACGTCGGCAAGACCATCTTCGCCGCCGCCTTGGCCGGCGCGCTGGGCGCTCATTATTGGAAGCCGGTCCAGGCCGGGCTCGACGCCCCGACCGACAGCGAGACGGTGGAGCGGCTATCCGGGCTGGAGCCGGGCCGCATCCTTGCCGAACGCTACCGATTGGCGACGCCCTGCTCCCCGCATCGCGCGGCGGCGATCGACGGGATCGAGATCGACCCAGCGGCGATCGTGCCGCCGGACCTGGATCCGCTGGTGATCGAGGGCGCCGGCGGCCTGCTCGTCCCGGCGACGCAGGAAATCCTGTTCGCCGATCTGTTCGCGCGCTGGGCGCTGCCGCTGGTGCTGGTGGCGCGGACCGGCCTCGGCACGATCAACCACAGCCTGTTGTCGATCGAGGCCTTGCGGGCAAGGCGGATCGCCATCCTCGGCATCGCCTTCGTCGGCGACGCGGTCGAGGATAGCGAAGCCACGATCTGCCGGATCGGCAGCGTCAAGCGGCTGGGCCGCCTGCCGATCCTTGCTTCGCTTGCGCCGGACAGTCTGGCGGCGGCCTTCCGCGAAAATTTCCGCATCGAGGATTTCCGGTGAATTCGCCGGTCTGGCACCCCTTCACCCAGCACGGCCTCGGCGAGAGGCCGCTGGAGGTCGCGCGCGCGCAAGGCGCCTGGCTGCATACAACGGACGGCCGCCGCATCGTCGACGCCATCTCTTCCTGGTGGGTGACGACCCACGGCCATTGCCACCCCCGCATCATGGCGGCCATCATCGACCAGGCGCAGAGGCTGGACCAGGTGATCTTCGCCGGCTGCACCCACGAGCCGGCCGAGCAACTGGCGCGCGGCCTGGTCGGCATGATGCCGGCGCCGCTGGCCCACGTCTTCTTTTCCGACAGCGGTTCGACCAGCGTCGAGGTGGCGCTGAAGATGGCGCTCGGCTTCTGGCACAATCGCGGAGAGGCCCGGCACCGCATCGTCGTGATGGAAGGCAGCTATCATGGCGACACGATCGGCGGCATGTCGGTAGGCGCGCGCGGGGTCTTCAATCGGAGCTATGCGCCGCTGTTGTTCGACGTGGCCACCATTCCCTTTCCGAAGGCGGGACAGGAACAGGCGACGTTGGACGCCCTGGAAACATTGTGCCGCGCCCCGGAGCCGCCCGCCGCCTTCATCGTGGAGCCGTTGATCCTGGGCGCCGGCGGCATGCTGATCTATGCGCCGGCCGTGCTGGCCCAGATGCGGGCGATCTGCGCCGCGCATGACGTCCTGTTCATCGCCGACGAAGTGATGACCGGCTGGGGCCGGACGGGCACGCTTCTCGCCTGCGAACAGGCCGAAATCGTCCCCGACCTGCTGTGCCTTTCCAAGGGACTGACGGGCGGCAGCGTCCCGCTGGCGGTGACGATGGCGACGGCACCGATCTTCGAGGCGCATCTTTCGCAAGACCGCGCCCGGATGTTCTTCCATTCTTCCAGTTACACCGCCAATCCGATCGCCTGCGCCGCCGCCAATGCCAATATGGCGATCTGGAAAGAAGAACCGGTGCTGGAGCGGATCGCCGCGCTCGGACAAAGACAGAGCGCGCGGCTCGCCTCTCTTCGCGGCGTGACCAACAGACGGCAGATCGGGACCATCACCGCGATGGAAATGGAGCAGCCGAAGTGCGATTATCTGTCCGAGCTGGGGCCGAAGCTGCTGCGCTTCTTCCTCGACCGCGACCTGCTGCTGCGCCCACTCGGCAACAGCATCTATGTGATGCCGCCTTATTGCATCGACGAAGCCGATCTCGACAAGATCTATGAAGCGATCCAGATGGCGGCGGACGAATTTTCCGTTCCAGCATAACCGTCTAGTGCGCCAGCAGCAGTGGCGTTTCGCTGAAGGCGAGCATGCGCCTGGTCACGCCGCCCAGCAAAGTCTCCCTGACCAGCGAGTTTCCATAGGCGCCCATCACGCAATAGGAATAAGCGTTCTGGAGGCAGACTTCGCGGATCACCGCGCTCGTTTCATGCGCGCTGTCCTTGAAGCAGGCCAGAAGGTCCACGTCGGCATGCACGCCGTGCCGCGACAGATAGATGGCCGCGTCCCGGACGGTACCGGAAGAGGAGCCCTGTATTTCCAGCAGGTTCACCGACCGCGCCAATTTCAGCATCGGCACCGAAGCGGTCAGGGCCGCCGTCGCCGGGAGCGATCCGTCCCAGGAGACCAGGGCCGGTCCCGAAAAATCGATGCCCTGACAGGATTCGGCAACGGCGAGGACGGGCTTGCGCGCCTTGAGCACCACCTGCGACACGATTCCCCGCATGTCCGGAACCGGATCGCTGTCGAGCCTGCGGTTGAGGACGATGACGTCCGACAGGCCGGCGGCGCGCGTGATGCAAGCGGCCAGGTCGCCAAGGGCCTGGTTCATCGTCCAGGACACGCCTTCGCGCGCGAGCCGATCCTCCAGCCGGGTGCGGCGATCGAGACGATCCTCCTCCATGTCCGAGACTTCGACCGGAACGTTCACCATCGCGGCTGCCGGAGCGTAGAGATCGGCGACATCCAGGCAGACGAGATGCCCTTCCAGCGCGCGCGTGAGATCGAGCGCCGCCTGAAGCCGGGCCTCCTGGCCAGGATCTTCGTGCACCAATAGAAGTACGTTCTTCATGCCACCCTCCGTCGATATCGGACGAAGGCTAAGACGGCGGGACGGCGCGGCCTATCAGGGATCCTACGGAGGACAGGCATTCACACGGACAAAGTCCGATTCGAGCGGAACCGAACCGTCAAAGGGGATTTGCGTGCATCGGCCACCGGAAGAAAATGGTGGGCGTGGCAAGGATTGAACTTGCGACCCCTGCGATGTCAACACAGTGCTCTACCACTGAGCTACACGCCCACGACGGGGGCTACTAGCGAGGGGTCATGACCTGCGCAAGCCGCCTTCACA
Source organism: Sphingosinicella rhizophila (assembly GCF_032378825.1). Lineage (NCBI taxonomy): Bacteria > Pseudomonadati > Pseudomonadota > Alphaproteobacteria > Sphingomonadales > Sphingosinicellaceae > Sphingosinicella > Sphingosinicella rhizophila. The sequence goes on along the minus strand of NZ_JAVUPU010000012.1, from coordinate 58,604 downwards.
ATCTTCCATGCTGGTCTTCCGACTGGAACAGGCGATCGACTTCCGCGACCAGATCGCGAAGATGGAAGGGCTTGGAAAGGACCTTCGCGCTCGGCGCCGCCTTGCTCGCCCGCAGCGCCACCGCGGCGAAGCCGGTGATGAACATGACGCGCATGTCGGGTGCGATCCCGCCAGCGCGCTGCGCGAGCTCGATTCCGTCCATTTCGGGCATGACGATGTCGGTGAGAAGCAGATCGAAATGCTCGGATTCGAGAAACGGCAAGGCGGCCGTGCCGCGGTCGACCGAGACCACTTCATAGCCGGACCGTTCCAGGGCGCGCGCGAGATAGACCCGCATCGCGTCATCATCTTCTGCAAGCAAGATCCTGATCATTCGCGCTCCGGCCCATCGAGGCGGCATAGCCCCCCTGCTGCGTCCCCCTTATGCCTCAACCGCCCGTCCTTTGCCAGCATGCGGCGGACCGATTTCGGGACAAAATAAGGTGCCGTGCGGTTGCGTGCCAAATACGGACTATCTAATCGCAAGATGGAAATGACCGACTCGCCCGCCGCCCTTCCCTTCCGGCGCACCGGCCCGGCCCGGCCGTCTTCGCCGGTCGTGCTGTCGGTTCCGCATGCGGGCCGATCCTATACGGACGCGCTGCTCCGATCGTCGCGCTTGCCCTTGACGACACTGGAATCGCTGGAGGACAGGCTGGTCGACCGGCTGGTCTGGCGAGCGGTCGCGAACGGCGCCTGCGCCCTCATCGCCGATGTGCCGCGGGCGGAGATCGATCTAAACCGGGACGAGCGCGAAATCGACCCCGCCATCGTCGCGCCGGCGCCGCCGGCCGGCTCCATCCTGCAATCCCCGCGCAGCCGCGGCGGGCTCGGCCTCGTCCCGTCGCGCATGGCCGGTGCCGGCCCGATCTGGCGTCAACGGATGACGGCGGGCGAGCTCCGCCGGCGGATCGACGAGGTCCACCGCCCCTATCACGAGACGTTGGAAGAGATGCTCGAGGCCGCCCGGTCCCGCCACGGCTATGCCATCCTGCTCGATTGCCATTCCATGCCCGCGCGGGACGAGCATGCCGGAACCGCCCCGATCGTGCTCGGCGACCGCTACGGAACCAGCTGCAGCCCGGGCCTGGTCGACGCGGCAAGCCATGCCGTCGCCGCCGCCGGCCTCGTCTCCGGACGCAATGCGCCTTATGCCGGCGGCTATATTACCGCCCGACACGGACGTCCCGTCACGGGCATCCATGCGTTGCAGATCGAAATCGACCGATCGCTCTATCTGGCGTCGGACCTGCGTTCTCCCGGCCCCGGCTTTGACGCAATGGCCGCGCTGATCGCTTCGGTCGCCGCCGCCTTGGCATTTCGGGCAGCCGAGACAGAGGCGATCGCGGCGGAATGAAAAAGACCACCTCGCGCGAGCGCGAGGTGGCCAAGGTTCAGGGAGAACGCCCTCATCGGGCGTAACGCGGCTCCGCAAAGGGGGGATGCGAAGCACGTCAACCCCAATTTAGGGCATTTGCGGATTTTTACAAGAAGTTGTGCTTTTCTGGTCATATCGCATGCTGCAGGTAGGCGCGGGCGCTCGGAGCTCCCCCTGCGGAACATGATCCGGAGACCCTCTGCGCCCATGCCAGGACACACCCTATCCCGCCCTTGCACTGATGCCGAATTCGTCTGAAAAGATGCGCTGGGAAGCGCCCTGTGCACGCCAGGCCGAAGGCGACGGCAGGCAGGCGGCATAAGCAGACGGCATGGGAGGGAAGCATATGACCGACTTGTCCCGGCGAAAGGCGATCCTCGCGGGCGCCGCGGGCGCGATCGCGCTCGGCCCGTTGGGCAGGCCGCTATCGGCAAGCGCGCAGACTCCCAAGCCGGCCGACAGGATGCTCTTCATTGATGCATTGGGCGGCGTGGCGGTGAATGAAGAAGGGCTGGTGGCCATTCCTAAATCGGGCATGTCGATGATCGATACGACCCTGGGGGCGCCCGGCAATCCTCCTTTCAGCTACGAACAGGCCGTGGCCGACCTGGCCATGTGGCATGGCATTTTCGACAGGCATGGAGACCGCCTGATCCATGTGAAGAGTTCGTCCGACATATTGGCGGCCCGCGATTCCGGGCGGCTGGGCGTCATGCTCGGTTTCCAGAACGGGACGCATCTCGATCGCAAGCTCGATAATGTCGAATTCTTCTACAATCTCGGCATCCGGATGATGCTGCTCACCTATAATGAGCTGAACGATCTCGGCGCGGGCTGCACGGAGCGCCACGATACCGGCCTCAGCCATTTCGGCGTCGACGTGGTCAAGAAGATGAACCAACTGGGCATGATCGTCGACCTCGCCCATTGCGGGAAGAGAACCAGCCTGGACGCCATCGCCCAGTCGGAAAAGCCGGTCTTATTCTCCCATAATAACTGCCGGGCGCTGAACGACAATCCCAGGTGCAAGGATGATGAGCAGATACGCGCGCTCGCCCAGAAAGGCGGCGTGATGGGCATCGCCACGGTGAACTTCTTCGTCAGCAGCAAGCCGCGCTCGACGCTCGACGATTATATCGCCCATATCGATCATGTCGTGCAGCTGGTCGGGATCGATCATGTGGCATTCGGAAGCGACGCGCCGCTGACGCGCTGGCGCTCTTATTATCCGACCGAAAAGGCCTTCCACGATTTCCACAAGCAGTTCAATTTCAAGGCAGGCGTCGACCTAAGGTGGCCACCGTTCATCGAAGAAATCGACGTTCCGGAAAAGATGTTCATCATCAAGGATGCTCTCGCGAAGCGCGGCTACAAGGAAGCCGATTTGCGGAAGATCATGGGCGAGAACCTGCTGCGGGTCTATCGGCAGGTCATCGGCTGAAGCCTGGCGAGAGCCCGGCGCACAACGACCGGGACGCCACCGGCGGAAGGCCGAATNTCGACGTTCCGGAAAAGATGTTCATCATCAAGGATGCTCTCGCGAAGCGCGGCTACAAGGAAGCCGATTTGCGGAAGATCATGGGCGAGAACCTGCTGCGGGTCTATCGGCAGGTCATCGGCTGAAGCCTGGCGAGAGCCCGGCGCACAACGACCGGGACGCCACCGGCGGAAGGCCGAATCGCTTCCGCCTCAAACGATCAGACTCCGGACATTCGGGTAGAGCCTGATTCACGTCATCGGCGAAAACGCCGAGCGCTTCCGCCTCAAACGATCAGACTCCGGACATTCGAGTAGAGCCTGATTCACGTCATCGGCGAAAGCGCCGAGCGCTTCCGCCTCAAACGATCAGGCTCTATGCCTTGCCCTTGCCCTTCGCGGCCGGCTTCGCCGCCTCGAGCTTCGGGCCTTTTTTCTGCTCGATCTGCTTGGCGAAAACCTCGCGGATCAGCTGCAGCGAGAAAAGATGCGCCGTGATCAGGGGAAGCATGCCGTTCTGGTTCATCTTGCGCAGGGCATCGCCGCGCAACTCGCGGAACTTTTCCTCCGAGATCATTTGAAAGCCGCGATAGATGAACGGCTTGTCGCTGTCCGACGCCTGGATGGCGACTTCGCCGTCCATCAGCAAATCGAGTTCCTTCACTTCCTTCATGAAACTGTTGGTGCGCTGCGCCGAAAGCTCGAATTCCTCGCAGAATTTGAGGATGGAATTGGTCGCTTCGGATGGCTTGCCGCCATCGAACAAGGCGGTGCCGTCCTCATAAGCGCCGACCAGTTCGCTGGTGGGATCGAAACAGAGCGACAATTCGTCGGTATCGGCCCTGAGCCGCGCCAGCATGAACGGGTAGCGGCGGACATAAGCGGGAATGTAGGTCTGGCCGATCGGCACGCCCTGATCGTCCACGAAGACGTTCACGCCTTCATGCAGTCCCATCAGCGCCAGCGGCACCGGATTTTCGCCGACGGAGAAGATGATCGGATAGAAACGCTGTGCGGACACGAATTCGTCGATGGTGATCGGGACGGCGTGAATCTTGGCGAGCTGCGGCGCCTTGTCGCGCTGGCGCAGCTTGAAGGCACCATGCTGGGTGCTCGAAAGCGGCTCCAGATTGCCGTAGAAGATCGGCATCGAGTTGGACGGCGCTTGGCTCGCCATATTCAGGTCTCCATCATCATATGTCGGGAACGCCCTTGCGGCCCCCGCGTTCGGCGCCCCGTCTATGGCGCGACCGGGCTTTCCGCAAGGGCGAGGACGCAGGTGGAATAGCGCCGGGCCGATTTGCGTCGCGCCGATGCTTCCCGTTATGGCACATTTTTACGGCACCGGTAGACGCAGCGCGCAGGAGGGGGATTAATCCCTTGTTCAAGCCCGATCGTCAAAGGCAGGGGCAATGGAGCGCAGGCATTCATGATCTGGAGCGCAGCCGCGATGCTGCTCGTCACGATGGGGGTGGGAGCAGAGCCCGCGCCGGAGCCGGCGCAGCCAACCCGATATACCCGCATCGTGCGCGAGCGAATCGTCGTCCGCGTGCCCGCCCGGGCCGCGCGCACATCGCTGCAGACCTCCCTCATCACCTGGCGGGAGGGGCGCGGACCCAAATGCATCCGTGCCCAGAATATTGCCGGCGCCAGGATCAGGGGCCGCAGCAGCGTCGACCTGATCCTCAAGAATAACCGCCGTTTCCGCGCCCGGCTCGCCAACAGCTGTCCTGCGCTCGATTATTATTACGGCTTCTATATCGATCCCAATCCGGACGGCCTGGTCTGCGCCGACAGGGACCTCATTCGGTCCCGAATGGGCGGGCAATGCGGGATAGAAGCTTTCCGATCCTTGCAGCCGGTTCGCCGCCTCCCCGCCCGCATCGAACAATGAGCTTTGCTTGACAAGCGGCTGCCCCGTCGCCCAAGCCGCTCCCTGCTCAAAGCCCTCAATTCGGACCATTCATGACCTTTGCCGATCTCGGCCTTTCCGACGAATTGCTCCGCGCCGTTACGGAGTCCGGCTATGACGAGCCGACGCCGATCCAGCGCCAGGCGATCCCATCCGTGCTGATGAACCGCGATCTGATCGGAATCGCGCAGACCGGCACCGGCAAGACGGCCAGTTTCGTCCTGCCGATGATCGACATTCTTGCCCAAGGCAGGAGCCGGGCGCGCATGCCGCGCTCGCTGATCCTCGAGCCGACGCGGGAGCTGGCCGCCCAGGTCGCCGAGAATTTCGAGAAATACGGCAAATATCACAAGCTTTCGATGGCGCTGCTGATCGGCGGGGTCAGCATGGGCGACCAGATGGCGGCGCTGGAAAAAGGCGTCGACGTGCTGATCGCGACGCCGGGCCGCCTGATGGACCTGTTCGGACGCGGCAAGATCCTCCTGACCGGCTGCAACCTGCTCGTCATCGACGAGGCGGACCGGATGCTCGACATGGGCTTCATTCCGGATATCGAGGAGATTTGCACCAAGCTGCCGGCCAACCGGCAGACCCTGCTCTTTTCGGCGACGATGCCGCCGCCCATCAAGAAACTGGCCGACAAATTCCTGAGCAATCCCAAGACGATCGAGGTCTCGCGCCCGGCTTCGTCAAACGCCCTGATCGACCAGCGGCTGCTCAAGGTCGATGCCCGCAAGAAGAAGGATGCCTTGCGCGACCGGCTGCGCAGCGACGAGGTCAAGACCGCGATCGTGTTCTGCAACCGCAAGACGACGGTCCGCGAGCTCGCGACGAGCCTGAAGCGCGCGGGCTTCCGCGCCGGACAGATCCACGGGGACATGGAGCAGGCCGAACGAATCCGCGAACTCGATCGCTTCAAGGCCGAGGAGATCAATATCCTGATCGCCTCCGACGTGGCCGCCCGCGGCCTGGACATCAAAGGCGTGAGCCACGTCTTCAATTTCGACGTCCCCTGGCATCCGGACGATTATGTCCACCGCATCGGCCGTACCGGACGCGCCGGACGCACCGGCGTCGCCATTACCCTCGCCACCCCCGATGATGCCGAGGCGGTGGCTGCGATCCAGAAACTGACCGGCCTGGCGATCCCCGCATTCGATGGCCCAGCGCTTGGTGGTCCAACGGCGACCGAGGCCGATACGGCGGCCTCCCCTCCTGCGGCGAAAGGCGAACCGCGCGAACGGAAGCCCCGTGGCGGACGGGGCCGCGCCAAGAGCGATGCCCCTCCGGAAAAAGCCGTACAGTCCCATCTTCCCGAGGAGCCTTCCCGGAAAGCCGAGCGCAAGCCACGCCCCGCCCCGGAGCGGCGCCACCGCAGCGAAACGCCTGAGCAGGAGGAGGAGGGCTGGAACGGCCCGATCCCGAGCTTCCTTGCCCAGAAGGTCGGGGACTGACCGCCGGATTTTTCACCCCGACTTAATTGTCGGGCGAGATCGGTCGCCTCTCCTTCAAATCATAGCCATTGCCGTCGGGAAGAACGTGGACGCGGACGTCGTGCAGCGCCAGCGCGCAATCCGATTGGCCTTCGGCAACGTTCGAGTGGGTGACGTGCGTTCCGTCCACGACATAAACCGCGCCGCTCCCGATCACGTCGATACGGTCCCCACGGACGATTGCCGCGGTATCTTCGTCGATACCCATGCCGAGTACGCGAGGATTGTGGGCGACTGCGCCGATCAAGCGCCCGAAGCGACCGCGCTCGGCGAAATGCTGATCGATGATGACGTCACGGATCAGCCCGAGCCCGGGCGCCATGTGCAGATCGCCGATCCGATGCGTGATCTGGCTGGTTCCCTTCACGAGCATCGTCTCGCTCATGACCGACGCTCCGGCCGAGGTTCCGGCAACGACGCCGCCCCGCTCGTAAAGCGCCCGAACCTTGGCTTCGATGCCGGTATCACCGATCTGGCTGGTAATACGGAGCTGGTCTCCACCGGAAAAGAAAATGCCCGCCGCGTCGTCGAGCACGCTCAATTTACTTCGATCCCCCGCCTCGACACGATCCTCGACATAGAGTTCCACCAGATCCCCGAGATCGAGATCGCTGAAGGCGCGCTGATAATCGTCGAAATAGCCTTCCGGGCGACGGCTGGCGACGGTGGCGAGGACGAGCTTCCCTCCGCGCACTTCGCGCGCCACCTCTCGCAATATCCTGCGTTCGTCCTTCCGATCCTCATTCCCGCCGATGATGATCAGACAGCCCTTGCTTCCTTGTTCATGCATTGGCCGACGCATCCTCGTCATTCCTCAGCAACATCCTGGGTTCCGCCTCGCCCGGCCGCACGTCCCTGGCGCCACCATATACGATCAGGGCCCAACGGGCCTGGTTGCTGGCCGGCACGCACTATTCCGCCGCAATCTGGGGCGCCTGCGGGAAATGCAGCAAATTCCCAGGCTGATATTCCGTCACCTGCCTCCAACATTTTTCGACTTCCGTCGGCGTAATCACGATCAGATCGCCTTGCTCGCCGGCAGCGAGTGCCGCTGCCGTCGCCTCCTGTTCGCCCGCGATCATGTGAATGAGCTCGGGCGGATGGCCAAACTGGAGCGCGCCTTCCTGCAGCAGGCCCATGATCTGGCCGCGTTCCCGCCCGCGGGTTCCGGGATCCTCCCTGAAAAAGAGGAGATCGAAGATGCTGCCTGCGATGCGGCCCATTTCGCGTATATCGTCGTCGCGGCGATCCCCCGGAATCGAGATCACGCCGATCGTACGCTTGTGATAGCGGCCGAGGCCGCGAACGACGGCGCCTAAGGCGGTCAGTCCGGCGGCATTGTGCGCGTAATCGACGATCACGCGATATCCATGTGCATCGTGGACATTGAGGCGGCCAGGATTCTGCTCGTAGGTCGAACGGAACTGAGCCAAAGCGGACCTGATCGTGAGGATAGGCACCTCATGGGCGATGCAGATCGCGATCGCGGCAAGAGCATTGGCCACGTTGAATTCGGCCATACCGAGGAGCGTTGCCGGTATGTCCCCGACCTTGATGATTTGCTCGCGGCGCGCTTCGTCGTACAGGATGATGACCCCGCCATCCTCGCCGGCCTCGCGAACCACCGCCCTTCCCCCCGAATCGATATGGTCGCGCAGCATCGGCGACGTGTCGGAACCCGCCAGCGAAAACCAGATGACGCGCCCGCCGGCACGGTGGGCCATCTTGGCCGTCAAAGGATCGTCGGCGTTGAGAATGCTGGTCCCGCGCCGTCGCACCGTTTCCACTATCAGGGATTTGACATTCGCCAGATCCTCGAGCGTCTCGATCCCCTTGAGGCCGAGATGGTCGGGCGCAACGTTCAGCACGGCACCGATATCGGCGGAATCGAAGGCCAGCCCCTCGCGCAGCAAACCGCCGCGGGCCGTTTCCAATAGCGCAACGTCCACGGTCGGATCGCGGAGGATCATGCGGGCACTGCGCGGACCGGTGGCGTCTCCCGCATGGACCAGAACATCGTTTATGTAGACCCCGCTGGTCGACGTCAGCCCGACCGTGCAGCCGGTATAGCGAAGCACGTGCTTGGTCATCCGGGCCACGGTCGATTTGCCGTTCGTGCCGGTGATGGCGATGATCGGTATGCGGCTGGGCCGACCGGCCGGGAACAGCATCTCGATGATCGGGCGGGCGACATCCCGCGGCGGGCCTTCCGACGGGTCGATATGCATGCGAAGGCCCGGGGCGGCGTTCACCTCGATAACGCCGCCGCCGGTCTCCAGCACCGAACAGCCGATATCGGGGCAGACGAAGTCCACCCCGGCAACGTCCAGGCCGATGATCATTGCGGCGCGCCGCGCGATCTCCGCATTGTCCGGATGGATCTCGTTCGTCCGGTCGATCGCGGTTCCGCCGGTGGAGAGGTTGGCGGTCGCGCGCAACGGCACCAATTGCCCGGCCGGGGGCACGCTATCGGGCGTCAGGCCCGCACGGCCGATGAACTCCTCGACCAGATGATCGATCTTGATGCGGGTCATGACTTTTTCATGACCGTCGCCGCGTCTCGGATCTTGATTCACTTTGGCAACAAGCTGGCGGATATTGCTTACACCATTGCCGACCACCTGCGCTGGTACACGCTCCGCGACCGCAATCACCCTGCCGTCGACAACCAGGATTCGGTGGTCGTTGCCGGCGAAATGGCGCTCCACCAGAACATCGCGACACTTGGCTTCGGCCTGCGCCGCCGCAAATCCGAAGCGCAACTGATCCTCGTCCATGATCCCGACCGTCACACCCCGGCCGTGATTGCCGTCAAGCGGCTTCGTGACGAGCGGGAAACCGAGCCTCAATCCCTGTCTCACGGCGTCTTCCGCCGTGCGCACTGCGACGCCCCGCGGCACCGGAATACCGGATTCGTCCAGCAGTTTCTTCGTGAGACTCTTATTGCCTGCCGTGTCCGTCGCGATGAGGCCGGTGCGGCCGGTTATGCTTGCCCGGATTTTCTGCTGATATCGTCCCTGGCCGAGCTGAATGAGGCTGCGGTCGTCGAGCCGCGTGACGGGAATATCCCGGCGCCGGGCCTCGTCCACCAAGGCCCTGGTGGTGGGACCCAGAGAATTGCGGCGGACAAGCCGCTTCAAGTCGGCAAGCCTCCTTTCGAATTGATACTCCCCGTCCAGCTTCCAGATGCGGTCCAGGCCCGTCACGCCCTGCAGATCCTGCGGGAGCAGGGAAGCGACGAGTTCGACTGCAACCCGCCCCGCCATCAGCCCGACATGTTCATCATCGTAAGCGAACATGACATTGTAGACGCCCGGCTTGCCCTTGACGGACCGCGTCTTGCCACGCGTCGCAGGCGACCCCGCCATCGACTGGAGCTCGAGCGCGACATGCTCCACGACATGGCCAAGCCATGTGCCTTCGCGCAGTCGCTTCACGAACCCACCGCGTCGGCCGAGGCTGCAACCATGCCCTTCCAGGCCAGGGAGCAGTGCAAGCAATCGGTCCGTGAAGTCGGGAATGAGGTACGAGGGCCAATTTTCCAGCTGGCCCAAATCGAGCTGGACCCGAATCATAGGTCGGTGGCTGTAATAATGAGGGCCCCGATAGACTCCAGCTTCGGTCACCGCCATGCACGCCGTCATCATCCGGGTGGCAGCATCGCTTTTCGCGCCGAAGAATATGGGCTTCACCGCCAGTCTCCTGTTTCACGATGATCTTCCCAGGCGGATTGCAGATAAGCTGGACTGGCCTGGGGCGACATGATCGAGCTAAATGCGTGTAATTCCAGCGAAGTTCCGCAAGAACATGCTGATCCAGATCATGTCGCCGCAAGCAGACCCAGCGCCGATCGAACCTGGAATTCCGGTACTGCAACCTGGATGTGACACGCCTATGAAAACTGGCCTGCGTCCATCTGGGCAGCTATGCCTTCTCCCGCTGCTTTTCCGGTCAATCCCAGGATCTATCCATGAACGACAAAGTCGCCCTTTCCCCCGAAGCGCAGGCCGGGAGCCATTGCCCGCCCGCAAAATATGAGACGCTTTATCGACATTCGCTCGAGGATTCGGACGGCTTCTGGCGAGACCAGGCGCGACGCATCGACTGGGTGCGGGAACCTTCGGTCATCGGCAATTGGTCGTTCGATCCGGTCGATATCAAATGGTATGAGGATGGCGTCCTCAACCTCTGCTACAATTGCGTGGACCGGCACCTGCCGGCGCGCGCCGATCAGAAGGCGCTGATCTGGGAAGGCGACGAGCCCGGAGTGGTTCGGAGCCTGACCTATGCCGAGCTTCACGGGCAGGTCGTCCGGATGGCGCATTGCCTGAAGGCTGCCGGAGTTTCCCGCGGCGACCGGGTGACGCTCTATCTGCCGATGATCCTGGAAGCCGCGGTTGCGATGCTCGCCTGCGCGCGGATCGGGGCGGTCCATAGCGTCGTATTCGGCGGTTTTTCACCCGACGCATTGCGCGGGCGGATCGAGGATTGCGAGAGCCGCTTCGTGATCACGGCCGACGGCGGCATGCGCGGCGGCAAGCTGGTGCCGCTCAAGGCCAATGTGGACGCCGCGCTGGAAGATGGGCCGCGGGTCGACGCGGTGCTGGTGATCCGTCACCTCGGCAATGAAGTGGCGAGCACGGGCCGCGACATCTGGTACGATCCCGAAGCCTGGGCCGATGCCGGCGAATTGCCCTGTGAGCCGATGGGTGCCGAGGATCCGCTCTTCATCCTCTATACGTCCGGATCCACCGGCAAGCCCAAGGGCGTGCTGCACACGACCGGCGGCTATGCCGTGTGGACCGCCGCCACGTTCCATTTCGTGTTCGACTATCGGGAAGGAGAAATCTTCTGGTGCACCGCCGACGTCGGCTGGGTGACCGGCCATTCCTATATCGTCTACGGCCCGCTCGCCAACGGCGCGACCACGCTGATGTACGAAGGCGTTCCCAATCATCCTGATTTCGGCCGGTTCTGGGATATGATCGACCGCCATCAGGTCAATATCTTCTACACCGCGCCGACCGCCATCCGCGCGCTGATGCGGGAAGGCGACGATCCCGTGAAGGCGCATAACCGCGCTTCGCTCCGTCTGCTCGGATCGGTTGGCGAGCCGATCAATCCGGAGGCCTGGCGCTGGTATCACCAGGTGGTCGGCGACGGCCGCTGCCCGATCGTCGATACGTGGTGGCAGACGGAGACGGGCGGCATCATGATCACGACGCTACCCGGCGCGCACGACATGAAGCCCGGATCGGCAGGACTTCCCTTCTTCGGGGTCGTGCCCGAACTGGTCGACGCCGAGGGCGTAGTCCTGCCGGGCGCGGCCTCGGGCAATCTCTGCATCACGCGCAGCTGGCCGGGGCAGATGCGCACCGTATATGGCGATCACGAAAGGTTCGTGCAGACCTATTTTTCGACTTACAAAGGCAAATATTTCACCGGCGACGGCTGCCGCAGGGACGAGGACGGCTTTTACTGGATAACGGGCCGCGTCGACGACGTGCTCAATGTCTCCGGCCACCGCCTGGGCACCGCCGAAGTCGAATCGGCGCTGGTGAGCCACCCCCTGGTCGCCGAGGCGGCCGTGGTCGGCTACCCGCACGACATCAAGGGCCAGGGCATATATTGTTACGTCACCCTGCTTGCAGGCGAGGAGCCCAGCAACGGGCTAGAACAGGCGCTCCGCCAGCATGTCCGCAAGGAAATCGGGCCGATCGCGACGCCCGACCATCTCCAGTTCACGCCAGCCCTGCCCAAGACGCGTTCGGGCAAGATCATGCGGCGCATCCTGCGCAAGATCGCCCACAACGAACATGACGCACTGGGCGATACATCGACCCTGGCCGATCCTTCCCTGGTCGACAGCCTGATCGAGGGGCGACGCAACCCGTAACAGGCGCGCAGGTTTCCCTCCCCTGGGGATCCAGGGTGCGTCCGGGCTGCTTATCTCGGCGCCATCCGGATGGCGCCGTCCAGCCTGACATATTCGCCGTTGAGATAGGTATTTTCGGCCATGAACACGGCCAGCCGGGCATATTCCTCGGCACGGCCGAGACGCTTCGGAAACGGCACCTGGGCGGCCAGCGCATCCTTCACATTCTGGGGCATCATCGCCACCATCGGCGTTTCGAACACGCCCGGCAGGATGGTATTGACCCTGATCCCCTCCCCCATCAGATCGCGCGCGATCGGCAGCGCCATGCCGAGCACACCGGCCTTCGATGCGGAATAGGCGACCTGCCCGATCTGGCCATCCTGGGCGGCGACCGAAGCGGTGTTGACGATCAGTCCGCGCTCCCCGTCCTCCAGCGGATCGAGGCTGACCATGCCGAAGGCCGATTTGGCGATCATGCGGAATGTACCGATCAGGTTGATCTGGATAGCCAGCTCGAACTGCTGGATCGGATAGGGCTTCGGCTTGCCGGTTTCCTTGTCGCGGCCGACCGTCTTGGCGGCGGTGGCGACCCCAGCGCAATTGACGAGAATGCGTTCCTGCCCATGGGCTTCGCGGGCCAGGGCCAGGCCGGCGTCGACCGCCTCGTCGGAGGTGACGTCCACCTGGGCGAAGATCCCGCCGATCGACGACGCCACGGCCTGTCCCTTGTCGGCATCGCGATCGAACACGGCGACGCGGACGCCGCGCTCGGCGAGCGCGCGGGCGGTGGCTTCACCGAGGCCGGATGCGGCGCCGGTGACGATGGCTGCGATTTGATTGTCGAGTTTCATGTGTCGCTCCCTTTCCCGCGCTCCTAACGGGAAGCTAGGCGGTTCGACAAGCGCTACGCGCTCAATCCCCTGGGGCGAGCTGGGTAAGGAACCTGCTCGTTGATCTGGACGATCGGCCGGACGTTGGTGAATTTGGGTATGTCGGCGAAGATCTCGGCGGCATGTTCGCCGCCGGTCGCCGCCTTCAGCGCTTCGATCGACGTGAAACGGAGGAGGGCGATGGCGAGATAGGGAGCTTCCCGACCGTCCGGGGTCGCAGTACCGCGCAACGCTTCCACGCCGGCGAGCATCGGGCCCCAGCGCTGGGTCAGGAGCGGCAGATGCTGCGACTGATAATATTCGAAGTCGAATTCCGCCTGCTCGCCCTGCGGATAGATAACGCTGATGGTCGCCATGCTGCCTCCTCGGTCGGAATGCATTTGGGACATAGCCGGCGATGCAATGTCAAGCAGGTGGTTCAGTCGTCCTGGATCGGCGCCGGGATCAGTTCGTAGACCTCCAGCTTCGCCCCGTTCCTTGGCCAGGGAACGACCAGGCGGTAGCGGAAAGCCCCGACACGTTCGAACAGGCCGGCGACATCGCGGGTGGGATCCTCGCCATAAGCGAGAGGCTCGTCATCGCCGGGAGCGAGGGATCCAAGAAAGATCAATCGATCGGGATCGTCATCCTCCCACAAATAGCCCGCGGGACGCTGCGACCCGGTCTGCTTGGTGATGCTGAGCTGGTTGTCAGCAACCCCGACATAACAGAAAAAAGGCCGGAAGGCGGTGAAGGGCGGTTCCCGCCGATCGTCTGCACCCAACCGGATCAGGCGGCACATATAGGATCCGGGCGACGGGGCCGGCCGCTGGAGGGCGGCGTCGGGATCGAGCAGCGCCCCTTCCTCCCTGATGCGGCGGCCGAAGCGCCCCATGCGGGCATCGGCCAAAGCCTCCATCCACGCCTGGTCGAGCCTGTCGATGCGGTCGCGATCGGCCGGATTGATGTCCTTTGCCCAAGCGGGCGGTTCCTCGACCACGACCACCGCGGCTTGCGGCTCCGGCGGCTCCGGCGTGGGCAAGGAGGCGCAGCCCGCGAGGAGGAGAATCGCGCACATTCCAAACCGGCGGGGCAGCATATTGCCTGATCCTTAAAGGTCGCATTGTCCAAGAGGGCGCTTTCCCCCTGCGCCAATTGGTTAAGAAATTATTCCTTAATCGTTAATTTTTGGTGAAGAAATGGCCGTCGACGGTCTTTGGTGATGTTGGTCGACCGGCTCTCAGCACGCTTCGACGATGGTCACATTCGCCAGGCCTCCTCCTTCGCACATCGTCTGCAGTCCATATTTCTTCCCCCTTGCCCGCAAGGCATGAACGAGCGTGGCCATGAGTTTCGTGCCGCTGGCCCCGAGCGGATGGCCGAGGGCGATCGCACCGCCGTTGACATTAAGCCTGTCGGGATCTGCGCCGATCGCCTGCAGCCAGGCGAGCGGAACCGGGGCAAAGGCCTCATTGACTTCATAAAGATCGATCCGGTCAATTCCGGTACCCGCCCGCTCGAGCGCGCGGCGCGTCGCGGGGATTACTTCCTCCAGCATGACCACGGGATCGCCGCCGGTCACGGTCAGATTGACGATCCTCGCAATCGGCACGAGGCCATGGTCCCGGAGCGCGCGCTCGCTCACCACCAGCACGCCGCTGGCGCCGTCGCAGATCTGCGACGCATTGGCGGCGGTGATGTTTCCCCCCTCCTGGAGGGTCTTGACCGACGCCATGGCTTCGGCCGTCGCATCATAGCGTATGCCCTCATCCTTGACGTGAAGAGTTTCGCGGCCGTCGGCATCGACGATCCGAATCGGCACGATCTCCTCGACGAAGGCGCCGCCCTCGGTGGCGTCGGCCGCCTTGCGATGACTTTCGAGGGCGAACGCATCCAGCTGCTCGCGGCCGAACCCATATTTTTCGGCGATCATCTCCGCGCCGACGAACTGGCTGAAGCCCGGTACGCCGAACCTGTCCCGGATGCGCTTTGAAAAGGGACCGGTGCCGATCCCGGCATCGGCGGCGAGAGCGACCGGCGAGCCCATCGGCACCCGCGTCATCGATTCAACGCCGCTGGCGATGACGACGTCCTGGGTTCCGCTCATCACCGCCTGGGCAGCGAACTGGATCGCCTGCTGCGAAGATCCGCATTGCCGGTCGATGGTGACGGCGGGAACGCTTTGCGGCAAGTGCGAGGCGAGGACCGCATTGCGGCCGACATGGAAGCTCTGTTCGCCGACCTGGCTGACACAGCCCATGATGACGTCTTCGATCGCCGATGGATCGATGCCGGAGCGATCGACCAGGGCATCGAGAATTTCGGCGGCCAAATCGGCGGGATGCCAATCCTTGAGGGCGCCGTTGCGACGCCCACCAGCGGTGCGAAGAGCGGCAACGATATAGGCTGAAGCAGTCATCGACTTCTTTCCTGAACGGTCGGTGCGGGGTGGAGGCAACCGCGGGTTGGCAGCCTGGCCCTCGTCCTCTTATGGAAAGGTCGTAATTGAAGGATCGGGCCATGGACAGAGACAAACGCAATTTCCTGTCCGGCACGGCCGCCTTGGCCGTGGCTGGCCTGGCCGAACTGGCGCATGGCCGCACGCGAGCGACCGCTGAGGTCTTCACGCCCGAAATGTTCGGGGCCAAGGGCGACGGGACGACGAATGACAGCGATGCCTTCGCCGCGCTCGCTGCCGAGGTCAACGCCAATGGCGGAGGTGTCGTCAGGCTGCGGCGGCGGACCTATCTGGTGGGCGCGCAGGAACGCAATGACGGCCGGTTCGCCGAGGCGTTCAGGCCGAAGCCCCTCCTTCACTTGCGCGGCTGCACCAAGCGGCTCACCATAGAAGGCAATGGCGCAGCGATGAAATGCGCCCCGGGGCTCCGCTTCGGTACGTTCGATCCGTCCAGCGGCGAGCCGACCCGCAATGCCATGCCCTATCTGGACAAGAGCCAATGGTCCTCGCCCTACGAATATATGATCATGGTCGAGGCTTGCGCGGGCACGGTGGAGATCGCCGACCTCGAGCTGGACGGCAATCTGGCCGCGCTCCGCATCGGCGGCCCGTTCGGCGACACGGGCTGGCAGATTTCCGCCACCGGCCTGTACCTGGTCGACAATCGCGGCGACGAGATCGTCCGCAACGTCCATAGCCATCACCATCCCCAGGACGGGCTGATGATCAATGGCCTGGACGATGAAGCGCTGGCAGGCAGGGTCAGGCGGCGGATCGAGAATTTCCGTTCCGAATATAATGGCCGCCAAGGCTGCAGCATCATCGGCGGACACGGCTATGCCTTTCGTGGCTGCAAGTTCAATCATACCGGCCGGGGCGGCCTGGTGAGCGCACCGGCAGCCGGCGTCGATATCGAAGCCGAAGGCGGAAAGACCAACCGCGATCACCGCTTCGTCGACTGCGAATTTTCCGACAATGACGGATGTGCGATGGTCGCGGACAGCGGCGACAGCGAAGGCGCGACCTTCACCGGCTGCACCTTCGTCGGCACCACCAACTGGTCGGTCTGGCCCTATAAGCCCTATTTCCGGTTCGAAGGCTGCACCATCGTCGGAACCGCGGTCAAATGCTTCGGCGACCCGGATCCCGCACGAGCGGCGCAATTTCACGACTGCACGTTCCGAGACGATCCGGCACTTTCGCCCAACGGCAAAGTCTATCTCTCCGGTCGGCCGGACGGCCCGATCGCCGATCTTTCCGACGCGGAGAATGTCCTGTTCGAACGCTGCGCCTTCCTGCTGGACCATGGCGCAGTGCTGCCCTGGAGCACCCGCGCCATCTATTCCAACTGCAGGATGCGCCAGACCTCCGGGACGAACGCCTTCCCGCGCGGGGCCTATCGCGGCCGCAACGTGGTGGACGGCGCAGTCATCCTGAACGGCACGACCGTCGATGGGGACCTTATCCTGAACGGAAAGCCGGTCAGCGATTAAGTCGGGTATCGAGAGACGATCGTTCCGGTCTTATTGGCCCCAGGCGATGAAGTGGGGATTATCGAAGCCGCGTTCGACCTTTCCGTAGCGCAGCGGGCCGGCTTCGACGATTCCATCCAGCGCCATGACGCGGCCGCCGGCGGCCTCCAACACCGCCTGGCCGGCGGCAGTATCCCATTCCATCGTCCGGCCATGGCGCGGATAGACATCGGCCGAGCCCTCCGCGACCATGCAGAATTTGAGCGATGACCCGGATGGCAGATAATCGACGATATTGAGGCCCGCATTCTTGCCATCATCGTCCTTTGAACCATGGTTGCGGCTGCCGATCGCGGTGAGGCCGTGGCTCGGATGCAGGCGTGTCCGAATCGGTTCGGGAGGGCCGCCATCACGGACCCTGAACGCCCCCTCGCCGGCGGCGCCGTAGTAAAGCAGATGGCTGTCGGGCGCGTAGACCACGCCGGCCCGCGTCTCTTCGTCTTCGATCAGGGCGATGTTGACCGTGAATTCCCCATTGCGCTGGACGAAGCCCCTGGTGCCGTCCAGGGGATCGACGCAGAAGAAGCGCATGCCGACGGCGGGAATGCGCCCCTCGCTCACTTCTTCCTCAGCCAGGATGGGCACGTCGGGAAAGGCTTTGCGCAGCCGGTCGAGGATGATCTGCTCGGCGCGGCGATCCGCCTCTGTGACCGGTGAGCCATCCTCCTTGGTTTCGGTCGCACAGCCGGCCTCGTAGATGCGCTCGATCTCGGCGCCGGCCTCCAGCGCCGCCTCGATCATGGTGGCAAGAAGCGGGTTCGTCATGCGAGCAACCTCGCCATGTGCCAGCGGAGATGATCTTCCATGAAGGTCGAGATGAAATAATAGCTGTGGTCGTAACCCTGCTGCATGCGCAAGGTGAGCGGGATGGAAGCGGCGGCGCAGGCCTCGGCCAGCAATTCCGGTTTCAGTTCACGTTCGAGGAACGAGTCAGAAGTCCCTTGATCAACAAGGATTTCCGGAACGCGTGCGCCATCCTCGATCAACGCCACGGCATCATGACGACGCCACGCGGCACGATCGGAACCGAGATAGGCGGCAAGCGCCTTTTCACCCCACGGCACCCTGCTCGGCGCCACGATCGGCGCGAAAGCGGAAACGCTGCGGAAGAGGCTGGGGTTCTTGAGGGCGATGGTGAGCGCACCATGGCCTCCCATCGAGTGGCCGGTAAGCGACGCGCGGCGGGGATCGGCGGGGAAGGAAGCGCCGATCAGTTCCGGAAGCTCGTCGATCATATAGGAATACATGCCGTAATGGGTCTCGAAGGGCGCTTCGGTAGCGTCCACGTAGAAACCCGCCCCCTGGCCGAGATCATAGGCATCGTCGTCAGCCACCTCTTCCCCTCGCGGGCTGGTATCCGGTGCAACCAGGATAAGCCCCAATTCTGCGCAAACCCGTTGATAGCCGCCCTTTTCGGTGACGTTGGCATGCGTGCAGGTGAGGCCGGACAGGAAGTAGAGAACCGGCAAGGGCGTACCGCCGGTCGCCTGCGGCGGCAGATAGAGGCTGAAGGTCATCGGCGTGCCGGTCGCCCGGCTTTGATGGCGATAGACGCATTGCGTACCGCCAAAGGAACGGGCTGCCGAAATGGTTTCGAGGGTCATGGGGCCGCCTTGTCGTCTCGCCGTCGTCGGGGGAGCGGGATCAATAGATCACCACGCTGCGGATGCTTTCGCCGGCATGCATCAGGTCGAATGCCTTGTTGATGTCTTCCAGGGGCATGGTGTGGGTGATGAGCGGATCGATCTCGATCTTGCCATCCATATACCAGTCGACGATGCGCGGCACGTCGGTGCGGCCGCGGGCGCCGCCGAAGGCGGAACCCTTCCAGACCCGCCCGGTGACGAGTTGGAACGGGCGCGTGGAGATTTCCCGGCCGGCCTCGGCGACGCCGATGATGACGCTTTCGCCCCAGCCGCGATGACAGCATTCCAGGGCCGCACGCATGACGTCGGTATTGCCGGTGCAGTCGAAGCTGTAATCGGCGCCGCCGTCGGTCAGGTCGACCAGGGCCTGGACAAGCTTGTCATTGCCCACGTCCCTGGGATTGACGAAATGGGTCATGCCGAAGGCTTCCGCCATGGCGCGCTTGGCCGGATTGAGATCGACGCCGACAATCTTGTCGGCACCGGCGATCCGTGCGCCCTGGATGACGTTGAGGCCGATGCCGCCCAGGCCGAAGACGACGACGTTGGAACCAGGCTCCACGCCCGCGGTCCAGAGTGCGGCGCCGACACCCGTGGTGACGCCGCAGCCGATATAGCAGATCTTGTCGAAGGGCGCGTCCGGCCGAACCTTGGCGAGCGCGATTTCCGGCATCACAGTGAAATTGGAAAAGGTCGAGCAGCCCATATAATGGTAGATCGTCTCCGACCCCAATTTGAAGCGGCTGGTTCCGTCCGGCATCACGCCCTTGCCCTGGGTGCCGCGAATGGCGGTGCAAAGGTTGGTCTTGCGGCTGAGGCAGGATTTACACTGGCGGCATTCGGGCGTGTAGAGCGGGATGACATGGTCGCCGACCGCGACCGAGGTGACGCCGGCGCCAACTTCGCGGACTATGCCGGCCCCTTCATGGCCCAGGATGGACGGGAAGATGCCTTCGCTGTCCTTGCCCTCCAGCGTATAGGCGTCGGTGTGGCAGATGCCGGTCGCCATGATCTCGACCAGAACCTCGCCGGCGCGCGGACCGTCGAGATCGACCTCGTGAATCTCGAGCGGCTTGTTCGGGGCGACGGCGATGGCGGCTCTGGTTTTCATGGCGATCCTCGAGGGTGACGTGTTGCGGTTCGTCTATCGTCGCGGGGCGAGGAAGGAAAGTGGCGCCTCCCGCTTCATCCAGCGCCACTGGTAGGCGTCACAGACGGCACGGCGGACGATCTTTCCCTGGCCACTCCCTGACCGCCGGCCCTACCGCCTGAACTTCCGCCTGTCGGCAAGCACCGCCTTTGCCGCATTGTGCCCTGGCGCCCCGGTGACGCCGCCGCCGGGATGGGCGCCCGCACCGCACAGATAGAGGCCCGGCAGCGGCATGCGATAATCGGCATAGCCCAGCATCGGGCGGGCCGAGAAGAGCTGGTCCAGGCCCATCTTGCCGTGGAAAATGTCCCCGCCTACGAGGCCGAACCGCCCTTCTAGGTCGAGGGGCGAGAGAGCGTCGCGGGCGATCACCGACGCCTTGAAGCCCGGGGCGTAGCGATCGACGCTGGCGATGACATGATCCGCAGCCTCCTCGCGCCGCGCGTCCCAGCCACCGGCGATTTCATAGGGAAAATGCTGGCAGAAGAGACTCGCCACATGCTGGCCGGGAGGCGCAAGGCTGTCGTCGAGGGTCGAGGGAATCAGCATTTCGATGATCGGCTCGTCCGACCAGCCCTTGCTTCGGGCGCTCAGATAGGCGCGGTCCATATATTCGAGCGATGGGGCGATGATGATGCCGGCCGTCAGGTGATCGCCCGGGTCCGGCAGCGAGGTGAAGCGCGGAAGCTCGGACAAAGCGACGTTCATCCGGAAGGTTCCGGATTCACTTGCCCAGTGCGCCATGCGGCGGCGGATCTCCGGAGCGATTGCATCCTCGGGGATCAATTTCGCGAAAAGGGTCTTGGGATGGACGTTGGCAACGACCTGCCGGGCCCGATATCGCCTGCCGGCCGCAATAATGCCGGCCGCTTTGCCCTCTTCGACAAGGATCTCGTCCACCGGCGTGTCCAGCAGGATTTCGACGCCCGTCGCGCGCGCGGCCCTGGCCATGGCCTGAGTAATCGCGCCCATGCCCCCGATCGCATGGCCCCACGCACCGGGAATAGCGGCAGCCTCGCCGAACAGATGATGGAGCAGTACGTAAGCGGAGCCGGGCGTGTACGGGCTCGCATAGTTTCCGACCACGGCGTCGAAGCCGAACAGGGCGCGGACCAGATCGTTGCCGAAATAGCGGTCCAATATATCGGCCGCGCTCTTGGTGAAGAAATCGAAGAGATGCCGCTGCTGCTCGACCTGGAGGCCACGGACATCGTTGCCCAGCCTCAGCAATGCGAGGATGTCGGCAAGACCGCCGCCGGCATTGGGCGGCGCGCGCAGGACCCAGGTGCGCAGGATCGAGACGACCGACTCCAGCGCTTCGGAATAATCGTCATATGCCCTGGCATCGGCCGGCGAATGCCGCTCGATCTCGCGCCGGGTGAGACCGCCGCGGCCGGCCAGGAGATGATCCTTGCCCAAGGTGGGCAGGAAATTGTCGACCTTGCGCAGAACGATCTTGAGGCCGTGATCGTGCAGCCGCATATCCTCGATCACGGTCGGATTGAGCAGGCTGACGGTGTAGCTGGCGGTGGAATTTCGAAAACCGGGATGGAATTCCTCGGTGACGGCGGCGCCGCCGACGATCGGGCGGCGCTCGATCATCCTGACCGAGAGCCCCTTGGCGGCAAGATAGAAAGCGCAGGCAAGGCCGTTATGGCCGGCACCGACGATCAGGACGTCACTTTCCTCCTCGCGGTTCACGGCGCGCGCCTCATTTCCACCCTATAGCCGAAGGGAGTCGGCTGCACAGCCTACAGGAAACGCATCCTGAGGCCGTTCCCACTTAGGTTGAGCCGGTAACCGGTCGGGATTTCCTTTGTTTTCCCTGCTCTCCAAGTCGCCAGATGAGTCCATCTGACCTGAAAGCACTCTAGATGCCCTCGCAGCTTTCCGCTATTTCCGCCACTTCGACCGCGTCCTTTTTGGCCGGCGGGATCGTGAACAGCGGCAAGGTGCGGTGGATCATCGGGCCGATCAGCACGGCATAGAGGATCGTGCCGAGGCCCACCGTCCCGCCCAGCAGCCAGCCGGTGCCGAAAGCCGCTACTTCGATGCCGGTCCGGACAAGCCGGATCGACCAGCCCGTGCGATCCGCAATGCCGGTCATCATGCCATCCCTCGGCCCGGGCCCCAGCCCCGCGCCGATATAGGCACCGCCGGCGATGCCGCTCATGAGAAGGCCGCCGATCATCATCGCCCATCGGACCGGCAAGCCGGCGACCGGAGGCAGCAGCCAAAGGACCAGGTCGATGACAAGGCCGATGATGAAGATATTCGCCAGGGTACCGATGCCCGGCTTCTGCCGCATCGGGATCCAGGCAAGGAGGATGACGATGCCGGTGGCGATGACGATCGTCCCGAAGCTCAGGCCGGTACGATCCGATACGCCCTGGTGGAATACGTCCCAGGGCATGAGGCCGAGATCGGCACGAACCATGAGGGCCAGGCCGATCCCATAGAGGGTCAGCCCCCAAAACAGCTGGAATATGCGCCTCGCCACCATTCCTCTTTCCGGCTTCGCCGCTGTATTGCCCGCGCCTCACCGCGGACGCGGACGACCGGTCAGGGAATCAGGGCTTTGGGAAAGCCGCCCCAAGCATTGTCATAGTCTTTCTGCAAGGCCGATGTTTCCAGCGCGAACGCCGTGGGACGAAACGGCCAGCAGCTTTCGACCATGAAGGCGAGCGTGCCATCGAGCTTGTGCGGCTTCAGCTCGGCCTCGCTCGCCGCCTGCCAGCTGGCGACGTCCGGGCCATGCCCCGCCATCAGGTTGTGAAGGCTGAGGCCACCCGGCACGAAGCCTTCCGCCTTGGCGTCATAGGCGCCCTTGATGAGGCCCATGCACTCGCTCATCACATTGCGGTGGAACCAGGGCGGGCGAAACGTGTCCTCGGCCACCATCCAGCGTGGCGGGAAGATGACGAAATCGGCATTAGCACGGCCGGGAACGTCGCTGGGACTGGTCAGGACGGTGAAGATGGACGGATCGGGATGATCGAAGCTGATGCTTCCGATCGTGTTGAAATGGGCGAGATCATATTTCCACGGCGCCAGGTTGCCATGCCAGGCCACCACGTCGAGCGGCGAATGATCGAGCATGGTCGTCCAGAGCGATCCCAGATATTTCTGGACGAGTTCGAACCGCCCGTCCTCATCTTCATAAGCGGCCTGCGGCGCCAGGAGGTCGCGGGGGTTGGCGAGGCCGTTCGAACCGATCGGGCCAAGTTCGGGCAAACGGAACAGAGAGCCATGATTTTCCGTGACATAACCCCTCGCCTCCCCATCCGGCAGCAACGCGCGGAAGCGGACGCCGCGCGGCACCAAAGCGATCTCGCCGGGGGCGATGTCGATCCGGCCCATTTCGGTCAGCAGGACCAGCCGGCCCTGCTGGGGTATGAAGAGCAGCTCGCCATCGGCGTCGACGAAGAAGCGCCGTTCCATGTCGCGATTGGCGCGATAGATATGGACGGCGACGCCATCGAGATCCTCGGGATGGCGATTGGCGACCATGGTCGCCATGCCGTCTATCAGATCGGTGGGCGTATCGGGCAGGTCCAGAGGATCCCAGCGCAGGCGGTTGGGCGCCAGCGGCCCGGATGCGGCGCCCGGCGCGAACAATGCCGTCCCAGGATAGGGACCGAAAGGGGCGTGCTCCGCGCTCGGCCGTAACCGATAGAGCCAGGAGCGGCGATTTTCCGCCCGCGGCGCGGTGAAAGCGGTTCCGGACAATTGTTCGGCATAAAGGCCGAAAGGCGGGCGCTGCGGCGAGTTGCGTCCCTCCGGCAGCGCCCCCGCCACCGCTTCGGTAGCGAAATGGCTGCCGAAACCGGACATGTAGCCGGCGGTCAAGCCGGCTCCTTGGTGGCCGGAAGGACACCGCGCCTGATCTGATCGAGTTCGATCGATTCGAACAAGGCCTTGAAATTGCCCTCTCCGAAGCCCTCATTACCCTTGCGCTGGATGATCTCGAAGAAGATCGGCCCCACCATATTTTCCGTGAAGATCTGGAGAAGAAGGCCTTCGCCGGTCTCCGGGGAGCCGTCGATCAAGATCTTGCGCTTGCGCATCTCTGCCACGTCATGGCCATGGCCGGGCAGCCTTTCGTCGATCATGTCGAAATAGGTGTCGGGGCTGTCCTGGAAGCGGATGCCGTTGGCGCGCAGCCGGTCGACGGTAGCGAAGATGTCGTCGGTCGCCATGGCGATATGCTGGATGCCCTCGCCCCGATATTCGCGCAGGAACTCCTCGATCTGGCTGTTTTCGTCCTGGGATTCGTTCAGCGGAATGCGGATCTTGTCGTCGGGGGCCGTCATGGCCCGGGAAACGAGCGCCGTCTGCTGGCCTTCGATATCGAAATAGCGGATTTCGCGGAAGTTGAAGATGCGCTCGTAAAATTGCGCCCAATGATCCATCCGGCCCCGATTCACATTGTGGGTGAGATGATCGAGCGTATGCAGGCCGGCCGAACCGGCGTCGCGTTCCGCCCCTTCCACCGCTTCGAAATCAACGTCGTAAATCTGCTGCGCGCCATAGCGGTCGACCAGATAGAGATAAGAGCCTCCGATCCCTTCGATAGCGGGGATTTCCAGCTCGCCCGGCCCGCGCGGCGTTTCCACCGGCGTGGCGCCGCGCTCCACCGCCAAGGCGAAGGCCTGTTTCGCATCCTTCACCCGGAAAGCCATGCCATTGGCCGACGGGCCGTGCGCCTTGCGAAAATCCGCCGCCTGGCCGGAGGGCTCCATATTGAGGATGAAATTCACGTCGCCCTGGGCGTAGTGGCGGACATTCTTGGATTTGTGATTGCCGAGATGGGTGAAGCCCATTGCCTTGAACAGGGACGCGAGCGCTTCGGGATCGGGCCCGGTGAATTCGACGAATTCGAACCCGTCGAGGCCTAGCGGATTGTCGTGCAGGGACATGGGTGCTCCTATAATCTAGTTTCAAATGATACTAGGTTCATCGCGCCAGTGTCAAATGAAACTATTCAGGACAAACGCTTCTCTCTAAGCGTGCGATCCGAAAGAAGGGAGGAGATCGCCGATGCCAGGGCCGCTCGTACTGGACAAATTCCTTCCCTATCGCCTGTCCATCACCACCAATCTCGTCAGCGACGTCATCGCCGGCGCCTATCGATCGCTGTTCGGCCTCTCCATACCCGAATGGCGGCTCGTGGCGGTGCTCGCCGAACGCAGCCAGGCCACCCAATTGGAGCTCGGCGCCGCGACCCGCATGGACAAGGTGACGGTAAGCAGGGCTTCTGCCGCACTGACCAGCCGTGCCCTGGTCGAGCGGACTGCCAATAAGGATGACCGGCGGTCGCATCGCCTGTCACTGACGAAGAGCGGACGGGCGCTCTACGGCCAAGTGGCGCCGAAAGCGATCGAGCTGGAGGAAAGGCTCCTCGCCGGATTTTCCCCGAAGGAAGTCGAAAATCTGCAGGCCATGCTGATGCGGCTCGAATCCGCCGCCCACCGGATGGCGGAGTGAAACGCCCGAGTTCGCATCAGCCGCCGAAATGATCCCGATATTCGTGCCGAAGCACGGCCTTCTGGACCTTGCCCATCGCATTGCGGGGAAGATCGTCCACAAAGAAGACAGCCTTGGGCAATTTGAAGCTGGCCAGCCTGGCCCGTAGCCGCCCGATCAACTCTTCGGCTGACACACTGCCTTTTTCCCGAAGGCTGACCACCGCAGTCACCGCCTCGCCGAAATCCGGATGGCCCAGACCGACGACCGCGGATTCGTTCACCTCCGGAAAATCGTCAATCAGATCCTCTATTTCCTTGGGATATATATTGAGGCCGCCGGAAATGATCAGGTCCTTCTCGCGGCCGACGATCCGAACCACGCCTTGCTCGTCGATAGTCGCGACGTCACCAGTGATGAAGAAGCCATCTTCCCGGAATTCCTCCCGAGTCTTCTCCGGCTGCCGCCAATAGCCGGCGCAAATGTTAGGCCCGCGCACCTCGAGCACACCAACGGGAGCATGATCGGCCGTGCGCACCTCAATGCCAGGCAGCGGCCGGCCGACGGCGCCGGGCATCCGTTCGCCATGGAGCGGGTTGGAACAGATGATCCCGCATTCGGACATGCCATAACGCTCGAGTATCCTGTGACCGGTCCTGCGTTCGAATTCCTCGAAAGTCTGGACACTGAGCGGCGCCGATCCGCAGACGAAAAGGCGAAGCGTGCGCGCAGCTTCGTCGAGGCCGGGTTGGGCGAGCAGCCGCGTGTAATAAGTTGGGACGCCCATGAAGAGTGTCGCGAAGGGAAGCCGCTCGACGACCGTCTTTGCATCGAAAGCGGGCAGCAGAGTGACCCGCCCGCCGGCGAGCAGCAGGGTATTGAGCGCGATGAAGAGGCCATGGATGTGAAACAGGGGCAGAGCATGGAGCAGGACGTCCTCCTGCGTAATCCCCCAGGTCTCGATCAGCGCCGATGCGTTGGAAACGAGATTGCGGTGCGTGATCATTGCGCCTTTGGACCGTCCCGTCGTGCCCGAAGTGTAGACGATCGAGGCGAGATCGTCGGGCCCGACCGGCTCGGGCGGAAGCGATGCGACGATCGCACCGAGCAGGTCCGGCAAGCTCCCCTGCCCCCCGGCGTCAAGAGTCTCGATCCGCATCCGGCGAAGCGAATCCATATCCCGATACGTGTCCCGCTCGCCAGGCGTGCAGACGAACAAGGCCGCCTGCGCATCGGTCAGGAAATATTCGATTTCGGAAGGCTGATAATTGTTGTTGAGCGGGAGATAGACGGCGCCCATCCGTAGCACGGCAAGATAGAGGATCACGAGGTCGATACTCTTGTCGGCCTGAACGGCGATCCGATCGCCCCGCCGGAGGCCAAGGTGACGAAGGCCGGACGCCCATCGTTCGACACGCTCCGCCAGCGCCCCGCCCGTCAACTCCTGATTATCATCCGCAAGAAGGACCCGATCGGCATGCCGGGCCAGGGAGAGTGCAAGCTGTTCGTGGAACGACATTAGAGATCCCGATCATCGGCGCATCGCCAAATCCCCCCGGATCAGCAGCAGCGCGAATTGCCCTTGGCGCCGTCATAGCGGGCGTTTTGCCGTTCGCGAAAGAAGGTGGGGTAATCCATCGGCACCGCGTCGGGGTGGATTTCGCGATGGCGTGCCAGATAGGCTTCATAATCGGCGGTGCCGACCGTTCCCATGACGATCCTTCGGACGAGGCCGATGGCGCCGCCGATCCTGGCGTGGGGCGAGCGGCCGTTCATGCGATTGCCTCCCGGCCCGGTGCCAGGGGCAGCTCGGTCATACTGGGCTCCGGAGTCCGATAGGCGGCGAGGCAGCTTCGGATGGCGAAGAACAGGATGGCGAGGACCACCGCCAGGAACAAGGCGCACAAGGCCGCATCGATCCTGTCGTTGAAGATGATCCGCCGCATCTCGCCGAACGTCTTCGCAGGCGCCAGCAATTCGCCCCGCTGCAGGGCATCCGAATATTTGGCGGCGTGGGCGAGGAAGCCGACGCGAACGTCGGCCGAGAAGATCTTCTGCAGCCCCGCCGTGCCGGTGCACACGACCAGCCAGGCGGCCGGTGCCATCGTGATCCAGGCCGCCTTGTGCCGCTTCATCCGGAACAGGACGACCGTTCCCAGCATCAGGGCGACCGCGGCCAGCATCTGGTTGGAAATGCCGAACAAAGGCCACAAGGTGTTCACGCCGCCCAGCGGATCGGTGACGCCCTGATAGAGGAAGAAGCCCCAGGCCCCGACGCACAAGGCGGTCGCCGTCAGGCTCGGCAAGAGCGACGAGGTATCGCGAAAACGGGGCAGCGCGGTCCCGATCAGATCCTGGAGCATGAAACGGCCCGCGCGTGTCCCGGCGTCGACCGCAGTCAGGATGAAAAGGGCCTCGAACAATATGGCGAAATGATACCAGAAAGCCATCATCGCCTTGCCGCCGATCAGCTGGCTGAAAATCTCCGCCATCGCCACCGCGAGCGTGGGTGCGCCACCGGTTCTGGAGATGATGCTGTTTTCCCCGACATCCCTGGCCGTTTGAACCAACGTCTCGGAGGAAACCGGAAAGCCCATGGCCGTGACGGCCGCGGCAGCGCTTTCCGGGCTCGTGCCGAGTACGGCCGCCGGGCTGTTCATGGCGAAATAGACGCCGGGGTCCAGGATCGAGGCGCCAATCAGGGCGATGATGGCGACGAAGCTTTCCATCAGCATGGCGCCATAGCCGATGAAGCGCGCATCGGCTTCGCTGGCAATCAGCTTGGGCGTCGTGCCGCTCGCGATGAGGGCGTGGAAACCGGACACCGCACCGCAAGCTATGGTGATGAACAGGAAGGGAAAGAGCGAGCCCGACCAGACGGGTCCGCTCCCGTCGATGAATTTCGTCAGCGCCGGCATCTGCAACGGCGGCGCGACGACCGCGATGCCGATCGCGAGCGCGGCTACGGCACCGATCTTCAGGAAGGTCGACAGATAATCGCGCGGCGCCAGCAGCAGCCAGACCGGCAGCACCGAGGCGACCGCGCCATAAGTGATCAGGATCCAGCAGAGCTGCACCGGCGTGAAGGTGAAGAGCGGCGCCAGCACGGGCGAGGCGGCGACATTCTGTCCGAAGACGATGGCGAGGATCAGGCCGAGGATGCCAAGGATCGAAACCTCGCCGACCCGCCCGGGCCGCAGCCAGCGTGTATAGACCCCCATCAGCATCGCGATCGGGATCGTGGCGGCGATGGTGAAGGTCCCCCACGGGCTCTCGGCGAGTGCGCGCACGACGATGAGGGCGAGCACTGCGAGGATGATCACCATGATCGCGAACGCCCCGAGCAAGGCGATCGTGCCGGCAAGAGGGCCCATTTCCAGACGAACGAGCTGGCCGAAGGAGCGACCGTCACGCCGCATCGAGATGAAAAGGACGATGAAATCCTGGACCGCACCTGCGACGACCACCCCTGCCAGCAGCCAGAGCATGCCGGGGAGATAGCCCATCTGCGCCGCCAGAACCGGCCCGACCAGCGGCCCCGCCCCCGCGATGGC
Source organism: Sphingosinicella rhizophila (assembly GCF_032378825.1). Classification (NCBI taxonomy): domain Bacteria; kingdom Pseudomonadati; phylum Pseudomonadota; class Alphaproteobacteria; order Sphingomonadales; family Sphingosinicellaceae; genus Sphingosinicella; species Sphingosinicella rhizophila. Next base: position 29,753 of record NZ_JAVUPU010000012.1, on the reverse strand, counting down.
GGCGAAATGATGACCGAACAGAACGCGCCGGTCGGTGGGGACGAAATCCAGCCCGTCATTGTGGCGGACCGCGGGCGTCGGGCGGCCGGGATCCAGCCGCAGCACATGCTTGGCAATGTAGAGACTGTAATAGCGATAGGCGATCAGATAGACCGAGATGGCGGCGATCACGATCCACAGGGCATTGATCTGCTCGCCGCGCGCTGCGCCGATCATGGCGAAGGACAGGGCACCGAGCAAAGCCACGAAGATCCAGGCAAGATGCTTCTTCATCATCGCTCCCCGCTCCGCCCCCGAACCGCGACGAGCATGATCTCCACGCGCGCATCGCGGGGAAGCCGGGCGACCTGCACGGTGGCACGGGCCGGCGGCAAGTCGAACCAGCGGCCATAGACCTGGTTCATGGCGGCGAAATCGTCGAGATCGGCGAGAAAGACCTGCGCCTGGACGACATCGTCCATTCCCATCCCCGCCGCCTTCAGCACCGCATCGAGATTGCGAAGAGCCTGTTCCGTCTGGCCGGTCACCTCCTCGGAAGCGAATTTCCCGCTTTCAGGATCGACGCCGATCTGGCCGGACAAATAGAGCGTGTCCCCGGCCAATATCGCCTGCGAATAAGGCCCGATCGCAGCCGGGGCGTCCGGGGCGACGATCGCCTGGCGCGCATCCGAGGCCAAAGCCGGAAGCGTCGGCCAGACCATGCCCATCATCAGACAGTGACAGGCGGTGCGCAACGCGTGCCTGCGGCCAATGGCTCGCGGACGATAATGATGTCGGGTCAGTTCACCCTCCCCAGGATGCAGTTCCTTATCGACAGGAGCACCGGCGTTCCGGTTTCCCCCACCCATCGCACCAGCTTTGGACGATCCGGTCAACCGCCTTTCGGCCGGATCGACACAGCTTCTCTACCGCATCAGCACCAATTCTTCGGCCATGGTAGGATGGAGCGCGATCACTTCGTCGAACTGGGCCTTCTTGAGCTTTGCCTTCACCGCGATCGCGGCGGCTTGAAGGATTTCCGGCGCATCGGGGCCGATCATGTGGATGCCGACGACTTCATCCGTCCCGCCATCGACCACCAATTTGTAGAGCGATCGTTCGTTGCGGCCGGCCAGGACGTTCTTCATCGCCCGGAAATCCGAGGTGAAGATCCTGACCGATCCTAGTGTATTGCGGGCCTCGCTTTCGGTCATGCCGACGCCGGCAAGCGGCGGATGGCTGAAAACGGCGGACGGAATAGCGGAATAATCGACCCGCGTGGGCTTTTCGCCGAAGATGGTGTCGGCAAAGGCCTGCCCTTCGCGGATGGCGACCGGCGTCAATTGCACCCGGTCGGTGACGTCGCCCACCGCGTAGATGCTGTCGCAGCTGGACCTGCTGTCCTCATCCACCACCACCGCCTGCCTCGCATCGATCTGGACGCCCGCATTTTCAAGGCCGAGGCCTGCAGTGTTCGGAACGCGGCCGGTAGCGAACATCAACAGATCCACCTCCATCGGTTCGCAGCCCTCCAGATGGACGGTCAGGGAACCGCTTTCAGCCTTTTCGACCTTCCGGAAGGCGGCATTGAAGCGGAAGTCGATGCCCTTGACGATCGAGATCTGAAGGAGCCGGTCCCGCACCGTCTCGTCATAACCGCGCAGGATTACGTCCGATCGGTTGGCCAGGGTGACGTGGCTGCCGAACTGGTGGAATATTCCGGCAAATTCATTGGCGATGTAGCCAGCCCCGGCGATCAGGATACGCTTCGGCAAGCCTTCCAGATGAAAGGCCTCGTTCGAGGTGATGCCATATTGGTTTCCGGGAAAATCCGGGATGAGTGGGGTCGCGCCCGTCGCAATCAGGATATAGCGGGCGCTGACCGTGCGCCCGTCCGCCAGCGCGACCTCATGCGGGCCCGAGACGGTGGCGCGCTGCTTGAGAATCTCGACGCCATGATTGTCCAGGGTCTGGGTGTAGAGGCCTTCGAGGCGCGAGACTTCCGCCAGCACATTGTCCCGCAAGGTGACCCAGTTGAATCGGCATTCCGGCACTTCCCAGCCGAAGCGGCGGGCATCGTTCAGATCCTCGGCGAAATGGGCGCCGTAGACGAGCAGTTTCTTGGGAACGCAGCCGCGGATGACGCAGGTGCCGCCGACCTTATGTTCCTCGGCCACCGCCACCTTGGCACCATAAGCCGCCGAGACGCGGGCCGCCCGGACGCCGCCCGAGCCGGCGCCTATGACGAACAGGTCATAATCATAATCTGTCATATTTCCCCCAAGGCGCGTTCGATCAGGGCTGCGGTCGAAGGATCGAAGCGGACATCGCCGCCCCCATCGATCGACCTGGCGATTTCCTTACCCAGCTCGACCCCGAACTGATCGAACGGATTGATGCCGAGTAGGACGGCATTGGTGAAGGTGCGATGCTCGTAAAAGGCGATCAGCGCGCCGAGGCTCGCCGGATCAAGCTCTTCCAGGAGGATCGTCGTCGACGGGCGATCGCCCGGATAAGAGCGGGCCGGATCGTCCGACGTCCTGCCCGCCATCAAAGCCGCGCCCTGGGCGAAGCAATTGACGAGCAATTGGCGGTGGTGGGCGAAGTCGAGCCCGTGATCGGGCCGGACGACGGCGAGGAACTCGACCGGTACCAGATGGGTGCCCTGGTGGAGCAGTTGGAACACGGCATGTTGCGCGTCGGTGCCCACACCCCCCCAGGTGATCGGCGCGGTGGGACGGGCGACCGGATGGCCATCCAGACCAACCGACTTGCCGTTCGATTCCATTTCCAGCTGCTGGAGATAGGACGGTAGCAGCCGCAGTCTTTCGTCATAGGCGAAGACGGCGCGGGTCCCGCAGCCACGGACGGCGGCATAATGAAGATCGACAAAGGCGGCGAGGACCGGCGCGTTGGCGGCCAGGGGCGCAAGCCGGAAATGGCGGTCCATTGTCGCGGCGCCTTCCAGCAGTGTTTCGAAGGCATCCCAGCCGAGCGCGAGCGCAGCCGGAAATCCGACTGCGGACCAGAGCGAATAGCGGCCGCCGACGGTTTCCGAAAATGGCAGGATGCGGGTCTCGTCGATGCCGAAATCCAAGGCCCGTTCCGGGCTGGCCGTCACGGCGATGAGGCGGCCATAAGGATCGGCGACGCCGGCCTGCTCGAGCCAGGCGATGGCGGAGCGGGCGTTGAGCATGGTTTCGGTGGTGGTGAAGGTCTTCGACGCGATCACGACCAACGTGGCGTGCGGATCGAAATCGGCCACCTTTTCTTCCATTGCGGCGCCATCCACATTGGAGACGATCGCGCAATCATAGCGGCCGGAATCCCGCCCGAGCGCGTCTATCAGGAAATCGGGACCGAGCGCCGATCCGCCGATGCCGATATGAAGGATGTGGCGAACGGGCCCGAATGCCTCGGCCTCGACCGCGTCGACCAGGGCCCGCATCCGATTGTGCATCGACTGGGCCCGGGCCACGCTTTCCGGAGCCCCTTGCCCCCGCTCCGCAGTATGTTCGGCGGCGCGGTCCTCGGTGGGATTGACGACCCGGCCTGCAAACATCGCCTCCCTTGCGCCGGAGAGATCCCGTTCCCCGGCCAGAGCCTCGAAAGCGTCGATCATGGCGCGGCTAAGATGGGTCTTGGAGAAATCGAAACGTAGGCCGGCCTCCTCCAGCACGAGGCGAGAGAGCCGGTCGGGCTCGGCCTCGAACAGGACAGTCAGCGGCAGCCGCTCCGCTTCCTCCAGCTTCCGCCAGGCGCTCGCGCTCATCCGAATCTCCTTTGCCGAGTGCATCTAGGGTCCGGACCCATAAATAGCGAGGCCGTGCCCGCGGGCTGGGCGCGCCAATCGCAGACTTCGCCGACGAAAAAGCTCGGTTGACGCCAGACCGGAAGGAAGCGGATAGTAAGATAGGAAAAAGCCTCCGCAGCCACCCACCATCGCCAATCGAGGATTTTCATGGACCGCCGCACTTTCCTTTCCTCGCTGCCGGTGGCCGCCACCGCGTTGCCCATGGTCGGTTCGCCCTTGGCCGCGCAGGCCCGCCCGGCCGCTTCCACGGCTTCGGGGAGCGATTTCGGCAATCGTCCGGACATCCATGCCGGAGACCGCACGGCGGGCGCTTCCTTCGCGACCCGATCCATGGCCTATGGCCATAATGGCGCGGTCGGCGCCGCGCATCCGCTCGCGGTGCTGGCCGGCGTCGAGACGCTGAAACGCGGCGGCAGCGCGGTCGATGCCGCGATTGCGGTCAATGCCTGCCTCGGCTTCCTCGAACCGGTCAGCTGCGGCATCGGCGGAGATTGCTATGCGATGTTGTGGGACCCGAAGCTCGGCATGGTGGTCGGTCTCGCCGGATCGGGTCGATCGCCCCGATCGCTGAGCCTGGCGACGGTACGGAGCCGGGCGACGGCCGGAATCATTCCCGCCTTCAATTCGGTCTCCGTGTCGGTCCCGGGGGCGGTGGACGCCTGGTGGACGCTGCACGAACGTTATGGCCGTCTGAAATGGGCCGATCTGTTCGAACCCGCCATCGCCGTGGCGAAGGAGGGCGCGCCCGTTCCCGAAATCATTGCCGCCAACCTGAAGCGGGAGTTGAACCGGGCGGCCGGCCCGAATTCCAAAGCCGAGGAAAAGGAAAATGCGCTAAGACTGTTCGCGCCCAGTGGCGAAACGCCCGCTGCGGGCGAAACATTCCGCAATCCCGACCTCGCCCGCACCTACCGATTGATCGCCGAAGGTGGCCGCGATGCTTTTTACGAAGGGCCGGTCGCCGACACCATCCATGCCTATCTCCAGCGGATCGGCGGCTTTCTGACCAAGGCGGACCTGGCCGCCCATCGTTCGGAATGGACGACGCCGCTATTCGTCAATTATCGTGGGGTCGACGTCCATGCGATCGGCGCCAATACGCAGGGCATCGCCACGTTGCAGATGCTCAACATCCTCGAGAAATTCGATATGAAGGGCGCCGGATTCCAGACCGCGCTTTCGCTCCACTTGCAGGCATCGGCGAAGAGGCTTGCCTTCGAGGATCGCGCCCGTTTCTATGCCGACCCGGATTTCGCCAAGGTGCCGACCGACTGGCTGCTGTCCAAGGATTATGCGGCACTGCGCGCGGAGCTGATCCGGCCGGACCGGATGCCGGAGCCCGTCTTCCCCGGCGAAGCGCCAGGCCATGGCGACACCACCTATTTCACCGTCGCCGACAAGGACGGAATGATGGTTTCCTGGATCCAGTCGAATTTCCGCGGCCTGGGTTCCGGCCTCGTCCCGGACGGATTGGGCTTCATGCTGCAAAATCGGGGCCAGCTCTTCTCGCTCGAGGAAGGCCATCCCAATCTCTATGCGCCCGGCAAGAGGCCGTTCCAGACGATCATTCCCGGCTTCGCGACGCGAGCGGGGCAGCCCTGGATGTCCTTCGGGGTGATGGGTGGCGACATGCAGCCGCAAGGCCAGACCCAGATCATCGTCAACCGCGTCGATTACGGCCTGGACGCGCAGGCAGCCGGCGACAGCCCCCGCTGGTATCATGAAGGATCTTCGCAAAGCATGAGCGAGGACGATCCGGGCATGACCAGCAAGGGCGAGCTCCATGTCGAAAGCGGCGTTCCGGAGGCAACCAAAGCCGGCCTTGTCGAACGCGGCTGGATCGTCACGCCGACGGTCGGCGATTATGGCCGCTATCATTGCATCGAGCGGCGCGGCCACGGAACGGAGCGTGTCTATGCCGCCGCCAGCGAAATGCGCGCGGACGGTATAGCCCTGGCGTATTGAGGTTGCCGATAGGAATGAAGCGGCGCGATTGACGCGTAAAGATATGCGTGTATTTGCACGCTTATGACTTCGACCTCCTGCGTCTGCGCCAAGCTGCGCCGAACCGCTCGCACCGCGGCTGCCCTCTATGACGAGGCGCTGGCGCCATCGGGTCTCACCGTCGCCCAATATTCCCTGCTGCGGACGCTCCAGCGGGCAGGCCCCTCTTCCTTGACGAAGTTCGCCGCCCTTTCCGGGCATGACCGGTCCACGCTCAACAGGACGTTGGCGCCGCTCGAAAAGGCAGGATTTGTCCGTTCGTCATGCGGTACCGATCAGCGCACCCGGATCGTCACCGCGACCGAAACAGCCGACCGGCGACTGGAACTGGCCGAACCCTATTGGGCCGCAGCCCAGGATCGGCTAGGCGCGACACTGGGGGCCGATCGGGACGCTCTGTTCGCCATGCTGGACCGGATCGAGGCGTTGCGCACGTGAAAAAGCCCTGGGTCGTGATCGCGTGCGGCGCGATGATCGTCACGCTCGGCATGGGCGTACGCCAATCCTTCGGCCTGTTCCTGCCGCAGATGAGTGTCGCGCTCGATATGGGGCGGGAGAGTTTCGGGCTTGCCATCGCCATCAGCAATCTGCTGTTCGGCCTCGCCCAGCCTTTCGTCGGGGCAATGGCCGACAAGCATGGCGCCGGCCGGATCGTGGCGGCGGGCGCAATCCTCTATGCGGCCGGCCTTGGCGGCGCCGCCATGGTCGGCGATGCGATCGGTATCCATCTCACTTTCGGAATCATGGTCGGGATTGCTTTGTCGGCCACCACTTTCGTCGTCATCCTGGGCGCGGTCGGTCGGGTCGTACCGGCCGAACGCCGCGGCCTCGCCTTCGGAATCGTCACCGCCGGCGGCTCGCTCGGCCAGTTCCTGGTGGTGCCGGGCGCGCAGTTGCTGCTCGGCGAGTTCGGCTATCGGCTGGCCCTCATCGCGCTGGCCGGCATGGTCGCGATCATCGCCGTCCTGGCGATCGGCGTCGCCGGCAGACCCGTGTCGGCGGAGGTACAGCAGCGCCAGTCGCTCGGGGAAGCGCTGAGCGAAGCCGCCCGTCATCGCGGCTATTGGCTGCTCAATGCCGGTTTCTTCGTCTGCGGCTTCCACGTCGCCTTCATCGCCACCCATTTTCCCGCTTATCTCGACGATCGCGGACTGGGCCTCGCGATCGGTGCGAGCGCGCTGGCGCTGATCGGCCTGTTCAACATCTTCGGCTCCTACGCCTTCGGTTTGTCTGCCGATCGCTGGCGCAAGAAATATGTTCTGAGCGGCATCTATGCCGGGCGCGCGATGGTGATCGCCTTGTTCCTGGCCTTGCCGCTCAGCCCGGTCTCGGCTCTGGTCTTCGCGTCCGCAATGGGGTTTTTGTGGCTTGGCACCGTACCGCTCACCAGTGGGCTCGTCGGGCAGATGTTCGGCATACGCTATCTGTCCACGCTCTATGGGATCGTGTTCCTCAGCCATCAGGTCGGCAGCTTCTTCGGCGCCTGGGCGGCCGGTCTCGTTTATGACCGGAGCGGATCCTACGACCTGGCCTGGGCCGCATCGATCCTGCTCGCGGTCGCCGCTGCGGTGATCCACCTTCCTATTCGCGACACGCCCGCGGCGCGGCTGCAGGCAGCATGAAGCGGGCGCTCCCCTGGCTTGCGCCGCTGGCGGCCCTGCCCTTCCTGCTCGCAGGCCTCTGGTTGTGGCAGGATCAGGGCATGGCAATCTGGCTCAGCGGCATTCTGGCCGCGTGTTTCTAGGGCGCTTGTCCTAGCGGCTTGACCCGGCTCGATGCGCGGGCGAAACGCGGCCGATGGAAGCAAGCGATCAGGCAGAGCCGAAGCCGGTGAAGAAGGTACAGAAATCAGGCGGGCTCGCAGAGACGACCCGCTTTCTCCTGTTCCTCTTCCTGTTCGCGATCATCCTGCGCAGCTTCATCGTCGCGCCCTTCATGATCCCATCCGGATCGATGCTGCCGCGGATGATGATCGGCGATTATCTGTTCGTCGCCAAATGGCCCTATGGCTTTTCCCGCTATTCGATACCCTTCGGCCTCGCCAGCTTCGACGGGCGGATCCTGGCCAACGAACCGGAGCGCGGCGACATCGTCATCTTCCAATATCCCGGACGACGGGACGAGGATTATGTGAAGAGGCTGATCGGCCTGCCCGGAGATACTGTCCAGGTCCGCGGCGGCCAGATCGTGCTGAATGGCGAGGCGGTGCCCAGGGTGCGGATCGCCGATTATCTGATGCCGCTCACCGCCAACAGCCCGTGCCGCTATGTCGAACCGGAGGCCGAGCGGCCTGCGGTGATGGCCGATGGCCGGACCTATTGCGCCTATCGCCGCTATCGCGAAACCTTACCCAGCGGTCGCAGCTATCAAGTGCTCGACCAATATTCCGGTTCGGGCGACGATACGCCGGTCTTCGTCGTACCCGAAGGTCATTATTTCATGATGGGCGACAATCGCGACGACAGCCTGGACAGCCGCTTTAGCCAGGATGCGGGCGGCGTCGGATTCCTCCCCGCCGATCATCTGGTCGGACGGGCGCTGATCACCTTTTTCTCGACGGACGGATCGGCGGCGTGGCTGAAGCCATGGACATGGCTGACCGCCGCCCGCTGGGACCGGATCGGGGAAACTTATTGATGGCGGCTACGTCGACACGCGGCACCAACGCCGCCTGGGTGGAAGCGACGCTTGGCCACAAGCCGAAGGATCCGGCTTTGTTCGATCGCGCTCTCACCCATTCGAGCCGCAGCGACAATCATTACGAGCGACTGGAGTTTCTGGGCGACCGGGTGCTCGGCCTGGTCGTCGCGACGTGGCTGTACGAACTGTTTCCCGACGAGCCCGAAGGCAAATTGTCGCGACGACTGAATGCGCTGGTCACGGGCGAGACCTGCGCCGAGATCGCCCGCGAGCTTGGGGTCGGCGGCCAGGTGATCCTCGGCAAGCAGGCGCGTGACGACCGCGCCGCCGACAGCGTCAACGTCCTTGGCGATGTCGTCGAGGCAATGATCGGCGCTTTGTATCTCGAAGCCGGGCTGGAGGCCGCGACCGCCTTCATCCGTCGTGCGTGGGGCGAACGCGTCAGCACGCGCGACCACGCCCCCAAGCATCCCAAATCGGCGCTCCAGGAATGGGCGGCGGCCGAAGACAAGCGTCCGCCCGTCTATGAACTGAAAGGCCGCAGCGGCCCTCATCATGCCCCCAGATTCCTGGTCGAGGTGGCGATCAGGGATGTCGGATCGGCCTCTGCCGAGGGGCTCAGCAAGCAGGAAGCGGAGACCGCTGCCGCCGCAAAATTGTTGGAGCAACTTACATGAGCGAACATTGCGGCCTCATTGCCGTGGTCGGGGCGCCCAATGCGGGCAAATCGACCTTGGTCAACGCCCTGATCGGCCAGAAAGTCGCCATCGTCAGCCCGAAGGCGCAGACCACCCGGGTACGATTGATGGGCATCGCCATAGAGGGAGATGCCCAGATTTTGCTGCTCGATACGCCGGGCATCTTCCAGCCGCGCCGGCGGCTCGACCGGGCGATGGTGGCAGCGGCCTGGGGCGGCGCCGCCGACGCCGACCTGATCGCCCTGGTGGTCGATGCCAAGACCGGTTTTTCGGAGCGGATCGAGGATATGCTCGACACGCTCAAGGCAAGACGCGAACCCAAGATCCTCGTCCTCAACAAAGTGGATGTGACACCCAAGGAACAGCTGCTGACGCTCGCATCGAAGCTCGGCGACCGGCTTGATTTCGAGGATATCTACATGGTGTCCGCCACCACCGGCGACGGCGTCGCAGACCTGAAGAGGGCGCTTGCGGAGAGGATGCCGGAGGGCCCCTGGCATTTTCCAGAGGAGCAGGTGTCGGATGCCACGGACCGGATGCTGGCGGCTGAGGTGACGCGCGAGCAGCTTTACCTGCAGCTCCACGCCGAGCTTCCTTATGCGAGCGCGGTCGAAACCGAAAAATATGACGAGAGGAAGGACGGATCGGTCGCCATCCACCAGCAGATATTGGTTGGCCGCCCCACCCAGCGCGCCATCGTCCTCGGCAAAGGCGGCGCCCGCATCCGCGAAATCGGTGCCGCCGCGCGAGAGGAGCTGTCGAAGCTGCTCGGCCGCAAGGTCCACCTCTTCCTCCACGTCAAGGTGAAGCCCGACTGGGAAGAAGATCGCGGGCTTTACCGGGATATCGGGCTGGACTGGGTGGAATGACCCCCGGCGGTCGGAGGCGCCGACCGGAAGGAACGTCATAACAGACCATGATCGTCTCAGAATCAATCAGTCTGAAGCGTAAATCATGGTCCAGACATTCGAATAGAGCCTGAGTCACGTCATCGGTGGAAGCGCGAAGCGCTTCCAATTCAAACGATCAGGCTCCAAGCCAGATGCCGCCAGCGGTCGGTTATTTCCCGACCTCGCGCTTGAAGAAATGGTGCAGCACGAAATGGCCAGGCGAGGCCACCGCGACGAGCTCCCACCCCTCCGCGCCCAATTCGTCGAGTTGCTCGGCGTCCAAGCTCTTCTTGATGACCAGATATTCCCAGCGCACAGCCCATTCTCCAACAATGCCGAAGACACCAACTAGAGGTGCGCAACGATCGAATAAAGCTGCCCGGCCATCGCCAACGGACGGATCCGTTCCCCCTGCCCGAAATTCGAATGGCGCGAGAGTGCTTCAGTTCGACGGCATCGTCCCGGGACGCAGATATGCGAACATGTGCGTCACGTAATCCGCCTTGCCGAGGTTGACGCCCTCGCTGCGCAGGATCGCGTAGGCGATCATCAGATGGAAATAGAATTGGGGCAGCGTCCAATCCCGGGCATATTGTTCGGCCGTCAGGTCGAATATCATGCCGTTGGGCAATGCATGCGCGACCGGTCCCTCGGGATCCCCATCCAGTGCCGTCGGAGCAAGTTCATCGAGCAAGGCGATCGTTTCGAGGATTCTGGCTTTTGCATCGGCGATCGATCCGGGATGATCCCTGGCGTTTCGCCCTTCATCCAGCAGGGTTGCGACCGAATTCGGAAACTCCTCTCCCCTGAGCCGAAATATGCACTCCTGGGCTTGCACACATGCAAACCGGATCTGCGTGGACAAAGGAAACATGTCGGGAGCGAGACACGCCGAAAGAAGCTGTTCGGCTCCGCCTCCTGGCATTTCCGCTTCTGCCTTGTCGAGCCAGCCGGCCAGTGTCGTCAGCATGTGCCTGTAGGTCGGGACAAGGAGGCTGGTCAGAAGCATGAAGTCACCCTTTCGATGGATTCAAGACGGCATTCGCCGATTCCCGCGGCGATAGGCCCTGCTGGCTTTCGATTCCACAACCGCGATTCAAAACCAGGAGAACTGGGCCCAGCTGAGGAAGAAGCCCCGATCGGGCCATGAAACAGTTATCGCCCAAAGAGGATAGGAGAATCAATTCATCAAGGATGAGAGGATTCTGAACATCTTTATTTGGCTTTCATTGGAACTGCTGATGGTGTGCGCGAGGATCAAACTTGAAAGCCCCTTTTTTTCAGGAATAGCAAGCATGCCCGCGAAGTCCGAAAATATGTCTTCGAAATGGCTGACATAATCTCGTGCCAGTTCGGTAATCTCGTTCTCGTCGCTGCCCGGACCAAGGGCGTCGAACCTTCTCCCCAATTCCAGGAATTCCTCCGACTTGTCTGCAATTCTCCCATAAATCACATTCAGCTTCGCGAGATCCTCGGGGCCGAGCAAATGCGAGAATAAGGTGAGCTGTTCGCGCCAAGCCTCGGTCGACGATTGCGAACGTCCCTCGGTCAACATGCCGAACGGCAAATCGGAGCCGGCGGCCGCGGCGCTCCTGAGTTGGGCGACGAGTTGCCTTTGCTTTTCCAGCCTTTTGATCTGGCCGAGAAGCTGGGTGTCGAGCGTTGCCAGCAGATCGTCGACCGATGCGCCGCGCCCTTCCAGGAACGACGGCATGTCGCCCAAGGTAATTCCGGCCGCCGCCAGGCCCTTGATCCGCAGCAACCGGACGAGGAAGGAAACGTCGTAGCGGCGGTAGCCATTCCGATCGCGATGCGGCTCCGGCAACAGCCCGATTTGATGATAATGGCGAAGCGCGCGGGGCGTGATCCCGGCCAGTGTGGCGATGTCCTTGCTCCGCATCCTGCTCAATCCGAAGTCGCTGCGATAGCCGGGGGTGAAGGGGAGACTGCACCGGCCAGGTTATCCGGGCTCCTCGCCAACGCCTCGCCTGGCCGTCCGATCGGTCTGGGCGTGAGATCGCGAAGGGCCGGCGAAAAGATGCCTGTCGCGGCTGCAGCGATCCATAGGCCGGCCGCCGCCGCGACGGCGATCCTTATGCCGCTCAACTCAAGCAGGACGGCGGCGCCCATGATACCCACCGGGGCCGCCGCCATGATCAAAGCATTCTGGATTCCAGCGATCCGCCCACGCACCTCCTCCGGCACGCGTTCGATCGTAAGCACGCCGAACAGGCTGGAATAGAGGGCACTGGACAGGCCGAGGATGGCGGCGCCGGCCAGGATGATTGCAACCGAGGCCAAAGTGGCGATCAACACTATCCCGACCGCGGTGCCGATCAGACCCGTGACCAGCCAGACCCGCCGCGCCCCACGGCCGCCGGCCACGCCGTAGATCGCACCGCCGGTCAGCGTGCCTAGCGCCAAGGCAGACAGCACGAATCCCAAGGAGGCCGGCTGGTCGATGCCCGTGAAATAGACGGGCAGGATCAGCCCTTGCAGAGAAGCAATCGCCGTGATCGAAAGACTGCTTATAGTGAACAAGGCGATCAGGAACGGGCTGCGCAGCAGGACATGCCACCCCGCATTCAGATCTCGCCAGCCATAGGTTCGCGGCCCGGCGCTGGCTGCCGCATCGTCGATCGGCAGCGCGCCGACCCGCCGAGGGATGAGGAACGTCGTCATGGCGGCCAGGAGCGAGGTTGCCGCCGTGATCCAAAGCACCGTCGACCCTGGCAACACGGCCATCAATGTCCCGGCAAGCGCCGGCCCGGCGAGCAAAGCCAGCGAAGCCAGGACCTGGGTAAATCCCGCCATCCGTTCAGCCGAGGCGCCGCTATGCCGCAGGACTGCGGGCAGGAGCGCCCCTCGTGCCGCCAGGCCGGGCAGGTCGCCTAGCGAGCCGATTATGCCCAACAGGATGAACCAGGATAAGGTGAGACCGGAAACCTGATCGATAATCGGAAGGGCCGCAATCGAGAATGCCGATATGAGGTCGGTGACGATCGAACAATCTCGCCGGTTGAACCGGTCGATAACGACACCCATGAACAGGCCTGCGAAGATGGCGGGGATGGCTGTCGCAGCGGCGACCGAGCCGGTTCCCAGGACACTGCCGGTCGTCCGAAGGACGATGAGCGGCAGCGCAATTGCAGCGATCGAGTTCCCGAGGATCGAGAGAAAATAGGATGCCAGATAGGCGGGAGCAGCGAGTTTCATTGCCCCCCTCTGCGCTATGACGTTAGGTCAGGGTCAAGTGGAAACTTGGCGAGGACGTGCTTCGACGCATAAGTCACTCAATTTGACTCGGGAGGTGGGGCCAGGGCAGCGAAGAAGGCGGGATGCTGTCACGTCAGCTTGAACTTTTCCACCTCAGCGGAGAAGGCCGCACCAAATTTTCGGTCAGCGCCTCAAGGCTTCGGAGGTGTCGTCACAGAAGGTTCGTTGCCGCGCTTGATGAAGGTGAGGAACACTTTCAGATTGTCCGTCGCGTCCGTGTTTTCGATGCCGTGCGCAACTTCCAGGGGCGTATGGACATGATCGCCGGCCGCGACGGGCACGATCTCCCCGTCAATCTCCATCTGCCCCCTGCCGCTGACGATGTAATAATATTCGTCGAATGATCCTTCGCCGTTCCGGTCGTCCAGAAAATGGACGTGGACGCCTTCGCTCGATCCGGGTGGCAGATCATAGATGATGAAATTGGCAGGTGCAGGCGCTCCTTCGAAGCGAAAAAACTTTACCCGCCCGGCACCCTTCCCTTCATGGATCCCCTGATATTCAGCCATCCCCTGCGCCTCGCTATCCTTGGTGAAGGTGAACATGGCGGGCGTCTTCACATCGGCAGCGTCAGTGGCGGCGAGCGCCTGCTCGCTCAGCAAAGCGAAGCAGACGGTTCCGCCGCCGGCCACGACACTACGCCTCGTTACCTCGCCTAGACTGTCTCGCTTCGGATCGCTGGTCTTGCTCACTTCCTTCTCCTTGCGACACGGCGCGGTGGCGGATTGAGTGCTTCCCGTCCGCTCTCGCAGGCATCGGCTCTACAAGCTACATACGGATTCGCCGATTCCCAGGAGCATTAGCAAGCCATGACCAAACCGCCGGCGCCCGCTTCCGATCGTTCCTACACCATCGGACGGGTCGCGGCGATCACTGTCACGGTCGTCGCCATCCTTGGGGTAGCATGGCTGTTGGTGGAACTCAGCGGGTTTCTCATGCTGATCTTCGGTGCCCTTGTGCTGGCGGCGATCTTCGACGCCGTGACGCGGCGCGTGAGCATGCTTACGCGAATGAAGCGCGGTTATTCGCTCGCTCTCTCCGTGTTGGCAGTGTTGGCCATCTTTGCCGGGGCGTTCGCGTTGTTCGGGACGCAACTGGCGGGCGAGTTCGACACTATCCGCGACAGCATTCCTCCTGCGGTGGAGCAGGTCCGGATGTTCCTGGACAGGATCGGCCTCGGCGAACCGGCCCGCGACCTGCTGGATCAGGGCAGCAGCGACATCTCGGCTCTGGCCGCGCGCGCCGGCGGCTACGCCCTGACCGCGGGCAGCGGCATCGCGAACCTCGTGCTGGTGTTCGTCGCGGCTATTTTTCTGGCGAGCGATCCGGCGGTCTATCGGCGAGGCTTGCTGCTGTTGATGCCCCGCCGGGCGGAGGCGCCCGTAGCCGCCGCGCTCGATGATGCCTCCCGCGGCCTGCGCGGCTGGATGATCGGACAGGCCGTGTCCTCGCTGGTCGTCGCTTTACTGACCTGGGTGGGGCTCGCCGCGCTCGGCGTGCCAGCCTCGGGAGGCCTCGGCTTGATCGCGGGACTGCTCGACGTGATCCCGATGATCGGGCCGATCATCGCGGGCGTGCCTGCGGTCCTGCTCGCATTCACCGTATCGCCGGCGACGGCGCTGTGGACGATCGGACTGTTCCTGCTGATCCAGCAGCTTCAGGGAAATTTCCTTCAGCCGATGATCCAGAAGCAAGCGGTCAATGTGCCGCCCGCCGTCCTGCTGTTCGCCGTGGTGGCGGCAGGCCTGCTGTTCGGATTCCTGGGCGTACTGCTGGCCGCCCCCCTGACGGTGGTGATCTACGTCCTGGTTCAGCGCCTCTATGTGCGGACGCTGCTCGGCAAGGAAATCGAGATCGCCGGACAGGACTGATCAGCCATTCCAGGCAAAGGAACGATGATCGCATCGCAGGGTTATAAAGACATCTGCCCGGAAATTATTCGTATCCCACAAAAGCCGGGCCTATCTCATAACCCAGGAGGTTACCGTGTACGGATGGGCAATCACGCTCGCGATAATCGCTCTTATTGCTGCGATTCTTGGCTTTGGCGGCATCGCGGGAGCATTGGCTGATATTGCAATGATAATATTCGTAATTGCGCTGATTGGGACCATTATCTTCTTTGTTCTGGGATGGAAGGCGGCAAAGAAGATTATCCACTGAAATTACACGGGAATGCCCGTTCCCGGGACGGCGGTCTTCGTCACGTAAGCGCAGCTGGACCATGCTAGCCGGCTGCGTCCTCCGCTGCTATCGGGCGCGCCATGCTGAACTTTTCGAACGTCACCGTGCGGCTGGGCGGGCGCACGATCCTGGACCGCGCGAGCGCGGCGCTGCCGCCGCGCAGCCGCGTGGGGCTGATCGGCCGCAACGGCGCCGGCAAAACGACATTGATGCGCGCCGTCGCCGGCATGTCGGATCTCGACGAAGGCAGTATCGACATGCCGCGCGGGACGAAGCTCGGCTATGTCGCACAGGACGCGCCCGGGGGATCGGCGACGCCGTTCGAGACGGTGCTGGCGGCGGACACGGAGCGGGCAGCGCTGCTGGACGAGGCCGAGCATAGCGACGACCCCCACCGACTGGGCGAGATTCACGAGCGGCTGAACGCGATCGACGCCCATGCCGCGCCGGCCCGGGCGGCGCGGATCCTGGTCGGGCTCGGCTTCGACGAGACGGCGCAGCATCAGCCGCTGGACAGCTTTTCCGGCGGCTGGCGGATGCGGGTGGCACTGGCGGCCCTTCTGTTTTCGGAACCGGACCTGCTGCTGCTCGACGAGCCTTCCAACCATCTCGACCTGGAAGCGACGCTTTGGCTGGAAAGCTTCCTCAAATCCTATCGCGCGACGATATTGGTGATCAGCCACGAACGCGACCTGCTCAACAATGTCGTCGACCACATCCTTCATCTGGAGGGCGGCAGGACGACGCTTTATGCCGGCGGCTATGATGCATTCGAGCGGCAGCGGGCCGAGCGGCTCGCGCAGATCGAATCCGCCCGCGCGGCCCAGGCCAACCAGCGCGCCAAATTGATGGACTATATCGCCCGCAACAGCGCGCGGGCGAGCACCGCCAAGCAGGCGCAGTCGCGCGCCAAGGCGCTGGCCCGGATGCAGCCGATCGCGGCGGTGGTGGAGGATCCGAGCCTGAGCTTCGACTTTCCGAGTCCGACCGAATTGAAGCCGCCCCTGGTGACACTCGACATGGCCGCGGTGGGCTATACGGAGGGACGGCCGATATTATCCCGGCTCAATCTGAGAATGGACCCGGAAGACCGCATCGCGCTGCTGGGCCGCAACGGCAACGGCAAGACGACCCTCGCGCGCCTGCTGGCGGCGCAGCTGGCGCCGATGGAGGGCGCGATCAACGCGTCGGGCAAAATGAAGGTCGGCTATTTTACCCAATATCAGGTGGAGGAGCTGGACCCGAAGGACACGCCGCTCGAACATATGACGCGGCAGATGAAGGGCGCCACCCCGGGCGCGGTGCGTGCCCAGCTCGGCCGCTTCGGTTTTTCCGGCGACAAGGCAACCCAACAGGTCGGCAAATTGTCGGGCGGCGAGCGGGCGCGGCTGGCGCTCGCGCTCATCACCCGCGATGCCCCGCATCTGCTGATCCTCGATGAGCCGACCAATCACTTGGACGTCGATGCGCGCGAAGCTTTGGTACAAGCTCTGAACGAATATAGCGGCGCCGTCG
This sequence comes from Sphingosinicella rhizophila, assembly GCF_032378825.1. Taxonomy (NCBI): domain Bacteria; kingdom Pseudomonadati; phylum Pseudomonadota; class Alphaproteobacteria; order Sphingomonadales; family Sphingosinicellaceae; genus Sphingosinicella; species Sphingosinicella rhizophila. Next base: position 12,753 of record NZ_JAVUPU010000012.1, on the reverse strand, counting down.
TGCTGGTCAGCCACGACCGGCACATGCTGGAGCTGACGGCCGACCGGCTGGTACTGGTCGATGGCGGAACAGCGGCCGAATATGCGGGCACGCTCGATGATTATACCGACCTCATCCTCGGCCGAAACCAGGAGAGCCGGAACGAAGCGTCCGGCGGCGGAGGCGGCAATCGCAAGGACAGCCGGCGCGCCGCCGCGGAGGCCCGCAGTCGCAATCAGGAACTTCGAAAGACCGTCAAGCGCGAGGAGGCTGAAATCGTCCGGCTGACGGCGCGGCGGTCGGCCATCGATCGCGCCATGTTCGATCCTTCGAACGCCGATGCGGCGGACACGAAGCTTACCATGACCGAGCTGATGAAGCTCCGCGCCACGGTCGAACGCGATCTTGAGCAGGCCGAGGCGCGCTGGCTGGAGGCAAGCGAGGCGCTCGAGGAAGCCAAGGCGGCCTGAGGGCTGCCAGCCGGCGGCGCTACGGCAGTCACGCAATAGGGGAGCTTGATCCCGCTGCACGTTTTCGGCTGCCCCGAAAAATACGGCTGGACATATCGTGCAACCACTGTGCTACAGTACTATTGTACCTAGTACACGTAGTACGGAGCAGCGCATGGCGCGGATTCACCCTCTGACGATCCGAATTGCGACGGGAGACACACGCCCGATCAGCAAGCAGATCGTGGACGCCGTCCGCGTCGAGATCGCCACCGGCGCACTGGAGACGGGCGCGCAGTTGCCGTCCGTCCGGGGGCTTGCGCAACAGCTCGCAATCAATCCGAACACGGTCGCGAAGGCCTATTCGGAATTGACCTCCGCCGGATGGCTGGAGGCGAGACAGGGGCTCGGCATTTTCGTTGCGGTGCAACGCCAGCGGCTTAGTCCGGAAGAACGCGACAGGCGGCTCGATGAGGCAATCGGCCGGTTCATCAACGACGTCGTCGCATTGGGTTTGCCGTTTGCCGAGGCCCAGGATCGGCTGGCTGTCGAAATGGATGCGGTCATGCCGAGGAAGAGCGCATGATTTCGGCACTGGAAAAGCAGGCTTTCGACTGCGCCCCTCGCCCCGACCTCGCCATCGAGACGATCGGGCTGACATTTCATCATGGCAGCAAGCTAGTGCTCGACCATCTTGACCTCAGGGTCGAGCGTGGCGGGATCCATGCCCTGGTGGGTGCGAACGGCGCCGGCAAATCCACCTTGTTCCGCATCCTGCTGGGCTTCCTCCCTCCCGACGCCGGCAACAGCTTCCTGCTGAGACATGACAGCCTGCACCTGTCGATCGACGACCGGCGGCGCGTTGGTTTCGTCAACGAGGAACATAGCCTCCCGGAGTGGATGACGATCGCGGCAGTGACCGCGATGCAGCGGCGCCAATATTGCGACTGGAACGAGCGCGCATTCGCGTCCGCGATCGGCAATTACGGCATGCTTCCGTCCCAGAAGGTGGGGGAGCTTTCGCGCGGGGAGCGGGCCGGCTTCAACCTCGCTTTGGCGCTTGCCCAATCTCCCGAGATTCTCATCCTGGACGAGCCGACGCTTGGCCTCGACATCGTCGCGAAGGGCGCATTCATGGAATCCCTTCTCTACAGCAATGCCACCGAGGCCTGCACGATCATCTACTGCTCGCACCAGATGGAGGAGATCGAACGCCTCGCCGACAATCTCATCATCCTGGAAAGAGGCCGGCTGGCAAACATTTCTCCGCCCGATGAATTTCGCGAGCGGGTCAGCCACTGGGTCGCCGACGTGCCGTTCAAGGGGCCGGAAGCGGCGACCATACCCGGACTGCTCCAGAGGCATTTGATCGACGGTATCCACCATTATCTGGTGCTCGATCAAGGCGAAGGCTTCGCGGAATTCCTCAGGGACGCGGGCGCAGGCAGGATCCGGACTCAAAGGGTGAGCCTGGATCGGGCCGTCAACGCCTTCCTTGCCAGGAACCACGCCGCGGCGGGGCGCTGATCTTCCAGCTTTCGAAAGAGACATTCATGCTCGACCTGTTCAAGGCAGAGATCTTCCGGTTCCGGGTCTGGATAGCAGGCTATTTCCTGCTCCATTGCGGCCTGATCGCCTTTTACGGCCGAATGATCGACCTGCTGCAATTGCCGACGATGATCGTCAAGGGCATCACCGCCGTCTATCTGCTGAGTGGGCTCCTGTTCGGGCTCCATCAGATGAGCCATTACCGGCGGCCCAACCGATGGCTCAACCTTCTCCATCGCCCGGTTGCCCCCCGCCAAATCGCCGGCGCCCTCATCGGCGCAGCGATGGTGGCGATAGGCGTCGCCATCGTGCTGCCCATGATCATCATGCTGACGGCGCAGGACCTGTTCAGCGCGCGTGTCGTCGACCAGCGCCATTGGATGCTGCCGGCCGCGACATTCCTGTCGGTCTTCGCTGCCTATCTCGCGGCCGCCTATGTCATACTGGGGGTACGGCGCTACGCGTGGCTCATCCCCATCCTGCTGGTATTTCTCGGCTATAGCGAAGCGATCGGCATCGGCGTGATCGCCATCCAGGCGCTTATTGTGCTATGGCTCTGCTTCCTTGTCATGAGTGCCTTCCAGCCGGCCGTGATGCAGGTGCCGGCCCGGCCCGTGCCTCTCCTGGCGACGGCATTATCGGTGCAGATGGCGCTCTACCTCCTGCTGGTCACCGCGGGGGGACTGATTTTCCAGGTCGGCTGGATCATGATCGGTACGCACCCGTTGAACGGCGCGCCGCCAGAGGGCGGACATGTGGAGGCGAGCGGAGCCAGGAGTTCCGATCTCCTGATGGCCGGCCTCGCGCGCCGGCATGACCAGCAGACGAGAATCTGGCGCGAACAGGTACGGCTCTCGGATCCGCTCAAGATCCAGCCGGGCTTCGCCGCATTGCCGGCGCGGGGGGAAATGACGAACATGATGCCGATCATGTTCGATGACGAAGAGCGGGCAGTCCGCTGGACATTCAGCCATGACAGCATGCGTTTCGAAGGCAGGTCGCTCCGCAACGGCACCCGCCATGGCAGCCTTGGGCTGAGCGCAAGCAATCGAAGCTTCGCGCAGCCGCCGGCGACGTTCGACGACGGCACTACCGTGAACGCCCGCACTTTCGCGCGCTTCGAGCCCAAGCTGGAACGGATGAGTCCCCGCATCAATGTCCCTGCGGGAGAGACTATCGCGACCCGTCCCCAGCCCGTCGGGGACTCCGTCGCCCTGCTCACGGACAAGGCCCTTTACCTTTATGACCGCGAAGTCCTGGATTTCGGAGATGAAGCTTTTCCGGCCCGGCAACGTATAAGATTGTCCGGGCGGATCGGCGACCTGTCGAGGATCGACTTCATAGAATTACTCGACGGATACCTGTTGTCCCAGACGTTCGGACGCTGGTCTTCCGAGGGCGGTTCCGATGGCGTCCAGCATCTGGAAAAGGTGGACGGAAGCGGCAAGGTAATACCGGTCGCGCAAAGAGCTTTGAGCAACGATTTTCCGGCGCCCAGCCGTTTCCATCACATCTGGCTCTCACCGGTTCTGCAGCAAGTCTATCATATGGTGACCAACCTGTTCGCACCGAAGGCGCCGCTCCAGGCTCGCCTTCCACCGCGCATCCCGAACATCGTCTGGCTGACGGCGATCGCGCTCAACCTGCTGTCGGCAATCGCAACTTTCTGGTGGACTACACGGTCGCGGCTCGACCGGACCCGGCGCCTCGGCTGGACCGGCGCGTCCGCCGCCATAGGCCTGCCTGCCTTCCTGAGCCTGTGCCTTCTCTACCCGCTGCGGCGCAACCGCGTCTGATGCGTCCTTTTCTTCCCCCGGCCCCGCGCCAGAGACTGGCATTCGGGTTGTGCCTCGCCCTGCTGGGTGCCGGAGCCCCTTATTCCGGCACGACGGGGGCACAGTCGGCGGGTCTCGACCTGGCGATCCGGAAAGAAGGCAGCCGGAAATCCGCGCCAAGGCTACCGAGAAGCGCCTTTCTTACACCCTCGAACCTGGTCGATGTGCGGCTTTCACCAGATGGCCGGCATGTCGCCTTTGTCCACCGCAGCGATGCCGGGCAGAGCTTGTGGCTGCTGGACAGCGCCACCGGCAATCGGCGCCGCTTGCTCCGCCGCGTCGAAACGAAAGTCCTGCACTGGTCGGCGGACAGCAACTGGCTGTTCCTCGAATCCCAGCACCAGTTGCTAGCCCTGTCGATTGTCCAGAAGCCCGGGTCGGGCGTGCTGACGTTAGTCGGCCGTCCAGAGAATCGCTTCGTGCTGGGGGTGGACCGAACCAGACCGAGTTCGATTTTGGTGAGTGAGGAAATCCATATCCCCGGAATCCTCCGGCCGTCGGGATATCGCGTGCATCGGCTCACGCCGGGGCGTCCCCCTCGCCTCTTGCTGGAGAGCAAGGAAGCGATCATGGATTTCCTGCCGGGTGCGGCGGGAACCCCGTCTTTTGCGAAGATCGCGGCGAGCAGCCTTATTGCCGTTCGCAAGGTCGACCAGAATGGCGATATGGCGGACATCTTCCGATGCGCCCCGCTGGAACAATGCCAGCTTCTGTCCAGTCCCGCCGCGGGTGATCTTCTTCTCACCGGCGACGAGGGCGGCAATCTGGAACGACTCATTCGGTTGGACCGCTCCGGCCGTCGACATGAGATCCATCAAGACCCCGATCATGTCGCGGACCTGGCCGAGGTCACGATCGATCCGATTTCAGGACGGGCTCTGTTCGCAGCATATCGATCGGGTTCGGTCCACACTTATCCGCTGACTGCGGAGATGCGTGTCCATGCCGCATCCATCCGGGCCGGCCTCGGCAAGCCTGGCTTCGGGATTGCTGTCGGACGGGGCAAGAGGGCAAAATGGCTCGTAACCGAGACCGGCGACCGAATGCAGCATGCCCGCTGGCATCTCTATGATCCGAAGACCAGGCAATTGCGGGAAATTCTCGGGGACCTTTCGGCGGGGGCGATTGCCATTCCCGAATCCGCAGCGGCGCGGCGGATGCCATTCCGCTATCGCGGCTCCGACGGCTTCCTTCTGCACGGCTTTCTCTCGCTTCCACCTGGGGCCGCACCCCGCCGTCTGCCGTTGGTCGTCAATGTCCATGGCGGGCCCTGGGCGCACGCCCCGGCGGGCTATTCGAAGATCGCACAATTCCTGACCAATCGAGGCTATGCCGTCTTCGAACCGAACTTTCGCGGCTCCACCGGTCACGGCCGTGCCTATCGAATGGCAGCAGGTGCCGACTTCGGCAACGGCCGGGTCCAGGCGGACATCGTGGATGGAACGCGCTTTCTGCTCGCGCATGGCATCGGCGATCCGGAGCGCGTGGGAATCATCGGTCACTCGTTCGGCGGCTATGCGACATTGCTCGGCGTCACCTTTTCGCCGGACCTGTTCCAAGTCGGTGTCGCCTTGATGCCACCCCCCGATTTCGGTTGGACACTTCAATGGCAGGTGGAAAGCAGCCGAAAGCGGCCTGCCCGCGGCTTGGATATGAGGAGGATGCTGCGCCAGATGAACGTGGACCTGAACGATCCGACGCTGCTGGCAAGGCTCAAAGCCGAGTCCCCGCTCGCCAATGCCGCCCGGATGCGAAGGCCGTTGCTGATCGTCGGCGGGGGCGCAGACCGGAATGTGCCCATTCGCAGCATCATCGACTATGCGGCTCGCCTGAATATGCTCGGCCGCGACATAAGCCTCTTCGTCGATCCCGCGGCTGAACACCGGATCGATGGCCGAGGACCGGAGGAGCAATATCTTTTCATGCTCGGCAGGATGCTCGGCGCCCATCTTGGCGGTGCGAGGGAGGAGATGCTGAGCTGCGACCTCGGCAAGTCGCTGCGCCAAGGGCTCAGACTTGCCAATGCCCTTCTGTTCGACAGGCATTGCGCCGATGCCGTGACGAGACGGGCGGATAAAGCTTGAACGATCCGTCGGACGGCCCCTCGCATGCCGAACGAATCAGATCGGCCTGTCCGTCGGCATCATGACGGAGAGTTCGCGCTACTGACGGCCGGACGCCTGCTGGGCCAGGATTTCGTCCAGCAACCTGACGAGCTCGTCGCGGCCCAAACTATATTCCGCCTGGCTGGCGTTGAGCTGTAACGTCCTGGCCAAGGTCACACGCATAACGCGATCGGCCGTCTCCTTGTCAGGCGCAGCCATGTAGCGAAGGCGCGGGCTGTCGCTGGCCAGGAAATGATGGACCTGCTCCGCGACGACGACAGGCTCCGGCCGCTTGCTTTCCTCAGCCCGCTGCGCCGCGATCACCTTCTTCTGCTCATCCGTCAGTTGCTGATCCAGATCGGCGCTGCCGGTGAGCATGCGCGTTACGACCTTCTCCCGCGCAAGGGATCTGAATGAGCCGGGATCGATGATGCCCACCGCAACGCCGGCTTCCTTCAATTCCATCGCGAGCGTGTCCGTATAGGCTTCGGTTGCGAATTTGGTCATGCTGTAACCGCCGCTTCCAGGACGGACAGCGAAGCCGGACAGCGAACCGATGATCGCGGTGCGCCCTTTGCTTGCCTTCAGCATTTCGGCGAATGCCCGGTTGACGCGCAACGGACCCATCACGTTGATATCATGCTGCCAAAGGATATCCGCGTCGGTCGTCTTGGTCAGTTCGCCGGCGCTGGCGACGCCGGCATTGTTGATCACTCCGAACAGCCCGCGCCCCTGCGCCGCCACGAACTTCACGGCTGCATCCACCTCAGCCTGCTTCGTCACGTCGAGGCGCAGGGAGCTGACATTCGCCATCGCATCGAGTCGCTTCAGATCCTCGGCTTTGCGAGCCGTGGCATAGACATGGAAGCCCCGCGCGCTGAGATATTCGGTGATCTCGAGGCCGATCCCCGAGCTCGCGCCGGTGACCAGGACGGCCTTCTGCCCGGCGGGCGCCTGGGCCGAAGCTGGTTGGCCCAACAGGAAAGCCGCGAGCGCGACGAGCAACAGCCTTACGCGATACATTGCAGGAACCTCATCTTCATCGGTTGATCGGGAGTCCGGATCCCATCACTTCGCGCCAACGGCCTGCTCCGCGAGGATTTCGTCGAGCATCTTGTGGAGCTCGTCCCGGCTGAGGGTGTAGGCGGTCTGGCTGGCATTGAGCTGCAAGGCACGGTCTATCACGGCGCGCACGATCATGTTGGCGGATTCCTCGCTCTGCGCCACCATGTAGTGAAGATGCGGCTTTTCGCTTGTCAGGAAGTGAAGCACGGCGTCCGCAACTTCGGTCGGCTCCTTCCTCTGAGCCTCCCTTGTCTGCACGTCATCGATGATCTTCTGCTGTTCGGGCGTCAGCGGCTCTTCAGAATCGCCGTCGCCGGTCAGCATCCTGCGGAACACCTTTTCGCGGGCCTTCGACTTGAAAGAGCCGGGATCGATCACGGCGACGGACACGCCGTCGGCCGCCGTCTCCAGCGCCAGCGTTTCACCATAGGCCTCGATCGCCGCCTTGGTCATGCCGTAGCCGCCACCTTGCGGCCCCATGATGAAGGCGGAGAGCGAACCGATGATCGCGGTCCGCCCCTTGCTGTCCTTGAGCATCGGATAGAAAGCCCGGTTGACCCGGAGCGGCCCCAGAACGTTGATGTCGTGCTGCCAAAGGATATCCTCGTCGGACGTCTTGGTGAGCTCGGCGACACTGGCGACGCCGGCATTGTTGATCACCCCATAAAGGCCCCGTCCCTGCGCCTGGACGAACTTGACGGCGGCATCCACCTCGGCCTGCTTGGTGACGTCGAGGCGCAGGCCGCTGACATTGTCCATCGCCTCCAGGCGCGCAATATCCTCGTCCTTGCGGGCGGTGGCGTAGACGTAGAAGCCGCGCGAGGCGAGCAGCTTGGTGATGGCGAGGCCGATACCGGAGCTTGCGCCCGTAACCAGCACCGCCTTTTGCTTGGCGGGCGCTTGCGCAAGCGCCGGCTGGGTGAAGAAAAGGGCCGCGAGCGCGACCATCAGAAGCTTGAGCCGGTGCATGGAAAAGAACCCCCAGAATAGAGTGACTGAAATCCTGGCAACCCGATCGGCCCTGCCGGCCAGGCAGCTCTCGTCGCGCGATCGGCACAGCCGAAAGGCAACTTGACGGGGTCCATCGTAAACCAAAAGCGTGTTTTGGCAACAACACACCTGATCGAGCCGAGATTTTCGTGTCGAGCCTTGCAGCCGTATGATTATCTCTCCTCGATGCGGGAAGGAACACCGCCCCGACGCGGTTAACCAGCCAGGACTTCCTCCACCCAGTCCGGGACCAGGGCGCCGGCGGGGCCGGTACGGCTTTCGTGGAAGAAATGACTGCCAAGGCTCGGCTCCAGGTTCATTTCCAGGGTGCGCGCCCCGGCATAGCGGGCGGTCTGGACGAGACCCGCAGCCGGATAGACCGCGCCCGAGGTGCCGATCGAGACGAACAAGTCGGCCCGCATCAGAGCCCGGTCGATGCGGTCCATCCCATAAGGGATTTCTCCGAACCAGACGATGTCGGGGCGTAGCCGACCCGCAACGCCGCAGTCCGTGCAGGCCTGGCCTTCGCTCAGCGTGCCCACCCAAGGGATCCGCCCGTCGCAGGCGAGGCACCAGGCCGATTTCAGCTCGCCATGCATATGGAGGACGCGCTTCGCGCCGGCCCGTTCATGGAGGTCGTCGACATTCTGGGTCACGATCAGGAGATCGCCGGGCCATTCGGAATCGAGCCGCGCCAAGGCGCGATGCGCCCCGTTCGGCTCGACCAGCCTCAGGTTCGCCCGCCTTTCGTCATAGAATTTCTGTACGAGCGCCGGATCACGGACGAATGCCTCGGGCGTGGCCACATCCTCGACCCGATGCCCTTCCCACAGGCCCTCCGGGCCGCGAAAGGTGGCAAGGCCGCTTTCGGCGGAAATTCCTGCGCCGGTCAGGATCACGATGTTTCGGATGTCCTTCATCCTCGAAGACTAGCCGACACGCTTCCTTCGGGCGAGTGGTGGATTGCAGTGATACACGCATCGTTCGAACTGGGGTCGGTCCGCAGGAGATCGGCGAGCAAGAATCGAGAGGGCAAAAGAATGAGCGGCAAATTGAACAGGATCATGGTGGGTTACAGCGCCATCGTGACGACGATCCTGGCGGGCGCGTTCGCGACCCAGGCGATCAGCGGAACCAAGGTCGACAGCCTGGGCGAGATCGATGTCGAAAGGATCAATGTCCGGGAGACGGATGGCACCCTGCGTCTCGTCATCTCCAACACGGACAAGATGCCGGGCATCATCCACAAGGGCACCAATTATCCGCATCCCAACCGGCGGACGGCCGGCATGCTGTTCTTCAACGAGGAAGGGACGGAAAATGGCGGTCTGACCTTCGGCGGGCGCCGCGACGCGAACGGCAAGGTCGTCGGATCGAGCGGCCATCTGAGCTTCGACCAGTTCGAACAGGATCAGGTCGTCGCGCTTACGCACGGCGAGAATGACGGGCAGCGCCGATCCGGCCTGTCGATCAGCGATCGTCCGGAAAATGCCATGCCGTTCGCCGAGATGGGTGCGTTCACCAAGCTCGCCCCTGCCGAACAAAAGGCCATGGTCGACAAATGGGTCGCCGAAAAGAGGCTCGGCAACACGCCCCGCGCCTTTATCGGACGAAGCGTCGACCGGTCTTCCGCGGTGATGCTGAGCGACGCCGAGGGGAAGCCCCGCATCCTGATGCAGGTGAAGGCGGACGGCGAGGCGGCCATCCAGTTCCTCGACGCCGCCGGCAAGGTGACAAAGACGGTAAGCCCCACATCGGAGTGACCGTTCCCGGACGGCGGCGAGAGCGCGGTATAATGACCAATGCCGTCGCTCGCCGGCTCGCTGCCGCCATCCCATCGACATTTTCCTCTGCCTGTCCGATAGTATGAAGACAGGAAGCCGGCGGACGCATGCCGGCTCCGCGTTGGAGGAATGGCATGGGGACGTTGATCGGCAATGCAGGGAAAATCGGATTGGCGCTGCTCCTTTCAGGAGCCGCTGGCGCAAGTGGAGCGACAGGGATGACGGCGCAGAGTGCGGGAGGTCAAGCCGTGGCCGCCCCGGCCGACCCGTCAACGCTGGTCCCCGCGCCACGGCCCGAGGACGTTTCCTCCCCTCACGCTGTGACGCTCGCGCTCTACGATGTCATTTCAGGGGATCCGGGGGTCAAGAGAGACTGGAACCGCTTCCGGTCGCTTTTCCATCCAAGTGCGCTGATGATCCCGACCGGCAAGAATGCGGAGACGGGCAAGATCGGCGCGCGCATCATGACGCCGGAAGATTATGTCAATCTGAGCGGACCCAACCTCGAAAAGAACGGGTTTCACGAAAGAGAGGTCGCCTATCGCGAGGATCGGTACGGCAATACCGCCCATATCTTCACCACTTATGCGGCCCGGCGCACGCTGAGCGATCCGGAACCCTTCATGCGCGGCATCAACAGCATCCAATTCTTCAATGACGGCAAGCGCTGGTGGGTGCTGAGCATCACCTGGAGCGCGGAGACGCCGGAAACGCCGATCCCGCAAGAATATATGACCAGTCAAAAGTGAGGTGACGGACGGGGCCAGCGCGCTTTCACGAGGTGCAGTTCCTGAGGAGCATTGCACTGTTCGCTAAACTGCCGGATTCCGGATCGAGTAAAACGACCGGTCCGTCGAAATATGCCGAAAACCGCTCGCTTCCATAAGCGGTCGGCTCTATGGGCGCGCTGCCGCCGGCATGGCCGGCGTTCGGCATCTCACATCGGCAGGACAATCAATGAACATCGATCTCATCCCCGTGGGCGACGATCCGCCCCATAGCCTGAACGTCATCATCGAGGTACCGGTGGGTGGCGAGCCGGTGAAATATGAGTTCGACAAGAAATCCGGCGCCCTGTTCGTGGATCGGATCCTGCACACGCCGATGCGCTATCCGGCAAACTACGGTTTCGTCCCGCACACGCTGTCGCCCGACGGCGACCCGCTGGACGCCCTGGTTGTGGCCCGATCGCCCTTCATTCCCGGATCGGTCGTTCGCGCCCGCCCGATCGCGGTACTGTTCCTGGAGGACGAAGCCGGCGGCGACGAGAAATTGCTGGTGGTGCCGGTCGACACGACCTTTCCATATTATGCCAATGTCGGCGAAGGCGGCGACCTGCCCGAAATCGTGCGGCAGCAGATCGAGCATTTCTTCACCCACTATAAGGATCTCGAGGTCGAAAAGTGGGTCCGGGTCGGCCATTGGGGCGACGCCGAGGATGCCCGGCGGGTGGTGACGGAAGCCATCGAGCGGGCACGCGCGGCCGCCTGAATCAAAGTCAGGAACTTCCCGTCAAGAAGGCAGCGGTCGCTTCGTCGGCGGGGAAGAATGCTTCGACGGCGAGCTCCGACAACGTTACCTCGCTGGGCGTGCCGAACATGGTGGTGGTCGACAGGAAGGATAGCTGCCGACCGCCGACGTCATATAGCATCGGCACGAAGATGCCGCCGAAATCCTCTCTGGCTTCAGCGACCGGAGGCGCCGGATAGGTATCGAGCTCGGCGCGCAATCGCGCGAGTTCGACATCGCCGCTGGCAATGACCTGCTCCTTCAAGCGCTGCATGAGATGGGCCTTCCATTCCGCCAGATTTACGATCCTGCTCGCGATGCCTTGCGGATGCAGGCTGAGGCGTAGGACATTGACGGGCGGCGCGAGCAAAGCCTCCGAGGCTCCCGCGAGCAAGGGCGCCACCGCCTCATTGGCCGCCACCATGTTCCAGTGGCGGTCGACGGCGAGCGCCGGGAAGGGTTCATGGCCCTTGAGGATCATTTCAACGGCCCGTCGCGCGGCCTGCATGGAAGGATGGTCCAGACCGCGGTCCGGATAGGCGGGCGCATGGCCGGCGGCGAGCAACAAGGCATTGCGGCCGCGGAGCGGCACTTCGAGCTGTTCGGCGAGCCGGATCACCATCTCCCGTGAAGGCTGCGACCGTCCGGTCTCGACGAAGCTCAGATGCCGGGTCGAGATATCGGCATCGAGCGCCAGATCCAGCTGGCTCATTCGCCTGAGCTGGCGCCAGCCGCGCAGCTGTTCTCCGAAATTCGCATTGGTCTCGATCATGGCGTCTCTCCCGCCGCGCAAGATGCCCAGGCGCGCAATGCCAGGCCATTACCTCCGAAGTAATCGACTTGCATCAGCAGCCCCGCCAGTCTTGCGGGCATCGGTCCATTCCGGCGGCCGAGCAGAAATGGAGACAGGACAATGGTGATTTCGAAATTCCTTGGGCGCATCCTGATGCTGGACGCACTGAGCTGCCTCGCCATGGGCGCGGCGCTTGTCATCGGAACCGACCTTCTCGCACCGCTTTTCGGGCTGGAGCCCGGATTCGCGCTGGGTGCCGGCCTTGCCCTTCTCCCCGTCGGCCTGCTGATCCTGTGGACCGGGACCCGCAATCAGGTTCCGGCCATGCTCGTCTATGCGATCATCGCAGGCAATGCGCTATGGATCCTCGAGAGCCTCGTGACGGCGGCGACATTCCCGACCATCACCCCGGCCGGAACTGCCTTCGTCATCGCCCAGGCGGCATCCGTCGCGCTGCTGACGATATTGGAAATGATGGGCGTGCGTCGATCGATAACGACGGCGCTATGAGCAAAACAATATATTCAGGATGATCCCGTGCGCGGAAGGGAGCGCTGCAAGGAGGCGCTCCCTTCTTTGCGATCAGCGCCGTCGGGTCGCCTCGATGAACATTTCCAGGGCGTCATGTGCTTCGTCATCGGTCATCTGCCTTGGCGGATGCTTGCAGAAATAGGCGGCGGCGGGGTGGATCGGACC
>NZ_JAVUPU010000011.1:0-90794 GCF_032378825.1 Sphingosinicella rhizophila | reverse complement strand
CCACGCCAATGATGGCGGTGTTGATCGTCATGAAGTGGCCTTTCACTCAAATATGCGTCGGAGGGGGATCGAAAGCGGCGGACGTGGACCGGCCGTTTCCATAGGCGCGGACCATCCGCTTTTCGATGTTTCTGTGCCAAAGGAGTCCGATAACCAGCACCAGCGAGAGCGGCACCAGCTCCAGCCAGAAGAACAGCAAAGGATTCCCGGCGAGGCAGGCGAGGAAGATGGCGAGTATGCGCATATTGGCGCTGAGGGCCCACATCGGCTTCAGCGCCGGCACGGCGGCATCGCAATAGATGCGGCCCACGCGCTCCGGATCCCGCGCGTTCCGCAACATCGCATCGAACGGTTCGCTCCAGCGATCGGGCGCAAGCGCGACGGCGTCATAGAGCCTTACGAGTGGATTGCGCGATATGGTCCGGCGCATTTCGCCCGGATCCCCGCGGCGCCGCCGGTGGAATCTCACTCTTTCGCCCTCATAGAGCGTAGATTGGACGGCATGGGCGATACCGGCCAGCGCGCCGAGGCCCCAAGCCTCCCAGGTGCCGATCGAATGAGCCAATGCGACATAGAGCAAGCAGAAGACGCCATGATCGCACAGGCCGTCGAGGATGCGTCCCAACGGGCTTGCCGTGGCTGTGGCTCGCGCGATCATGCCGTCGAGACCGTCGGCGATCAGCCAGGCGATGCAAAGGAGGAAGCCGAGCAATGCCCGGTTCTCGTCCCGCCAGTCCAGATAGGACCAGGCCGCGGCGGCGCCGAGAATCAGACCCGTAACGGAGACTGCATTGGCCGAGACACGGAATCGCAACGCGAGCGGCAGCAGCAGCCGCCCGAGGAGATGGATCAGCCAGCGGTTGGTGGGATCGTCGATGCGCGGATCGCGCGACCCGTCGGGAGGCGGCAGGAAGCTGGGGCCCCTGGGCATGTCGACAGATTTCGTCACGCCGGAAGCGGGCCCCGTCGGTCCGCCGCATCGTACCAGTCTTCGCGGCGCGGGAGGCGCCGGTCGAGAAAGAGCAAGGGCAGTTTGGCGAAGATGAGGCTGCGATGCACCCAGAAGTCGGCCAGCCGTTCGGAAAGCCTGGCTTTGGCGTCGCCGTTGCGGCGCAGCCATGCCTCGTAAGGCATCCAATGGGATGGTTCGTCCCGCTCGACCACTTTGAAAATCTTCACAAGTGCCCGATCCGCCTTCACGAGCTCATTGTCCAGCAGGATATCGATCTGGTTCATGCCCCTGATTTCCGTCAGCATGATGATCCGGCACAATTTGCTGAACAGCGCGCCATCGGCGACCACGGCACCGGTGTCGAGCTCGTCGATATGACAGCCGAAGCTCATCTTGATCAATCGGTCGATATGACCGCAGGTTCGGTCCACGGCATAGGGCATTTCGCCGCGATTCTCGAAATAGCGGCGGAACATCAGATAATGTTTGCGTTCATCGGCGCGATGCTTTTCGACCTCGCTGATGAAACCGACATCGTCGGGACAGCGGGCACGCACGGCCTCCAGCACACGATCGAGGCTGCTATAGCCGCGATGTTCATTATAGATGTAGACCGACGCCAAAATGTCGAGATAGCGGCGCTTCAGGATGGCCAGCATCGCCAATGCCTAGGATCGCATTTCGGGGCGGCAAATCGGGCTGGACGAAAGCATCAGAAAGGAAGCGCCACCGCAACCTGGGCCTTCTTGCCGCTCCTGCCACCACGGTTCGTCACGCGAGCGCCCGCGCGCACGCCCTGATGTTGCCGCGCCTGGAAAGCGGATTTTGGCCGGGTCGCCGGGGCGCCGCGGCGCGCCGGTCTGGCCTTCGACGTGGAATGCCTGAGCGACCAATCGGTCGCGATCACCGGCGTTCGCTGGTCCTGCGCCAAGGCCGGTGCAGGCAAGGCGATCGCGCAGGCCGCTCCGGCCAGCACCGATAATCCGATCTTCCTTGGCATAAGCGGGCCTCCGCACAGGCGATTCATTCTATGCTTCGCCGCCGACCAGTCCAGCATATATTCGTACGGCGACGCTCAGCCGATGGCGAACGCATCGCCTTGCCGGTTGCCGGCCGGTCCGCTTGTCCGTAAAATGGCGATCCAGCCGCTGCGCAGGGACGGACACAATAATGAAAAAGGCGTCAATATTGCTCTTGCTCGGCGCCCTGGGACTGCCGGCCGCACCGGCTGCCGCCGATCCGCCAGTTGCCGCCAAACCGCCGGCGGCCGAGGCCAGCGCGCCGGCGGCGGCGCCGGTCATCGGCACCAAGTGGAGCCTGAAGGCGAAGCCCAAGCCCGGCGTTCAGGGGCCGCAGGTGCCGGCACCGCAACGCATCCGCACGCCCCGTGCTGCTCCCCAGGTGGTGCGACGGCAAGCCAAGCAGCGGCCCAACAATCAGCCGCTCGTCAACGCCATCGCCAAGGCAAAGCGGAATCATAACTGACGGGCCCGCCTCTTATTTTCTGGCCTCGCGGACGGCCGCAACGTCGAAAATGGGTCTGGACCGAACCGGCGAAGCCCGGCATCCCCGGCAGGATCGCTCCGCCGCGGCTGACTAGGGGATGACATTGTCTTTTTCGATAGATCCGTTCCACGCAATGGCCGTCGCCAAGCTCGCTTATGCGTTGCAGGCGGAGGGCCGTTCGGTGATCCATATGGAATTCGGACAGCCTTCGACGGGAGCGCCTTCCGCCGCCATCGCGAAGGCGCACGAGATGCTCGACAAGGACACGCTCGGCTATTGGGAGAGTCCCAAGCTTCGCGAGCGCATCGCCCATTTCTATCGTGAGCGGGAAGGCATTGCGGTCGATCCCGACGCCATCCTGCTGACCTGCGGTGCCTCGCCCGCCCTGATCCTGGCCCTCGCGACCGCCTTCCGGCCCGGCGCCACGGTGGCGCTCGCCCGGCCCGGCTATGTCGCCTATCGCAACGGCCTTAAGACCTTGCACATCAACCCGTTGGAACTCGAATGCGAGGAGGCTGCGCGCTTCCAGCTCTCCGCCGACATGATCGCTGCGCTCGACCCGGCCCCGGAAGGGGTCATTGTCGCCAGTCCCGCCAATCCGACGGGAACGATCATTCCGCCCGACGAACTCAAGGCTCTTGCCGAGGTCTGCCGCGACCGCAAGATCCGCATCCTGTCGGACGAAATCTATCATGGACTGAGCTACGGCGCGCCGACCCATTCGATCCTGCGCTATGATGAAAGCGCCTTCGTCATCAACAGCTTCTCCAAATATTTCAGCATGCCGGGGTGGCGATTGGGCTGGCTGGTCGTTCCGGACGATCATCTCGAAGGCGCCAAGGCGCGAATGGGCAACATGTTCCTGACACCTCCATCGCTCAGCCAGCATGCCGCCCTTGCCGCCTTCGACTGCCGCGATGAGCTGGAGGCCAATATCGACACGTATCGCCGCAACCGCGAATTGCTGCTCGAGGCGTTGCCGGGCCTGGGCCTCGGCAATATCGCGCCCCCGGACGGCGCCTTCTACGTCTATGTGTCGGTCGGCCATCTTACCAATGACAGCCTGAGCTTCTGCGAGAAATTGCTGCGCGACACGGGCGTCGCGATCACGCCGGGACTGGATTTCGATCCGGTCGACGGCCATCGGTTCGTCCGGATGAGCTTCGCAGTGTCGACGGAGCTGGTGAAGGAAGCGATCGAGCGGCTGCGGGTCTGGCTGCCGACCATGGGCCCGAACGCCCAGGGTTGAGGAGGCCGCTTAGGCTGCGGCAGTCATTGCCATGATGCCGTTGGTCCGCTGCCAGTTGCAGTATCCGCGGTCCGTTCCTTCGCCCTTGGGTTCCGACGCTGGTTTGGAAGCAAGGTTCGGAGTGGAATCGGCTCCGCCTGCTTCTAAGCTGGTCCTGCAGGAGGATGGAATGATCGACACGCGCATCGACGCGCAGGATTGGCATGGGATCCAGGCGAATCTGGATGCCTGGGGCTGGGCCATCTTGCCGGGACTGCTGACGCACAAAGCGTGCGACGCGGCGGCCGCATCCTATGATCGGGAGCAAGGCTTCCGCAGCCGGGTGATCATGGCCCGGCACAATTACGGCAAAGGCGAATATCGCTATTTCGCTTATCCATTGCCGCCGCTCGTCGCGAACCTGCGGACCAGCCTCTATTCCAGGCTCGTTCCGCTGGCCAATGCCTGGCACGAAAGACTCGGGCTCGACGTCCGCTTTCCCGAAAACCACCGCGCCTTCCTCGATCGCTGCCATGCGGCCGGCCAGGTCCGTCCGACACCCTTGCTGCTCCGCTATGGCGAAGGCGATTATAATTGCCTCCACCAGGATCTATATGGCGAGCATGTCTTCCCGCTACAGGTCGCGATCCTTCTGTCGGAGCCCGGCGAGGACTTCACGGGCGGCGAGTTCATCCTGACCGAGCAGCGTCCGCGCATGCAGTCGCGTGCCGAAATCGTGCCCCTTGAGAAGGGGGACGGCGTGGTCTTCGCCGTCAATCACCGGCCACAAAAGGGGACACGCGGCGACTATCGCGTCAACATGCGGCACGGCGTCAGCAGGTTGCGACACGGCCACCGCCACACGCTCGGCATCATCTTCCACGACGCGGCATGACGGCCTGCGAAGGCGGTGCGACATCGGCCGTGGAGCGCAGCACCGTTTCCACATCGCGATCGGTGGGCTGTCGTGCGGCTTTCCGCTCCGAGTAGCGATCCACGAGCTGGCGGCCATGAGGGCGCAGCAATATGGTGAAACGGACAAGTTCCTCCACGACGTCCACGATGCGATCATAATAGCTTGAGGCTTTCATCCGGCCCGCTTCGTCGAATTCCTGAAAGGCTCTGGCGACACTGGATTGGTTGGGTATCGTGAACATCCGCATCCACCGGCCCAGGATGCGCAGGGTGTTCACACTGTTGAACGACTGCGATCCTGCAGAGACCTGCATCACGGCCAATGTTCGCCCTTGCGTCGGCCGGATTCCGCCCATCGTCAGCGGAAGATGATCGATCTGCGTCTTCATCAGGCCGGTGATCTGACCATGCCGCTCCGGGCTGCACCATATTTGCCCTTCCGACCATATCGAATGTTCGCGGAGTTCCTGCACGGCCGGGTGGCCATCCTGGGCAATCTGGTCCGGGAAAGGCAGGTCGGACGGATCGAAGATTCGCGTTTCGCACCCGAAATAGCGGAGCAGCCGCGCGGCCTCCTCTACGCAGAGCCGTGAATAGGATCTTTCCCGCAGCGAGCCGTACAGCAAGAGTATCCGCGGTGCGGGGTCGGGCGGGCCGAGAGCCGCGGCCGGCCGCTCATTGGCAAATTCGGCGCTCAGTGCAGGGAGATGGGTCGGATCGGGCAGAGTCCTCAGCCTCACGCGGCCCGCCCTTCATACCAGGGCCGGGTCCGCTTCACGAGGGCGACGACCGAGAGCATCACCGGAACCTCGACCAGAACGCCCACGACGGTCGCCAAAGCTGCTCCCGAATTCAAGCCGAACAGGCTGATCGCCGCGGCCACCGCCAGCTCGAAGAAGTTCGACGCGCCGATCAGGGCGGCAGGCGCAGCCACGCACCAGGCCACGCCGAACTTCCGGCTGAGCCAATATGCCAGACCCGCATTGAAATAGACCTGAATCAGGATGGGCACGGCCAGCAGCAGGATGACGAGCGGCTGCGCCAATATCTGTTCCCCCTGGAAACCGAAGAGCAGCACCAAGGTGGTCAGGAGCGCGACCAGCGACACGGGTCCCAATGCGGCCAGCAGGCGATCCAGCGCGGCTTGACCGCCGCTCGCGAAACAGGCCCTGCGGAGAGCCTGGGCGATGATGACGGGCACCACGATGTAGAGCAGCACCGACAGCAGCAACGTGTCCCATGGGACGGTGATGGCCGCCACGCCAAGCAGGAGGCCCACGAGCGGCGCGAACAGAAAGATCATGATGACGTCGTTCAGGGCGACCTGGCTGAGCGTGTAGCTGGGTTCGCCTTCGCAAAGGTTCGACCAGACGAACACCATGGCGGTGCATGGCGCGGCGGCAAGCAGGATGAGGCCGGCAATGTAGGAAGAAATTTCGCTTGGGGGCAAAAGGGGCGCGAACAGCCAACCGATGAACAAGGTGGCCAGCGCGGCCATGGAGAAGGGCTTCACCGCCCAATTTATGAAGAGGGTGACGCCGACGCCCTTCCAGTGCTGCCGCACCGATCCGAGCGAGGCGAAGTCGATCTTCAGCAGCATCGGGATGATCATCAGCCAGACCAGCCCCGCGACGACCAGGTTCACCCGCGCAATCTCGGCGGCGGCGATCGCAGCGAAGACTCCCGGCAATGCGTGCCCGAGCGCGATGCCGACCAGGATGCACAGGGCCACCCAAAGGCTGAGATAGCGTTCGAACCCGCTCATCCCCTTGGCGGGGACCTCCGTTGCGATCGTCGACATCAGCTGGCCTTTTCTTCGATCCGGCTGCCGTCCTCGGCCGCGACCCGTTGTCCATCCTCCTTCACGAATGCTCCCCGTTGCCCGACCGGCAGAAGATCCAGCACCTCTTCGGAAGGACGGCAGAGCCTGACGCCCAAAGGAGACACGACCAGCGGCCGGTTGATCAGGATCGGGTGGTCCATCATCGCATCGATCAGATGCCCGTCCGTGAGGCCGGGATCATCCAGTCCCAGATCGGAATAGGGAGTCCCCTTCCGTCTGAGCAGGTCGCGGGGGGTGATTCCGGCCCGGCGCATGAGCTGTTCCAACAGAGGGCGGCTCGGCGGCGTCTTCAGATATTCGACGATGTGCGGCTCGATGCCTGCATTCCGGATCATGGCCAGGGCGTTGCGGGAGGTGCCGCATTCCGGATTGTGGTAGATCACGATGTCGACGACCGGGGTCATGCGGCAGGCTCTTCCTGTGGGCGGATCTCGGTACGGCCTTGTTCTTTTCCGATGCGGTCGAGGCGCGACTGAAGGCTCAGCTTGTCGAGCCCATCGAATGGCAGGTTGGTGAAAAGCGAGATGCGGTTGAACAACATCCGATAGGTGTCGAAGAAAGCGGCGTGCTGAACCGCATCGCTTTCATCGACCGCGACGGGATCGGGCACGCCCCAATTCGCCGTCAGCGGCTGCCCGGGCCAGACCGGGCAGACTTCGTTGGCGGCATTGTCGCAGACGGTGAAGACGAAATCGAGCTTCGGCGCGTCCGGTCCCGAAAATTCCTCCCAGCTCTTGGAACGGAGCTGGTCAGTTTTGTGGTTGAGCTTTTCGAGCAGATGCAGCGTGAAGGGATGGACCTCTCCCTTCGGGTCGCTTCCGGCGGAAAAGGCCTTGAAGCGCCCCATCCCTTCGCGATTCAGGATCGCTTCGGCGATGATCGATCGCGCGGAATTGCCGGTGCACAGGAACAGGACGTTTAAGGGACGTTCATCGCTCATGACATTTCCTTCATCAAGCCCGGCAGGCGAGCAGTTCGTCGGCAAGGGGTTGGCAGAGTTCGGATCGGCCCTCGCAGCAATCCTTGATCAGGAAGAGCATCAGTGCCCGGATGCGGTCCAGATCGACGCGATAGACGATCGAACGGCTCTCCCGCTTCGAGCCGATCAGGCCTGTCCGCGCCAGAATCGCCAGGTGCGTCGACATCGTATTCGCCGGGACCTGGAGCATCCGGGCGATGTCACCCGCCGCGAGACCTTCCGGTTCGTGACGCACCAGCAATCGAAACGTCTCGAGACGGGTAGCCTGGGAAAGAGCGGCAAAGCAGTCCAGCGCGATATTCGTATCCATGATTCGAGAATAGTAGAATCATGGAAGCTTGGCAATAGGACCGAATTGGCTTCGGCTAGGACTGAGTCTTCCGGAGCCTGTGCCAGGCCAGGATCGCACCGACGACGCCGAGGCTGAACAGGAAACCCTCCGCGCCTGCGGCCAGCATCTGTGCGACGGGACCGAATGTGGGTTCACCAGCCAGCCGGCCGATCGCGTCGAAACTCAGGCGGGACTGGTCGAACGCGGCGGTGAGGGCTCCGAGGCTCCCGCCCATCAATTTGCCGCCGGCGAGCGAGATGAGGATTCCGGCCGCGGCGCCGGCGGCCCCGGCCGTTAGCGCCGGCCGCCAGCCGGTCGCGGCGAGGCCTCCGCCCAGGCGCGCGCCCATAGCCAGTGCCGCACCCAGCACGGCGCCCTCGATTCCCCCGGTGAAGTCCGCGGGGACGTGGCCGAGCAGGAGATAGAGGCTGTCGGCGCCGATGATGTTGAAACCCGTCCCGACAAGGAAGCCGCCCAGAGCCGCCCCGACGATACTGAAGACCCATTCCCGTCGCAGGACAAGGCTGGCGCCCGCCAGGCCGAAGCTTATGCCGAGCCCGCCGAGGAGCCCGACCAGAGCGGTTAAAGCCATCAACACGAACAAGGTGGAAGCCGCGTTGCCGCCACTGTCGACCGCGCCCAACCCATAGACCAGCCCGCCCAGCGCCCCGGCCGCGCCGCCGCCCAGCGTTCCCGCCAGCGTCGGGCCGAATGAGATCGAAAGTCCGGCTTGCGGGGAAGTCCTGCTTGCGGAGGGACTGTCCGCGAGGCCGGCCTCCGCATGGACCGGCGCGATGAAGCGATAGCCATATTTGGGCACTGTCACGATGAAGTCGGGGTCGCGATGCCGGTCTCCAAGCGCCTGGCGCAAGGTCTTGATGCACTGGGTGAGCGCCTCGTCGCCGACTGTCAGGCCGCTCCAAACCTCCGCGAAGAAGCGATCCTTGGTGACGAGCGTATCGGGATTGCGCACGAGGAGCGAAAGCGCATCGAAATAACGTGGGCTGATCGCAATCCGCTGTTCGCCCCGCCAAAGCTGCTTCTCGCACTCGTCCAGGACGAAATCGCCGAAGCGATGGACGGTCTTTGACGAATATCTGCTCACGGCTCGTTCATGCCCTTGAAGCCCCTGGATTCACAAGCGTGTCGCCGGGAGGGGCGCCCATGCCCGCTTGCCAGCTGCCTGCGGCTTCCAGCACCGCTTCCTTGCATTCGTGCAGGAAAATGGGAGATTCGGTACAAAGGTCCCGCCTGTCCCGTTTCCCAAAGGGCGAAGCTGTCGTTACTAGGCGCGCCGGGAATCGATGGCGCCGCTTCGCCATTGGCCGAGAGGGGAGTTTCAATGTTCACAGGGTCCATCACCGCCTTGGTCACGCCGTTCCGCGACGGAGGCGTCGACGAAAAGGCGCTTGGCGAATTGGTCGAATGGCAGATCGCGGAAGGGTCGAGCGGCTTGGTGCCGTGCGGTACGACCGGGGAATCGCCGACGCTCAGCCATGAAGAGCATCGCCGGGTCGTGACTCTGGTTATCGAGGCCGTGGCGGGGCGTGTCCCAGTGATTGCCGGGGCGGGATCGAACAGTACCGACGAAGCGGTGGAGATGTCGCGCCATGCGGAGGCGGCCGGCGCCGACGGCCTGCTGATCGTCGCGCCTTATTACAACAAGCCTAGCCAGGAAGGGCTATACCAGCATTTCCTGGAGATCGACGCCGCCGTCGGCATTCCTATCATCGTCTACAATATCCCGCCGCGCAGCGTGGTCGACATTTCCGTCGAGACGCTGAAGCGCATCCACGCGGATTGCACCAACGTCGTCGGCATCAAGGACGCCACCATGAATCTGGCGCGGCCCTCGCTGGAGCGCATGGCCTGCGGCACCGGCTTCAACCTGCTGTCCGGCGAAGATGCGACGGCGCTTGGTTATATGGCCCATGGCGGCCATGGCTGCATATCGGTCACCGCCAATGTCGCGCCGCGGCTCTGCGCCGAATTCCAGGCCGCCTGCGCCGCCGGCGATTACGCCAAGGCCTTATCCTACCAGGACAGGCTGATGCCGCTTCACCGCGCCTTGTTCCTGGAGCCCAACCCCGCCGGCGCCAAGTTCGCGCTCCATCGGCTGGGGCGGATGGCCGAGGATATCCGCAAGCCGCTCGTCAAGGTGACGCCCGGCGTCCGCAAGGAGATAGAGGCGGCCATGGCCCATGCGGGCCTCCTTTCATGATCATCCATAAATTCGGCGGCACCAGTCTCGCCGATGCGGCGGGCTTCCGACGCGCAGCGACGATCGTCGCCGCGGCGGCTCGGCCCTCGATCGTGGTGGTGTCGGCGATTGCAGGCGTCACCGACGGCCTGTGCGCCGTGGTCGAGGCGGCAGTTGCGCGCGACCCGTCCTATCGGGAGCAACTGGCCGGACTGCAAACAACCCATGTCCGGGCCGCCAGGGAATTGCTGCCCGAGGACGATGCCGCGATCCTGGTAGACCGGTTCGAGCGCGACTTCGAGGATCTGAACGACGTCCTCCGCGCCGCCTGGATCCTGCGCGATGCCAGCCGTGGCACCTTCGACATGGTCGCCGGCTATGGCGAGACCTGGTCGGCGCAATTGCTGGCCGGCCTGCTTCGCGTGCAGGCCGTCGCCGGCGACTGGATGGACGCTCGCGAAGTCCTGGTCGTGGCCCCCAATGGCGGCGGCGTTCCGGAAATCCTGTGGGACGATTGCCGCGAACGTCTCGGCGCCTGGCGGGAAAGCCATCCGGCGACCAGCGACATATTGGTGGTGACGGGATTCATCGCCTCGACCCGCGAAGGCGTTCCGGCGACCTTGGGCCGCAACGGCAGCGACTATACCGCGTCCATCTTCGCCGCCCTGCTGGAGGCCGAGGAGGTGCATATCTGGAGCGACGTCGATGGCGTGATGAGCGCCGATCCGCGTCTCGTTCCCGACGCGGTGTTGCTCGAAGCCATTTCCTACCCGGAAGCAAGCGAACTCGCTTATTACGGCGCCAAGTTCATCCACCCGGCGACCATGGGCCCGGTGATCGAACGGGCAATCCCGGTCTGGATCCGCAACAGCTTCAATGCCGGCGGGCAGGGCACCCGCATCCATGTGTCCGGCACATCACAGAGGGTGAAGGGCCTTTCGACCGTGGAATCGGTGGCCCTCGTCAACGTGGAGGGTTCGGGCCTCGCTGCCGTGGCGGGCATGACGGACCGGCTTTTCCACGCGCTTCGCGAGGCCAATATCTCCACCCTGATGGTTTCGCAGGGGAGTTCGCGCCGGTCGATCTGCGTGGTCGTGCCCGCCGCCGACGCCGGCCGGGTCAAACCGGTGGTCGAGGCCGCCTTCATGCTGGAACGCCACCATGGCACGATCCAGACGATCGAGGTCGATCCCGACTGTACCCTGCTTGCGGTAGTTGGCGACGGCATGGCCGGCCATCCCGGCGTCGCCGCCCGCTTCTTCGGCGCGCTCGGCAAGGCCGGCGTCAACATCCGCGCCATCGCCCAGGGTTCATCGGAGCGGAACATATCCGTGGTGGTCGAGCGGTCGGACCGTATCCGCGCGCTGCGCGCTGCCCATTCCGGCCTCTATCTGTCCGCCCAGAGCATTTCCGTCGGCCTGCTCGGCATCGGGACTGTCGGCGGCGTGCTGCTCGATCAGCTGGCAGCGCGCCTGGCGGCGATCCGGGAGGAACTGGGCATCGACCTGCGCGTCCGGGCGATCGCCAACACGCGGACGATGCGGCTGGACGATCGGAGGATCGACCTCACCGACTGGCGCGACCGCGCGGAAGGCGGCGAGCCGTTCGACCTCGAACGCTTCCTCGGCCACGTGCAGACGGATTCCCTGCCGCACAGCATGATCATCGATTGCACGTCCAGCGAGGCGCTGGCCCGGCAATATGTCGACTGGCTGAAGCGCGGCATCCATATCGTCACCCCGAACAAGAAAGCGGGTTCGGCCGATTTCGCCTATTTCGAGCAGCTCCGCCGCGCGAGCCGCGAGAGCAATGCCCATTATCTCTACGAGACGACGGTGGGCGCCGGGCTGCCGGTGCTGCAGACGTTGCGCGACCTGATCCAGACCGGCGACGAGGTGGTGCGGATCGAAGGCGTGCTGTCGGGAACGCTTTCCTATCTGTTCAATTCGTTCGACGGCAGCCGGCCTTTTTCCGAAGTCGTCGCCGAGGCCCGCGCGAAGGGCTTCACCGAACCCGATCCACGCGACGATCTGTCCGGGATGGACGTCGCCCGCAAGGTCGTGATCCTGGCGCGCGAAATGGGGCTCCGCACCGAGTTGGAGGACGTGGAGTTGCAGGGTCTCGTGCCGCCTGGGCTGGAGGAAGGTTCGGTCGATACGTTCCTGGAACGGCTACGCGACCATGACAGCCAGATCACGGCCTTGTTCGACGAGGCGAAGGCGAAGGGGGAGAAGCTCCGCTTCGTCGGCTCCATCGACAGGGACGAGCGGGCGACCGTTCGCCTCCAGTCCGTGCCCGACAGCCACGCGCTGGCGCGACTCCATTTCACCGACAATATGGTCCAGTTCCAGACCAGCCGCTATACGCCCAATCCGCTGATCGTGCAGGGGCCTGGCGCGGGTCCGGAAGTGACGGCGGGCGGCATCTTTGCCGACATGCTGCGCCTCGCTGCCTATCTCGGAGCTTCGTAGACCTTGATCGTTTCAGATTGAATCAATCTGAAGCGTGAATCATCGCCTAAACATTTAGGACCCTAATAGGGCGACGATGTTCTCTTCCTCACCCGGTCTCGGCGATCGTCGTCGGCCGGCGGATCGCCGTGACCTTGCCGCTGCCGCCGCCGCCGCAGAAAAAGAGGTCGCCATCGTCCGATTCCAGGCCGGACACGCCGGCGCCGGGCGGCATCCGCAGCCGTTCGAGGACTTCACCCGTGGCCGGATCGATGCGGCGGACGTCGCTTTGATCCTCCTGCCAGGTGGCATGCCACAAGGCGCCATCGGCCCAGGTGACGCCGGTGACGAAGCGGTCGGAATCGATGGTGCGGATGATGGCGCCGGTGTCGGCATCGATCTGATGGATCTTGCGCGCGCGATATTCGCCGACCCAGAGCGAGCCTTCGGCCCAGGCCATCCCGGAATCGCCGCCATTGCCTGGGGCGGGAATAGTGGCGATCACGGCGCCGGTCCGGGGATCCACCTTGCGGATCACGGCCTCGGCGATCTGGAAGAGGTAGCGGCCATCATAAGCGGTGCCGGCATGGGCCGGCACGTCGATGCCGCCGACGATCTCGCCGCTCCCCGGATCGAGTGCATTCAGCCGGTCGCCGGAAGCGAACCAGACGCGCTCGCCGTCATGACTGACCCCAGCCACGTCCGTAATGCCCGGAAAGGGGCCATATTCGCGGATGATTTCTGCTGCTTGTTCTTTCATGCCATGCTCCCATGCTGGTCATTTCACCCTAGCCCCGCAGGAGCGGGCCCGGGAGTAACAAGCTTGTCGGGAATCCGGGCACGTTCGCCGCCATCCAGCGGCAGGCGCGGCCGCGGCCGACGCGATCGACCTTGCCCGCGGCCGCCAGGGCTTCGAGCGCGCGCTGGACGGAACGCGCGCTGACATCGAGCGCCAGCGCCAGCGCCGAGCTCGACCAGGATTCGCCATCGGCGAGCAGCGCCAGCACCGCGTCATGCGGCCCCTCGACCGGCGGTGCCAGCACGACGACACGCGCCGCACGATTTGGCACAAGCACGAAGCCGTTCCTGGTTGCCGCCACTTTCGCCAGGGGCCGGAGCGCCGTGCGGAGCCGCCCGATCTCCACGCGCAGCCGGGCGCGGTGCGATTCATCCGCGTCCCGGGCGCGGAAAGCGCGCTCCAGCAAGGCCGGTCGGCTCGCATCGCCCGGCCATGCTTCGGCCAGCGCGCGGACGAGCGCGAACAGGACCGGGCGACTCGCGAGCGGCACCACCGCCGCACCGGCGCGAACCGCGTTGCGGCAGGCATCGATCAATAGAATGTTCGATCCGATCAGCGCCTCCACTTCGCCCAAGCCGACCAAGCGCGTGTCGTCGCGGGTGATCAGTCGGGCGGCGGGAGCCTCAAGGGAGCGCGATGCCGCCCTCACTTCCGCGGCAAGGGCGGGGATGCCGGCTTCGGCCGCGGCCCGCCCGGCGCGGGCGATCGCTTCGCGGGCCGGCCCGATCCGGATGCGCCGCATCGCGATGCCCGCGCCGACCAACCAATAGCCGGTTCTCGACGCCAGCGGCAGGATGGCCGGATCGATCTTGCCCAGCCTTTGCTCGGCCTGGTCGATACGGCCGATCAACAGCAGGCGGCGGGCCTCCAGATAGGCGGCATGGGCCGCATTGGCATGATCGCCCTGCGCGTCGAGCGTCGCACGTGCGGTGCCGAGCGTCTCCATATGGGTGCCCAGATCGCGCGACACGAGCGCGATCTCCGCCTCGGCGACCTGGCATCGCGCGCGGGCAGTGGCTTCTCCGGGGCCGAAGCCGCGCGCCGCGGCGCGCAACAGGATTTTCGCGCGGGCAAGGTCGCCGAGCTGCGCCATGGCAATGCCGCGCAAGGCCAGGGCCGGCGGATCGTCGCGCAAGGCGACACGCTTAAGCGCGGCCAGCGGATCGCCCGCCGCCAGCGCATGGGCGGCGGCACCGATCAGCGAGTCCATCGGATCTCAAATCGCGCCAATATTGTCACTCCCGCGCTTTTGACGGTCCGACTTACAGGCGAACCGGCGGCCGGACAGTCCGGCCGTGGAACCGGAGGCGAACATGAACATGGTCATGGCGCCAGACAAGGAGAACGGGTTTGCCCGGCCGGAAGCAAGGCTCGGGGCAGGGCCGAGCCGGAGTGCCGGCGCCTGGCTCGGCCTGGCCGCTTCACCCACCTTCGCAAAAATGGCCGCTGTCGCGGCCCTCGATGCGCCGCCAATATGTGCGCCGCACGCTGGCGCGGCGCCGTTGGCCGGGATGACGGTCATGTATCTTCTGATGGCCCTCTTCCATCTGCCGCTTTGGCTGAGGCTGACGTCCGGCCGCCGGCAGCAATGCACTTCATCCACGCCTCGCAATCAAGGAGAATGAAGATGATCCACAAAATCACGACCCGCGAGGAATGGCTCGAGGCGCGCAAGGCCTTGCTGGTCAAGGAACGCGACATGACGCACAAGCTCGATGCGCTTCGTGCCGAACGGCGGCAGCTGCCCTGGGTGCGGATCGACAAGGATTATGCGTTCGACGGTCCGGAGGGCAGGCGCTCGCTCGTGGACCTGTTCGGCGATCGCAACCAGCTCGCCATCTATCATTTCATGCTGGCGCCGGGATCGGACCATGTCTGCGCGGGCTGCGCCTTTACCGCGGATCATATCGACGCAGCGCGGCAGCATTTCGAACATGCCGATCTCGCCTTCGCGGCCATTTCCCGTGCACCGATCGAGCAGCTAGAAAAAGTTAAAAGCCGGATGGGCTGGACCTTCCCTTGGCTTTCTTCCCACGACAGCGATTTCAACTATGATTTCGGCGTCTATTTCCCGGCGGACGACCGGGCCAATGGCCGCGCCATCTACAATTACGGCACGGTGATCAGCAACAGCCCGGACATGTTCGGAGCCAGCCTGTTCGCGAAAAACGAAGATGGCACCGTCTTCCACACATATTCGACCTATCATCGCGGCACGGAATTGCTGATGGGCGCCTTCAACTGGCTCGATCTCGCCCCGAAGGGCCGGAACGAGACTGGCGGCACCATGAACTGGCTGCAGCTTCACGACGAATATTGAAACCCTGCACCCAGCGGGGCGGTCGGCCACCCAATGCGCACCGTCGGGAACATAGCGATCTTGCACGACGAGTCTTTCCGTACTGCGGCGGTGTCCGTCAACATCCCGGTCTCAAGCCCATAGCTTATGGTTATAAGCAGAGAAGAGAAACGTTGTTGAACGAGGCTGCCTGGCGGTTAGGCTGGCCCATGCGCAGAAAAAGGCCCGTCCGGACGGTCAGGAGAGAGAATATGAAGGATCATCGCTGGCTCATTGGATTGATCGCTTGTGCGACCGCAAGTTTTACCGCCCACGCGGCGGAGCCGGACGGGCTCAAAGTCTACATCTCGGTCGACATGGAAGGCGTTGCCGGCGTCGTCGATTCCAGACAGGCATCGGACGGCAATGGCGATTATGAACGGTTTCGGCGGGTGATGACGGCCGAGGCGAATGCGGCGATCCAGGGGGCCCTGGATGCCGGCGCCACGGAGATATTGGTCAATGATTCCCATGGCAGCATGCGCAATTTGATGATCGAGGACCTGCTCGCGCCGGCCCAGTTGATCAGCAGCAATATCAAGCCGTTGGGCATGGTGCAGGGACTCGATCGCAGCTTCGATGCGGCGGTTTTCATCGGCTATCACGCCAAGGCGGGCAGTGCGGAGGGCGTGCTCGCGCACACTGGCAGCGGCAGCGTGCGCGATCTTCGCGTCAATGGCATGTCGGTCGGCGAAGGCGGGCTGAACGCCTATGCGGCCGGTTTCGTCGGCGTGCCGGTCGTGCTGGTGTCGGGCGATCAGGTCGTCGTCGAGGAGATGCGCAAGCTCGTGCCGCAGATCGAGGGCGTCGCCGTCAAGCAGGCCATCGGCACGACCGCCGCCCGCTCGTTGCGGCCGGAGGAAGCCCAGATGGCGATCCGAAGCGGCGTCGCCCGCGCCCTTGCCAATCGCAAGGAGGTGGGGCCACTCGTACCGAAATCGCCCACCCGGTTCGAAATGGAACTTTCCTCTGCGGCGCTTGCCGCCAATGCGGAGCAGATCCCGATGATCGAACGCAAGGACGGGAACAGGATCGCCTTCCAGAGCGACGATTTTCACCGAGGCTATCGGTTCGTCCGTTTCCTTTACAAGATGCCGACGCCCTGAGCGGGAGGCCGACAGGAAGACGGCCCGCCCGGTGAGGGGCGGGCCGCCGTCACGCGGCCATCAATTGGGTCGACGGCCTTTTTCGTATTTCTGCACGCAATTGTCCGTGACGGTGCGCGAGCATGCCGGATAATCCATGGTCGCGGCACGCGGCGTGAGCGCATTCCGATCGACCATGCCGACCGGCTGCATGCCCTGGTTGACGCCTGGCGGCGCAACGGCCTGGCCGTCGGGATCGGTGTTCTGCTGGGTGATGCCGGCCGGGCCGGTGGCCTGGGACGGATCGTCCACCGTCTCGCCGCTCGGCTGGGCCATCTGGTCCTCGGCCATGGGTTCTTCGGCGGGCGTGGTCTGGGCAAGGGCGATGCCGCTCAGCGACAAGGCTGCTGCGGCGATGAGGATCTTCATGTTCACGTCTCCTTGCGCGCCTCCTTCCTGGTAATGCAACCGAAGGCGCGTCAGGCGGCTCAACGAGCGCCGTGCGCGTCGGTTCAACCCGGATGCGCAACGAAAACGGACTTTCTCTCGGTAGCAGGTGGACGAGCCGTGGCGGAGGCCGGTCGAACGGAAGGCTTTGACGGAGCCTGTAACCGCGCGGCTCCGCCCGGAGCGACGGGCATCATCCGAGCGGCGGAAAGGCGAAGCTGATCGCCAGGCCGATCGCGGGCCAGGGCGAGATGCCGTGATGCTGGTCCTTGAAGATCGCGCAATCGCCCACCTCGTAGGGCGGCTTTCCCTTCATGGCCTTGAGGCGGGTGACCAGATCGCAGGCATTGCCGATCATGCGCGATTTCCTGATCAGGGCTTCGACCTGCTGCTGCGACACGCCCATCGACGCGGGCAGTTTGGGCACATCCTCTTCGCCGTCTCCGATCGTTACCAGCACGCGGGGATGGATGGCGCCGGATTCGACCTTGGCCGCGAAGTCTGCCTCGCCGGCCAGCACCGCATTGTCGGCCCACCATATCGAAGGGCTGGCCGCGATGAAGGTCTTGAAGGCATCGGGTTGGGTGAACAGCGCCTGTAGCACGGCCAGGCCACCGAGCGAATGGCCGAACAAGGCCTGGTTCGTCGTGTCGACCTTCGCCAAGGCGGCGACGCGGGGCTTCACCTCCGTCTCGATCGTCTTCAGAAAATCGCCAATTCCTCCGACATCGGACGGCTTGCTGATGCCGAAGCCGGGCAGGCTCTGCCCATCGAGAATCTCCTGGCTGGCCGGCAGGCTCAGATCAAGCTGCCGCTCCACGCTGACGGCAGCATGGAAAGGCGCCAGCGACGCGGCATAAGGCGGAGGCGGCCCGTGCCGGGCCTTCACGTCCGCGATGAATGCAGGATCGTTCGGATAGCCGATGCCGACGACGATGGCATTGGGGGCATTGCCATTGCCGCGCGCAGCCTCGGTGGCGGATGCGAAATAGGCATAGCCGTCGAGCACGTAGAGGACCGGATAACCCAGAGGCGGCGGCGGCGCGTGTGGGAGCGCGACGTCGATCTGATAGCGATGCCCGTTGACCTTGGACGTGAAGACGATCCGCCGCGTGTTCGGAATGGAGACTTCGGCCGGCGCCGCTTGGGCGTCCTGGCTCGCCGCAGGCATATTTCGATCTTGCGCCGCGGCAGGGTTTGCCGCGCCGAAACCGGGCGCGACGAGGGCGATCGAAAGCGCGCACCGGGCAACCGAGATTTTCAGCATCATTCTCTCCCTTGCCGGCACGATAGACGGCGCAATGCGGGACTGACAATCGCCCGTCCCGCCGGACCTTCAGAGCACCTGCGGCGGCCGCTCCTTCTTGGCGACCTTCGCGGTGCGGATGGTGACGATCGCGACGCCCGAAAGCGCGATCAGACCGCCGAGGATCATGATCGGCGTCAGCGGCGTTCCGAAGAAGAGCGAGGCTGCCGCGACCGACATGACCGGTGCGGCGAGGGTCAGGGGCATGACCTGGGAAATCGGGTGTCGCTGCAGCAGCCAGGACATCGAACCGTGGCCGATCACGCTCGAACCGATCGCGGAAAATGCGATCCAGCCGAAGACGGCGGGCGGCAAATCGGGGATCGAAGCGATTCCGGCCGGTTCGATCAGGAGCGCCGAGAGGCTGAGCCCGACCATGCCGACCAGGCCGATCCAGGCATAGATGGTCAATACCGGAACACCCTTCAGCGATCGCTGGATCAGCGATGCGCCGGCCCAGATGATGCTGGACAATATGGTCAGCGCGACTCCGGGAATCTCATTGGCCACCGCCGGATCGAAGGCCAGTATCCCGACGCCGGCCAGCGACAATGCGACCCCTGCGATGCGGAGGACGTGAATCTGTTCCTTGAGGACGATGACCGCGGCCAGCATCGAGAATGGAACGCCGAGCTGCCCGGCGATGGCGAGGACTCCGACATTGGTCGCGACCATCAGCGACAGGTTGATGACCAGGAAGAAAAGGCAGCCGGTAAGCAGGCCGAGCAAAAGCAATGCGCGCATCCTGCCGGGTACGATCCGCAGCCAGGGAAGGCAGACGAGGAAGACGATGGACAGGCGCAGGAAGGCCGCCGTCGTCGGCGGAACCTGGTCGACGGACATTTTGATGGCGATGATGTTCAGGCCCCAGAGCAGGTTCATCACCAGCGCCACGAAGATATCGGCCGGTCCGAGGCGGCTGGGATGCGAGGCCATGATGCAGCCGTAGCGGGCAAAAGCGGCGATGCAAGTTCGCCCGGACAAAAAGTCGGATGCTCGTCAGGCCGGCATTCCCTGCTCCGTCGAAGCACCAAAGCGGTTCTCCATGAAGGAACCCGCCGAAGAATGTTTCGGGCGGCGGCGGGCCTACCGATCTCGCCATGCTCGACAAATGACGCCAGACAGGTTTCAGTGGCGCCAAGACAGCGACGAAAGGAAGGATATGCTGCCCGGATTGATGCAGACGACCCCGCTACTGATCAGCGGTATCTGCAGGTTTGCGGCCACCGCGCATCCCGAACGCGAAATCGTCTCGCGGCTCGTCGACGAGCCGATCTGGCGTTACGATTATGCGGCGATGGAAAAGCGGGCCGGGCGGGCGGCCAGGGCGCTGGCGGCCCTGGGCATCGGCCCGGGGGACAGGGTCACCTCGTTGGCCTGGAACACCCACCGTCATCTCGAACTGTTCTACGGCGTCACCGGGATGGGCGCCGTGCTTCACACCGCCAATCCGCGCTTGTCCGAGGCACAGATCGCCTACACCATCAATCATGCCGGGAGCCGGGTGTTGCTGTTCGATGCGGACATGCTGGATCTGGTGGAAAGGCTCCGTCCGCATCTGGGTGCCGTCGACCATTATGTGGCGCTTGCGCCGCCCGAACGCCTCCAGTCAGGCGCGATCGCGGCGATCAGTTATGAATCGCTGCTGGCGGCCCAGGAGGATGGCTATGAATGGCCGACTTTCGACGAGAACAGCGCAGCCTTCCTCTGCTACACGTCCGGCACCACCGGCGATCCCAAGGGCGTCCTCTACAGCCATCGCGCCGTGGTCCTCCACGCGATGATCGGCGGCCTGAACGGCGCGCTCGGCTTTTCGGCCTTCGACGTGATCATGCCGTGCCAGTCCCTCTACCATGCGACCGCCTGGGGCCTGCCCTTCATCGCGCCGATCAATGGCTGCAAGCTCGTCCTGCCCGGCAACCGGATGGACGGCGCCGGCCTGCATGAGCTCGTCAAGGCCGAAGGGGTCACCTTTTCGGGCGGCGTCCCGACCATCTGGACCATGTATCTCTCCTATCTGGAGCAGCAGGGCGAGGATGCCGGGACGCTCCAGCGCCTGGTGATCGGCGGTTCGGCTGTGCCGCGCGCCATGGCGGAGACCTTTCAGCGGCAATTCGGCGTGACGGTACGGCAGATCTGGGGAATGACCGAGACCGCGCCGATCGGCGTCATCGCCACGCCGACCCCGAAACTGGCCGCCGAGGGCGAGGCCTATCTCGACGAGGTGATCTGGACCCGCCAGGGCCGGCTCCAGTTCGGGATCGAGCTCAAGATCGTCGATGAGGAAGGGACCGAGCTGCCGCATGACGGCGAATCCTCGGGCGCCCTGCTGGTGCGGGGTCCATGGTGCGTGCGGCGCTATTACCGGGCCGAAGAGGATGCAGTGGACGCAGCAGGCTGGTTCGACACCGGCGACATCGCCACCATCGACCGCTTCGGCTTCATGCGGATCACCGACAGGAAGAAGGACGTGATCAAATCGGGCGGCGAATGGATCAGCTCGATCGATCTCGAAAATATCGCCGTCGCCTGTCCCGGCGTGCGGATCGCGGCGGTGGTGGGCGTGTTCCATCCGAAGTGGGAAGAGCGGCCGGTGCTGGTCATCGAAACGCATGAAGACGCCGCGATCGGCGAGGCCGATGTGCGCGATTACCTTTCGACCCGCATCGTCAAATGGTGGATGCCCGATGCGATCCTGTTCGCGCCGGTTCCGCTGACCGCGACCGGCAAGATCGACAAAAAGGTGTTGCGCGACCAGTATAAGGATCATCTCGCCGGCTGACCGGATGTCCGCCGGTCCCGGTGCCTGTCATTTCCCTATGACGACGCCATCTTCAGCCCAACTGAGCCAGCTACGCATCCGAATATGCCGCCGTTCCAGCTTCGCGACATCATTGACCCCGGCCAATACCATGGTCCGCTCGAATTCCTCGTGCAGCAGGCCTAGCGCCCTGTGCACGCCGGCCTCGCCGCCGGCGGCGAGGCCGTAGAGATAGGGGCGACCGATCGAGCAGGCATTTGCGCCCAGAGCAAGCGCCTTGACGACGTCGGAGCCGCGGCGGATGCCGCCGTCGCAGACGATCTCGCCGCTGTCGCCGATCGCGTCGCGGATCGGCGCGATCTGGTCGACCGGGGCAGGGGCGCCGTCGAGCTGGCGGCCGCCATGGTTGGAGATCATGATGCTGGTTGCGCCGGATGCGATCGCATGCTTGGCGTCCTGCGGCGCCATCACGCCCTTGATGGACAGCGGCCCGTTCCACTCCTTGGCCAGCCATTCGACGTCGCGCCAGGTCAGCGTCCGGTCGAACTGGCCGCCAATATAATCGAACAGGCTCATCTGCCTGCCGGCCAGCGCATCGACCTTGTGGCTGACATTGGCGAAATCGAACTTGTTGCCGGTGAGCGCCGGCAGCGACCAGCTCGGCTTCATGGCGAAGCTCAGCATGGATTTGAGTGTCAGCCTGGGCGGGATCGACAGGCCGTTGAAGCGGTCGCGCTCGCGATTGCCGGCGACCGGCGTATCGACCGTCAGCATCAGCGCATGATAGCCGGCCTCGCGGCACCGGCCGATGAACTCGGCGGTGAGGCCGCGATCCTTGAAGATGTAGATCTGGAACGCCTTGGGCCCGGCAAAGGATTCGGCCAGCGCCTCGAGCCGCGTCGTGCCGAGCGTCGACAGGCTATACATCAGGCCATGGCGCGCCGCCGCCCGCGCCACCGCCAGTTCGGCATCGTCGTGGAACATGCGGGTGAGGCCGGTTGGCGACAATATGAGCGGCCAGGCGATCTTCTGGCCGAACAGGGTGGTCTCGGAGCGAATGCTCGACGTGTCGATCAGAACGTCGGGGAGCAGCTCATAATCGGCAAAGGCGTCATGATTGCGCTTCAACGTCCATTCGTCGTCGGCGCCACCGTCGATATAGTCGAAGATCGGCCGCGGCAGCCGCTTGCGCGCGAGCCGGCGCAGGTCCGAAATATTGAAAGCGCGCTCCAGCCGTCCCATCATGATCCCCCGTTGCGTGGCGCGCAACTAGTCATGATCGGCCCTGGCGATCAATAGTCGATGCCGATCATCTTGCCGAAGCCGTTGGACGGGCGGCAATGCGCATGTTCCGGGCCCAGTGGACGGATTGCCGGTCGGCACCGGAACGAGCCGCTCTTACCGGCTTGAAGGGGAGCGTCGGCCGCGTCCGGCACGAAAATCGGCGGCGCTCTTTTCCCGGCCGGGGCAAATGTGCCATCAACGGCGCATACAGCAATGAATGGAATCGACATGACCGACGCCGCCAGTCTCATTTCCTCGAATCTCGTCTGGGACAATCATGGCTGCATGCCGCTGCGTCCGTTCGATGAGGATTTCCTCCCGCAGCTCGAACGCTACCGCGCCGCCGGCGTGAACGTCATCCTGCTCAATGTCGGATTCGGCGAGCAGGGGATCGAGGAGCATGTGCGGGTGCTCGCCCACTTCCGCCACTGGCTGTCGTCGCGGACCGATCGCTACCTGATCATCGAAACGGTCGAGGATATCGAGCGCGCGCGTGCGAGCGGCCGGCTAGCCGTCGGCTTCAACCTCGAAGGGGCCAACGGCATCGCCGATCAATTGAGCATGATCCAATTCTATTATGATCTCGGCGTGCGATGGATGCTGATGGCGTATAATCGCAACAATCGCGTCGGCGGCGGCTGCCAGGACGAAGATGGCGGGCTGACCGAATTCGGCCGCAAGGTGATCGACGAAATGGGGCGGGTGGGCATGGTCGCCTGCTGCACCCATACCGGGTACCGGACGGCTATGGACGTGCTGACCTATAGCCGGAAGCCGGTCATCTTTTCCCATTCCAATCCACGGGCGCTGCACGATCATCCCCGGAACATCACCGACGAGATGATCCGGGCCTGCGCCGCTACGGACGGTGTCGTCGGCCTCAACGGGATCGGCATCTTCCTCGGCGACAACGACAACAGCACCGATACCTATGTTCGCCACATCGACCATGTCGTCAATCTGGTCGGCGCCCGCCATGTCGGGATCGGTCTCGATTATGTGTTCGATATCGAAGAGTTGGACGATTATATCAGGAAGATGAAGGGCACCTTTCCGGACGGGCTCGGCTATGATGTCGGTGCGGGCCTTCGCATGGTGGAACCGGAACGGATCGGCGAAATCGCCGACCGGCTGCTCGCCATGAATTATTCGGACGAGGATCTGACGGGCATATTGGGCGGCAATTTCCTGCGCGTGGCGAAGGCGGTCTGGCGGCCGGCGGATCCGCTGACGGCGGCTGCGGCGGAATAGGAGTGGGTGGAAGGATGAAGATCATCGGAAGCTATGCCAGTCCCTATGTGCGCAAGGTGCTGGCCTGCATGGTTCTCAAGGGGCTCGAGGATTATGAGATCGATCCGATCACGCCTTTTTTCGGCGGCGACGAATTCGATCGGCTCAGCCCGCTGCGCCGCATTCCCGTCCTGATCGACGGCGATCTGGTCCTGACCGATTCGTCGGTCATCTGCGCCTATCTGGACGAAGCCTATCCCGGCCACAAACTGCTGCCGGAAGCGCCGGCCGATCGCGCCCGTGCCCGCTGGCTGGAGGAATATGCCGACACCCGCCTGGGCGACCTCTTCATCTGGGGCCTGTTCTACCAGAAGATCGTGCGGCCGCTCGTCTGGAACGAGCCCACCGATACGAAGCGTGTCAACCAGGTGCTGACCGAAGATCTGCCCAAGGCGCTCGACTATCTGGAAGGCCAGCTGCCGGAGCATGGCTTCCTGTTCGGCGCGATCGGCCTGGCCGACATCGCCCTCGCCACTTTCTTCCGGAACGGAGAGCATGCCGGGTTCACGGTCGATGCCGGACGCTGGCCGATCACGGCCTCCTTCGTCGCACGCACGCTTGCCCAGGATTGTTTCGATCGCTTCCTGAAGTTCGAACAGGCGCAGCTCAGCACCAATCCGGCGGGGCGCCGGCAGGCATTGCTGGCGGCAGGCGCTCCGCTTGCGGAGACGAGCGTCGGCGTGCGCGAACCGCGGCGCGGGATGATGCGGCTTTGAATAGAGCCTGATGGCGCCCGATGCCGCACCCGGAATGCCGGACGCAGTTCGGTAAGAGGCAGAGACGGCGATCTCCCGCAGCGCTGTAATATGTTCGGAACGGAAACGTATCGACGCGGGTTAGAGCGGAACAAGTTCCAGGAGACCCATCATATGAATCGCACCATCGGTATCAGCGTCGGCGGCCTCATCCTGCTTCTGATCATCGTCGCCATCATCTTCTGATAGCCCGGGTTCGGGGCGTGCGGCATCCCCCCGCCGCCGTCCCGACACTCTCTGTCAGGCAGGCGGGCATTGTCAGGAAGACGGGCCTTGTCAGGCAGACGGGCTTTGTCAGACAGAGGGGCGCGGCTCCGGACTGAGGATATTCTTCACGACCTCGTCCATGATCCCGAACAGGGCCGGATTGGGCGAGCCGGTCTGGATGGCGAGCTGGATGCCGAGCCCCGTCACCAGGGCGCCGAGCAGCTGTACCCGCGCCTCGGCCTCGGCCTTGTCCATCCTGCGCGCACCCTTTTTGAGTTGCGCGCGGAACAGATCATATACCTGCTGGCGCGTCTCGGCGTCGCAGGCCCGCATGTCGGGATTGCGGGCGACCTCCGACGCGATCTCCATCATCAGGATGGTGCGATCCCGGTCCAGCGCCGACCGCGCAAAATCGGCTGTACCCGCCTCGATCGCGGCGATCGGATCGTCGGGATGGGCAGCGAAGAGCGTCTCGAAAAATTCGCGTTGGCGGGTGAAGTCATCCCGGACGATCTCCTCGATCACCGCTTTCTTGCTGGGAAAATAGCGGTAGACGAGGCCGACGCTGATCCCGGCACGCTCGGCGATGTCCACCATCCTGGTCGGATGGATACCCTTGTCGCGGAAACAGCTTTTGGCCGCATCCAGCACCTGGGCTCGCCGCACCTCCGGCGTTTCCGTCCGCCTGCCTTTCGCCGCCATTCGCCCTCCAGGTCCGTCGCCGCTTCTATCCCCGCCGGCCCAGCCAGGCAATGAACGATCATTCATTCCCTTGCCAGGCCGCGGAAGATCTGCAATCAGTGAATGAACATTCATTCACTGATTCGGGAGATTGAGATGAGAGTCGATCTTGGTCCGGCCGTGCCGATGGCCGGCCTCTATGACAGCCGCTTTCACGAGATGGAGGCAAGCGCCAATGGGGAATCCTACCGGATCTTCGTCGGCGGGCCGGCGTCGCCGTTCGTCGGTGGCGCGGAAGCGGATCAAGGGCAGAAATATCCTGTCATCTATGTCCTGGACGGCAAGCTCGGCTTCGCCATGGTCCACGCGCAATGCCAGGTGCTGAGCGCGCTCGGCCAGCTGCCGCCGGTCTATGTCGTGGGCATCGGCTATGCGGGCGACGAGAGTTTCTTCGAAAAGGATGTGGTGCATCGCTATCGCGACCTGACACCCGACGCCGGCGGCGCGCTCGAAAGGGCGATGCTGGGGCTGAATACGGTCAGCCGGGACGGGGAGAAAGGCGCACCCGGCGGCGGTCCGGCCTTCCTGGCCTTCCTCCGCGACGAATTGAAACCGGCGATCGAAGCCGCCTATCCGGTCGATCCGGGCGACGCGACCTTGCTCGGCAACTCGCTCGGCGGCCTGTTTCCGTCCTGGATCCTGTTCAACCAGCCGGAACTGTTCCAGCGCTACGTCATCATAAGCCCGTCCTGGTGGTGGAACGATTATGAGATGTGGCGATGGGAACAGGCTTATGCGGATCGTCACGACGATCTCGCCGCCAAGGTGTTCGTCGCCGCCGGCGGTCTCGAGACATTGGAGCTCCAGCGCGCCATGGTCGAACGGCTGGGCCAGGCCGTCGAGGGGGAGATGAAATCCCGCTTCGACGCGTTTCTCGAGGCGGTCAAAATATATGGATGGCCGAGGATGGTGGAGCTGATGCCGGAATTCGCCGCAAAGCTGGCCTCGCGAAGCAATGAGAGCCTGGACCTCCTGGTCATCGATCTGCCCGAGGAAACCCATGAATCCATTCCCGGGGCTGCCTTTTCGCGCGGGCTCCGCTTCGTCTTCGGCGCGTGGCGGCCCGCGAAAGCAGCCTAGGAACAGGAAGACAGAATGTGGGGGGGAGGGCCGGTCGCCGCTCGAAATCAGACCCGGTAAGTGACGGGGGCGCTTCCTGCCCACCCTGGTCGCCCCTCTCTTGATTCCGTGGTTCGGCTCGGTTTAAGCGACTATCAATCCGAACCTTGGATTCCCTCAGCCATGTTCACGTCCACATTCTTCCCGCTGATCTGAGCGACCTCAATCGTCACGGCGCAGCCGCGCCGGCCAGATCGAAACGGCCATGGTCCAGACATTTGCGGACGCGATGGCCGAGCGGAGAATGCAACAAATGCCCAATATCGAACAGATCGGCCTGACGTCCCGTCAGGTCCGGGAATTCGTCGACGACGGTTTCGTCAAAATCGAAAATGGTTTCAGCGCCATGCTCGCCGAGCAATGCAGGCGCGAATTATGGGCGGATATCGGCCTGTCGCCGCGCCGGTCCGAAGACTGGTGCCGTCCGGTCATCCGGGTGGCGTCCAAGGCCTCTCGTCCCTTCGTGGAAGCGGCCAACACGCCGGTCCTTCACGAGGCTTATGACCAGCTCGCCGGGAAAGGCCGCTGGCGCGCGCCTTCGGGTCTCGGGACCTTTCCGATCCGCTTCCCGTCGCGAGACGCACCGGGGGACGAGGGCTGGCACGTGGATATGAGCTTTGGCGACGACAATCCCGATTTCATGGAGTGGCGCGCCAATGTGATGAGCAAAGGAAGGGCATTGTTGATGCTCTTCCTGCTGTCGGACGTCGGGCCGGACGATGCGCCGGCGCGGATCCGGAAAGGCTCGCACGCCGTCGTCGCGCGGGAATTGCTTCCTTATGGGGAAGCGGGCGCGACGCTGCGGCGGCTTTCGGCGGATGGCTATGTGTCGTCCGAAAATTGCGAGGTCGCGCTGGCGACTGGGGCGGCAGGGACCGTCTATCTGTGTCACCCGTTCCTCGTGCATGCCGCACAAGGGCACAGGGGGAAACAGCCCAGATTCATGGCGCAGCCGCCGCTGCTGCCGAGAGGGGAATTCGATCCGGCCTTGCCGCCGTCGCCGGTCCAGCTCGCCATCCGCAAGGCATGCGGATTGATGTGACAGGCTCAATCCATGTCTAACCGGTCCAGGGACGGGTGGTGATCGCAATGCCGCTCGCTTTGGTGCCGCCGCGATGGATGGAAAAGGTTTCCGCCTGCCCCTTGGAATGACGGCGGAACGTATCGGCATCGGCGCCACCGATGGCGACGCGCAGACGGTGTCCCTTGGCGATGCGGGCCGCGACGGGCCACAAGGCGAACTCGATCCTCATGAGCTTGCCCGGCACGACGTTCATGGCGTCCGCCTTCGCGAAGCTGTGCGGCGCCGGTCCCTGGTCGTAGGGCAAGTCCGCGGGATCGGCCGGCTTGCGGTGGATCGCGCGAAAGGTTCCCTCGGTCAGATAGGAGACGCGCCCGTCCGGCGCGACATCCTCCAAATAGACGAAGAAGGCCGGATCGGTGGTGCGGGCGGCGATGTGGAGCGTGACGACCGGCGTGCCGACCAGTTCCATGTCCTGCGTCATGGGCGGCCCGTCATAGACCAGCAATTTGCGGTCCTCGTTCCGCCGATCGGGATAATCGGGCGGAGTTCCGAACTGGGTCGTCCAGCGTGTCGCCTTGCCGGTGGTGGCGGTGAAGTCCACGTCGGTGCGGTCGATGCCGGCGGCCGGTCGCGCCGACAGCCGATTGCCGGAGGTGAATGCCAGAAATTCCCTGGAGACATTCGCAGGCGGCCAGGACGCGGTTTTCCTGAAGGTGCCGGCGCCCAGCACGTAATAATTGATCTCGCGTCCGATCCTTTCCCCGCGCCGCACGCGCTCGACGAAATCCCTGTTGCGCGCGAACTGCTCCTCCTCGCTCGGGACCGGCCGCCTGCGAGCCGGCAGGAGCGGATCGGCGCCCACCTGATGGCCGTGATTGTTGCCGGTGATCCAGATTTCCATCGGCACTTCGGGCGCGGAGCGGTAGCGGGCGAGCGCCGCTTCGGCCGTGCCGCCGTCCATCCAGGATCCCCAATATTGGACCGGCTTCCTCTCGCGGCGGATCGCGTCGAGCGCGGCGGCGGGGGAAGAATCGAACAAGCTGTATCCATTGAGCCCGGGCTCGTCGCGGAAGTCGGTCGCCCTATAATCGTCCGGTCCCCAATGGCGCCGGCCGCTCAAAGCCGCTCTGACGAGGTCATAATCGCTATCCTCGTCGACCGGCTGCAGGATCGGGAAGAGCTCGGGGCAGTCGCCGACCCTCAACCGGCAATCCAGCCCCCGGTCGCGGCCGTCGCGGCCAAGATCGATCTCGCGCGTATAACTGCCCCAGCCGGACAGCATGTAATCGTTGCGGACGCCGCCCGGGAAAAAGAGATGCGCCCAGGCGTCGAAATCCGCCTGACGCGGGACGGCCGCGATCAAAGCGGGGGCGGCGCGGCTGGTCGCCCAGTCGGCGGTGTCGGCCATATAGGAGACGCCTGCGCCGATCACCTCTCCGTTCGACCAGGATTGGCCGGCGAGATGGGCGATGATCGCGTCCATGTCGGCAACCTCGTCCGGGCCGATATCGACGTCGCGCGGCCCGAAAGAGGCGGTCGATCCGCGCGTGTCGATCACGGCGACGACATAGCCGGCGTCGCGCCAGCGCTGCGGATCGCCGCCCGCCTTGTTCGAGAAGTGGCCGGCACGCCCGTAGCGGGTCTGGAACAATATGGCGGGAGCAGGGGCGGACGGCGGCTGGCCGCCCGGCCAATAGAGGCTGATCGCGATGCGGGTGCTGTCCTTCATCGCCAGATAATAGGATTTGTCACTCCAGCCCTGCGGCCGGGCGATTTCCGCGCCAGCCTCAGCCGGGCCATCCTTAGCCTGTACCGCCGCGATGGGCGCCAGGGCCAGCAGGGCGCAAACCAGGATGTGCAATGTCTTCATCGGCCTTCCCACCATCTCACCCTGATCGCTGTGCGCCGAAAAAGCCATTGCATCAATCAAAACTTGAATTTAAATACAAGTTTCAAGCAAGGGGAGATTGGGGATGGGAAGGTTGAGGATCGGAGCGCTCGGTACGGCGGGAATGTGCGCGGCGGCGCTCGCGGCGATGCCGGCCATGGCTCACGACGATCAGGCGGCGGATACCGGCGCCAGCCTGGCGGGCGACTTCCAGGAGGGTGATATCGTCGTGACCGCCCGGAAGCGCGAGGAGTCGCTCCAGGATGTGCCCATCTCCATCTCGGTGCTGAGCGCGGAGGCGCTGGCCGATCAATCGGCCGTCCGAATCGAGGATGCCTTCGCGTCGCTTCCCAACGTGCAGTTCACATCGAGCAGCATCGGCGGCGTCGGTATCACCGTGCGCGGCCTTTCCTCATCCACCAACAATTTCGGGATCGAATCGGCGGTCGGCGTCTATGTGGACGAAGTCTATCTTCCCCGTCCGACGGCGTTCAGCCAGGCGGCGCTGGACATAGCGCGGATCGAGGTGCTGCGCGGGCCGCAGGGCACATTGTTCGGACGCAACACGATCGCCGGCGTCATCAACATCGTCACCGCCGATCCCGACGACCGCCTCACCGCAGCCGCCGATGCGACCTATGGCCGCTTCGATCTGATGCAGCTTCGCGCGGCCGCTTCGGCGCCGATCGGCGAACATGCCGGCTTCCGCCTGAGCGCCGCCCGCATCAAGCGCGACGGCTGGTTCGAAGATCGCACGCCGGGCCATCGCGACCTGGCCGGCGAGGACATATGGGCGCTTCGCGGCAAGCTGCGGGTCGAGCCGTCGGCAGGCTTCGACATCACGGCGACCCTGGATTATTCGAAGGACAAGGGCGCGACCGGCAATAATGAAGTCTTGCAGGGTCCGTTCGCCGCCTTCGAGGATGGCGTCAACGATTCCATCGCCTCCAACGAGATCAACGCCGAAAGCCGCGAGCTCGTAACGGGATCGGTGCGCGCCAATCTCGATCTTGGCGGCCATGTCCTGACATCGGTGACCGGATATCAGGATGCGCGCTATCGGCGCTTCAACGACCAGGATTATACCGCGCTGGACGTGCTTTCGACCGGCGCGCCCGAGGAATTCGAATTCTTCAGCCAGGAGCTTCGCCTGTCGAGCGACAATGCGGGGCCGCTCGGCTACATCTTCGGCGCTTATTATTCGTCGCTGAACCTGGACGGGAATACCAATGCCCAATTGGGGTCGGACGCCCTGCTGGCGATCGGCCAGGCGCCGATCTCCGGCTATCAGGAAAGCATCGTCACCACCTCCCATATCGCGGGCAAATCCTATGCCTTGTTCGCATCGGCGACCTGGCAGGCGACCGACCGCATCATACTCAATGGCGGCCTGCGCTACAGCTGGGAGCGCAAGCACCTCGATTACGAGCAGGTCGTGACGCCCTTCTTCCTCGCGCCGGGCGTGCCGCTGGGGCTCATCTATCTGTTCGGCGCCGACGTGCCGGCGCAGCGGCAATATTATCGCGACGGCGCTTTGTCGGGGGATGCGACGATCAGCTATAAATGGACGCCGGATCTCACTTCCTATCTGCGCTATTCGCGCGGCTACAAAGCGGGCGGGTTCGATACTACCGTATCGGCCAGCCCCGATCCTGGCTCGCTCCGCTTCGAATCCGAATTTGCCGACCTTTATGAAATCGGCATCAAGGGCTCGCTTGCACGTGGCGCGGTCCAGTTCAGCCTGGCCGGTTTCATCATGGATTTCCGGGACAAGCAGGAACAGGTCTTCAACGGGGTCAACTTCCTCACCAGCAACGCCGCGACGGCAAGCTCCAAGGGTGTCGAGGCGGAAATCGTCGCGCGGCCGCTGCGCGATCTGAGATTGAGCGGTGCGCTCGGTTATGCCGATGCCACCTACGGGACATTCGAGGATCCGCTGGCGGGCATCGACAATAGCGGCAACCGCCTGCCCGAGGCGCCGCGCTGGAGCGGCAGCGCCTCGGCGGAATTCACGCCGCAGCTGACGACCGACTGGGCGCTCTACAGCCGCGCCGAAGTGACCTTCCGGTCCAGCAGCTTCGTCACCAACGACAATGATCCCGACTTCAGGACGCGTTCCCATGCATTGATCAATGCCAGGATCGGCGTCGAACGCTCGGACGGCTCGCTCGGCCTGTTCGCCTGGGGGCGCAACATCACCGGCGAGCGC
Organism: Sphingosinicella rhizophila; assembly: GCF_032378825.1. Taxonomy (NCBI): domain Bacteria; kingdom Pseudomonadati; phylum Pseudomonadota; class Alphaproteobacteria; order Sphingomonadales; family Sphingosinicellaceae; genus Sphingosinicella; species Sphingosinicella rhizophila. The sequence continues at coordinate 59,137 of NZ_JAVUPU010000011.1, read as the reverse complement.
TATTTGACCGGCGGCTTCGACTTCCTGGGCAGCACCTATATCAGGCGCAACATCCCTTCGACCTGGGGCATCGAGCTGAGGGCGCGCTTCTGATGTACCGCCCAATGCCGAATTCGATGTGATTGCCGGACAGGGGATGATCGGCGCGTTTGTGTGACGTCCCAACCGCACATTCCCCACCCCAACCCCTCCCCTGAAGAGGAGGGGCTATGTGCGGGCCCATGGTCTCGACGGCCAGGCTCTAGAAATAGGTGCGCGCCAGCCCGGTCACCTTCCAGGCATCGTCGACGAGCAGGAGCGCCCGCCATTTGTCGAAGGTCGTGCAGGGGTGGGACATGCCGAAGCCGACCAGATCGCCGACCCGGAGCGGCGTATCCGCGGGCACGTCGACATAGGCATGCTGGTCGTTGAGCGCGGTGACGGCATGGCCCGGCGGCATCGGCCGAGGAGCGGCATCGCCCTTGCGCGCCCATGCTATCGGTTTGGGCGGCGCCAGGTCGTTGCCGATGTCGCGCCGGCCGAGGCCGCAGATGATCCGGCCGGGTTCGGGATGGGATTGGACGTGGGCCCACACCTGCAGCGCAGGCCGAAGCCCGCCGCCGACCGCCGCCAGCTCGGGTTCGCGCCGGGCCAGCTCGTCGAACATCCGCTGGTAGAAGTCGCTGTCATGCGTGAGGTAGCAGCCCGATCGGATGACGATCTCCGGCTCCGTCGTCCATTGGCCTTGCGCAAGCATGCGGGCGGCCCTGTCGAAATAGGAGGAGCCTCCCGCAGTGAGGATGATCCGTCCGTCGAACAGGCCGGCAACGTCGCAGGTGCGGGCGAGATCGATCACCTCCTCCAGCAGGGATTCCACCAAGGCGGTGCCGTCGGGCCGGCCCTGGAAAATGCCCTCGAAACATTCGACGCCGACCAGCGAGAGATGGGATGCGGCGGCGATCGCTTCGGCGACTTTCACGCCCTGTTCGATATTGCGGACCCCGGTGCGTCCGCCCATCGCGCCGACCTCGACCAGCAATTGCAGCGGCCGATCGAGCCCGGCCCGTGCCGCGCGCTCCTGAAGCTTGCTCACGACCTCGACGGAATCGGCCAGGGAATAGAAATCGAAATTCGGGTCGCCGTCCAGTTCGGCCAGCAGCCAGTCGATGGCGGAATCGCCGACCAGTTGATTGGCCATGAAGATGCGGTCCACGCCGAAGCGCCGATAGGCGCGGACATGGGCGGCCGTCGCCGCGGTGATCGCCCAGGCCCCGTCCGCCATCTGCAGGCGGAACAGGTCGGGAGTCATGGTGGTCTTCCCGTGCGGCGCGATCCGGACACCCGTCCTGGCGATGAAATTGCGCATCCAGGCGCTGTTGGTGCGCAGGACGGATTCCCGCAGGATCGCCGCCGGATAGAAAAGCGCGTCGTCGAACAAGCCGACCTTCTTTCCCGCGAAGTCTTCCAGGCCGACCCCTTCCAAAGCGGGCGGTATGCTCTTCAAGGTCCAATCGGCATCAGTGCCGGCAAAGGGATCGCAAATGTTCATCTCGGCTTTCCTGCTGCGGCGACGAAGCGCCCGGGCGTCTCTCCACTAGCCGCTCCGTCGCGCAAGACGAAGCGCCCGTTGACGATGACATGGACGATGCCTTCGGAGCGCGCGCCGGGATCGGTATAGGTCGCCCGGTCGATGATCTTCGCCGGATCGAAAATGGCGATGTCGGCGAACAGCCCGGGCGCCAGCCGGCCGCGTTGAGGGAGGCGGAGATGATCGGCCGGAAGGGAAGTCATCTTGCGGATGGCTTCGCCGAGAGGAAGCAGCTTCAGGTCGCGGCTGTAATGGCCCAAAATGCGCGGGAAGCTGCCGGCCCCGCGGGGATGCATGTCGGCGTCGGTGCCGCCGTCCATATAGGTGCCGTCGCTGCCGAACATCACCCAAGGCTGGACGAGAAGCTTTTGAACATCCTCCTCGGCAATGGAGCCGAAGGTGACGATGATCGGTTCGCCGGGCTGCATCAGCAGGCGGGCGGCCAGGTCGAACGGATCTTCCCCGCTCTCGTTTGCAAGCAACTGGAGGTTCTTGCCGACGAGCGCCTGCCGCCCGGGCGCCGCGACGATGCGGATGCTGCCCCAACCCACCGCACGGATCCACGCGAAGCCACCGTCGATGCCGTCATGCGTCGCCTTGCGCAGGATCGCCGCTTCCCGGGGGACTGCGAGCGAGGCGGCGATTCGTTGGCGCACGGTCGCATAGGAGGTGGGCGCGTCGACGTCGGTGTCGGGAAATACGAACAGTTCCGAAAGCATCCCGGTGGCGGCACAGTCATAGGGATATTGATCGGCGACGATCTCCCGGCCGCACGCCCGCTCCGCCTCCACCCGGCGAATGATGTCGTCGACATGGCCCTTGTTGACGAGGCCGACCGCCTTCAAATGGGCGAGCTTGACCGGGATCCCGGCCTCTGCGCCGATCTCGATCGCCTCGATCTCGGATTCCATCATCCGCAGCACCGGATCGCGCGTATGGGAATCATAGGCGCCGCCGAACGGACGCACTTCGCGCGCCAGAGCGACGATCTCCGCCTTGTCCGCATACATGCCCGGGACAAACATCAGGCCGGTCGAAAGCCCGACGCAGCCCATTTCCATGCCTCCGCGGACAAGCTTCTTCATCGCATCCAGTTCGGCCGGGTCCGCCCGCCGCCGGGCATCGCCCATCACCTGATGGCGGATGCCGTTATGGCCCACATAGCAGCCGTAATTCTGGGTCGATCCCTTGGCCTGGAGCGCGCCGAACATGCGCTTCAGCGCCGCCGGTCCGTAACGTCCGTCGGGACCGCCGATCAGCGTTGTGACGCCCTGCGCCAGGAAGGTCGGGTTTATGAATGGACCGTCCAGCCGTTCGGCGACTTCCTGCGAATGGGCATGGACGTCGATGAAGCCGGGGCTGACGGCAAGGCCCCGCGCATCGACTTCCGTCTTCCCCCGCAACGTGCCCGCATCTCCGACCGCGACGATGCGGTCGCCCTTGACGACCAGGTCGGCTTCGCGTCCTTCGCCGCCCGATCCGTCATAGACGGTGCCGCCGCGGATGATGATGTCGGCATCCTGTGCCGAAAGGGGGGTGGCGGCGCCGACGAGCAGGGCGGCCGCAAGACGCAGGCAGCGGATCATGTTGGTCCTTTCCAGGGAGACATCAGTTGGACGATTCGGGCGCCCGCGCCGCCGGGAAGCGCCCGTCGAAAAACTCGATCTCGACGTTTCGAGCGCGCGGCCTAGCCGTGTCGAAGGTGAAGCTGTGCTCATGGTCGGCGGCGGCGACGAAGCGGCCATCGCCAAGATAGAGCAGGGGTTCCAGCGGAGCCGGACTGTTCACGCCTTCATAGCGTAGGAACATCCTTCCATCCTTGCCGACGAAACCGAAGCGGCCGGCGTCGAAGGTGAAAGGGAAGGGGACATAATCGCCGGCAAAGGCCTCCGCCTCCGCCTGGGGCACCGGCCGGTCGACGATCGCCGGCTCCTTCAGGCCGAGCATGATGCGGGCCAGCCGATGTTCGATCGCATAAGGCATGAAAGCGCCATGGGAGAGATTGGTGAGCACGGCGATGGTCAGCCTGTCGTCCGGATAATAAGCATAATGGGCGGAAAAGCCTTCGATCACGCCCGAATGCGAGAGCTTGCGATGGCCTTCGAACGCCCGGCCGATGAGCGCTCCCCAGGCGTAATAATTGAGCGTGCCGTCAAGGAGCGGCCGTTGCGCCTGGATAGCGTCGCGGATGGACTGCGATGTCAGATTGCCTTCGAACAGGCCACGGCGATAGCGGATCAGATCGGCCGCCGTGGCCATGATCGCGCCGGCGCTAAACGGATAATCGACATCATATTGCGCGGCATTTTCATAACCTTGCCCTGCAGGTTCGTAGCCGCTCGCCCGATCGGGGATGATCGCCCGGTAACCGGCCAGGCGGCTCGTCGTCATGCCGAACGGCTTGAAGATGTTTTCGGCCAGATAATCGGCGAATGGCTGCCCGCTCACCTTCTCGACGATCAGGCCCAGCAGATAGGAGTTGGAATTGCTGTAGCTGAATCGCTCGCCGGGGCGAAAGGCGAGCGCCCGGCCGGCGAGAAAGGCGAGAACCTGCTCAGGACCGAAGCGTATCTCCGCCTCGGGATAGCCTGAGCGCGCGGTATAATTGACGATGCCGGAACTGTGGTCGAGCAGGTGGCGGAGGGGGACTGCGGCGGCCGGCCCCTTCAGGTCTTGGAGGTAATGGCCGACCGGATCGGCGAGCGAAATCTTGCCGGCGTCGGCCAATTTGAGAACCGAAAAATGGGTGAAGGATTTGGTGATCGATCCGATCGGGAAGACGGTTGCCGGCGTTACGGGCCGCATCGTCTCCACATCGGCAATACCCATTCCCTTTTCATAGACGATCCTGCCGTCCTTCTCGATCGCCACCGAGATGCCGGGATAGCGGCCGACCTCGATCGCGTGGGCGAGGACGGCATCCAGCCGCGCCCGGTCCGTTGCCGCGGCCGGTGGAATGAAGGCGACCAGGAAGAAGAGGAAGGTCACAAGTCCGCGCATGTCCGCCGATCCCGTTCAGATAAAGCGCGCACCATCGCGGCGCCCCGGACCAGCCTAGCATTATTGAACTTGTTTTCAACTTCTATTTAGGATCGAGGCGCAGATCCGAAAAGCCGGTGAAGGGGCCCATATTCTCCCGCGGAGGATCGGCCAGATAGAGGGCGCGATACCATAAGATGGCGAGGAAGGTGGCGATGTCCTCGTCGCTCTGAAAGGATTTGGCGAAGAGCGGGTTGCGATCGACGAACGCCTCGAACAAGAAGCTGTCCACCATCCCGCCGAGCGCATAGGCCGTCATCAGCCGCAGGTCCTCATGCGGCGCGGCGGCGGGCGCGCGGCGAGCCATGTCGCGGGCGACGCGCCGGTTCCAGTCGAGGCTGACCTTGGCGAACAATTCCGCGAATTTCGGTTCCTCCTCGTCGAGCTGGAGCAGGCAGCGGATCAGGCCGGGTGTCGCCTTGTAGGTGGCCACCACGCGCCGGTTCGCCTCCAGGATCGCCTCGAACGGATCCTCCGGAGCCGGCTGGAGGTCGGAAGAGAGCGGGCTTTCGACCAACTCTGTGAGGATTTCGAAGGTGATGTCGGCCTTGCCGGAGAAATAATGATAGACGAGGCTGACATTGATCCCGGCCTCCTCGGCGATGTCTTGAAGACGCATCGCGCGATAGCCCATCCGCTCGAGCACGCGCGCGGCCGCATCCTTGATCATGTCGCGGGTCCTGGTGCCACGCTTGGTGATCGGTGGCGCGGGCTTGCGGACGACGGCGTTGCGGCGCTCGCCGGCCGGGGCGACGGCGGCCCTTCCCGTCGCGGCCGTTTCCATGTCCTTATTGCGTCGCGCCATCTTCGACCACTTCTCCCTGTTTCGACCAGGCGCTAGCATAGCCGTGTCATCAGGTCAGTACAGGCCGTGGAACTGGCCGTTGAGCGCGAACAGCAACGAGGCGGCAAGGCCCGCCGAGACTGCCATGAGGTGCGCCCGCCTTTCCCAGATTGGAAGGCTTCGCGCGGCGCGCCCGAAGTGCAGGACGGCGGCAATCGGGAAGCCTGCAGTCGCGATCCACAGCAACAGATAAGCGGGTGCGAGCCCGAGCGCGTCGATGCCATAGAGCAGGTCCCAGGGCGATGCGTTCGCAAGCCGGAACGCGACCCACGCGACGAAGGCGGACAGGCATGCGCAAGACAGGATGAGGACCGCCGCCGGCCAGGGCGCGCGCCGAGCCCGGAACGAACCGACCGCCACGGCAAGCGTCCCCACCAGCAGCGCAAGCAGACAAAAGCCGAGCACAGGCAGCTTGACGTTCATGCGCGCGTAGAAGGGCATGCGTTCGGCCGCGAGGCTGTAGCCATTCACGTTGAGCGCGATGAAGCGGATCGACCCGTGCTCGTCGCGCAGCAGGCTGAGCATCGTGTCCGGCACCGCCCTGCGCCCGTCCGGAGCCTTGGTGATCCGGTAGAGGTCACGTCCGATCGGCGCGAAACGATAGGTGCCGCCGCCGATCTGGGGCGGCAGCTCGACGGAGATCTCGGTCGCACTCAAGCGGCGGACGTGCGTCTCGCTGAACATGCTCAGCATCTTGAGCTGGTCTGGTGCGGTGAACCGGAAATCCTGATAGGTGCCGGCGAGATCCGGATCGACCTGGACGCCCGGCGCGGGCAGGGCAGGGCGGAACGAGACCGTGCCGGCATAATGGTCGACAAAAGCTGCCCTCATCTCCTCGAGCACGGGTCCGGCATCGCCGGTCACTGCGGCGAAATAGCCTATCCGCTGCGACGGGATCATGCGGAGATCGCTGACGATTCCGCGCAGGTCGCCGCCATGGCCGATGATCCTGGCGCCGTTTGCCGCCCTCACGTCCCAGCCCCAACCGAAGCCTTCCGCGAGCCCAGGCGTGCGTCCGTGCAAGACCTGCATGTCGCGCCGCGCCCCATCCGGAAGCAAAGGACTGCCCGATTCCAGATGGGCGATCATGTAGCGGCCCATATCGGCTCCGCTCGCGGCGACTTGTCCGGCCGGGCTGAACACCGAAAAATAAGGCGGGGAACGAACGAGCCTATTCCGGCCATCCGCCTCATAGGCGAGAGCGGGAAAGGCATCACCCGCGGCTGCGGGCGGCTCGCCCGGAAAGTCGAAGCGGCTGTGCGCCATGCCGGCCGGTGCGAATATATGGCGGCGCAGATAATCCCCGAACGAGCTGCCGGTGATATCGGCGACCATCAAACCGGCGACCGAGCTGCCGGTATTCGCGTAGCTGACGAAGCGCCCGGACGGCACGCGCTGGGCGGGCAGGCGTTCGCGCAGGAAGACCGCGAGTGACCGGCAATCCGGCCCGCGGCAGCTACCGCCGAGGAAACGGTCGGGGATGCCGCTCCTGTGGCTGAGCAATTCCCCGACCCGGATCTGCCGAGACGATGCGAGGCGAGGAGCGAGATTGCGCAGACGGCGATCGATCGGATCGTCATAATCGAGGCGGCCTTGCGTCACGAGCTGGGCCACCGCGGTCGCGGTGAACGTCTTGCTGATCGAGGCGATGTTGAACATCGTGCGGTCCGCATCGACGGCAAGCCGCCGCTCGCGATCGGCATAGCCGATTGCGGCCCGGTAGATCTGGCGGCCATCCTTCACCGCGACGATCACCCCTCCGCCGATCTGCCGTCTGGCGAGCGGCGCGAGGAAATGCCGCGCCGCAATCGCTGCGAAGGCCGCATCGGAGCCGGATCGCGTCACCGGCAATTTCGACGCGAGAGCCGGCGGAGTCGAAGGCTGGGGCGCTGCCACGGCCGGCGCTGCCAGCGCAGCGAGGAGCAGGCCCCACAGCCTTTTTGGGCAGGCCGGGCGCTTATTCGCTTCTCTTTTCACGCCAGCCCCTTCATCCTTGCGCCGATGCTGCCTGCCTTGACAAGAATCGAACTTGAGGACAAGTTCAACTTTGGATTTGACATGAAGGATGACAAGTGACCGCAATCATGCCCGGGGATAATATTGCGGCGATGGCGTCGGAAGAAGAAGCCAGGACGAGCGCCTGGGTGGAGATCACCCAGGACATGATCGACCGCTTCGGCGCAGCCACGCTCGATCTCGATCCGATGCACGTCGATCCCGAATGGGCGAAGGCGGGTCCGTTCGGCACCACGATCGCGTTCGGCTTTCTGACGGCAGGGCTGCTCACCCATCTGCTGCACGACGCGCTGGGCGATGGTCCGGTCACCGATCCCGACCGGACCGGCTATTATCTGAATTACGGTTTCGATCGGATGCGGCTGGTGGCACCGGTGCCGGTCGGCGCGCGCGTGCGCGGCCATTTCAAGCTGCTCGGCCGGACGAGCGACAGCAAGGGCAGGCAGATCGCCCGTTTCGATTGCGTGATCGAGATCGAGAATGGAGAGCGGCCTGCCTTGGTCGCAGAATGGCTTTCCATGTGGGTGCCGCCCCGGCAATGACGGACGCTGCGGACGGTTCATCCTGGGCATCGCTCAGGGATGTGATTGCCCATTGGGCGGACAGGACGCCGGACGCGCCGGCATTGGCCCTGGACGGGCGCATTCTGAGCTATGCCGAAACGCTTCGGCGCTGCGACGAACTGGCCCGCGCCTTCATCGCCCGGGGCGTCGGCAAGGGCGACCGGATCGCCGCCTTGCTGACGCCGCATCCCGATTATCTGGTGAGCATGGTCGCTGCCGCATCGATCGGCGCCATCTGGATCGGCCTCAATCCCCGCTACCGCCGGGACGAGCTGCTGCATGTGGTCCGGGACAGCGAGCCTGTCCTGCTTTTCGCCCGCACGCGGATCGGCAACCGCGAATATGGCGAGGATATCCTGGCGTTGCGTGAGGCCTGCCCGGCGCTGCGCCATGTCCTGGTCAATGATGGCGACCCCTCCCTCCCGGACACGGAGGCGATGCCGGACTTCATCGCGCGCGGCGCAGAAATTGCGGAGGAAGCGCTGGCTTCGCGTTTTGCCGAAGCTGGCGGCCGCGATCCTTGCCTGATCGTCTACACATCGGGTTCGACAGGCGCACCCAAGGGCGCCTTGCTCCACCATAAGGGGATCGTCGATTTCAGCCGCGAGCAGGCGCGCCTGTGGCCGGTCAGCCCGATGCGCGCTGTCAATTATTTCCCGATCAATCATATCGGCTGCGTGATCGACCTTTCCATGCCCTGCCTGGCGGCCGGCGGAACGATCTTCTTCCTCGAGCAATATGAAAATGCCGCCTGTCTTGGCTTGATGGAACGGGAAGGGATCACCGCCTGGATGTCGGTGCCGACCGTCTTCCAACTGCAGCTCGCGGATCCGGATTTTGCCCGTTACGACCTCTCCGCGGTACAGTTGATCGTCTGGGAAGGCGCCGCCATGCCTTTGGAAACCGCCGAGCGGCTCCGCGCGCTCTGTCCCAGGCTGGCCACCAATTATGGCATGACCGAAACGGGCAGCGCGATCACCGTGCTGGAGCCGACCGACGATCTCGATGTCGCGGTGGGGTCGGTCGGCGACGCCTTTGCCGGCGTCGAGATCCGCCTGGTCGACGATCGGGGTAGGGACGTTGCCGATGGCGAGGTGGGGGAGGTCTGGGTCCGATCGCCTTATGCGATGCTCGGCTATTGGCGGCGTCCCGAGGCGACCGAAGAAGCTTTCTCCCCGGACGGCTATTTCCGCACCGGCGATCTTGCCCTGCGCCGGCCCGACGGACGCTATCGCATCGCCGGCCGTCGCAAGGAAATGTTCAAATCGGGCGGCTACAATGTCTATCCGCGCGAGATCGAATCGGTGTTGGAGGGGCATCCCGCGGTTGCCCTTGTCGCGGTGGTCGGTGTCCCCGATCCGATCTGGCAGGAGGCCGGCATCGCCTTTGTCACATTGGATGGAGAGTCGGATGCGGACCAGCTGAAAGCCTGGTGCCGGGAACGGCTGGCCAATTACAAGGTGCCGAAGCGGATCGTGATCGAACGGGAACTGCCTTTGCTCCCGGTCGGCAAGGTCGACAAGGCGGCCTTGAAGCGGCGTATGGAGGAAAAAGCCGTCTGAGATCCTGAGGGCCGGGAAGAATCTGGCGCGCGACGGGTGCCGAATGCCTGCGGAGGATTGGGCGCCCTTGGTCGCAAGGGCGCCCTGCTCGTCAGGCGAGCCGGCCGTTCATCTGGATCGGCCGGGCCATGTTGAAATAATTGGGTGAGGTGGCCATCACCGCGCGGTGGATCTCCTCATATTGTTCGGGGGTCCCGTCGCCCTCCAGCCTCACGACATAATTGACCTGCCGGTAGCCGGGGGGAACGTCGTCATCCAGGCCGAGAAAGCCGCGCAGATCGAGTTCGCCCTCCGTCTCGATCGTGCAGCTGTCCAGCGTGATGCCGCGCACGGACGCCTGGGCGACATAGCCGACCATCATGCAGGCATTGACTGCCGACATCAGCAACTCCTGAGGATTGGGGGCGGTATTGGTGCCGAGCAATTCGCAAGGCTCGTCGGCGGTGATGGTGAAGTCGCGGGCGATATGGTTGCCTCCGAGGGTGAAGCCCTGGACGGTCGTTTCCGACCGGGTCTGGCCTTTCCATTCGGTCGTGACGCGGAAGCCGACTATGGCGAGGCCCGGATCCTGTCCGATCGCTTCGACCGTTTCCTCCAGGGCCTGGAGGTCGATGCCGTTGACGGCGGGTTTGGTGGCGATGTCCAACATGAATGTGACTCCTTCTTCGGTGGTTCAGCAGAAAGTGGGTGCGACCTCGACGATCCGGTCGCGGGCGGCGGGGGACAGGAATTCGAGCGTCCCCAGGAATTTCGGATGGGTCATCCCCGATCCGATATAGGTCCAGCGCATGGCCTGATGCTGCTGCGCGGCGATCGCCTGGCGCAGTTCGGGCGCGAGGGTGCGCCGGCTGGCGGCTTCGAATGCGGCGAGGTTCATGCCGACCTGGTTCCTGAGGCCCGCGTCGAGGAACATGCCCATTTCGAGATATTCGTCGACGGCCGCCTGGATGCCGGCTTCGTCACGCCCCTCCGCCAGGGACTCGACCATCAAAGTGTCGAGCTTGGCGTGCTGCGCCTCCTCCATCCAATGATGTTTGAGCAGGCTCTTGAACAGGGGGTCCATGTCATTGTCGTCACGGACGCTTTCCACATAATGGAGCTGGCTCATCCATTCGATGTGAAGGATGAGGAAAGCGACCGCGAGCGGATCGTGGCGAAGGATCTCGGCAGCGATCGCCTGCGGCGGACCGATGACGTCGCACGGCGTTTCGAATGCCTCCGTGAAAAGCGCATGGAATTGCCTGAAGAGCTGGATATGCTTGGCCTCCTCGCCGGCGAAGTTGAGCAAGGCGCGGACGCGCAGATCGTCGCCGTTCAGTTGCGGCCTGGCATGATCCAGCACGAAGGGCAGGATGAACTCCTCGACCAGTCCGAAGATGCTCAGATATTCATTTCATGGCCCCGTATCTGGTTGAGCGTTCGCCGCTCGCTTTCCGACAGGCCAGGCGCGGCGGTGGTGCCGGCCAGCCGTTCCGGAAGGAAGGGGCGCGTGAAATCGAGCGCCGATCCTTCCGGAAGAATATCTTCGATGCGCCAGGCGGCGCGGGCGGACGCGGCGAGGACGTCGCCGAAGTTGAAGCCGTGATACATGTCTCTCTCCCTAATCCCGTCGATTGGCGCGATCGTCAGCTGACGACCGGCGCTGCGTGCGGTGCGCTGAACCACATGGCGACCGCGCCGCTGAGGGTCGCGACCGAGCAGCCGAATGCGCAGGTGACGATCAGCACGAGCTGCAAAACAGTCTTCCTTTGATGATACATTTTCCGTCTCCCTTCGGTTGTCGTGCGGGTCCGGCCGGCGGCGCGTCCCGCCGGTTGCCTGGAATCGCAAAATGCGTCAGATTGGCCGGACTTGGTTCCGGCCGGTTCCGTCATGCTTTCCTTTTATACCCCTGCGCACAGGGGTGAATGTCCGAGACGCCGGAATCATTGATCCAGACGCCTGATCATGCGGGGCATGGGACATGGACGTGCTGACGAACGTGCTGTCGGGAATGAAGCTTTCGGGAAGCGTTTTCCTGGAGGCCGATTTCAGTGACCCATGGTGCGTCACGTCGCAAATGACGCCGGAGGATTGCGCGGCCTTCTTTCCGCAGCCCGCCCATGTCATCGCCTATCATTATGTCGTTTCGGGACGGTTGCTTTGCGCCGTCGGATCGGATCCGGCGATCGAGGTTCGCGCCGGCCAGATCATGCTGGTTCCACGAAACGAACTACACAAGCTGGGAAGCGATTTCGGCTGCGCGCCGGTCGCCGCGAGCAAGATCATGCTGGCCGGCGACGAAGGATCCCTGCTTCGGATCGTCTGGGGCGGCGGCGGCGAGCCGACCAAGATCCTGTGCGGTTTCCTCGGTACGCTGACGCCGATCAATTCCTTCCTGCTCAGCCTGCCGAGCCTGCTCGTCATCGACGCATCTACCGGCACCAGCGGCGAATGGCTGGCCAGTTCCTTCCGCTTCGCCTCGACTGAGGCGGCGGCCCGATCGCCGGAGATGATCGGACGGTTGGCCGAGCTCCTGTTCGCCGAGGCAGTGAAGCAATATGTGCAAGCCCTGCCGGAGGAACAGGGCGGCTGGTTTGCGGGACTCCGCGATCCGCATGTCAGCAAGGCCCTCACCCTGCTCCATGCCCATCCTGCCGAAGCATGGACGACCGAATCGCTCGCCCGTGCGGTGGCCTTGTCCCGTTCCGCCTTCGCCGACCGATTCACCGACCTGCTGGGTGATCCGCCGATGCGCTATCTGAGCAAGCATCGCATGAATATCGCCGCCAACCTGCTGCAGGAAGGACGGCAGAATGCGTGCAACATCGCTTATGCGGTGGGCTTCAATTCGGAGGCCGCGTTCAGCCGCGCTTTCAAGAAGGAATATGGCATGGCGCCGGGCGTGTGGCGCAAGGAGAGGTGTGCGGTAGGTTAGGACCAGACGCTCTCGGCCGTCAGGCCAGGCCGAGATGTTCGACCAGGATCCTTATGCCGAGGCCGACGAGCAGGATTCCCCCCACCAGTTCGGCTTTCTTGCCGAAATGGACTCCAACCCGCCGGCCGATGAGGGCACCGCCGAAGGAGAGCAAGGCGGTCGTCGCGCCGATGACGAGGCAGGCGGTCGGGATCGGCTGGCCCAATAGCGGAAGCGTCAGCCCCGCGGCGGCGGCATCCACACTGGTCGCGAGCGACGAAACCAGCAGGCTCAGCATGAACAGGCGCTTGGCTTCGGGTGCATCCGGTTCGTACCAGATGCCGTCGCGGATCATCCGCCCGCCAAGCAATCCGAGCAGCAGGAAGGCGATCCAGTGATCGAATTGCTGAAACGTGTCGGCGAAGGCGAATCCGAGGGACCAGCCGACCAGGGGCATCAAGCCCTGGGCGAGGCCGAAGACCAGGGCGATCCGTACGGCCCCGCCAAAGCCGAGCCGGCAGGATGCGCCCTGGACAAGGGCGACGGCAAAGGCGTCCATGGCCAGCGCAACGGCCAGCAATAACAATGTTATCATGAAAGAAGCGGCGTCCCCGCTGGGGCGTGGTCGGTGGAACAAAGGGCGTGATCTGCCAGCACCTCCAGGACGTGGCAACTGGCGACCCGGCCGCCGCGGCACTGGCCGACCATGCGAGCCAGTTCGCGCCGCATCTTTTCCAGCTGCGCGATCTTTTCCTCGACCGCTTCGAGATGGCCCGTGGCGATCCGGTCGACTTCCTCGCATTCGCGTTCCGGCTGGTCGGCGAGATCCAGGAGGGAGCGTATTTCGGCGATGTCGAAACCGAGCCCCCGGGCATGGCGGATGAAGCTCAGCCTCTGGACATGGGCTTTCGCATAGCTTCGATAATTGCCCTCCGTGCGCTCCGGCGGCGGCAGCAGGCCCACCCGCTCATAATAGCGGATCGTTTCCACTTTGGTGGCCGTCCTGCGGCCCAATTCACCAATCTTCATCAATCCGCCTCTTGACCCTGTAGCGGCTACAGGGTCCATATGGGTTTCCGGATTGATTCTGTCGAGGTGAGGCCATGGCCGGACATTGCTGCGGGGCGGAGAGCGGACATGATAAAGCCGCCGGCGACCGTGGCTGGCGGACGGCGCTATGGATCGCGCTTGTCGTCAATGCGGCCATGTTCGCCGTCGAGATCTGGGCCGGGGCAACCGCCAACAGCCGTTCGCTGCAGGCCGATGCGCTCGATTTCTTCGGCGACGCCGCCAATTATGCCATCAGCCTGGCGGTAGCGGGCATGGCGTTGAGCTGGCGGGCGCGGGCGGCCCTGGTGAAGGGGATCAGCCTTCTCGTGCTCGGCGCCTGGGTGCTGCTCAGCACGGCCTATGCCTTTTTCTTCGGGACCTTGCCGAATGCCGAGACGATGGGCGTGATCGGCGTGATGGCGCTTGTTGCCAATGTGGGCGTCGCCTTGCTGCTGTTTCGTTTCCGCACGGGCGACGCGAACATGCGTTCGGTCTGGATTTGCTCGCGCAACGATGCGGTCGGCAATATCGCCGTGGTCGCGGCCGCCGTCGGCGTGTTCGGCACGGGCACCGCCTGGCCCGACCTCGCGGTGGCCGGCATCCTGGCGATGCTCGGCATCTCCGGGGGCTTGCAGGTGATCGTCCAGGCGCGGCGCGAACTGCGGCCGGAGCGCGTCTCGGTCTTGCTCACCGCGAAATAGGATTCGGAACCGCGATATTTCGGCCGGACGGATGTGCGCAGGTTCGCAATTTCTTCCGGTCTCCGCCACGTGCGCCATCCATGAGACTAAACCGAGCAGCGCGTGGGGCAGCGGCCGCCGGGGACGAAGGCCCGAATGGATTTCGATCAGTCCCGCCGTTTCTTCTTGCCGCGGGCGATCTCCGTGGCGAAGGCTTCCAATTTGTGATCCCAGAAGGCGCGGAACTGGTCCAGCCAACGGTCGACATCGCGGAGCGGCGCCGTGTCGACCGCGTATAGCCGCCGCTGCGCATCGGCACGAACGGTGGCGAAGCCGCTGTCGCGCAGGACCTTGAGATGCTGGGAAACGGCGGGCTGGCTGATGCCATATTCGCGTTGAACCACGGCCACGACGTCACCGGAGGATTTCTCCCCTTCAGCCAGCAATTCCAGGATGCGCCGCCGCACCGGATCGCCGAGGACGTCGAAGGCGTGCATGGGCCTATTCCTGGTCCGACGCCTCTCCGGCCGCGCCGCCGGCGCCGGTATAGAAAGCGGTCGTGCGATCCGCGGCCTGGCGCGCGGCGCTGGCCTCGGTGCCGAAGGCGATCGAAGCGCCGGCCCAGCCTTCGCTCGATTGGACGACAAGGGCCTTGCCATTGTCGCTTGTCAGCCATTTTTCAGCTTCCTTATGGTCGACCACCATGCCGGATTCCACATGTCCGGCGAAACCGAGCAGGGTCAGGTCCCAGCCGACGCCGACCGCTCCAGGCCCGAATTGATCCCAGAAGGCGAGGAATTGTTCGTCCTCATGGGCGATATGTTCAAGCCGCAGGCGCGTGCTATCCTCCGATTCTGCGGACAAAGTGACGATCACCCAGCTCATCCCGCCGGCAAATTCCCACGTCGCCTGCAGAAGGCGCGGGGGCTCGCAGCGCTCGATCGTACCGCCGGCATTGCCCTGAAGCTGATAGCGTCCGCCCAGCCGGAGATCGCCGCTCACGGGCAGGAACCAGCGCGGAATACGCTCCGCGCTGGTGAGCGCGTCCCACGCATCCTCGATGTCGGTCGCATAATCGCGTTCCGCCACTACGATGCGCGCGGATTTTCCGTTCCATTCGCCATTGGTAACCGAACGGGTGACGGCATTTGCGTGGCGGGAAACGTCGAAATTCATGCCATTATCTCCTCGAAATGGCAGAACTATATTGATATGCACTTATATAAGTCAACGGCTATATAGCATTATTTCGCGGGCGGGCATCAATCGGCGTCGGTCTTGTCCTGCGCGTCGGCCGGATCGAGATCATAATCGAGCAGGTCCCCGGGTTTGCAACCGAGAACGGCGCACATGGCGGCGAGCGTCGAGAAGCGGATGCCGCGCACCTTGCCCGAACGGAAGAGCGACAATTGAGTCTCGCTTATGCCCATCCGTCGCGCGAGTTCGCGCGCCTTCATCCGCCTCGCGGCAAGCACAGCGTCGAGCCTGACCGTAATCGGCATCAGAAGAAATCCTGCAGCTCGCGGCGAAGCTGCGCCGCCTCCCGCTGCACCTCGACCGCCCGCCGGAGCAAGCGGCCGAGGAGCGTGATCGCGATGCCGACCACACCCACGGCCAGATAGGCGCTATCGAAACGGACGAAGCCGGGGTTCGCCCAAGACCCGCCGGGTTCCAGGAGACGCAGGAGATTGGGCGCAACGATTGCGCTGGCAACGGCGCCGAGAGCGAGGGCCGCACCGGCGCGGGTGCAGCCGATGGCGAGCGTCGGACCAAACAGTCCTTGCGCCGCATAGTCGCGGAAGGTGATCCGTATCGCCCACAAGGCGTAGAGATAGAAGATGGACGGCAACGCCGTCTCGATCGACCAGCCCAGCAGCCTCGGCCATGTTCCTTCGCTGGCGGCGTGAACGGCGAGCAGAACCAAGGTCGGAAGCAGCAGGGCGAAGGCGGTTCCCGCCAGCAGGAACAAAGTGAAACGGGCGAGCCAGAGGCTGTGCTGGCGCAAAAGGTCCATATCCTTCGTCACGAAAGCTCCAAAAAATTTAACTTGCACTTAAAAAATCCACCTCTTAGTTAAAGATTATCGCTGTGCTTTGCAACGGAGAAGACGTGAATATTGCCATTCAGACACAGGGGCTCAGCCGAGCCTTCGGCGCGCACCGGGCGGTGGAGGCGGTCGACCTCAATGTTCCGGAAGCTTCGGTCTACGGTTTCCTCGGCCGGAACGGCGCCGGCAAGACGACCTTGATCCGGCTTATCCTCGGGCTCCTGAGGCCCGATCGCGGCCGCATCCGGATCTTCGGTCTCGACCTTGCCGCCCACAGGGTGGATACGGCGCGGAGCATCGGCGCCCTGGTGGAAACACCGTCCCATTATGATCATCTGACCGGGCGCCAGAATCTCGATATCACCCGCCGGCTGCTTGGCCTCGACGCGGCCGAGACCGACCATGTGCTCGAGCTCGTCGACCTTCGGCATGCCGGCGGCCGACGCGTCGGCGGCTATTCCCTGGGTATGCGCCAGCGGCTGGGCCTCGCGCGCGCTTTGCTCGGCAGCCCAAGGCTGCTGGTCGTGGACGAGCCCACCAATGGCCTCGATCCGGAAGGAATCCTGGCCATGCGGGCATTGCTGGCCCGCCTGCCCGAACGGAGCGGCGCGACCGTGTTCGTTTCCAGCCACATCCTTTCCGAGGTCGAGCAGTTCGCGACCCATGTGGGCCTGATGCACGCCGGCCGGCTGCTGCTGGAGGCGCCCCTCGACGCGGCGAAGGCTAGGGGGGATATGATCGTCAGCTTCCGGGTCGACCGGCCCGAGCCTCTCGTCGCGATCCTGGCCTCATCCGGAATCGCGGCCCTGGTCGAGGAAGGCGGGACGGTTCGCGTCGCGCCGGCAGCGGGGCGGAAGGCCGCGACGGCAGTGCCGTGGATCAACGCCCAGCTGGTCGAACGCGGCATCGCGGTGAACGCGATCGAGGTCCGCGAGCCGAGTCTCGAAGATATTTTCCATGCGACCGTAGCGACGGCTGGCTGCTCGGCGGGCGGCCCCCGGCTGGCGGCCTGACCCGAATAGAGAGAGATCAAATGCCTGCATCCCTGTTTTCCGAGATGTTGAAGCTGCGCAACAGTCTTGCCCTGCTGCTGTGCGCCGCCGCGCCGCTGATGGTCGTCGTGCTGACTTCGCTCGTCGTCATGGACCGCGATGAGCCGACGCCCTGGCCGCTTTTCACCACCAATTTGGCCGCAGCCTGGGGCTTGTTCATGCTGCCGATGACGGTAACCGCGCTCACGATTCTGCTGGCCCAGATCGAACATGGGCCGCGCTTCTGGAACCATTTGCTTGCGCTGCCTGTGCCGAAATGGCGCCTGTTCGCAGCGAAATCAGTGCTGACGATCCTGCTCGTCGGGTTGATGAGCGCCGCCCTGATCCTGCTGACCCCGGTAGCCGGCCATTTTGCTGAATGGGCCGCGGCAGGACCGCAGCTCGTGGGGACACCGCGCTTCAAGGAGCATGGCGCCCAGGTCGCGGGCATGTTCCTGAGCTCGCTGCTGCTGATCGCGGTCCAATTGTGGGCGGCGCTCCGCTTCCGCAGCTTCGTGCCGCCTCTCGTGCTCGGCATCGGAGGGACGCTCGTCGCCGTGGTGGCGAGCGGCGCGGAGCAGGGGGTGTGGTTTCCCTGGCTGATCCCGGCCAACATGCTCTCCGAGAATCCGGCCCAGGCGGCGCTCGCCGGCACGATCGGCTTTTGGGGCGGTCTGGCGGCCCTGGCCGCGATGATCGTCGATCTCAGCCGGAGGGAATTCCGCTGAATCGCGGCCGCTTTGCCTGAAGAAGCCGGCGTATCGATCTTAAACGGCGCCACCGCGGCGCTTCAGCGGAACGAGCGCGGCGGATGCGATTTGCTGGATTGCGGTGGCGAGCGCATCTTGCGTGAAGGGCTTGGGCAGCAACTGCACGTCGTTGAGCGTCTCGGGATCGAGATCGGCCAATCCGCTGATGAGCAGGACGGGCAGGTTCGGATGGCCTATCCGGATCGCCTCGTGAAGCTCGAGCCCCGTCATTCCGGGCATCAGCTGATCGGTGATGACGAGTTCGATGCCGTCGTCGTCCTTCAGGATCGACAATGCTTCCGCGCCGGCAGCGGCCGGCAGCACATGATGGCCGAGATCGTCCAGCATGGCTACGGCATTGGCGAGCACCAGCGGATCATCGTCCACCACGATGATCCTCATCGGCCAGGCCCGGCGTTCCACCTTGGCCGTATCGATAACGGGGACGGGCGCCGGAGCACGCTCGGCGACCGGTAGATAGAGCTCGGCCGTGGTACCGCGGCCGACGGCGCTCCGAAGGACCAGGCGACCGCCCGATTGTGCCGCAAGCCCCTGGACCATCGACAGGCCCAGGCCGGTGCCCTTGCCCACGCCTTTGGTGGTGAAGAAGGGATCGACCGCACGGGAAAGTATTTCCTCGTCCATCCCGGTTCCGTTGTCGGCGATCGCGACCTTCACATAACGGCCGGCCGACAGATCCTCGACCTCGCCCTGGGCCAGCGTCTGTTCGGCTGCCGAAATATCGAACACACCGCCGCCGGGCATGGCGTCGCGGGCATTCACGGCGAGATTGACCAGCGCCATTTCAAGCTGGTGGGCATCGACCCGGGCCGCAGAAAGATCGAGCGGAAATCGCATCTCGACGCGTATCGTCGGCCCAAGCGAGCGTTGCAGAAGATCCGCCATGCCCCGCACGAGCTCCGGGACATGGACCGCCGCGGGGCGCAGATCCTGCCTGCGCGCGAAAGCGAGCAACCGCTGGGTCAGTGAAGCGCCACGTTGCGCACCCTCGATCGCGCTTTCCAGCAAATGCAGGCTCTTCGGATCCTCCAGCAGCTTCTTCCTCAATAGTCCCAGATTGCCCAGAATGACCGCCAGGAGATTGTTGAAATCATGTGCGATCCCGCCGGTCAGCTGACCGATCGCCTCCAGTTTCTGCGCCTGGCGCAATGCCTCTTCCGCGCGCTTGCGGCCCGTCACGTCGGTCAGGCCTCCGACGACATGGAGGAATTGGCCGGTGGAATCCTGCTCGACCCGGGCCGCCGAGACCACGTCCAGAAAATCGCCGGCTTTGGCCACCATCCGATAGTCGCGCGGCGCGAGGCTGCCGTCGCGCAGCAGGGCCGGCCAATCCTGTTGCAGCATCTGCCGCGCGGAAGGTTCGCTCAGGAAATCGGTCAGCGGCCGTCCGAGCACTTCCTTGCGCGCATAGCCCAGCAGCTCGAGCCAGGCGTTGCTGACATGTTCGATGTGGCCGGCGCGATCGAGCGCGTGGAGCGGCAGGGGCGTGGCGCGATAGAGTGACCGGAATCGCTCCTCGCTCTGGCGGAGCGCTGCCGCCTCGCGCTCCGCCAGCTGCGCGAAGCGGCGGTCGAACATGGCGGCGACGAGCGTCAGGAACAGGATCAGGAAGGCTGCGGTCGAAACCGCGACCGCCAGCGTCGATTGGCTCACGGCGGCTCCGCCCGGCATATGATCCGCGCCCGGAATATGGCTGAAGATCGTCGCCCGCATTCCGGCGAAGTGCATGCCCGCGACAGCCGAGCCCATCAGCGCCGCGGCTCCGAACCGTTCGACATGGTGGCGATCGCGCGAAACGAGCCAAAGGGCCGCCGTCGCGGCGCCGACGGCGATCAGGATCGAAATCCCGAGCCATAAAGGGTCGTAGCTGAGCACGGCGTTCATGCGCATCGCCGCCATGCCCAGATAATGCATCGTGACGATGCCGAGACCCATGAACAGTCCCGCCGCGAACAGGGGCATGATCGCGCCGGGTGCGCGCGCCATCACGGTGAACCCCCAGCCGGTGACCAGGATCGCCACCGCCAGAGAGAGGAATGTCAGGCTGAAATCGTAGCCGACCTCCATACCCGGCATGCGGAATGCGAGCATCGCCACGAAATGCATCGCCCAGATCCCGCCGCCCATCGCGATGCCCGCGGTGGCCAGCCAGGCGCGCCGCAACCAGCCATCTGACGCCCTGACGCGGCTGGCAAGATCCAGCGCCGCATAGGAAGCGACGATGGCGATGAGGATCGAGATACAGACCAGCGCCGAATCATATGTGCCCCGCATCGTCATCGCGCCGTCCCCTTCGCCCTGGCTGACGCTAGCTTCTGCAACTCCTACTGCAAGTGCCGGATGGGGCCGCGCACCATCGGAGCGAAGCTATCAGCCGGTTCGGATGCGCATCGCCCAGCAGACGGCAAGCACGGGTATGGCGAGCGCGATCCAGGAGGCGGCGTCGCGCAGGCCATCCCCGGTCAGCGCCGCGACCAGCCCGACGAGGGTCGCCAGGGCGATCAGCAAGGGCATGGCGAAGATGGCGCGAAGGGGACGGCCGCCCTTCATTCGGCCGCCTCCAATGTGCCGCCCGTCTCGACCTCGCGGACGTGCGCATCGATTCCGGCGCGACGCTTGCCGAGCCAGAGATAGAGGCCCGATCCCAGCACCATGATCGTGAAGGCGGTCAGCAAGGCCCACAGCGTCTTGAGCGGCAGCCCGCCATAATCGCCGAAATGCAGGGGCTGCGACAAGGCCAATGCCTGCATGTACCAGGGCATCGGCCGGGCGGCGGTGAACCGGCCGGTTTCGGCATCGACCAGGGCCGGAGTCAGCAGCCGCTCGGTCAGCGGCGTATCCCCCTGGAAGAAGATCGCATAATGATGCCTGCTGCTGAAGGCGCCGCCCGGAAAGCCGATGAATTGCGGATTGTTGCCGGGAACCTCCCTTCGCGCCGCCGCCATGGCCCGGTCGATGGAGCCGTAGCGCGAGGGCGATAGCTCGCCCTTGCCGGCATAAGCCCGCGTCATTTCGGCGAGTTCGTTCATCTGCCAGTACCGGTTGATCGGCGTGGCGAAGCTGTTGATGACGCCCGTCGCGCCGACGACCAGGGTCCAGGCGAGCGCGACGATGCCGAGGAGGTTGTGGTAGTCGAGCCATTTGAGCCGCTTGCTGCGCGTGACGCGGAGCGTGCCGAACCGCAGCTTGCGCATGAAGGGTGCATAGAGAACGACCCCCGAGACGATCGCCGCGACGAACAGCAGGCCCATCAGGCCCAGGAAGAGCATCCCCGGCAGGCCCAGGAACATGTCGGTATGGAGCTGCAGCAGGAAATGCATCACCCCGTCTTCATCCACCTGCCCGATCGCTTCTCCGGTCGATCGGTCGAACAGCTGGACCGTCATGTCACCGTCCGGGGAATCGGGTGCGGGCGCGGTCGTCACCGTCATGCCGGGATCCCGATTGTCGAATGCCATGAATACGGGCACCTCGCCCGGCCGCGCCGCCAGCGCCTTGGCGAGCATGACGTCCAGCGGGACGAGGCCAGGCGCATCGCCGGACGATCCCGTTCCCGGCATGCCATAAACGGGCGGCGGCGCCGTCACCGCGTCGATTTCTTCATGGAAGATCAGCGGCAGGCCGGTCAGACACAGCATCAGCAGAAAGGCCGTGCACAGGATGCTGGTCCATTTGTGGATGAGGAACCAGGCTCGAAGGGAGGATGTCCGCAAGAATGCCCAGCCCGTTATTGCGATCGATTATCAATAACAGTTAGCGCGGTGCGGCTCGCTTGGCAAATCCAATCGGATGCGACGCCGCTCCGCTACCATGATCGTTTCGGATTGAATCAATCTGAAGCAGGCTCCAGCCCGACTTTCTTCGGGAATTCCGGCGGCGCTCAGCTTTTCAGCAGGTCGAGCACCGCGACCGTCATCGCTTCCGTGCCGAGCCGGACCGAAGGCTCCGGGTCGATCTTGAACAAAGGCGAATGGTGCCCGGCCACGGGCGGGCCTCCGGAGGCGGCGGCGTCGAAGGCCGCCTGCGGCGTTCCGCCGACGGCGAAATAGAAGCCGGGCACATTGTGCTTCCGTTCGATGAAGTAAGCGAAATCCTCCGCCCCCATGCCCGCGCGCGGCGGCGAGATGATCGCCTTTGCACCGAAGGCCTGCTGCAAGACGGGGCGCAGCCGCGCCGTCAACGCCGCGTCGTTGACCGTGACCGGCGTCGATTCCGTCGACAATTTGACCTCCGGCAACCTGTCTTCGGGCATGCCGTTCATCCGGCCGACATTGACCGCGATCCGTTTGATGCCTTCCAGCAGCGTCTTGCGGACGGCTTCGTCGTCGGATCGGACCGAAAGCTGCATTTCCGCTTTATCGCCGATAATATTGTGTTTCAGACCGCCGCGAAACGATCCCACCGTCACGACGCCCGGCTGCAGCGGCGAGATTTCCCGGCTGACCAATGTTTGCAGTGCCATGATGATTTCGGCGCCCATCACGATCGGGTCCTTGCCCTGATGGGGGTAGGCGCCATGAGTTCCGACGCCGTGGATGATGATATCGACGCTGTCGGAGGAGGAATAAGCGATGCCGGGATCGGCGATGATGGTGCCGGTGGGGGCGCCCGCATTGACGTGGAATCCCAGCGCGTAATCGGGTTTCGGGAAGCGCGTGTAGAGCCCGTCCTCGATCATCGCGCGGGCACCGCCGATCCGTTCCTCGGCCGGCTGGACGACGAAAACCACGGTTCCCTTCCATCGGTCCTTCATCGCCGCCAGACGCCGCGCTGTGCCGACGAGGGAGGTGATGTGGACGTCATGCCCGCAGGCATGCATGACCGGTGCCTCGACCCCGTCAATCCCGGTCTGAACGGCTTTGGAGGCGTAAGCGAGCCCGGTCGCTTCCTTGACGGGAAGGCCGTCCATGTCGGCGCGGACCAGGATGACGGGTCCGTCGCCATTCTTCATGATGCCGACCACCCCGGTGCCGCCAACGCCTTCCGTCACCGTTGCGCCGGCGGCGCGCAATTGGTCGGCCATGATCCCGGCCGTTCGCTTTTCGACATAGCTGAGCTCGGGATTCTTGTGGAAGTCGATGAAGAGCGGCTGCAGGATCTTGTCCCAATCGGCCTTCACCGCATCGGATATGGGTGAAGCCGCGACGGCGGCCGAGGATGAAAGAAATGCTGCGGCCAGCGCCAGGAATCTGATTTTCATGTCTGCCCCAAAGTCGTGTCTGAGCCGGAAGGCTAATCGAAAGCACGGGACGAGTCACGGGGCCGCAAGGCGCCGCCGAAGAATTGGTAAATCGGGGACGCTATATTATTAAATGTGTGCGCCTCCAGGCGTCGACCATCATCATTCGCTGCAATTAAATAGTATAGTGTCCCCGATTTAGCGTTGCGCCAATCGCTTCTTTCTGGGCACAATGCCGGAAGGATTGAGTCGGTAGGTTTCGGGGCGAGCGCGAAAAAATTTGCCGGAACGTGTCGATTCCCGTCGCGCTCGCTCGTCATGAAGTCGGGAAGCCACCGGGTTTCCGCCATTGGAAAGGGAATGAACGATGCGTGTCATGGTTTTTGTGAAGGCGACGGAAGACAGCGAAAACGGCCGGATGCCCCCGGCGGAGCTGCTCGACGCGATGATGAAATATAATGAGGAACTGGTGAATGCCGGCATCATGCTCGGCGGCGACGGACTGAAGCCGTCTTCGGAAGGCAAGAGAATCGCCTTCGACGGGACGAGCCGGACGGTGATCGACGGTCCGTTTGCGGAAACGCGGGAACTGGTCGCCGGCTATTGGCTGTGGGAAGTCAAGGATATGGACGAAGCGGTGGCATGGGTGAAGAGATGCCCCAATCCGATGTTCGGACCCAGCGAGATCGAGATCCGCCCGATGTACCAGATGGAGGATTTCGGCGACATCGTGACTCCGGACGTGCTGGAGCGCGAGGAGCGTATCCGCCAGCAGATGGAGGGCCGCTGATCCTGTCGCTTCGCTCGCGTCGCCGCCCGGGCCTTGCCTGACGCCGGGCCGCTCCCGTAACAGCTGAAGGGTGGCGGCGAGCGAGACCGAAAAGGCGATCGAGGCGGTCTTCAGGATCGAACGGGCCAGGCTCATCGCGGGTCTGGCCCGGATGGTCCGCGATGTCGACCGGGCCGAGGAACTGGCGCAGGACGCGCTCCTCACCGCCCTTGCCGAATGGCCGAAAACAGGCGTTCCGGACAAGCCCGGCGCCTGGCTGATGGCGGCGGCCAAGCGGAGGGCGATAGACGGTTTCCGTCGCGACAAGATGCTGGCCCGCAAGCATGGCGAGATCGCCCGCGAATTGGATGGCGCAGGCGACGCGAGCGTCGAGCGGATAGAAGCGGCCATGGACGACGATATTGGCGACGAGCTGCTGGGCCTGATCTTCACCGCCTGCCATCCGATCCTCTCGCCCGAGGCCCGGGCCGCGCTCACCCTGCGCCTGGTCGGCGGCCTCACCACCGATGAGATCGCCCGTGCCTTTCTGTCGAACGAGCCAACCGTGGCGCAGCGTATCGTCAGGGCCAAGAAGGCGATCGGCAAGGCCGGCCTTATTTTCGAGGTGCCGCGCGGCCAGGAAAGGGACAAGCGGCTCGCGGCGGTGCTTGAGGTCGTCTATCTCATCTTCAACGAAGGCTATGCGGCGACCGCGGGCGAGGATCTCGTCCGTCCTGCGCTGTGCGGGGAGGCGCAGCGGCTCGGCCGCATCCTCGCCGGCCTCGCACCGCGCGAACCCGAGGTATTCGGCTTGCTCGCCTTGATGGAGATACAGGCGTCGCGGCTTGCGGCGCGGATGGGACCCGATGGCGCCTTCATCCCCCTGACCGAGCAGAATCGCGCCCGTTGGGATCAGATGCTGATCCGCCGCGGTTTTGCTGCGCTGGAGCGGGCGGAAATGCTGGGCGGCGCCGACGGCCCCTATGCGCTGCAGGCCGCGTTGGCCGCCTGCCACGCGCGTGCCCGCAAGGCCGAGGCGACGGATTGGCCGAGGATCGCCGCACTTTACGACCGCTTGCGGCAGGCAAAGCCGTCGCCGGTGGTCGACCTCAACCGGGCGGTGGCGCATGCCATGGCCTTCGGTCCCGAAGCTGGCCTCCGACTGGTCGATGAGATTGCCGATGCGGCGGCGCTTCGAAACTATGCGCCCCTGCCGGCCGCCAGAGGCGACTTTCTGTTCCGTGCCGGCAGGATGGCCGAAGCCAGAATCGAGTTCGAGCGGGCGGCGACGCTGACCCGCAATGTTCCCGAACAGGCCTATTTGCGAGGGCGCGCGCGCGCCTGCGGCGGCTGACCGATCCGCTTATGTGGCGGCGTTCGCATCATTCGGGGGCTGTGGTGCCATAGTCGATCCGGATGCGGACCCAGGTGCCGACAAGCTCCTTGCCGCCGACCCGCGGCGGCCGGACGCGGAACTGCCAGGCGGCCTGGCGGACCGCGCCGGCGAGATGGCTGCCGGGGGGCGAGTTGGCGAGCTCGACGCAATCCTCGACGCGATAGCCGCTCACCGTCTTGCAGGCGATTATGCCCCAGCCTCCGCCGGGCGGCATGCGCGCGGGGAGATAGGCGCCCAGCTCCGCATCGGTCGGCTCGCGATACCATCGAGCGGCATACATCGGCTCGCCATTGGGTGCGGTCCCGACCTTTTCCGAATCCCCGGGCGCGGAGGCCTGCTGGTCGCCTTGTCCCTTGCCTGGATTCCGGAATTTCGAAATGTCCGAGGCGGCAAGCTCCTCCTTGGTCATGGGGATGAAATAGGGAAGGGGATTCTTGCTCGGTATCGGCGGCGGCTTCACCGGCGGCGGCGGGACGGGGACCGGCGGCATTTCCCGGGTCTTCGGCTTTGCCGGCGCCTGCTTGGGCTTGGCGGGGGGCGCCTTTTCCGCCTCCGGAGTGAGATCGAGCAGGACCGGTCCCCTGGATTGCGAACGCTCGCCCGGAGGGCCATTCAGCGTCAGCAGCGCCAGGATGAGCAGGATCTCGGCGGCAATCGTGAGGGCAAGCGAGATTGCCCGTCGGCGGATGAAGGGACCTTCGCTATTGTTCTGGACAGAGGAATCGAAGGCCGGATGCAATGAACAATAACCTTGGGGATGAGGTGCTGAATGCCGGCACGATAGTGAATGGGAGGTGACGGAGGAATGTCGGAAACGGCGTCCCGGGCAGGAGGATCGTCAATATGAGTTGGGGCGGGCGAGGAGATCAACATGCTGGAATTTATCGACACGACCGACGAAGTCATTGCCTTTTGCATGTCCGGAAAGATCGAAAGCGCGGATCTCGATCGCGTGATGGACCGGCTCGATGCCGCCATGGCAGCGCATGACAGGGTGCACGTCTTCGCGGAAACGCAGGGGATAGACGGGATCGAACTCCACGGCCTCGGCAATTACATGTCGCGGGCCATGCCCTTGTTCGCCAAGCTCGATCGGTTCGGCCGGGTGGCGGTGGTTGCGGACCAGGCCTGGATAAGGTTGGGCACGCGGGTGGAAAGCGCGGTTCTGCCATTCATCAGCTACAAGGTGTTCGAGCCCGAACGGCGCGCGGCGGCTTTGGCCTGGGTCGAGGGGCGCGGCGAGGCCGGCTGAAACCACTCTAGAAGAGCAGGAAGACGATTACGCCTGCGGCCGAGAGGAGCCAGAGCATGATCGCGCTACCGGCGATGGCGCGGGCCAGGCGCATCGGCGGCGAATGCCGAAGCGATTTGCGCAATTCATGAACGCGGCGGGACATGCCGAGGCCGCGATCCTCCACGGTGCCGCCGTCCGGCAGCCATACGATGGGCGCGACCGCAAGCAGCGTCTTCAGCGCTCCCGCGGCGAGGCTGCCGCGGAAGACACAGCCGACCCTGCTGCCGTCCACGCGGACGACTTCGGCCATATAGGACCCGATGGCGGGAAAGGAGATGGCGATTTCGGCGCCGACAGCGATCGTCGCGCCGACCTCGATCAGCAGGCCGTCGACGGAAATGTCGTGCACCACGACGGACACGGCGGTGGCATCGGGCAGGGCGCCCTCGACCCCCAGCATGAGCCGGTAGCGTGGCGATTGCCGCTCGTCCGCCTCGCGACGTTCCAGCTTCCCGGCAAAGGCTTTCCCAAGTGCGGCCATGGCGCACTCATAGCGGCCAATAGGTAATGAAAGATTACGCGGCGCCAGACATTTATCGACCGATGAAGAGGCTTGCCAGCGATTGCTCGCGGATAGTGGCGACGCCGTCGCCATCCACATCGGCGAGGTCGAAAAAGCGGAGCGGACGCGCTTGGGCTTCGCCTGGGCTGATGCCGCCATCGCCGTCCGTGTCCGATTTGTCGAACCAGCTCCGGCCGATATAGCCCAGGCCGGCATCCGCCTTGGCCGGCTGCGTGGCGCGATAGGCCCGATATTCACCCGGGCTGATGGAGCCATCGCGGTTCGTGTCCATCCGGGTGAATTGCTTCTTCACGAAGGCGACGACCTCGGCGCGGCGGATCGGGCGCTCGCCGAGTGCGAGGTTTTGAACGGCTGCGGCCTGGTCGGGGGCGGCCAGCACGGCTGGAGCCGCAACCGCGATCAAAGCGGGAAGAATCAAAGAGCGCAACATGTCCTCCAGGGCAGGCTTTTCCCATTGCTTCGGCGTGACTTTCGCCAGCCTGAACGCGGACCGGCGCAGGATTTGACCGGCTACGCCGGGCCAAGTGCGAAAATAGTATAGCGTCCCCGAATTAAGCGGCCTAATTCGGGGACGCTATACTATTTTTGACAGGAGGATCGAGCGGCTTTAGGCTTTGGCCATGGCTCGTATCGCACGCATCGTCGTTCCCAATGTCCCGCACCACGTGACCCAGCGCGGCAACCGCCGCCAGGATGTGTTTTTCGGCGAAGAGGATTATGCCGCCTATAAGGGCCTCGTGGCCGAGGCCTGTGCGCGCGAGGGGGTGAGATGTCTCGCCTGGTGCCTCATGCCCAACCATGTTCATCTCATCCTCGTCCCGCCCGCGCCCGATGCATTGCGTGGCGCACTGGCCGAGGCGCACAGGCGCTATGCGCGGCGGATCAATCTGGCCAATGACTGGACCGGCTATCTCTTCCAGGGACGTTTCGCCTCCTATCCGATGGACGATGCGCATCTGATGATCGCGATCCGTTATGTCGAGCTCAACCCGGTGAGGGCAGGGCTGACGAAATCGGCGGAGGCATGGCCCTGGTCTTCGGCGCGGGCGCATGTCGGCGGCAAGCCGGACGGGCTGACCGACCTTGCGGCGCTGGCCGGCGTGCATCGCAACTGGCGGACCATGCTGCGCCAGGGCCTGGAGGCGGGCGACGTTCCCGACGAAGCCGCGGCTGCGATCGAGCTTCATCAGCGGACGGGGCGGCCATGGGGAGACGCGGCCTTCCTGGCTGGGCTCGAAGGGGAAACCGGACGGGCGCTCGGGCCGGGAAGGCGGGGACGGCCGAGACGGGAAAATAATTAATATAGTGTCCCTGATTTAAGCGGGTCGATGTCGAAGTGGAGTACGTCCTCGCGGCCGCCCAGCTTGGTGTAGAGGGCGATGGCGGGATCGTCGCCATGGTCGGCCTGGACGAAGATGACATAGGCGCCGCGCCGGGAGGCGATATGCTGCAGCTTGTGGATCAGCGCGGTGGCGATGCCGCAGCGGCGGTGCGGCTCGGCGACGGCCAGATCGTAGAGATAGATCTCGCTCCGCTCCTGTTCGAACTTGTCGAGCACATAGGCCGCCAGGCCGCCGACCACTTCGTCGCCGGCGATCGCGGCGATGGCGATGAACGTGTCGCGGCCGAGCAGCCGGGTCAGATAGTCGCGCGACGCGCCCCTGTAGGTTTCGGCATCGTCGAACGCTTCGCCGAACATCGGCAGCATTTGTTGGAGGCGGTGGGCATCGTCGGTGCCGAGTTCGAGGATATCAAAGGCCATGATCTCCTTTTCGCCCGGGGCGTATGTTGCATCAAGGGCCTTGCGCGGGTCTTGCCACAGGACCAGGCGACGCGGAATGTCCATACGGGTCCGGTGATATCCCGCGTTGACAAATGCATCCTGATTGGGCCTGTTCGGTGCAAGGGAGTTCGCGATTCATGAATATGCTACCGTTTCTCCGGCCGATACGTCTTGCCGCGCTCGGCCTCATGGCTGTCGCAATGGCGCCTTATGCGGCGCCTGCCCAGGAAGCGGCCGTCCAGGACCTCACCGATCAGGTGCCCCCGGACATGGAGGCCGCCGGCTATGTCGGCGACGATGTGATGATCCCGATGCGAGACGGCGTGAAGCTGCATGCACAGGTGTGGCGGCCCAAGGGCGTGACCGAGAAATTGCCCATCCTGATGAGCCGTTCCCCTTATGGCTATGGCGTCGGGCGGCTGGACCGCACGTTCGGCCCGGGCGGCAGCTATGGCGACCTCGCTGCCGACAAGTTCATCTTCGTCTTCCAGGACCTTCGCGGCCGCTTCGGCTCGGAAGGCGAATATGTGACCTTGCGCACGACGAAGACGACGCCCGATGGCATCGACGAATCCACCGACACCTATGATTCCATCGAGTGGCTGGTGAAGAACCTGCCCGACAATAATGGCAAGGTCGGCGTGTTCGGCGTTTCCTATGGCGGTTGGACCGCGGCGATGGCGACGATCAATCCGCATCCCGCGCTGAAGGCGGTGTCGTCCCAGGCCTCTCCCGAAGATATGTGGATGGGCGACGACTTCCTCCACAATGGCGCCTTTCGGCTCGATTATGCCTGGTCCTGGGTCTCCGCGTTGGAGACGGACGGGCGTACCATGAAGATCTTCGACTTCGACAAGGAGGAAGGCTTCACCTGGTATCTGAAGCAGACGGACCTGGCGTCGCTCGACAAGAAGGCGCTCGGCCGGACCATGCCGAGCTGGCAGAATTTCGTGAACCACCCCAATTATGACGAATTCTGGAAGAAGAGCGTCACCTCGCGCATGATGCCGCAGAAGGTGGGCACCCCCAATCTGATCGTCGCAGGTTGGTACGACCAGGAGGATTTCTACGGCCCGATGACGATCTACGAGAATCAGGAAAAGGGCGACGAGAAGGGTCTCAATTATCTGGTGGTCGGACCCTGGAACCATGGCGGCTGGCGCGGCAAGGGACTGGAATATGGTCCCTTCCAGCTGGGGGCCGAGACCGGCACCTGGTTCCGAAAGGATGTCGAGCTTCCCTGGTTCCGCTATTGGCTGAAGGGGCAGGGCCAGCTGAACCAGCCCGAAGCCCTCGTGTTCCAGACGGGCAGCAATCAATGGCAGCGGCTGAAGAGCTGGCCGCCGGAGGAGGGCGTGACGACCCGCAACCTCTATCTTCGCGCGGGCGGCAAGCTGAGCTTCGAGGCGCCGTCGGCGGCCGAAGCGGCGGCAGCGCGCTTCGTCTCCGATCCCGCCAATCCCGTCCCCTATCGCGAACGGGCCGCGATCAAGCCTTTCCTCTCCGAGGAATCGACCTGGTCCACCTGGATCGCCGACGATCAGGCTCCCTTCGCAAAACGCCCCGACGTGCTGTTCTGGCAGACCGAACCGCTGACCGAGGATATCGTGCTGTCGGGAGACATCGTGGCAAAATTGTTCGCCAGCACGACCGGATCGGACGCCGACTGGGTGGTGAAACTGGTCGACATCTATCCGACGGACGACAGCGTTCCCGCCGAGCTGCGCGGACGCCAGCGGATGATCGCCAATGATGTGTTCCGCGGCCGCTTCCGCGAAAGCTATGAAAAGCCGCGGCCGATCACGCCCAACAAGGTGCTCGATTACCGGATCGATCTCCACTCGGCATCGCACGTCTTCAAGAAGGGTCATCGGATCGGCGTCCAGGTTCAGAGCAGCTGGTTTCCGCTGATCAACCGCAACCCGCAAACCTATGTGGACAATGTCCTCAAGGCGTCCCCCGCCGATTTCAAGGCGCAGACCCACGCGGTCTACCATAATGCGGCCTATCCGTCGGCCATCTCCGTCACGGTGGCGAGCCCGGTGCGATAAGGCGCCGGCACCTCCACCCGGCGCGAGGATTTCTACAAGAAGCGCCCGTTCATACGGTGGATGCCGTTGGGGCTCTTCTTGGCGAGCGACTTCCCCAGAGCCAGTTCCCGGAAAATGTCGCTTGAAGAGGCGTAAGCGGCCGAGCGGGAAACGTGGAGGAGGATGGCGGAGGTGCGTAGCAGCGGAAAGAACCTCTTCTCGCCGAAGCGATCGTCGGCGACGATCCCTCCGGCAACACGGTCTTCCGGACTGTAGAGGTTAGCGGCGTCCGCCTCGAACCTGCGGCACAGGGTTTCGATCTGACGTTCGTGGCTGTCATCCGGCCGATCGATGCTGAGGAAGAAATCGTCCCCGCCGATATGGCCGATGAACGCGTCGTGATCATGGCTGAAGCTCTTCAGCAGATCGGAGAAGAGGAGCAATGCCCGGTCCCCGACCGCGAAGCCATATTTATCGTTGAAGGCCTTGAAATTGTCGAAGTCGAAAAAGGCGAGGAGGGCCGTCTGTCGCCCCGAGATGATGGCATCGACATGCTCGCCGATAGAGATGTTGCCGGGCAATTGGGTCAGCGGATTCTGCTGCCGTGCGGCCTCCACTTCGCGCGCGGCGGCCAGCCTCAATATCGCATTGTTGCTGAGAAATCCCACATATCGCCCCTCCGCCGTCAAGGCGAGGCCCTCATTGCCGGCCGAGACAACATAGCTTTCGACAAGCGTTTCCGGGCCGACATGGGCTTCGCTGATCGGGCAGCGTCTTATCACCTGGCCGACGCTCTGGTTCATGCCCTTGTTGGCGAGCAGGGAAGGCCCATAATCACCGAATAAATAGGAAGCGACATCGGCCTCGTAGACCGCGCCGTGCAGATAACCATGATCGTCCACGACCGGCAGGAAGCTCCTGACGTCGCGGACCTTGAAGCGGTCGATCACGTCGGAGAGCGGAGCGCCGATCGAGACAGGCTGAACCTCCTCCATCAGGTCGAGGATGATCGGCGAGATTCCGCGCGCCGGCCGGGAGGCGACCTTCCCCTCATAATTCATCCTGACCCGACCGAGGTCGACCGTGGGCCGGGCGATCAGGAAGCCTTGGACGAGATCGCAGCCCAGCTCGCGCACGTTGCGCAGTTCGGCTTCGGTTTCCACCCCCTCCGCCACGACGAGCAGACCCAGGGAATGGGACAGGCCCGTCACCTTGTGGACGATGGCCTGCTTGCGGGCGTCGGTGTTGAGCGATCTTATGAAGGCCTGGTCGATCTTGATATAATGCGGATTGACCTGCAGCAGCATATCCATGCCGGAAAAGCCGCGGCCGAAATCGTCGATCGCGATGCGGACGTTGAAGCGCAGGAACATGTCGACGATC
Organism: Sphingosinicella rhizophila; assembly: GCF_032378825.1. Taxonomy (NCBI): domain Bacteria; kingdom Pseudomonadati; phylum Pseudomonadota; class Alphaproteobacteria; order Sphingomonadales; family Sphingosinicellaceae; genus Sphingosinicella; species Sphingosinicella rhizophila. The sequence goes on along the minus strand of NZ_JAVUPU010000011.1, from coordinate 26,715 downwards.
CGCCGCAGGGCGTCGATCGACTTGGGCGGCTGACGCTCCGACAATTCGATGCACAGATTGGCGGGCGTCAGTCCCTTCTGCACGGCAAGCTCGACGATATTGCCGGGTTTGATGTCGGGATCGTCGAAGACACGATTGTCGACGTTGCAGAACAGGCGCGTCGCGCCGGCCCCGTCTATCTCGGCGAAGCGGCTGATCGATTTGGTGAGGAGCATGCGCTCCGTACGGGCCAACTCCCCCGTCGCCGACGCCGCATCCATGACATGGCAGATGTCGGAGTAGAGGCTGTCGGGCTTGAGGCGGGTGAGCGCTTCGAAGCCGTGGCACCGCAAGGATATGGAATCGACGATCGGCTGAAAGGCAATTTCCGCAGAGCCCAGGGCGTCCATCGGGCGTTCTTCGAAGCCCTGCGCAAGTTTCAAATTCATGGTCACGTCCACCCCACCTCGATGGCGGTCATCGCGCAACGCCGGTTAAAGTCTGGTGCAAATCCTTGTCACGAAAGTGTCGTATGCGACTGGTCGTTTGAGGTGGAAGCGCATCGCGCTTCCACCCGATGCCGCGGATCAGGCTCTATGCAAATGTCCAGGGGATTTCCGATGCGCCAAGCCTGTCACGCCAACGCACCGGATTCCGGGCAAAATGCCGATGGGATCTATCGATCAGGGAAGACCGGGAGGTGTCCGCCATATTCCGCGTCGGAAGCGCCCTGTCAGGGAGCGTTGGGCGGGCCGAGATGCTGGAGGAAATCGGGCTTGCCGACCGATACGCCCGCCGCGCGCAAGATGGCGTAGGCGGTCGTCACGTGGAAGAAGAAATTGGGGAGGGCGAATTGTGTCAGATAATCGCGCCCGACGAAATCATAACCCATGCCATTGGGAAAGCGCAGCGATACGGTGCGCTCGTCGCTGCCGTCGAGCTGCGACGGATCAACGCTCTGGATGAAGGCTATGGTGCGGTCGCAGCGATCGCGCAACTCCGCGAAGCTCGCTTCGGTGTCGGCCATGGCCGGCGCCTCGATCCCGCAAAGGCGGGCGATACCGTTCTTGGCCGTATCGGACGCCATCTGATATTGAGCGGGAAGGGGGCGCATGTCGGGCGCAAGCCGCGCTTCGATCAGCGCCGCCTCGTCCTTTTCCGCCGCCGCCTTGGCCAGCCAGTCGCGCATGTTGGTCAGCGCGTTGACGAAGACGGGAACGGACGCGTCGAACATCGTCAATGTCATTATCTGGGTCTCCCTTGCCGGTGCAGCCGGACCACCTCGTCGATCGGCAATGCCTCGACGCGGATGCCGTTGGCTTCCATCGTAGCGGCGGCGAACATGGAATTGAGGACGGCCTCCTCGGTCGCCTCTACCACCGCCTCGAACAAAGGCGAGATCAATTCGTTGGGCAGGTCCTCGACACCGGACGGGGCGTTGCGGCGGGCCGGGGTGCGGCGGACACTCGCTGCCGTGGAAAAGGCGACCGCATAATCGCCGGAGCCGTTGGTCATCGGCGATCCGGTTCGGCCCAAAGCCAGGAAGGCGCGGCGGGCGAGCCGTTCGAGATTGCGGTCCGAAACCGGTGCGTCGGTGGCGATGACGACGATCACGGACCCGTCGCCCGACTTGCTCGAAAGCGCATCCTTGAGGAAAAAGCGGCCGAGCGCCTTGCCGACGGGTGCGCCGTCGACGCTGAGCACTCCGCCATAATTGGTCTGGACCAGCACGCCGGTGGTGAAGCCGCCGAGATTGGCCGGCAGCCGGCGGGAGCTGGTGCCGATGCCGCCCTTCCAGCCGAAGGCGATCGTTCCGGTCCCGGCACCGACCGATCCTTCCGCCACCTCGCCCTCGCGGGCGGCCGCGATGGCGGCCAGGCCGTGCGCCTTGGTGACGCGGCGGGCGCGTATGTCGTTGAGGCCTCCGTCATTGGTTTCGCCCACGACGGCATTGACCGAACGTACCTTTTCATTGCCCGCCCGGTCGAGCGTCCATTCGATGGCCGCCGCGGCCGCCTCGGGAACCGACAATGTGTTGGTGAGCAGGATCGGGCTTTCGATTTCTCCCAATTCCCTGATCTGCGTCGATCCCATGAACTTGCCATAGCCGTTCCCGACCGCGAAGCCGGCCGGGACCTTGTCCTGATAGAGGTTGTCGCCATGGGGAAGGATGGCGGTGACTCCGGTGCGCGTGGACGTGCCTTCGACAAGGGTGACATGGCCGATCCTGACGCCCGCGACATCGGTGATTGCGTTGAGCGGTCCGGGTTTCAATATGCCGATTTCGATGCCGGCCTCGCGGGCCCTTGGGCGTTCGGCGGCGCCGGCGGATGCCGCCCAAGGCAGGACGAACAGCAGGAAGCCGTGCCGGACGCGGCTTCGTCGGCTCATGCCGTCGCTTCCGCCAGCGCCCATTCGCCGGTCTGACGGGCGCTGACAGCGGATCCGCCGCACGCAATCACCAGGACCGTTCCGGCGTCGCCGAGCGCCGGATGGCCCTGTTCGGCAAGCGCGACCGAGACCCCGCAAGCGGGTTCCACCAGCACGTGGAGGTCGTCGGCGAAGGCAAGGCAGCCCTGAATCGCCTGGCGATCGGACAGGACGGCCGAACGTATGTCGTGGCGCTTGGTCCATTCGAATGCGGCATCGGCCACCTGGAGCGAACCCAGCGTCTTGGCAATCGAGGTGATCGCCCCGATCGACACCGGCCGGCCGGCCGCGACCGCGGCGGCGAAGCTGGCGGCTCCATCGGTCTCGACGGCGACCACCGGCACGTCCGCCCAGCCGTTGCGATGCATGCCCTGGAGGACGCCGCACATCATGCCGCCGCCGCCGACCGAGACGATCACGGCGTCGGGCCGGTCCATCTGCACCGCCGCTTCGTCGATCATCGTCGAATGGCCTTCCCACAGGAGAGGATCATCGAAAGGCGAGACATAAATGGCATCGGAGGAGGCGCGCAATGCGCGGGCGGCCGCATCAGCCTCGTTCCAGACCGAGCCGGCGACGCGGACGTCGGCGCCGAGGCCGGCGAGCAGACCGCGCACATGCAACGAGGTCGTATCCGGCACGAAGACGGTCGCGGAGACACCCAGACGTGCGGCGCAATGCGCCACCGCCAGCCCCGCATTGCCGCCGGAGGAGGAGATGAATTGGGTGACCCCGGCCTCCTTATGGGTCGACATCAGGTGCGACACGCCGCGCATCTTGAACGAGCCGGAGGGCTGGTGGCATTCCATCTTGAACAGCACGCGGCGGCCCGCACGGGCGTTCAGCGGCTGCGATTCCGCGATCGGTGTCTGGATATAGAGCCCGTTTCCCGATCCGTCGTGCATCATCATCCTTTCCAACAAAAGCCATTCCCCGGCACGCGCCTGCGCTTCTCATAAGCGCGGATCGATGGGGCACCAATTGCCAATCGCAGAATAAGGGTATAGTCAAAATTGACTAAACAAACTTATTCAGGAGAAAGGCCATGAGTGCGAAAGCCGGGTTGCTCGATCGGCTCTTTCTGAGGGGATATTATAAGAGGCTCCGCAAGCGGCTGCGGACAGGCGCGCCGCGCAAGGCGAAGTGCATCGAAGCCGACATGATCGACCAGGCCGCGGCGCTGATCGACGGCAGTCAGGACATGGTTGTCGACAAAGCCTCGGCGTCGCACATCGTCATCTGCGCGCACATGCTCGCCGCCTATCGCGTGTTTCAGGACGTACCCGAGTTTCGGGCGCAGGCGCTGGAAGAGGTGATGGCGCTGTTCATGGTGACCGGCAAAGCCTATTCGGAGCTGGTGATGCGGCTCCTGCCTTATGTCTCGCGCGATCCGTTCCGGACGATGGTCAACATCTCCCGGACCAAGCAGATCGGCTATTATGGCCGGTCATTCGACCATGACATTGTCGAAGATGACGACCAGGCCTTCGTCTTCCGCATCAACCGCTGCTTCTACCACGGTTTCTTCCGCCGCTATGGCGCCCCCGAATTGGCCGCGTCCTTTTGCGCCAAGGACGGCAATTGGGGCGACGCCGTCGATCCCGCACGGCACGGATTCACGTTCGAACGGCCTACGACGCTGGCGCGGGACGGCCAGCCCTGCCTGTTCGCTTTCCGCCGTAAGGGTGTCGGGGCAGGCGCGGCCGGCCCGGCCGCGGGGAAGGAGGAGGCTTGAGCGTTCGGCATCTCGTGCTCGGCCTGCTGAAGCGCGCGCCGATGCATGGCTACGAGATCCAGCGGGTGATGAAGGAGGCCAGGGTCGATCTCTGGGCCGGCGCCCTGCCGGGATCCCTCTACCACGCGCTTCGCAAGATGGAGGGCGAAGGGTTGGTGCGGATCAAGGCCCTGGAGCAATCCGGCCTTCGGCAGCGGGCCGTTTACGAGATCACCAAGGATGGCGAAGCGGAGCTCCGATCCTTCCTCCTGTCCTGCTGGGAGGAACCGATCCGGCCCTTTCCGGTACCATTCTATCTCGGCATGACCTTTCTCGACGATCCGGACGCGGCGCTGCCCGCCATCGAGCGGCGAATCGTGTCGCTGCGTGCCGAGATGGAGGAATGGGAGCAAGGTGTCGTCGCCAAGAAAGAGGCGCCGGGTCCGGCGCGTCTGGCGATGGAGAATTTCGCGCAGCATCTCCAGCTCGATCTGGACATGCTGGTGCGGCTGCGCGATCTCCTTTCGGATTAGCGGCCAGTTTCCATCAAGATCCCATCTGCCGGTCGATTGGGGACTTGCCCTTGCCATTCGCCAGGGTGCAGAGAGGCGCGGAAAAGGTAATGAGGACAATGAGATGATCGATCGTCGTATCTTCTTGGGATCGGCCGGCGCGGCTGCCTTGCTCAGTTTCGCGCGGGTCCCGGCCGTGGCCGCCGGAATGCAGTCGACGACGGCCGCCGGCGCCGACCTTCGCGCGCTGATGGACCATATCTATCATGATATCGTGCTCGCCGATCCCGAATTGCGGACCTCGCTCGGCCTCGACACAGGTGAAGGCGCCTGGGCCAAGTCGAAGCTCCAGGACCGGTCCGCCCAGGCTCTGGCGCGGGACCGGGCGAAGGTCCGCGCCGCTTATGCAAGGCTGCAGGCGATCGATCGGGACGCGCTCGCCGGCCCCGAAAGGATCGATTATGACACGGTCGCCCAGCTCTACGGCACCGTGACCAGCGGCTATGACCAATTCGATTACGGTACCTTCAGCTGGCCGGAACCCTATAGTGTCAGCCAGCTCGGCGGCACCTATAACGCCATTCCCGACTTCCTCGCCAGCCAGCACAGGATCGAGACCCGCGAGGATGCGGACGCGTATCTCGCCCGCCTCGCCGACTTCGCCGTGCAGGCGGACAATGAAAATGCGCGGCTGCGCGGGGAATATGCGATGGGCGTCATACCGCCCGATTTCGTCGTCGCCCGCACGATCGCGCTGATCGGCAATCTGACGGCGGTACCGGCGGCGCAGTCGGGCATGGTGACGTCGCTGGCGATGCGGGCCAAGGCCAAGGGCATCCCCGGAGACTGGGCTGCCCGAGCGGCGACGATCCTCGACAAGCAGGTCTACCCGGCGCTCGCGCGACAGGCCGATCTCTTCCGCTCCATCCAGGCTCGTGCGCCCCATGATGCCGGCGTGTGGCGGCTGCCCGAAGGCGAGGCTTATTATGCTTATGCCCTTCGCTACGCGACCACGACCGGGATGGGCGCGGAGGAGATTCACAGGTTGGGGCTCGACCAGATGGCGGATCTGAGCGCACGCGCCGATGCGGTGCTGAAGGCGGAAGGCCTGACGCGCGGCACGGTCGCGCAACGCATCCGTGCCCTGGGCACCGATCCCCGCTTCCTCTACCCCGACAGCGATGCCGGACGGGAGATCTTGCTGGCCGATCTGAACAGGCAGCTGGCCGCCATGCAGCAAAGGCTTCCCGACTGGTTCGGCCGGCTGCCGCGCGCAGGCGTCGAGATAAAGAGGATTCCGCCCGAGACCGAGGCCGGCGCGCCCGGCGGCTATTACCAGTCGCCCGCACTCGACGGTTCGCGACCCGGCGCTTACTACATCAACCTGCGCGACACCGCCGAGCTTCCGAAATGGTCGCTGCCGACACTGACCTATCACGAATCCCTGCCCGGCCATCATCTGCAGATCGCATTGAGCCAGGAATCGGCCGGCATCCACCCGTTGCGCCGACTTTCCAGCTATTCCGTCTATACCGAGGGGTGGGGCCTCTATGCCGAGCAACTGGCGGATGAGATGGGCGTCTATGAGCAGGATCCGTTCGGCAAGATCGGTTATCTGCAATCCTTCATGTTCCGCGCCGCGCGCCTGGTCGTCGATACCGGTCTCCATCACAAGAGATGGAGCCGCGAACAGGGCATCAGATATATGGCCGAAACCATGGGCGACGCCGAAACCACGATCGCCACGGAGGTGGAGCGTTATTGCGTATGGCCAGGTCAGGCCACCAGCTACAAGGTCGGCCAGACGCAGTGGAGCGCCCTTCGCGAGCAGGCCCGTTCCCGGCTTGGCGACCGGTTCGACATCAAGGGCTTTCACGACACCGCGCTGGCTGCCGGCGCCGTCCCCTTGACTGTCCTCGACCAGGTGATTGACGATTGGGTGAAGGCGCGCACCGCCTGAGGCGGAGCCTGGACTCACGTCATCGGGGGAAGCGCGAAGCGCTTCCACCTCGAATGATCAGTTTCTAAAGAATCGTGCTGATNGCCTGAGGCGGAGCCTGGACTCACGTCATCGGGGGAAGCGCGAAGCGCTTCCACCTCGAATGATCAGTTTCTAAAGAATCGTGCTGATAAGTGGGTACCGGTTTTCAGCTTTTCACGATGCGATAATACAGGATTGGAGCGCGCGAGTTGCGTCGCGTCTAACGTTGCGCCCTAAACGCCCGAAACAATATCGAGCCTGTACGGGACCAAAGCGGCCGAATCGGGTGGACAAGCGCCTGCGGGTCTGTATCGCCATAATAATACGGAAAGTGCAGATCGGCTGCCAAAGGAGAATATATGAAACCGGTGAGAGTGAGGAAATCGGGTCTGTTGCGCGCGTCCGGACTGGCGCTGGCGGCGATGTCGATGACGGTGTCGACCGGCATCGTGGCGCAACCCGCCGCGGCGCAGGCCGCACCCTCCTACCGGATCGATCCCGCCAAACTGGCCGGGCTCGAACATTTTATCGACGGGGTGATGGCGCAGCAGCTCGACAATCGCGAAGTGGCGGGGGCGACGGTGGCGGTGGTCCATCAGGGCAAATTGCTGTTTGCGCGCGGCTATGGCTATCAGGATGTCGACAAGAAGATTCCGGTCGATCCGGCCCGCACCCTGTTCCGCCCGGGTTCGACGTCGAAGCTGTTCACCTGGACGGCGCTGATGCAACTCGTCGAGCAGGGCAAGGTCAAGCTCGACGACGACGTGAACAAATATATCGACTTCAAGATTCCCGCGACCAAATCCAAGCCGATCCTGATCCGGCATCTCCTTGCCCACAATCCCGGACTTTCGGACAAAGGCGGCCTGACCGTCGAGGATCCGTCGGGGTTCGAGGATTTGGGGCCGTTCCTGGCCAATAACATGCCCGATCGGGTACGCGAGCCCGGCGTCGAGATTTCCTATTCCAACCATGCGACCGCGCTGGCCGGTTATATCGTAGAGCGCGTTTCCGGGGAGGATTTCTACGATTATGTGGAGAATCACATCTTCAAGCCGCTCGGCATGAACTCCACGACCTTCCGGGAGCCGCTTCCGGCCAATCTCGCCCCCAACATGGCCGTCGGATACACAATGGAGGACGGGCGGTTCGAGGCGCAGCCTTTCGAACTCTATCACAATATCGCTCCGGCGGGTTCGGGATCCTCGACGGCGACCGACATGGCCAATTTCATGCTCGCGCATCTCAATGAGGGCCGGCTCGGCAGCGCGCAGATCCTGAAGCCGGAGACCGCACGGCTCATGCATTCCAACCTGTTCACCAACGTCCAGGGCTTTCCCGGATATGCCCATGGCTTCTATGTCGTCCGCTCGGAGGGGCCGCGCCTGATCGGCCATGGCGGCAATACCCGTGACTTCCATTCGATGCTGCTGCTGGCGCCCGAAGCCGATTTCGGAATCTTCGTGTCCGAGACCGGCGGGCAGGGCAGCTATGGTGGCCGCACCGAATTGATCAACGCGGTGATCGGACGGCTTTTCCCGGTCGCGCCGTCGCCGCGCTATACTGGACCCGTGACGCCCCCGCCGGTCGGCGCTTATGCTCCCAACAGGCGCGATTATAGCCGACCGATCTCGCCCCGCATGTATCTGCGCGTCATCGCCGAGGGCGATCGCGGCGTGGTGCTCGATCAGGGCGGCGACAGGACCTATTGGGAGCAGATCGGCCCGAAGGCCTATGAGAAGGTTACGGGCACCCGCGCCGGCGGTCCCTATGACAAGATCATCTTCTACGGCGATGGGAACGACATGAAGATGTCTTTCGCCTCGTTGCCGATGATGCTCTTCCGCATGGACCCGAACGCGCCGCCGGCCGAAACCAAGGACGATAGCGAGGATTGAAGATCGGTCTCAACATTTGAATGGGATCTGATCCACGTCATCGGTGGAAGCGCGAGGCGCTTCCACCGCAAACGGTCAGCCGCCAGGCCGTCGGGCGCTGGCGGCCCAATCGCGCAAGGAATCCGGGTTGGCCGGTGGCTCGTCGAACTCAGTTCGCCAGCCGCTGCGCCGCCGCTCTGACCCGCTCGGCCGTTCGCGCCACTCCGGTGGCGTAGCGCGCCGCGACCGCTTCCGCGACCGGCCCGGGTGCCGTTTCAGGCGTGCCCGCGCCGAAGGGTGGACAAGGCGCATATTCGACGGAAAGCTGCGCACTTTGGGCGACGTTGGCGTCGAAGACCTCGGCCAGGATCGTGAGGGCGACATCGATCCCCGCCGTCACGCCCCCGCCGGTGAAGAGATTGCCATCCCGCACGACACGTTCGCGGGACGGCGTCGCCCCGAACTCCTTCAGCAAATCCCGAAAGGCCCAATGGGTCGCGGCGCGCCGCCCCCGAAGAAGGCCGGCCGCGCCGAGAATCAGGGCGCCGGTACAGACCGAGACGATGTAGCGTGCTTCGGTCGCGGTGCGGCGGACGAAAGCGATCGTCTCTTGATCCAGCATGGCCTCGTCGACGCCGAAGCCGCCCGGCACCAGCAGCAAGTCGAGCGGCGGACAGTTTGCGAAATCCGTGTCCGGGAGAATCCGCATTCCCCATTGGGCCGTGACCGGTTCCATCGTCCTGGCCACGAGAAGGACCTCGACGCCGGGCGCACGCGGCAAGACTTCATAGGGCCCGGTCAGGTCGAGCTGGGTCAGTTCCGGGAATAGCAGGAGTCCGCAGCGGAAGGTCATGGTTCGATCCAATCGACTTGGTTGATTCAGCGTGCTCCGTCGAAATAGTCCACGACGAGGCGGGTGACCGCGCCGATCCGGTCGTCGCCATCGGCGTCCAATCCCTCCATGTCCATGTTGAACGACGTGATCACGATCGGTCCGGACCGGGCATAGACGATGCCGATATCGTTGGTTACGCCATAGGTTTCACCCGTCTTGTGACCGACGGGAACCGACAGGAAATGCGGGATCTTGCGGGTGCCGGCCTGCTGGGCGCGAAGGATCCGCTTCATTTCCTCGCATGACGCCTTGGACGCGGCGGTGCCTTGCTCGATCGCTTCCATCAGCCGCCCGCCTTCGCGCGGGCTCATGATCCCGAACCAGTTCCTTTCATCGCCGGAGCGCTGGCGAAGGAGCTTCTGCACATTGGCGGCATTGGGGTTGCGGCCGAATGCCGCGATCAGATCCTGACGAGGCTTGGTGAAGGCCGGCATTTCGCTGCCCAAGGCGAAGATGTCCTCGGCGGGCGCGGAACCGTATTTCGGATCGACGAGCGCATAGATCGAACGGAAATAATCGAGCGTGGTGCCGTTGAGCTTCAATACCGAGTAGCCGGCGCCGCGCAGATAATCGTTCACCGCCGCGACGCCGCCGACGCGCGCTACCATGAGATCGGTGGCCGTATTGTCGCTGGTGACGATCATCTGGGTGATGATGTCGCGCCAGGTGGGTCGAAGGCCGACATCCTTGAGCTGGAAGATGCCGGATCCGCCGCGATAATCGGCGGCCTTGATCTCATGCCGTTCGTCCAGGTTCAGCTTGCCCTGCTCGGACAGGCGATAGGCGAGGACCATGATGGCGACCTTGATCGTGCTCGCGCTTTCGAAATGCATGTCGGGATTGACGAAGGCCTCCTCGCCGGTGGCGAGATGCTTGACGTAGAAACCGGATTTGGACGGGAAACGGGAAAGCTGCGCCTCGAGCAGGCGGCTGAGTCCTGAAGGCTGGGCCGCTTGCGCCGGTTGCGCGGCTGCCGGACCCGGGGAGGGCGCGACGAGCGCGATCGCCAAGGTGAGGAGCGGTATCCGGTAAATCTGCTTCATCGTTCGGCCCCCCTGGCAGATCAGCCGACTCTCACGAACGCGGCGTTGATGCGAATATCCACTTCGTCGCTGACCATCGGCACGCCGAATTCCATGCCGAACTCGCTCCTCTTGAGCGTGCCGGTGGCCTGGAAGCCGATGTTCAGCGTCTTGGCCTTGTCCATGCCAGGCCCCGCGCCGACGAAGCGCGTGTCCAGCGTCACCGGCCGGGTGACGCCGAGCAAGGTGAGGTCGCCGGTGATGCGGGCGGTGGCGGCGCCTGTCTTCTCGACTTTGGTCGATGTGAAACTGGCGGTCGGATATTTGGCGGGATCGAGGAAATCCGGCGTCAGCATATGCTTGGTCAGCCCGTCGACCGTGGTCACCAGGCCGCTGGCGGGAATCGTGACCGCGACGCGCGCCCCGGAAAGATTGGCCGGATCGAGATCGAGCGTGCCGGTCACCCCGCCGAACTGGCCGTCATATTTGCTGAAGCCCAGATGATCGACCTGCCACAATATCTGGGTATGGCCGGTATCGACCGTGTAGCGTCCGGCCGCGACGCGGGCCGGATCGGCCGTGCCAGGCGGTCCGCCCGGTGCATTCTGGGCGACCAGGGGCGCCGCGAGGACAAGACAGGCGAGAGGCAAAAGATAAGGGCGCATGGAAATCTCCCGGAATGGCCATGCTGATAGCAGCCGAACGCCGCTCTCGCATAGAGTGGCGCTCGATGAAAATGGCGACCCGGGAACGTAGCCGAAAATATAGCTCGCGCATGAAGGTTCGGGGCGCCCTGCCGCAACTGCCACTTCTCAGAAGCCTTCGCCTCACCTATCGAGACCGCGGCCGGGGGATATCCCGCCGACCAGATCGAGGGGGCCGAGCAAATGATAGACAAAGCAACCGCATTCGCGCCCGCGACCGTGGCCAATGTCGCCGTCGGGTTCGACATATTAGGTCATGCCGTCCAAGCGATCGGCGACACTGTGACGGCGACTCGCTCGGCCGAGCCTGGTGTCCGCATCCGATCGATTACCGGGACGGCGGAGGATCTTCCGCTCGAAGCCGCGCGCAACACGGCGGGCCGGGCAGTGATGACGCTCTGGGAAAAAGCTGGAATGGATGGTGGCGTCGAGCTGGAGATCGTGAAGGGCATCCCGCTTAAATCCGGCCTGGGAGGATCGGCGGCATCGGCTGTCGGCGGCGTCGTTGCCGCCAACGCATTGCTGCCGAGCCCGCTCGACAAGCTCGACCTGCTTCGCTGCGCTATGACGGGGGAAGAGGTGGCGAGCGGTTCCGTGCATGTCGACAATATTTCACCCTGCCTGTTCGGCGGCCTCGTGCTCACCGTCGGCATCGACGATCCGCGGATCAAGCAGATCCCGGTGCCGCCGGGTGTTCACTGCGTTCTCATCCATCCGCACATGCACCTTGCCACCAAGGAAGCGCGGGGCCTCCTTCAGGCCGCGGTGCCGATGAGCGAGTTCGTTTGGCAGATGGCGAATCTCGCCGGCTTCCTGGCCGGCTGCTATTCGAACGATCTCGACGTCATACGCGAGGCGTTCCAGGACGTGGTGGTCGAGCCCCAACGTGCGTCGCTTATCCCGGGGTTCGCCAAGGTTCGGGAAGCTGCCATGGCTGCAGGCGCCCTCGGCTGTTCGATCTCCGGGGCTGGTCCGACCGTCTTCGCCTGGTGCGAGGAAGCGCAGGCCGAACAGGCGAAGCGCGACATGATCGCCTGCTTCGCGGCGGAGGGGTTGGACTCGGATTCCTGGATCTCTGCCATCGAGCCGGTCGGCGCGCGAATCATCGGCTAGCGGTTGGGCCCGTTCGACCGGTCTCTTGTGTGGAGCGGCACGCCGCGCCTTGATTGATGTTCCGCGTCGGGAACGATAATCCGGCGTGGTTTTGAGTAAAAGCGCATCATGACCGGTCCCCAGCGCATTCTCGTCTGCGACGACGATCCGCTTCTCGTCGAGTTGGTGGAGTTCCGGCTTTCGAGCAAAGGCTATGCCGTGGATGTCGCTCGCGACGGTGCCGAGACGCTGGCACGGCTGTCGGAATCGAGGCCTGACGCGGTCGTGCTGGATGCGATGATGCCGATCATGGACGGCTATGAGGTGCTTCGCCGGATGAGGGAACAGGATGCGCTGGCGGAGATTCCCGTCATAATGCTGACTGCCCGTAAGCAGGAAAGGGACATTGTCGGCGCCTTGGAACTTGGCGCATCCGATTTCATGGTGAAGCCTTTCATGCCAGAGGAGTTGGTTGCCCGGCTCGCCCGGTTGCTAGCGGAGAGCAAGTGACGTCTTGGGCCGCTATTGCTGCCGCCGCTTTGCTCGGTTCACCAGCTTGGGCTCAGGATCCGGCCGACCTTTATCGGGAGGGGGTCGCTGCGCGTTATGCCGGCGAGAGCGAAAAAGCGGCCTTGCTGCTCGGCGAGGTGGTCGAACGGGAGCCCGGTAATGCGGATGCCCAGCTACAGCTTGGCCTCGCCTTGCTGGCTATGGAGAAGCTCGACGAAGCCGAGGCCGCGTTGCAACGAACGCTCGCCATTGCGCCTGATTATGTCGACGCCCGTATCGCCCTGGCCCGTGTGAAGTTGCGCCAGGGCGACAGAAGCGGAGCGTTGGCGACGCTGGAGCCAATCGATCCTGCCAATCCCGAGGCGCGCATCCTCCGCAGCCAATTGCGCGGTGGAGATACCGGGGAGGGGAGGCTCCGGCTCGATCTCGATCTCAGCTACAGCGCGCTCGAAGGCAGCCAGCCGGACTGGAAGGAAGGGGCGTTCCAGATTCGCTATCAGGCCAGTCCGCGCACGGCATTAGGCGGCGTCGCGGAGCTGTCCCGTCGCTTCGGCCGCACCGATTTCTACGGCGAAGCGCGGATCGACCACCGGCTCGGGCAGGGGCACAGTTTTTACCTGAGCTTCGGCGGCACTCCCGATGCGGATTTCCGGCCGGAGTGGCAAATCGGGGCAGGAGCGTCCTTGCGGATCCGCGGCGGAACCAACCCTACTCAGCTCACGATGGACGGAAGGCAGGCGCGCTATCAAGCGGGCAACATCCAGACGATAAATCCTGGCGTCGAGCAATATCTGGCGAATGGGCGGGTCTGGCTGACTACCCGCTGGATCAACATTTTCGACGAGAACGGAACACATGAAAGCGGCTGGTTCGTCCGCGGCGACGTTCAGGCGAGTCCCATCGTTCGTCTCTTCGCCGGCGCGTCCGATGCGCCCGACACGTCTGAAGGCGTGGTGGTGGAGACGTTCAGCCTGTTCGGCGGTCTTGCCTTCGATCTGGGCAAGGGCCGCTCGTTGCGACTCTCGCTCGCCCACGAAGATCGCGATACGGGGTCCGACCGTTTGCAGGTCGGACTTGGGATAGGCACTCGCTTCTGATGGGGCTCGTGGAGATATGGCGGGTTTCGCTCTTTCTCTCGGCCATAGCCCTCGCGATCATGACAGGACTGATCATCGGCCGCCTGATTGCGCGCAGCCGCTCAACGACCCGCGAGGCGGAGCGCAAGCGTCTGCTGCCGTTACTGCTCGGTTCCGAAGCGAGCGATTTGTGGATCGACGATCCAGAGCCGGCCGGCGACCTTCTCACCGATCTGTTCCTGGAGCTGATCCAGCTGGTGCGAGGAGGCGACAAGGAGGCGTTCGTCGCCAGCGCCACGCGTCTTGGTGTCCCCCAACGGCTGCGCCGCCGGCTTTTTTCAGGCTCGCCTCGCGTGCGGATGACGAGCGCGGAGGCGCTTGCCGAATTTCCCGATGAGGAAAGTGTCGCCGCCCTGTTCGGAACGCTGGACGATCGCAATCCGGATGTCCGACTATCCGCCGCCTTGTCGCTCGCGGCCATGGACAGGGCGCCGGCGGTGGGCTTCCTGGTCGAGAAACTGGGCCTGGGGACGTCTGAAAGCTCCTTGCTGATGCTCGATCTGTTCGAGGAAATCGCGCGCACCAGGCCGGACGAGATCAAGGCGCTGATCGCGGCTCCGGAGAGCCCGACGGCGGTGAAGGCGGCCGCGATCGAAGCCTTGTCCGCCTCTGGCGATTATAGCCTGGTTCCGCTGATCGCCGACCTGACTCTGGAGACCGACCCGGAGGCCGAGGAATTGCCGCGTTATCTCCGGGTGCTCGGCGTGTTCGGTCACCCGGCAGGTGGAGAGGCGGTCCGCCGATCGCTGCAAAGTCCATCCTGGTGGGTGCGCGCTGCCGCTGCCGAAGCGGCCGGGCGGATCGGCCTTGGCGATACCGCGCACACCCTCTCCACCTTGCTGGAGGATCCCGATTGGTGGGTCCGATTTCGCGCGGGCGAGGCTTTGGTGCGGCTCGGCACCCCTGGCAAGGAGATGCTCGGCGAGGTTTGTCGCACGGGCGGGCCACTGGCCCGGAGGGCCGCAAAGCTGACCCTCGCCGAGCGAGGAATATCAATATGAGCAATTGGCAGCCCTGGGCGATCCAGGTGGCGACGCTCATCGCATGGATCGTCATTACGACAGGGCTTCTGCAGACCGGATTCTATATCGTGCAGCTCGTCTATGCCGGGATTTCCCTGGCGGCGAGGCCTCCGATCGCACGGGCGTCCCTGCTATGGCGGCGCTATGCAGATCAGGCTCCCGCTATCGCAGTGCTGGCGCCTGCTTTTAATGAGGAAGTGACGATCGTTGAAAGCGTCAACTCCCTGCTCGCACTTCAATATCCGGATTTCGAAGTGATCGTCATCAATGACGGGTCGAAGGACAATACGCTGCAGCGGATGATCGATCATTTCGGAGTGGCGCCAGTTGATCGATTTCACGACATCACCGTTGCCCACAATCCGATCCGCGGCCTCTACGCCAGCGCGCGTATCCCTCGCCTGCTGGTGGTCGACAAGGAGAATGGCGGCAAGTCGGATGCGCTCAACGCGGGGATCAATGTCGCGCGCGCGCCGCTCTTCTGCTCGATCGACGCGGATTCGCTCCTCGAGCCCGACGCGCTGCTGCGGGCCGTCCGGCCGTTCATAGAGGAGCCGGTGGAGACGATCGCCGTGGGCGGCACGATCCGCATAGCCAATGGCAGCCGGATCGAGGCTGGACGGGTGGTGGAGGTGAGGCTGCCACGCAACTTCCTCGCCCTCGTCCAGATCGTGGAGTATCTGCGCGCCTTCCTAATGGCCAGGCTGGCGCTCAGCCGGATGCAAGTGCTCACGGTGATTTCGGGCGCCTTCGGATTGTTCCGGCGTCGCATCGCGCTGGAGGTGGGCGGCTACAGTCATGGCACGGTGGGTGAGGATATGGAGCTGGTGGTGAAGCTGCATCGCCACATGCGAGAACAGAAGAAGCTCTATCGCATCGAGTTCATTCCGGAGCCGGTCTGCTGGACCGAAGCCCCGGACAACCTGGCCGTACTTGGCCGGCAGCGGGCGCGGTGGCAGCGCGGAACGCTCGAAACTTTCGTCAAGCACAAGTCCATGCTTTTCAATCCCCGCTATGGCCGGATTGGCTTCATCGGCTTCGGGCAGGTCCTGGTGGTCGATGTCCTCGGGCCCGTGATCGAAGTGTTCGGCTATGTGCTCATTCCCTTATTATGGGCTTTTGGCCTCCTCGCCTTCGAATATCTCCTGGCCTTCCTCGCAATCACCTTCACATTCGGCATCTTCGTCAGCGTTGCGACCCTGATCCTGGAGGAGATCGAGCTTCGGCGCTTTCCCAGAGCGCGCGACCTGGCCATCCTGACCCTGATCGCCGTGGCCGAGAATTTCGGGTACCGCCAGCTCAGCAATGTCTGGCGCCTGCATGGTTATTGGCAGTTCCTGCGCAAGCAGCAAGGCTGGGGTCAGATGACGCGGAAGGGCTTTCAGAGCGGCTGAGCAAGGGCGGCAAGCGCGCCGAGAAGGGTCGCAGCCTCGTCCCTGACCACCTGCATGCCGCCTTCGTCCACCGCCAGTTCGACCCGCTCGGCAGCCTTGCTGATCTCGGTGAAGCCGAACACGCCGCCACTTCCGGAAAGGCCATGGGCAATGCACCGGATTTCATCCAAGTCCGAAGCAGCGAGCGCCGCAAGCAGGCGCTCGCGATCCGCCACGGCACGCAGGCGGAAGCGGGTCTGCAGCTGCTCCATTCGTTCGTCGAACGTGTTCATCCGTTCAGATGGTGTCGAACCGTCTGGGCCAGCGTCATCGGGTCGAAGGGTTTGGCGATCACACCGCGCGCGCCGAGCGCCTTGAACCGTTCGACCTCATGCGCCTGGGTACGCGCCGTGATGAATATAACGGGTGGCGTCTGGTCGGCTTGCTCCTGCAGCTTCGCGAACGTCGTGGGCCCGTCCATCTCCGGCATCATCACGTCGAGGAGGATTAGATCGGGCTTCCATGACAACGCGACACCCAACCCTTCGAAACCGGACTGGCAAGTTCGAACCTCGAAATCCCGGTCCAGTTCCAGCGCCATCGCCGCAACTTCCCGTATGTCCGCTTCATCATCCACATAGAGGATGCGGATCGGCATCAGCTTTCCCCCTTTCTTCGCCGCATGCCCAAGGCTGGCAGGCACAGATCCACCGTCTCGACCAGCAGTTGCAGGCTGGCGCGCGACTTTGTGAGCACCGCATCCACCGACGCGGCAAGGGTGGGATCGGCGTCCTGTGCCGTGAAAATGACGATCGGAGTGGGACTCTGGCCGGAACGCAGCAGCGGGATGAGATCGAGCCCATTCCCGTCCGGCAGGGCGATGTCCAGGATCACGGCGTCGAAGTGAAAGCGAAGGATCGCGGCCTTTGCCTCGTGGACGCTGGGCGTGGAAAGGATCTCGGCTTTGCCTTCGAAGGCGCTTGCGACCAGTCTCAACATGTCGGGATCGTCATCAACATGGAGGATCCGCGCGCCGCCCGGTGAATCGAGCGGTTGGAGATCCGCGTCGGTCGCCTTTATTGCCGGCCCCTGTTCGACGGCGGGAAGGTCGACGTGGAAACAGGTACCCTTGCCCTCGATGCTGTCAAAGCTCACTTCGCCGCCGAGCCGCGTCACGATTTCCTTGACGATGCTGAGGCCGAGACCGGTGCCTCCCTTCTGGCGAGTGTCGGTGGCATCGGCCTGGGCGAATTTGCTGAAGATGCGAGGCCGAAAGTCTTCCGGAATACCGGGGCCCTGGTCGGCGACGGTGATCCGAAAGCGCCGGTCGAGGGGCTGGACCGTGATCCTGACCTCTCCGTCGCGCGGAGAATATTTCGCGGCATTGGAGATGAGGTTGGTTATCACCTGCATCATCCGGTCGTAATCGGCCAGGACCGAAGCGTCTTCGGGCAGCGGGTCCAGAATCAGCTCCACGCCAAGACCCTCCGCATAAGCGCGATTGGCCTGGATCGCCTGGTCGAGAAGGGAGGGCAGCGGAACCGCGTGCACGCTGAAATTCATTCGGCCCGCCTCGATCTTTTCGATGTCGAGAATGTCGTTGATCAGCCGGACCAGTCTTTCGCTGTTGGAAAAAGCGATGTCGATCAACCGCGCCGCCTTGTCCGGCAACGTGCCGGCGGCGCCGCCCGCCAGCATGCCGAGCGAACCCATGATCGAGGTGAGCGGTGTTCGCAGCTCATGGCTGACAGTGGAGACGAACTCGCTCTTCATCTGCTCGATCTGTTTGCGATCGGTCAGATCGCGGATGACGGCGAGATAGCGGGTGCCATTGGCGAGCGGCACCGGGCTGATCGCGACTTCGGTCGGGAAGGTGGTGCCGTCCCGCCGTTTTGCCCAGAATTCCTGGACCCGGCCAAGATCGTCCAGACGGCGATTCTGAAGGCGTTTCAGGAAGGTTTCGATCTGGCCCTGATCCGGCGCAATTTCAAACAGCAGGCCGACATCGCGTCGCACCAAATCCTGAGTTTCATATCCGTACATGCGGGCGGCAGCCGGGTTGAGGCTTTCGATGCTGCCGCTCGCATTCAAGGTGATCATCCCGTCCTTGGCACTGTCGAAAATCGCTTCCTGACGGATGCTGAGGTCCTGGAGGCGGCGGAGGGCAACCTGCTTGGCCCGCATGCTTCGGTTGTTGGCCCAGGCGGCCGCGAAGAGCAGGATCGCGAGAGCAGTAAGCAACCCGAAGGTCAGCCTTTGGGACCAGATGCGCGACGCTTCGGCCCTGTCCGTGCTGGCCTGCAGACGCGCCTGCTCGGCTGCGTCGATACGGGCGATCCGGTGACGGATCGCGTCCATGATCGTCTTGCCGCGTCCACTCTTGATCATCGCGAGCGCCTGCTCGCTGTCTCCTGCCTGACGAGTCCGGACCGTTTCCTCGGAGAATCGCAGCTTTGCAGTCGACAAGGTCCGCAACCGATCCACTTCGCGCGCGATTTCCTCTCCTTGATGATTCCGCCTCAATCGGGACAGGGATTCGCCGATGCTGGTGCGCGCGGCCTCGAACGGTTCCAGGAAGCTGGGATCGCCGGTCATGACATAGCCGCGCTGCCCCGTCTCAATGTCCTGATGAAGCATCAGGACCTGATTGATTCCAAGCCGCGCCTGATAGGATTTGTCGACCTCGCCGCGCAGCCGTTGGCTATGTTCGAATTCCACGGACAGCAGGTAGCCGAGCAGCAGCAGTATCAGCGGAATCGCAGCCAGAGCCACGATACTGACCGCCTCCCCCCGCAGCCATCCCGGTCGAAAATTTCCTCGCAACATGGGCATCGAGGCCTTGATAGAGGGGAGGGCCCGGCGTCGCCAGCATTACTCCCCTTTTCAGGTTTCACGGTTGCCGATGTCTTCAAAGCAAAGTGGACCTGGGTGTAAACTATGAGGCCGTCCAAGAGGCGAATTCCCACTTCCTGAAAAAGATTGCTTATGTTGAAAGCCAATCTAAGCTTAGCTTGAACAGCTTCTGTCAGGTGAGACCATGATGACTAAGATCCAGCGTATCGGCATGTTCCTCATGGCTTCGAGCCTCGTCTCGGGATCCGCGTTCGCGGCGCCTGCCTATGACGCGATCATCCGCGGCGGAACGATCATGGACGGGAGCGGCCTTCCCGGTTTCAAAGGCGACGTCGCCCTGGACGATGGCCATGTCGTCGCTGTCGGCAACCTCGGCAATGCCGAAGCGGAGCGGGTGATCGACGCCACCGGCCTTGTCGTGGCGCCGGGCTTCATCAACATCCACAGCCATTCCGCACCGGAAGCCGTCCCGTCCGCGGTCAACACTCTGCTGCAAGGCGTGACAACCGAGATCACCAATGCCGACGGCCACGGTTCGACCGACATCACCCGGCAGCTCCAGACATTCAGCGCCAACGGCATGGCGGAGAATATCGGTCTCTATATCGGCTTCAACGCCGCATGGATCGAAGTGGTCGGGATGGACGATCGCCGCGCGACAGCGGACGAGATCGGGCGGATGCAGACCATCATCGATTCCAATCTTGCCAGGGGCGCCTGGGGGGTCGCAGCCGGGCTCGATTACAAACCCGGCTTCTACGCGACGACCGACGAAGTGGTGAAAGTGGTGTCGGTGGCCAGGCCCTGGCGCACCAATTTCCCCAATCATGACCGGCTGCGCGAGGAGCAGAATTACAGCTCCTACAAGGCGATGGAGGAGACCATCGTGATCGGCGAGCGCGCCGGCCTTGTTCCGGTCATCACCCATATGAAGAGCCAGGGCCACGAGCAGGGCAATGCGCCCGCTGTCATCAAGATGATGCGAGACGCGACCGCCCGCGGTACCTATGTCGCGGCGGACGTCTATCCCTATCTTGCCGGGCATACGGGTCTCCATTCGCTGCTCGTTCCCGGTTGGGCGCAGGATGGCGGACGACCGGCGATGCTGGAACGGTTCAAGGATCCGGCGCTGCGGGCGAAGATCGTCACCGAGATCGAACGGGCGATGCAGCAACGGCTCGGCAACGTTGACGGCAAGGCCGTCTTCGTCCTGCCGATCCGCCGCCAGCTCGATGATGTGATGGCGGAGGAAGGCGTCGGTGCGGGCGAGGCGGTGATCCGTCTCCTGGAGCAAGACGAATATCAGATGATCGCCACATTCGGTTCGGAAGAGGATCTGAAGGCGTTCCTCACCTATCCCGACACAGCCATGGCCTGCGATTGCGGGGCGCGGCCGGAAGGGGAGAAGGCCCATCCCCGCAATTACGGTTCCTTCCCGCGCGTGCTCGGTCACTATGTCCGCGACGGCAAACTGATGGGGTGGGAGGAAGCGATCCGGAAGATGACCGCGCTTCCGGCGACGATCATCGGGATGACCGACCGCGGCTATCTGGCGCCGGGCATGACGGCAGACATCGCCGTCTTCGATCCGAAGACGATCACCGACAAGGCGACCTATGAAGATCCGATCCTTTATGCGGAGGGCGTCCGCTACGTGTTCGTCAACGGCAGGCTCGCCGTCGCCGAGGGCAAGGCGACCGGCGCCAAGGGCGGTGCTCCGATCCTGCGCAGCGCGCATATGCCAAGCCGCAAGATGACGCCGGCCTCAAAGGAAAGGGCGGTGTCGGCCGAGGCTTCGTCGGCCGATCTCCAGGTGAAGCTGGAGGCGCGCCAGGCGGGCGGCCAGCGCGTGTCGGGCGGGCAGATCCGTATCGTCGAGAAGGCGTCGGGCACGGTGTGGACGTCCCGGGAGCTGGGCGTCCTGCAGACCGCACCCGGCTGGGCCAGCCTGACGGCGATGGTGGAGGATGGAAAAGGGAATAGTCGCCCCGTCACCGTGACGGTGGACCATGCCGGCGCCGGCGATGCCAAGCCCGCGGTGATCGTCGATTCCGCTGGCGCGGGATCCAAGAGCGCCGTCCCGGTCCGGACGCCCACAATCCGCTGAGCCTACGGCGGCAAAGCCGTCCTTCGCCATCTCGGCCGGGAGGCCCCGGACGTTGACTCGCGCCTTTCGCAGGCGGGGTCCGTCGAGTCTTGTCAAAAGACTTTCCCTATGTGAAAATTCCATGCAACATTGTCAGGCTTCCGGATTCGCAAGGCCGGATTTTCAAGGCACGTGGAGGATAAGAAGAATGAAGAGTGGATTGCTGAGTTTCGCGTTGCTGTTGGGCACGGCGCTTGCCGCCCCCCTCGCCATCAATTCGGCCGCTCCCGCCGCCGCCCAGGCCGCTTCCGGGTCGCAAACCCTCACCCCCGCCACGATCGCCGCCATCGACAGCATTGCCAAGGAGGCGGTCAGATCCGGGCAGACGGCCGGCCTGGCAGTCGGCGTTTCTGTCAACGGATCGCCGGTCCTGGTCCGCGGCTACGGCGCGGCCGATCTCGAGCATGGTGTCCCGGTGACGCAACGGACGGTTTTTCGGACCGGATCGGTCACCAAGCAATTCACGGCCGCGGCCATCCTGCTCCTCGCCGAAGACGGCAAGCTTTCCGTCGACGATCCTTTGTCGAAATTCTTCCCGGATTTCCCGCGCGCCAGCGAGGTCACGGTCAGGGAGCTGCTTACCCATACCGGCGGCGTCCGCAATTATACCGCGGTCGAGGATTATTTCCCGACGCTTGGCAGGCAGGATCTGACCACCGAACAAATGGTCGATTACATCGCCAAGCTCGAAAAACCCTATGATTTCGATCCGGGAACGAGCTGGAGCTACAGCAATTCGGGCTACTTCCTGCTGGGCGCGATCATCGAGAAACTTTCGGGCCAATCCTATGCGGCCTTCATGAAGGCTCGCATATTCGATCCGCTGGGCCTCAGCGACACCGCCGTCGACGATACGACCGAGCTCGTCCCGCACCGCGCCGATGGCTATGAAGTCGTCAAGGACGCGCCGGGCAAATATACGAACACGACCTATATCGCGATGGGTGCCGCCGCCGCCGCGGGAGCGATACGGTCCACGGTCGGGGACTTGCTGAAATGGCAGAATGCCCTGCTCGGCGGCAAGCTGCTGAAACCCGGAAGCCTGGCGATGATGATCGAGCCGGTGAAGCTCAAGAACGGATCATTGTCCGGTACCGCGCGCAAGCCTGACCCGGCCGGCCGGCCGCCCTCGGAATATGGCTTCGGCCTGTCGATGCGCACGGAGGATGGCCGCCGCGTCATCGGCCATGGCGGCAATATCAACGGCTTCAACAGCTACACCCAGAACTTTCCGGATCAGAAAGTGTCGATTGCGGTGCTCGCCAATACTGGCGGCCGGCCCGCCGGTGAGGCCGGGACCAAGATCGCCGAGGCTATTTTCGGAACGAAGGGCAAGTGAAGCAGGGCCGGATCGGGCGGAATCGCAACGGAAGGGAAGGGAGGCGTTCCGGCGCCTTCATTTCCGCGCTTGCCCTCGCAGCCGCGTTATCGGCCGTTGCGGTCCCGATTGCCGCCGCCCCTCAATCGGCTGCTGCCGCGCAGGCCCGCCCGGCAAAGGTGTCCGCTCATGCCGGGCCACTTTCTCCTGCCGCCATCGCCGCGATCGACCGTATCGTCGACCAGCTGATCGAGGGCGGCGCAACGCCGGGAATGGTCGTGGGTATTTCGGTGAACGGCGCGCCCGCTTTCGTCCGGGGCTACGGCTCCGCCGATCTGGAGGACAATATCCCCGTAACCGACCGCACAGTGTTCCGGATCGGATCGCTTACAAAGCAGTTCACGGCGGCGGCTCTGCTCCTCCTTGTCGAGGACGGCAAGGTTTCGGTCGACGATCCCTTGGCCAGATATTTTCCGGATTTTCCGCGGGGCGACGAGGTAACTTTGCGGCAATTGCTCACCCACACGAGCGGAATCCACAATTATACCGCAGTGAAGGAATATTTCCCGACGCTCGGCCGGCAGGATCTCACCACTGAAGAGATGGTCGATTATATCACCAAACTCGACACGCTCTATGATTTCGATCCGGGCACGGGCTACAATTACAGCAATTCGGGCTATTACCTGCTCGGTGCGATCATCGAGAAGGTCTCCGGCCAACCCTTTGCCGCCTTCCTCAAGGCCCGCTTGCTCGTTCCCCTCGGGCTCCACGACACCGCAGTCGACGACACTTCGGAAATCGTGCCGAACCGTGCCAATGGCTATAGTGCGGTAGCGGGCGCGCCGGGCAAGTTCACCAATGCCACTTATATCGCGATGAGCGCGGCCGGCGCGGCCGGCGCGATGCGATCTACAGCGCACGACCTGCTCGCATGGGAAAAGGCCCTGCTTGGCGGCAAGGTGCTGAAGCCGGCGAGCCTCGCGATGATGCTGGCGCCCGGCAAGCTCAGCAACGGTCAATCGTCCAGTACCGCGATGAAAAGCAGCGACGGACGGGCGCCGTTCGAATATGGTTTCGGCATTCTCACCGATCAGGACGCGGCCGGCCGCCGGATGATCGGCCATGGCGGGGCGATCCAGGGGTTCAATGCCTATATCAGGACCCTTCCCGAGGAGAATGTCGCCATCGCCGTCCTCGCCAATGGCAGCGGCGGCGCCGCCCTTTCGAACGGGCCAAAGCTCATCGAGGCGCTCTTCGATGCCGGCAGAAACTAGAGAACCAGGTCAGACATTCAGGATGAAAGATATGATGAAGAAACGACTCACCGGCATCTCGGCTGCGGTCCTGGCGCTCATGGCGGGGACGGCCGCCGGTGCTGCACCGGCATATGACCTGATCATCCGGTCCGGCACCATCCTCGACGGCAGCGGGCTCCTGGGTTTCGAGGGCGATGTCGCCGTCAAGGGCGGCCATATCGTGGCGGTCGGCGATCTGGCTGGCGCGGAAGCGGCCCAGGTGATCGACGCCAGCGGCCTGATGGTGGCGCCTGGCTTCATCAACATCCACAGCCATTCGGAGGCCGATGCCGTCGGGACGGCGGTCAACACGCTGACCCAGGGCATCACCACCGAGATGATCAATTCGGACGGCAGCGGTGCGGCCGACATCGGCGCCCAGCTTGCCCAATTCGCCGCGAACGGCCTTGCCGAGAATATCGGTGCCTATATCGGTTTCAACTATGTCTGGACCGAAATCGTAGGCAGGGACGATCGGCGCGCGACGGCGGGCGAGATCGGCAGGATGCGATCCCTGATCGAGACAAATTTGGAGCGGGGCGCCTGGGGCGTTTCGGCTGGCCTCGATTACAAGCCCGGCTATTATGCCGAAGCCGACGAGGTGGTGAAAGTCGTGTCGGTGGCGCGGCCCTGGCGGACCAACTTTCCCAATCACGACCGCCTGCGGCCCGAGGAAGGCTATAGCAGCTTCAAGGCGATGCAGGAGACGATCGCGATCGGCGAGCAGGCCGGCCTCGTCCCCGTCATCACCCATATGAAGAGCCAGGGCGCCGAACAGGGCAATGCGCCGAACGTCATCGATCTGATGCGCAAGGCCACCGACCGAGGGACCTATGTCGCGGCCGACATCTATCCCTATCTTGCCGGGCAGAGCGGCCTTTCGTCGTTGATCATCCCGGGCTGGGCGGTGGATGGCGGCCGGCCGGCGATGCTGCAGCGGTTCAAGGACCCGGCCATCCGAGCCAAGATCATTGCCGAAGCCGAACGCGCGATGAAGCTGCGTTTCGGCGGACCCAGCGGCGTCTATGTGATCAATACAGGCGAGGAACTGACCAAGGTCATGTCCGACCTGAACGTCGGCGCCGGCGAGGCGGTGATCCGCCTGCTGGAACGCGAGGAAATGGGTGCCATACTCCGCTTCGGTTCGGAGGCGGACCTGAAGGCGTTGCTCGCCTATCGCGACAGCGCGATGGCCTGCGATTGCGGCGCCACCCTTCGCGACAAGGTCCACCCGCGCGCCTGGGGTTCCTTCCCGCGGCTGTTCGGCCATTATGTGCGGGACGAAAAGATCATGAGCTGGGAGGATGCGGTGCGCAAGTCGACCGCGTTGCCGGCCACGATCATCGGATCGGTCGATCGCGGCTACCTCGCGCCCGGCATGGCCGCCGACATCGCCATCTTCGATCCGGCGACGGTGACGGACAATGCCACATATGAGGCGCCGACCAAGGTCTCCGAAGGTGTCCGCTATGTCTTGGTCAACGGCAAGGTCGCACTCGCCGAGGGGAAGGCGACCGGCGCCAAGGGCGGCGAGACGCTTGCCCGTCGCTTCCACATGCCGAGCCGCCCGATGAGTGTCGGCGACCGCTCCGTCTCGGTCCTCGCCGCCTCGCCGGGATTGCAGGTCAGCCTTGCGGCAGAGCAAGGCGCATCCGACCGGGCGGCCAAGGGCCATCTCCAGATCCTGGACATGGGGTCCGGCATTACCTGGATCTCGCGAAGCCTGGGCGTGGTGCAGACGGCGGATGATTGGGCCAGCCTGACCGCGACCGTCGAGGACAATAAGGGCAATATCAGGCCGGTGACGGTGACCGTCGACAAGGTGAGAGGGGAGGCGGGCAAGAAGGCGATGCCGGCGGTGATCGTCGATTTTGCCGATCCCTCCTCATCTGCTTTGGCAAGGGCAGTCGGAAAGCCGCGGATCCAGGGACGGTAGCAAGGGCACGAGGGAGCGCCGTGCTGTCTGAATCGATATTTGCGATCGGCTATGGATGATATGGCAGGAAAGGAAAGGGATGACATGGCCGCGCCAATCCCACAAAAGCAGCCCTATATCGTCTATTCCCGCAATCGAGGCGATGGACCAGACTTTCAGAGGACAGACATGAATCAGAGCGCCGTCCAGGGCCGCTCCGCCGAGGCCGAGCCGACCAATCCGGGAACCGTGCTGAAGCTGCTTCGCGGCCGCAGGGGGCTGACCCTGGCCGATGTCAGCGGCTTGACCGGCCTGCCGGTGCCGACCTTGTCCAAGCTGGAAAATGGCCGCATTTCCTTCACGTACGACAAGATGATGCAAGTGGCCCACGGTCTCGAGATCGACATCGCCCAGCTGTTGAGCTCCGATGTCGCGGAAGCGCCGCCCGTGCGCCTCAACGCCCGCCGCTCGATCGCACGCAAGGGGGAAGGCAAGCCGACCGATTCAGGCACTTATGTCATCAGGCATCTGGCCGCCGATCTGCTCGACAAGGGCTTCGTGCCGATGGTCGGCGACATCAATGCCCGGTCGATCGAGGAATTCGGGCCGATGATCCAGCATGCCGGGGAGGAGTTCGTCTATGTGCTGGAAGGCGTGCTCGAGCTGCACTCCAGTATCTATGCGCCCCTCCGGCTGGAGCAGGGCGACAGCATCTTCTTCGACAGCGACATGGGACATGCCTATGTCAATGCCGGCCCGGGGCCGTGCAAGGTCCTCTCCATCTGCTCGGAGCCCAGAAGCCTGCCGTGATCCGGCTTGTTCAGGGGCGGTTCCGGCGTCCCAGCCTGGCACGATCTCCGGGCGCCGGCACAAGATGGATTGTGGGAATCGTTTTTTGGTCCATCTAGAGCATGATCATGCTTCTGTGAATCGGGAGG
>NZ_JAVUPU010000010.1:0-126321 GCF_032378825.1 Sphingosinicella rhizophila | reverse complement strand
ATGACAAAAGCAGACTTTTTCAACACAATCGGTCGTCTCCCGACATTCGCGCAGGTGTTCCATTTGCAATGCCGGGTGCTACAGATGTGACACCGTGGCCGCCATCGACCCATCACAGACGATCGTGGCATTAACAGGATAGAGAAAAATCGGCCCGGCGCGGGAGTGAACGCCGGGCCCACCATATTGCTGAGAACTCCCCTTATCCCGATCCGAGGAAGCGCCAAGCTGTAGCGGCAACTGGACCTCCAACGAAAAGGAGGAAGAGAGCGACCTCGGAGAGCTTCAATCGGAAGTGGCTGCCGTGCTCCGCGCGGAAGCGCGTGACCTTATCCTTGAACGGGTCGCTGCCGCTGACCAAACCTACGTCCAGATGGCTGCCGGTCGTCAGGAAGGAGATAATTTCCTTCGTTTCGGCTTCATTGGTCTCGGGGTAGCGACGAAGCAGTCCTTCGATGCGCTGCCTTTTCTGATGATCCCCGTAATGCGAAGGGGCGCTATCGGCCGGCGGGACATCCCGCACCGAAACCACATTTGCTTGTTTCATGATACACCTCTTGCGGCACGCCCCGACTGTTCGAGAGCATGCGTTGTTCGACTGGCGAAGAGGCTCCCGATGGGAGCCGATCGTCAGCGAAGCGGAGATGCGCGGGCCTGGTAAGCGTCGGCGGCGGCAGAAGCCGGCGGCGCAGTGGAGGGCGGGAGAAGATGTTCGCCGACGAGACGGCGCGACGTAGCGGTGAACTGGCGCGGCGAGAGGGGCGCGCCGCCGCCTTCGCTGGACTCGCTGCCATCGCGGTCCGCCGCCGCGCTTGCTTCTGGAATCTTTCCCGAGGCTGTGACTTCAAACGCCAGGCTCGCAGCAAGTTGAACCGCCAGCCGCTCGTCCGACGCGGCGGCTGCCGTGGCCTGAGCCGCGACCGGCAACAGGGACAGCAAGAAAGCGAGAAGAACGAGCAGTCCTCCAGGTCTTCTCAGCATCGCTGCACCAGGTCGCATCATTCTTCCTTAGCAGCTAAGGTCTGCCATGCAGCTACTATGTAGCTCAGCCGATGAATTTCCGCTTTCCGGCAGGAAGCGATCTATTCGGCGCGAGCCATTATCCTGGACACCGAACCGTGTCTCCCTTCTCTTCCGCGGCTCTCCACCCGCCTGCTTTCAGTGCGCGTTCCGGCCAGCCCGCCCGTCGGTCCAGGCCGGCAGCAGATAAGGCGCGCGATTGTCGGCGATGTCCGCCCATTCCGCATCGGTGATCGGCAGCTTGGTCCGTTCGGCCGCGAAATATTCAGTGGGCGGGCTCAGCGCGGGCCAGTCGCTGCCGAACACGAAGCGGTCCATGCCGATCTTCCGCATCTCCTCGACATATTGGGCCACCCGGTCCTGATGGGCCTTCAAATCCTTGCCCTGGCTCAAGTCGAATTGCGCGACCGCGGAAATCTCGATCACCAGATTTTCGGTGCCGGGCGCCTTGCGCGCGATCGCATCGCCATATGCGCGGATCGCGTCGAGGGTCACCGGATCGGTGCCGCCATAGCTGCCGCCATGGGCGATCTGCACCGGCAGGTCGCCGGCCTGCGACAATATCCTGTCGATGAAGGTGCGCACGCCATCGGCCGTATAGTCGGCGCGGCCGCGCAGGTGAATGACGATGGGCAGGCGCGCGACCCGCGCCGCGCCGAAGAAGGAGGCCAGTTTCGACACATGATCGGGCGAAGCGAGATCGAGCTCGCTATTGCCCATATGCAGCTTGATGCCGGACGCGCCATGCCGCGACCAATAGGACAATTCCTCCAGTGCGTTGCCGGCGAACGGATTGATGCCGACAAAGGCGACCAGACGGCCGCCCGACGCCTTCGCCGCATCGACAACATATCGGTTCTCGGCGCGCATCTTCGCGGCCATGTCCTCCGTCGGCAGCATCGGCGAGGCGAACATGTAGGCGGCGGACAGGAGCACACCCTGTTTGATCCCGGCGCGATCGAGTTCCCGCAGCGCATCCGTTCCGGAGCGGGTTCTGAAGATATCCTCCGACATCCCCGCCACATCCTCAGGCGACTTTTCGGCCATCCGGCGCATCCAGTTCACCACGCCTTCGCCGTTGATATGCATATGATGGTCGGCCAGCGGCGGCGGGAATGAGGGTGCCTGCGCCGCCAAAGGCGCCGAAGCCAAAGCGGTGAGCAGGAGCAAGGAAATGGCCGCCGTGGATTTCATCTTCTTCTCCGACATATTCTGATCCGTTCTTACCAATGGCTTCAATCGCGATTGCGATAGATTTTGCCGGCCCGCATGACGAAGCTGACCTTCTCCATCGCCTTGATATCGTCGAGCGGATTGGCGTCGAGGGCGACGATGTCGGCGGCCTTGCCGGGCGCGATCGATCCGATCTCCTTGTCGAGGCCGAGCGCTTCGGCAGCGTTCATCGTCGCGGCGCGCAAGGCTTCCGCCGGCGAGAGGCCGCTTTCCGTCAGCAGGCGGAATTCGATTGGCGGCAGATTCATCGCGGCCGGCATCAGATCGGTGCCGAAGACGATCTTCACCCCTGCCGCGTGCGCCGCGCGGACGCTGGCCTGGGCATCGCCGAGGAAATCGCGGGTGATGCCCAGCCTCTTGTACAAGGGCTTGGCCCATTCATAAACGGCCAGAGTGGCGGTGAAGGCGGTCCCGGCCTTGGCCATGTCCCTGATGCTGCCCTCGTCGAGCGGACCATGTTCGATCGTGTCGGCGCCCGCCGCGATGGCGCGGCGGGTTGCGGCCGGAACGCCGGCCGTATGAACCGCCACCCGCCGGCCAAGTTCGTGTGCCGTATCGATAATGGCTGACAATTCCTCGGGCCGCTCGGCCGTCTTCACTCTCGGGTCCATCGCCGCCAGGTCGGACAGCCGCAGCTTGATCACGTCGGCGCCGCGCTTCACCTCCTCGCGCACCGCACGCCGGCAATCCTCGACGCCGGCGCAGGACCCGCGATTGAGCAGATATGGCTCGAACTCCGGCCGCGCCTGGAATGCGCTGACATCATAATCGCCGCCGGACAGAGCGAATTGCGGTTCCGAAACCAGCATGCGCGGGCCGTCGACCTCGCCGCTCCTTATGGCATCGCGCAGGTCATAGGCCACACTGGCCGGATCGCCGAGATTGCGGACGGTGGTGAAGCCGCTGCGCAGGATCTTCTTCGCCACCGACGCGCCGAACAAGACCGTCTTTGAAGCGCGGGTGAGCCGGCGCTCGGCCACCCACGCCGTCGGCGAGCCTTCGCCGATCTGGACGGGTCCGGTGACATGGACATGCATGTCGATCAGCCCGGGGATCACTACACGGTCGGACAGGTCCACGATCGTGCCGCCGGCGACGAACCCGTCCTGGATTGCGACGATCTTCTTATCCTCGAGGATGATCGACTGGCGCTGCCGCGCCGGCTTGCCCGGCTCGGCGATCAAGGTGCCGGCGTGAATGACCAGGCGATCCGCCGCATGCGCCGTGGCATTGACGCCGGCGAGGCCTGCAAGGCCCGCCAGGACCGCAATCGTCTTTTTCATGCCAGCCCCCAGTTTCGCCCGGCTTCGCGTGAGTGTCCGCGGATCACATCCGGTAGTCGAGCGTAATGCCGAAGGTACGCGGCCGCACGATATATTGCTGGATCGGATCGGCGGTGCCGCCGGTCACGCCATGGGAATCGGCGATATTGTCGACGAACAGGGTCAGCCCGATCCGGTCGCGCCGCACGCCGGCGCGCGCGGCGAGCAGATGATAGCCGCCCTGCGTGGCACCCGTGAGGAGCGAGCCCACCACCAGTCCGCCCGGCGCCTTCGAAATGTACCGATGCGACAGCAGGAATGTCCAATCCAGATTGCCGCGCGAGAAATCGTAGCTGGCGATGTTGGACAATTGCCATTTGGACGCCCCCGGCAAAGTGGACCCGGCCGGCACTTCGGCCCCCGGCCCTTCCTGGTCGGGATCGAAAGGTTCAGACAATTTGGCGTTGAGATAGGTGGCGCTGGAGATGAGCGACACGCCCGGCGCGGGCCGCAGCGTCGCGCTCGCTTCAAGCCCATAGCTGCGCGCCTTGCCGGCATTGTCGGCATAATTGAGGGAATTGGAGGTCAGCCGAAGCTGGATGTTGCTCCAGTCGATATAGAAAGCGGTGAGGTCCAGCAGCAATTTGCGGTCCAGAAGATCGGCCCGCATGCCGACTTCGTAATTCCACAGGGAATCGCTTTCATATTGCTGCGGCACGTTCGATCCGGGCACGGCCGGTATGATGTTCGGGCCGCCGAAGCGGAAGCCTTTCGACACCAAAGCATAGACCATCAGATCGCGGTCGGGCGTGAAGGTGATCGATGCCTTGGGATTGAAGCCGGACGATTTCTGGACACCTTCGAGGTCCAGGGGCGCGCCGCTCAGGAAAGGAAGCAGGCCGCCGCCGACCGAGGTCAGCCGCAGTTTCTGGTCGAACAGGCGGCCTCCCAGCGTGATCTTCCATTGGTCGCCGAAATGATAGGAGCCCTCGCCGAAGATAGCGCTTTCCTTGGCGCGGCCGGAGATGACGCCGGCCACCACCAGATCGCCCGGCGCGATCACCGCCCCGGATCCCGGGCCGAACAGGACGTCGACCAGATCCTCCAGTCCGGCCGCGGTCACGCTTTGACCGACATTGACCCTGGTATTGTCGTGCATCGCGCCGATCACATAATCGAATGCGCCGCCGGGCGCGGAGGCCAGCCGGACCTCGAACGTCTTGCCGCTATTATGTCCGTCCGAATAGGAAAGGATCGGCGCGAGCCCGAACAGTGCGTCCGTCAGCACGGCGGTATAATCGTCGTCTCCGCGATAGGTCTTGCGGTGATGGGTCGCCGTCGCAGTCAAAGTCCCAAAGTCAAATTCCTGGTCGATGCGCAGATTGTGGATTCGCGTGTTGAAGCGGGACGTGTCCGGGAACAAGGTCGATTTGCGGAGCCGTCCCGCGGTTTCCGGCGCCTGAAAGCCGGCATCCTCATTCTCCTGATTCTGCTCGAGATACATGTAATTGATGCTGGTGTCGGGTCCGGGCTTGAAGCCGGCGAGGAAGCGGCCGCCCTTGGTGATGGTGCGGTTCGAATTGCGAATTCCGGTGCCGATATTGTCGATATAGCCGGCATCCTCGCGATAGACGAGGACGCCCCGCACGGCGAAAACGCCGTCGACGATGGGCACGTTGACCATGCCCTTGGCGCTGCCGCCGGTGCCGCCATGGCGGGTGTCGCTCAATGTCGCCTGGGCGCGGACGTCCCATCCATCGACGTCGGCGAGATTCGCCTGATAATTGATCGCGCCGCCCAGCGATGCCGAACCGAACAAGGTGCCCTGGGGCCCGCGCAGCACCGTCACATTGTCGATGTCGAACGTGTCGATGTCGGGCGTGCCGATCGAAAAGGTGGGATCGGTCAGCGGCACGTCGTTGATGAAGATGCCGGTGGTCGCCTGACCCTGGTCCTTGTTTGTCGTCGTCGAAATGCCGCGCATCACGATCGCGCTGTCGCCGGGGTTGGTGGCATTGAGCACGACGCCCGGCGTCCGGCCGAGATAGTCGGCCAGGCTTTGCGCGCCGATCTTGTCGAGCTGCTCGCCGGTCTGGGCCGAGACCGATCCGGAGATGCGCCGCACTGGCTCGGCCCGCTTGGTGGCGGTGACGATGATATCTTCCTGGGGTGCCTCATAGGCCTCCACGCTCGGACCGCCTTGCGCGAGCGCGGCTTCCCCCGCCTCGTTCGCCGACAGGAGGAAGGCGCCGCTGGGCGCGGTCCGGACCTGGACGCCAGATCCCTGCAGCAGACGCTGCAATCCGTCGGCGGGCGCATAACGGCCCTTGAGTGGTGAAGAGGTGAGGCCGGCGACCAAAGCGGGCGAATAAAGCAGTTGCTGCCGGCTCTGGCGGGCAAAGGCCTTGAGCGCCGCGTCGAGCGGCTGGGCGGGAATGTCGAAGCTGCGGACGGCGGCCGATTGCGCATGCGCGGCGGATCCGGCCGGCACGACCAGGGCCGCGCCCGACGACATGAAAATGCTGCCCAACATCAAGTGCCGAAGCGCGCGCTTGCCAACCATGTTCATGAATTTCCCCCTGCTGTCCCGGCCGCCTTTGCGTACCTGAAGGGAAAAGACGTGACGGCGCCGAAATGCCGAATCCCTCCGTTGAAAAAAATCTCGGGTCAGGGGCGGGCAACGAGGACGATGCGTTCCGGCGAGTGCTGCGCGACCCGGACCGGGAAGGACATTTGCAGCGCTTCGACGAAGGCCTGGCTCTCGCCGGTTCGGAAGGCGCCGCTAATCCGGACGGCGCCGACCTTTTCGTCGCCCAGAACGATCGGCTGGCGGACATATCGGTTCATTTCCGCGACCGCCTCGGCCAGGCTTTCATCCTCGAATATGACGAGACCGTCGCGCCAACTCGTCACCTGCTCGGCTTCCGCGAAATAGGACACCCGCATCTGGGCGCCAGCTGCGACCAATATCTCGTTCGGCCGCAGCGGCGTCGGCCGTGCGCGCGGCTGCGCGCGGTTGGCAACCGTCACCGATCCTTCGATCAGGGCGACCTTCACCCTGGCACCAGGATTTGCGGTGGGTCCTTCCAGCCGGACGTCGAAGGCGGTGCCATGGGCGGTGACGATCTGGTCGCCGGCCTGGACGATGAACGGCCTTTTCCGCCCCTTGGCGACCTCGAACAAAGCCTGGCCCTTTTCCAGCACCAGCCGCCGTTCGGCCGCGCCGTACGCGACGCGGACGCGGCTGCCGGTATTGAGAATGATGGTCGATCCGTCATCGAGCCGCGCGCTCAGCCGATCGCCGACCGCGGTCTCATAGACGCCCGGCGAGTTGGCGGCGAGCTCGGCCGGCGGCGTTGACCCCTGCCCGCTCGGCC
Organism: Sphingosinicella rhizophila; assembly: GCF_032378825.1. Classification (NCBI taxonomy): domain Bacteria; kingdom Pseudomonadati; phylum Pseudomonadota; class Alphaproteobacteria; order Sphingomonadales; family Sphingosinicellaceae; genus Sphingosinicella; species Sphingosinicella rhizophila. The sequence goes on along the minus strand of NZ_JAVUPU010000010.1, from coordinate 119,429 downwards.
AAGTCACCCAGCCGAGACCCAGCGCCAGGACCGCGGCAAAACCGGCCGCGATCGCACCGCGACGGCGCGTTGCCGGCTGCTTCATCACCAGCCGCGACAAGGTTTCGTGGCGAAGCGCGAGCATTTCATTGCTGTCGGCGAGGGCGGCAGCCGTGCCGTGCGCCGCCTCGACCTCGGCGAAGGCCAAAGCATGGGCGGGATCGGCGCTGCGCCAGGATTCGAACTGAAGCCGCTCCTGATCGCCAAGGCCGTCCGCGCGCAGCCGGTCGAACCATCCGGCCGCCTGTTCGAGCAGGGGAAGGTCGGAGACGGGCGTGCCGCAACTAGTCATCGCGATGCGACCTCAAGGCGATTGCGACGGCGGCGAGCGCCCGCGCATAATGACTTTCGACGGCGCGCGTGGAAATGCCGATGGCCGCGGCGACCTCGGCCGTCTTCTGCTCCTCGAACATGCGCAGCACGAAAATGTCCCTGGTCCTTTCCGGCAATGTCCGCAGCGTCGCATGCACCGCCGCCAATGCCTGCCTCCCTGCCAAGACGCGCTCGGGCGAAAAATCCGAACCGCCATGCGCCTCGGCATCGAAGGCGACATGGGCGCGGCGATGATGGGTGGCATCCTTGCGCAACTGATCGCGCAGCGCGCTGGAGGCGGTGCGGAACAGATAATGTTCGGGCTGCTCCAGCGTCGAAAGATCCTCGAGCCGCGCCAGCCGCATCAGCACGTCCTGGACGAGATCGGGCACATCCTCGCGATTGCTCACCCGCCGTTCGAAGTAACGGCGCAGCGGCGCAGTATGGCGACGCGCCAGTGCATCGAGGCGGCTGCCCCGCGCCGTCGCTTTCACACTCGCCCGTTCCACTTTGTCGGCCGCCATGGATCCCCTCGCGCGCGAGGATGATTGGCTTTGGGGAGCGTTTCAATATGTTGTGATGATGGCCGGTGCGGCCCCTTCGGGAGAGATGCCCCCTGCTCACTCCGAGACGGTCAATCCGTCTTCAGCGCCGCGTCTCTGATCTTCCGCAGATTCGAATGTGAAATCAATTGGCATGCCGGCGCCAAATCCCGCTACCGGTCGACGATGAACAAATTTTCCGTGCTCCTCCTCCCCTTGGCCCTGCTCAATGCCTGGACGATGTTCCGCTTCCGGCAGGACAAGAAGCGCGCGGAAGCCGATGCGCGGCGCATTCCGGAAGCGCATCTTCTCACGCTCGCCTTGATCGGCGGATCGCCCGGCGCTTTGCTGGCGCGGCACCTGTTCCGGCACAAGACCCGCAAAGAGCCTTTTTCGACCCGGCTCCGGCTGATCGCGATTCTGCATGCCGGCCTGATCGCGACTTATTCCGCCAATCTCTTTTGAGGGCCAAGGCAGTGAACCCATTCGTCGTCATTTCGGGCTGTTCGGGTGGCGGCAAATCGAGTCTTATTCAAGAGCTTGCGCGGCGCGGTTACGCCGTGGTCGAAGAGCCAGGCCGCAGGATCGTCGCGGAAGAACGGGCCGCGGGTGGCAGGGCTTTGCCCTGGACAGACCTCGCCGCCTTCGCCCGCCGCGCCATCGCGGTCGCCGCGGCCGACCGGACGAGTCATGAGGGCGCCGGTGATTGGGTCTTCTTCGATCGCGGCTTGGTCGACGTAGCCGTAGCCTTGGCGCATGCGACCGCGGCCGACCGGCTCGATCCCACGGTCACGCGCAACCCCTACCATCGGGCCATGTTCATGGCGCCGCCCTGGCCCGAAATTTATGAAACCGACGATGCGCGCCTTCATAGCCTGGACGAGGCGGTCGCCGAATATGATCGGCTGCTGCCCGCCTATCGAGATCTTGGCTATGACATCACCTTCTTGCCGAAGATCGGCATCGAAGATCGCGCCGATTTCGTGGTCGAGAGGCTGGCGATGCGGCGAAGATGACGCCCGGTCCCGGCTTTAGCTCGGAGCCTGCAAGCTTGCCATTCCCGCCGGAACATGACCATGGTCGCGCCCGCTTCGCATCCCGCCGGCGGTCATCGGATCGATCGGACGGACATATGGGTCAATTGCGCACCGCCAACAAACGGCACAAACGAATCTATTCCACCGCCAAAACGGCAGCGCCCGCGCCGGCCGCCGCACCTGCAGATAAGGCCGCGGCCGCAAAGTCCGCGAAGCCTGCCAAGGCCGCCAAGCCCGCCTGAGCCTTCCGCTGCGACGACCGCTTTATCTGAAGACGTCTCCTTATGCTGCCTCTCACTTTGATCGACACCGCCCCGCTTCCCGACGGCGGCGAATTGCGGCTGATGCGGCGCGGCGGCGACTTCATGATCCTGTTCGAGCGCAACGAGCTGATGAGCAGCCGCGTGCGTGGCTCCGAAGAAGCGCTGGCGACGCTCGCCTGCGAAAGATTGCACGCGTCCCGGCCGGAGGTGCTGATCGGCGGCCTGGGACTCGGCTTCACCTTGGGCGCCGCGCTGAAAGCGCTTCCCGCCGGCGCCTCGGTGGTCATTGCCGAACTGGTCCCGAAGATCCTCGAATGGGCGAAGGGGCCGCTCGCCCATATCTTCGGCACCAGTCTCGACGATCGCCGTGTCCATGTCGAACTCGGCGACGTCCACGACCTCATCGTTCATTCGCAGGATCGGTTCGACGCCATTCTGCTGGACGTCGACAATGGCCCGGACGGTCTGATCCATTCCGCCAACAACCGGCTCTACGGCCGCAACGGCCTTCAGGCCGCTTATGACGCGCTGAGGCCAGGCGGCGTCCTCGCTATCTGGTCGGCCTATCCCGACAAGGCCTTTGCGGGACGCCTGCACAAAGCGGGCTTCGACGTCGAGGAGGTGAAGACCCGCTCCACCGGCGGCCGGAAAGGCGCCCACCACATCATCTGGATCGCCACCAGGCCGTCGCGCACGCGATAGGACGAGCCGCGGAAGCCGGCGGCCGGCCAAGAGCCCGATCGTTTGATGTGGAAGCGCTTCGCGCTGAAACAATCACGGCCTCGCGAAGCAGCGCGGCATCTTTTTGCAATCTTTACGCTTTATGGGCCAGTGGCCGGCGAGGCCATGACGAGGAGGAGAATGGAATGACCGAGGATTCAAGCGCGACGCAGGACGCGGCGATGACCCCCGTCGCGCTCAGCCTGAGCCTGATCCGCTATGCGCAAAGATCGCTGGAGGAATTCCGGAAAACGGCGGGATCGCGGGCGCGCATGTCCTTCACGATGAACAATGGCGCCGCCCATAGCGGGACGGACATCCTCGAGATCGACGGCGCCTGGGTGATCCGTAGCGGATCCACCGACACGGTGATCAATCCGCTCGCCGTTTCGTCTTTCAAGCTGATCGACTGACCGGCCAGTCCAGCTAGCGCGTTCACATATATATCGACCAGGAAAGAGCCTGGTTCTTCCTTGTTTTCCGTTATTTCCGGGTCGTCAGATGATTTCATCCGCCTTGAAACAACGCTATCCGATCTCCACCCCCGTCAATTCCGCGCAATAATCCATCAGCCGGTCCTGAAGATCCTCGCGCCGCGAGGCCGGATTCACATGGGCGGGCTTCTGGTGGTAGAAATATTCGCCGGTCACCTGCGTCTCCGGATCCTCGCCGGCCGCGAGCCAGGCCTGGGTGATGGCACCCTCCTCCAGATCGTCGGGCGCGTTGGCACCGCCCATCCGGGTCGGCACCCAGCCTGGCTCGACCGCATTGGAGCATATGTCCGGCCAGCGGCGCGCGACCGCGAAGGCGATCATCGCGTCGTGCAGCTTGGTGTCGGCATAAGCCTGCGATCCATCCCAGGGACGCATCCCCCATTGCAGATCGTCCAACCGCGGATCGCCGCTGCGATGCATGCCCGAGCTCAGATAGACGAGCCGGTCCGGCCTATCGATCAGCGCGGTGAGCAGATAGGGAGCAAGCGTGTTGACGGCGAAGAGCTGCGACAATCCGTCTTCGGTCGCCACCCGCTCGCGCTCGCGATAGCCGAGCCCGACATTGTGGATCACCGCGTCGAAGCGCCCGAATGCATTGGCCTGGTCGGCCACCTCCCGCATCGCGGCGATGGTCGAAACATCGCCGATCAGCACCTTCGCGGCCGTCCGCAGCGCCTTGCGCGCCGCCGCCGCGCGAAACTCGCTGCGGGCGTGCAGGACGATTTCATGCCCCTGCCCCGCCAGCAGCTGGCCGGCCATCAGCCCGAGCCCGTCCGCGGATCCGGTGATGAGGATGCGTGCCATTCAGATCTCCTTGCCGGCCAGTTTCAACGCCTGGCGGTTCATAGCGGATATGGCGGCCTTTGCATCAGCCTGCTTCGCCGGCGCCGCCAGCCAAGTCGCCGCAGCGTTCGTCGAACGCGGACGCGAGCTCGGCCAGGCTGATCGCGCCGAGCCGCGCCACCAGCAATGCCTCGGCCCCGGCAAGCGCTTCGTCCAGCGCCTCGTTGACGACCTTCTCGACGGCGCAATCGGGCCGGTCGGTTTCGTTGCCGATCGCGAACAGGCGCGGCCCGCCGACCGCATGATGCACGTCCAGCAAGCTGATCTTGCCAAGATCGCAGGCGAGCGTCCAGCCGCCGCCATGTCCCTTCACCGAACGGACGTAGCCGGCGTCGCGCAGTCCCGCCATCGTCCGCCGCACCACGACCGGATTGGTCCGCAGCATCGCCGCGATCCGATCCGAGGTGGCGGGCCCATCGAGCCGGGCCATGTGCAGCAGCACGTGCAACATGCGCGAAAGGCGGCTGTCCTGTCTCACCTCGCCTCTCTCTCGCGGACGTTCGGGAAAGGCAAGCGGTGCGGCGGCAAAGACGGGAAGACTCGACACATGATAAGTTACATGAGATAGCACCTTCGATGACCAGGGCAATGAAAGCGGAAAAGAATGACCAAGGCGGCAGAGACGCACCAACATGCCGACATGAGCGATCCGGCGCGCTGGGAACAGATGATCGCCTTCTACGAGGAGCAGGCGCACCCCTTCACCTCGATGTTCGCCGAGGATGCGCTGGCCCCCCATGACATCGGGCCAGCAACAAGGCTTCTCGACGTCGCGACCGGTATGGGCGCGGCCGCCTTTGCCGCCGCCCGGCGCGGCGCGAGGGTTACGGCGATCGATTTCGCCGCCGGCATGGTCGATCGCGTCCATGCCGCCGGGCTGGCGAATGTCGAAGCCCTGCAGATGGATGGCCAGGCCCTGGACCTTCCCGATGCGACTTTCGACATCAGCGTGTCGATCTTCGGCGCCGTCCTGTTTCCTGACTGGCACGCCGGCCTGAGCGAGATGGCGCGGGTCACGCGGCCGGGCGGCACCGCGATCGTGGCGACATGGCGCAACCCCAACGGCGCCGGCACCAATCTCCTGCTGTGGGAGGTGCGGCAGCGGCTTTTCCCCGATCTCCCGCCGCCGCCGCGGATCGGCGGCCTGTCCGAACTTTGCGAACCTGACCGCCTCGCCGCGGCCATGGTCGAGGCGGGCTTCGTCGCGCCGAAGGTCCGCGCCGCCACGCACGATTTTCAGCTGAAGCTGGCCACGTTAGACGATGCCGACCGTCTCCTCTCCCTCATTCCGGCCTGGGCGGATATGGACTCCGACGCGCGCGACCTGATGCTTGGCGAGATGATGCGGCGCGCCGGGGAGGCACGCGTCGGCGACCATATGCCGATCCCGTCGACCGCCCTGATCGCCACCGCGCGAAAGGTATAAGCGCGCTTCATCGCTTATGGACGGCGCGTCGCCGGGATCGGGTGCGGAGGGGTTTGGCCCAGCTATTGCGCGAGGCGGTGAGCGACATCACATCTCTTGCCGGGCGCGCGACCAGAAGCCGAGGAAGACCATCCATGACCGACACATCCGATTACACGCCGCCCAAGGTCTGGACCTGGGACGAGGCCAATGGCGGCCGCTTTGCCAGCATCAACCGGCCGGTCGCGGGCGCCACCCACGAAAAGCCGCTGCCGGTCGGCCGCCACCCGCTGCAGCTTTATTCGCAGGGCACGCCCAACGGCCAGAAGGTCACCATCCTGCTGGAGGAATTGCTGGCGGCGGGCCACGCCGGCGCCGAATATGACGCCTGGCTGATCAGGATCGGCGAGGGCGACCAGTTCGGCAGCGGCTTCGTCGAGGTCAATCCCAATTCGAAGATCCCCGCCTTGATGGACCGGAGCGGACCCGAGCCGATCCGCATCTTCGAATCCGGCGCCATCCTCCTTCACCTCGCCGAGAAATTCGGCGCCTTCCTGCCCGCCAGCGCCGCGGCCCGCGCCGAATGCCTCTCCTGGCTGTTCTGGCAGGTCGGCAGCGGCCCGTTCATCGGCGGCGGCTTCGGCCATTTCTACGCTTATGCGCCGACCAAGATCCGATATGCGATCGATCGCTATGCGATGGAGGTGAAACGGCAATTGGACGTGCTCGATCGCCGGCTCGCGACCAGCCCCTATCTCGCCGGAGACGATTATACGATCGCCGACATCGCCGCCTGGCCCTGGTACGGCCTGCTCGCCCTGGACGAGATTTACGAGGATGCCGGGACGTTCCTGCAGGTTCGCGACTATGAGCATGTGCAGCGCTGGGCCAGGGCCATTGCCGACCGGCCGGCCGTCAAGCGCGGCCGGATCGTCAACCGCACCACGGGCGACCCGTCCGAACAATTGCCCGAACGCCACGACGCCAGCGACTTCGGCAATAGAAATCGGGGACACTATACTATTTAAGGTCTCGGAAATTGGTATAGCGTCCCCGAATTAAGGGCCGCTGGAACTCGTCTCGATCGGCTGCCATGATCGCCGCATGCCGACCATCCTGCTGCTCATCGCCTCCAACCTTTTCATGACGATCGCCTGGTATTGGCATCTGAAGGGCGGGATGGAAAAGCCGATCCTGCTCGTCATCCTGATCAGCTGGAGCATCGCCCTCGTCGAATATTGCTTCGCCGTCCCCGCCAACCGGATCGGCTATGCCGGCGGCTGGAGCCCAGGCCAGCTCAAGATCGCCCAGGAGGCGATCGCCCTCATCGTCTTCGCCGGCTTCATGGTCACCTTCCTCGGCGAGCCGCTCCATTGGCGGCATCTGGCCGCCTTCGCCTGCATCATGGCCGGCGTCGCCTTCCTGTTCCTGGGCCGATAGGATCCCGATCAGCATACCCGCTCCACGCACAGCCTGGAGGCAAAGCGGCGAACGATGCGGACGTCGGACGCATCCACTCCGGCATCACCCAATATCGCCCGCCAATCCTCCGCGCGAAAGGATCGCGCGATCGACAATTGGCCGTCCTCCCGCACGATCCGATGCACCCGCAGCAGCCGCGCGAGCAGCGGAAAGCCCCAATAAGAGAAAGCCAGGCGATGGAGATCGCAGATCAGCCACCCGCGCCGCGCCTCATCCTCCATGAAACGGATGAAATCACACAGCTGATCGTCGCTCATGTGATGGGCGACCTGGCTGGAAATGATGAAATCGAACGGTCCGGCCATGCCGCGATAATCGCCGGCCCGATAGTCGATGCGCAATTCGTCTGGCGTCACGGCCCGCGCGGCTTCGACGCTGTTTTCGTTGAGGTCGACGCCGGCCAGCTGCGCCTCGATCCCCCGCCGCCGCGCCCAGCGGGCGATGGCACGAAGCACGTCGCCATCCCCGAAGCCGACGTCGAGCAGGCGAAAGCGCGTCATCCCCGCCGCCGCCTGGTCCAGGAACAGAAGTGCGGGCCGGGCCGTGAAGGTCCAGCGGTTGACGCGGGCGAGATCGTGCAGCACCCGGGCGTAGAGCGCCGGATCGAGATCGGCCGCATCCATCTGCTCTTCCTGGCGGGACCGGGCAGCGAGCCTGGACATCTGATCCTCCTGACGTGCCGGACCGCTTCATTGGACCGGTGCGGAGATGATCCGCCCTTTCCCACCACACCGCAACCGGAGCCTTCCTTAATTCGGGGACGCTATACTATTTATGGGCCGTGGCGGGAGCTGCTGAAAAATAGTATAGCGTCCCCGAATATTGTAGCGTCCCCGAATTATTGGGTCGCGTTGGGTTTCTCCCAGACGAAGACGCCGTAGCGCATCGCGCCGGTGCGCAGAGCGAGCATCAGCCGCGGGACGGTGAGCAGGAAGACGCGGTTGCCGACCGTCCGGTCGAGCGCCAGCCGGCGATAGGCGCGGTCGGACACGAACCTGGCGGCCAGCCGCTTGGCGCAGATCGACCAGGTACGCCGCACCTTCGCGCCGATATCCCGATGGTCGCGCAGCAGCAGCCCGGCATCGGCCGCGAGCCGTTCATAATCGCTGCGGCTCCCCATGCCCGGCAGCCGGCCTTCGCGGCAGATCGGCTCCAGCAAGTACCGGACCGCGAAGCGGCTCGGCCGTTCCGTCGCCAGCCAGGCGCAGACGACCAGACGCCCGCCGGGCCGCAGCACCCGTGCCGCCTCCGCGAAGAAAAGCCCCTTGTCGACCATATGTTCGGAACTCTCGATCGCATAAGCGGCATCGAAACTTCGGTCCTCCAGGCCATTGTCCAGCCAGTCCCGGTGCAGGCAGCGGAAGGAACCGGCCGCCGGCGACCGTGCCTGGCCGATCCGCGCCTGCGCCGCCGAGACGGTGAGTCCCGTCACTGCGGCCCGATGGCGTTCCGCCATGAACTGCGCGCTCGCGCCATAGCCACAGCCTATGTCGCAGACGCTGTCGTCCGGGCGCAGCCGCAGCCGCTCCGCAACCATCGCCGTCAGCGCCTCGGCGGCCTCAGCCGGGCTCTCCCGCCCGCTTTGCCACAGGCCATGATGGACATGCTCCCCCCAGATTTCGCGATAGACCTGATCGAGCTGGTCGTAGTGGAGGGCGACGTCCGCCGCCTGCTGGCGCTCATCGGGAAGGATCATCGGCGCTCCATGTTCAAAGGCGGCATCCGCCGCTCAACGCACGACGTGCCTGTTTGCTGCCGAAACGACTATGGCGGGACCCGGAGAAGCGGCACGGACAGCCCGATCAAGGTTTCTTTCGGCCAGGGACGATGTAAGATAGGCGCATTGGCGGGAGGGGATCATGACGCATTATCGTGTCTACAAGCTGGACGACCGGAGCGGCCGGATCGTCAAGCGCAAGGATGTAGAGGCGGCCAATGACAGCCAGGCCATGAAGCAGGCCGCGGACGATGACGACTGCCCGGTCTGCGAAGTCTGGGAAGGCGCGAAGAAGATCGGCTCGATCGAGGAGGAGTGAGGCGCCCGCTTCGGAGTCTCGAACCGAATCGCAAGCTTCGAGCCTGATTCACGCTTCAGATGGATTCAATCTGAAACGATGATGGTCTAGGCCTCGAAGCTGATCAGCACCGACGCAGCGCTGCGTTCGTGGGGGCCGTGATGAACGGCCTCGATATTGTTGCCGTCCGGATCGAGCAGGAAGGCGGCGTAATAGCCCGGATGATAAGGACGCGGGCCGGGCGCGCCATTGTCCGTGCCGCCATGTTCCAGCCCGGCTTTGTGAAAGGCCTCGACGGTTGCGCGGTCCTTGGCCTGGAAGGCGAGATGATGGCGCCCGGTGAGCATGCCCTGTGCCGCCTTGCTGGCGGCGCTCGATACGAACAATTCATCGGCCCAGAAATTGTCCTCGCCCAAACTTTCGATGGGAATGTTCAGGACCTTGAAGATCGCCTCGTAAAAGCTGCGGCTGGTCGGCAGGTCCGCGACCACCAGCTGGATATGGTCGATCAGGCGACCGCGATAGATTTCCTGCGCTTCCATGATTCTCCCCTTTTCCTTCGCCGCATCAACGCCGCGCCAGGACCAGGGTTTCCATCAGGCGCCGGCATGGCCGTCAAGTCGGGAGCAGGTCCGAATCGGGAATGATGGAAGGGCCATGCCGAACCGGCGGCATGGCCCCCACCGGCTCTAATTAGGCTGGGACGAAGCTTCCGCGGAAGGAGGCGCGGCGGCTTCGATCTGCGCCTTGGTAACGGTCGTCACCAGGCCGGTACTGGTCTTCCCGATCGCCGAGAAGGGAATCCGGCCTCTGGCCGTTCCGGTCGAAACGACTGCGCCCTCGGCACTGACGGATTCGACGGTGCCGACCGGCTGGCCGCTCTGGTCGGTCACGGTCGCGCCCGACCGGACGTCGGCCTCCGTCACCGCCACCACGGCGCCCGGCTGGACTGGCTCCTCGGCCGATGGCGTCGCCGCCGTCTGTGGCGTGGTCGGTGCAGTCTGCTCCGCATCCTGGCTGTCCTGCGCATTGGCGGCGCCCGCAAACAGAGCAGCAGCGGCGGATATCATTACAAGATGTCTTAACATTGTTACTCCTAACGATCAATGATTATTACTTGCATATTCCAGCTCCGTTAGTATTGCGAGGTACCGGAATACTTGATTATACATAGCGGCGTTCACTGGTCCGGCAACGGGCCTATTTCCCGATTTCTCCTATAATCAGCACCACTTGCCGTTTCCTTGGGATCGGTTTGGCCGCTCGTGGATTGAATCGATCGAACCCCCTTCGAACTGAGGAGAAAAATCATGCAGGACAGCACGACGATGTCGCGAACCGATTCCCCCAACCGGCTGATCGCCTCCAATCGGGTGGAGGGCACCGCCGTCTATAATCGCGCGGGCGAGAAGCTCGGCCGGGTCGAATATTTCATGGTCGACAAGCAATCGGGCAAGGCGGATTATGCCGTCATGTCGTTCGGCGGCCTGTTCGGCCTCGGCGAGGATCATTATCCCTTGCCCTGGGACGTGCTGGATTACGACGCCGACCAGGGCGGCTATATCGTCGATCTCGACAAGGAGAAATTGACGGGCGGCCCGCGCTATCGCGCCAACGAGACGCCGGAATATGACCGTACCTATGGCCAGCAGGTCTATGGCTATTACGGCATCGCCTATCCCTGGTGATGCCGCGTTCCGGCCAGTCCTGCAATTGAACGAGGAGCTGCAAATGGCATCCCAGCCCGATCCGCCCGACCGGATCGATCCCCAATCACCACCGGAAATGCCTGTGCTGGATCCGCCTGGCGAGCAACCGGCGCCTCGTCCACCGGAAATCGTTCCCGAGACGCCGGACCGGGACGAACCGGGCCGGGGCATGCCGGAGACACCGCCGCCGCCCGATTGATCCCCAATTGATCCGTTGCGCGGTCTTGGCAGTCAGCGCCGCTTCTTTGCCCCGTTCAGCGCCACCGCCGCGCGGATCAACGCCTTGAGCGCCTCGTCGATCGCCTCGCCTTCCCGTATGTCGATGGCGCGGCGGACCTTGCCGTCCAGGCTGGCATTGAACAGGCCCGCCGGATCGGCCAGCGCCGCCCCGTTGGCGAAGGTCAACTTGACGACCTGCTTGTAGGTCTCGCCCGTGCAGACCATTCCGTCATGATACCAGACGGGAACGCCACGCCATTTCCATTCCTCGACCATTTCGGGATCGGCCTGCATGATGAGGGCGCGGATCCGGGCGAGCGTCTGGCCGCGCCAGTCGCCGAGCGCCGCGATCCTTTCGTCGATCCGCTCGGACGGCGATCTGCCATTCCCGGTTCCGTCGTCGCTCATCTCGTCTCCCGCAGCTCGTTCAGGCCATCCAGCCCGGTATCTTCGACGCCTGTTCGATCCAGCGTGCCACCAATTGCTCGTCCACGGGCTCATCCTCATATATGTGGAAATAGCGTGTGTTCGGGTCCTTGGAGGTCACCGGAAGCGGCGGATCGAGCGCAGCGCCCCGGAAGAAGGCCACTTTGATATATTTGTTGAAGCAATGGAAACTGAGGAACCAGCCTTGCCCCTCGACGCCATAAAAAGGCGAATTCCATTTCACCGCCTTGCGAACGTTGGGTACGGTACGTTCGATCAAGGCGTCCAGCCGCCGCCCTGCCCCCGACTTCCAGCCCGGCATGGCGTCGATATAGGCCTGGACCGGCGCGTCTCCGTCGCCCTTCGCGATCTGCGGGTTGCCGCCCGAAAGGAGCTTGGCCTTCTTGCCACCGGCTGCATTCGCCGCCTTTTTCGATCCAGTCCCGGCCATGATTCCTTTTAACGCCGAGGGGCAATTCTGCAAAATGCACCTCCCCCTCCTCCTTAATTCGGGGACGCTTCTCCTTAATTCGGGGACGCTTTACTATTTTTTCAAGGCTGCAGGCCCATCGGCGATACGCCGGCGACGGTAGGAAAATAGTATAGTGTCCCCGAATTAAAAGGCGTCCGGAACTGTGGCTGCTTGGGCGGGCCGGCTGTCACAAGGGAGCGAAGCCGCCGATGGCATTAGCGCGTTGGATGATGCACTAGACGTTGCGTGAGGGGTGAGCGGCGGTACGGGGGTTCATGGCCAAGCCCGATTGGCGATATTGCACGGGAGCGGGCGTTCGGCCCGCGGCGCCGATGAACCGTGTCTGATCTCTCCGGCCCTTCCGATGTCGAGCTGGCCGCGGCCGCGGCGAGCGGCGACCGCGCGGCCTTCGAGGCCTTGCTGCGCCGCCATTATGATCGGATCCACGGCCTAGCCTGGCAATGGACGGGATCGCGCGCCGACGCCGACGATATCGCCCAGGACGTATGCTGCACCCTGGTCGAGAAGATCGGCGGCTTTCGCGGCGAGGCCAAGTTCACCACCTGGCTGTGCGGCATCACCGTCAATGCCTGCCGCGACCTGCGCCGCCGGCGCAGGACGTTCGGCGGCTTCACCGAGAAGCTTGCCGTGCTGGCCGGCCTGGCGCGCGGACCGGATGGGCGCGACTTGCATGATGCGATCTGGCTGAAGAGCGCGATCGCACGGATGAAGCCGGCTTATCGCGACGCGGCCGTGCTGGTCGCCGGCCAGCAGCTCAGCCATGCCGAGGCGGCCGAGATATTGGGCGTCGCGGAATCGACGGTGTCCTGGCGCATGCATGAGGTGCGGCGGATGCTGTCGGGCGATGGCGAGGCCTGAACGCCTTCCCGTTTTGGCGGGGGCAAGATCCGGGCCGGAAAATTTTCTCGAAAAATCTCCAAAGCTTTTCCCGGCCAGCCGCGTCGAAGGGATCAGGCGGACAATTTCGTGCCGCTGCCATCAGGGAGAAAGACATGTCCCGACTGACCCTTCCCATCGCGCTCGGCGTCGCTGCCATCGCGCTCGCATCCTGCGCCGGTACCGACGACGACGTGGCTGCAACGACCGAAACCCAGCCGTTCGAAGACCCCCGGCCGCCGCAGGATGCCGCGCTCGAGCAGGAAGCCGGCAATATCGTCGTCACGGGCAGCCGGGCCGAACGCGCCGATGCCGGCAAGGCGCGCCCGGGGATCGACGCAGCGCGGGGTCTGTCCCCTTCGGCACCGCCGCCGGCCATCGCTTATGCCCCGGAAACGCGCCGGATGATCGTCCGGCACGAACCGCCTTATTTGCCGCCGCGTCCACCCGAAGGCCGCGACAGGTTCACCGCCATTTCCGAAAACCCGTTCCGGGTCGCCGCCGAGGAGCCGGTCTCCACCTTCTCGATCGATGTCGACACCGCATCCTATTCCTTCGTCCGCGCATCGTTGAACAATGCCGTCCTGCCGCAGATGGCAGCGGTCCGGACCGAGGAGATGATCAACTATTTCCCCTATGATTATGCCGCGCCGCGCAGCGCCGCGCAGCCGTTCAGCTCCCACATCTCCGTATTTCCGAGCCCCTGGTCGCCAGGCCGCAAGCTCGTCCGGATCGGCATCAAGGGCTATGAGATCCAGCGTGCGACGCGGCCCGCCGCCAATCTCGTCTTCCTGATCGACACGTCCGGATCGATGAACCAGGCCAACAAGCTGCCGCTCGTCCGACAATCCTTGTCCATGCTGCTCGATCAGCTTGGTCCCCGGGACAATGTCGCGATCGTCACCTATGCGGGCAGCGCCGGAACCGCGCTCGCGCCGACCCCGGCCAGCCAGAAGGAGCGGATCCGGGCGGTGATCGACAGCCTGGGCGCGGGCGGAAGCACGGCCGGCGCCGAGGGCATCCGCCAGGCCTATGCACTGGCCGCGCGCAATCTCGATCCCAATGGCATCAATCGTGTCATCCTGGCCACCGACGGCGATTTCAATGTCGGCATCACCGATCCGGCCGCATTGAAGAGCTTCGTCGAGCGCGAGCGGGGCAAGGGCATCTTCCTGTCCGTACTCGGCTTCGGCATGGGCAATTATAACGACGCCCTGATGCAGACCCTGGCCCAGAACGGCAACGGCGCCGCCGCTTATATCGACACGGTCGCCGAGGCCCGGAAGACATTGGTGGAGGAAGCCAGTTCCACTCTGTTCCCGATCGCCAAGGACGTGAAGATCCAGGTCGAGTTCAACCCCGCTACCGTCGCCGAATATCGCCTGATCGGCTATGAAACGCGCCTGCTCAACCGCGACGATTTCGACAATGACAAGGTCGATGCCGGCGATGTCGGGTCCGGCCAGAGCGTCACCGCCTTGTACGAGATCGTCCCGGTCGGCGGTCCGCGCGCGATGGGCGACCGCCGCTACGCCGCCCCGGCCCGGGTCGCGGCGCAGCCGGGCCGCGCCAGCGAATATGGCTTCGTGAAGATCCGCTACAAATTGCCGAAATCGGACACGAGCCGGCTGATCTCCACGCCGATCGACCGCGCCTCCGAATTCGGCCGCTTCGCCGATGCGCCGCGCGATGCGCGCTTCGCCGCCGGGGTCGCTGCCTTCGCCGAATTGCTGCGCGGCGGCCGGCATAGCGGAGCCATGGGCTATGACGATGTGCTGCGGCTGGTCATGGCAGCCCGCGGCCCGGATCCCTATGGCTATCGCACCGAGCTGGTCCAGCTCGTCCGCGCGGCCCAATCCGCCCGTTCGATGCCGGGCGGCGGCTGACGCCCGGTTAGGCAGGCGGCCGGCAGGATGGGAAGAGCATCGCCCGTTCGACCGGCCGCCGCTTTGCGCTATAAGCCGCTTCTCATGCGCCTTCCGTTTTCCGATCCCGGCCCGATCCGCCATCGCCGCTCCGGCCCGCGCGCATCCGGGATGCGGGCGGTGGAGCCGGAGCGATGAGTAGCGACGACGATATCACCGCCGGCCTGCCCCGGCCGCCGCAGCCTGCCCCCGCCCGCCGCGAGGCCGCGATCGCGACTGCCATGCGCCGCTTCGACGGCGAGGAGGCCCACGCCCCTGCCTATGGCGCCGCAATCCGAACAGGGCGGCCATTCCCGTGGCCGCGCCTCAACCGCCCTCATGCCGGCGCCCTCCTCGCCGCGTCGCTGGTCGCGCTGGTCGCGCTGCCGGTCGCATGGAACGCGATGGAGAAGGCCCCGCTCGAACGCTCTCGCCCGGCCGAGATGCGTGATCTCGCAAGCGACGATGCCTGCCGGGCCGAGCCATCCCGCGCGCCCGAAATCATCCCCCAGCCGTCGCCGGCCGACCCCTCCCGGCTTGATTCCGGGATGGAACCGCCCGCCCCCGCCCAGGTTGCGTCGTCCGTCCCCGCCGGAGCCGGGACCCCGCCCGACGACGAGGCCAAGACCGCCCCTGCGGCGCCGCCGCCAGCCCCAACGGCGGACAGAGTCCCCGCCGCACCACCCGCCACGATCCGAGGCATTGCCAGCGAAAACCGGCCCGGGCCGAGGTTGCGCCAGGAAAGCTTCGCCGCGGACGCGCGCAAGACCGAACGCGCGCGGATCTCCGCCCGCGCGGCACCGGCACCGGCTGCCGAGCAGGCCGAAGCGGACCATATCGTCGTCACCGGCGCACGCATCGAGGGACGCACGCCGTCGCAGCGCGGCGATTGGAACGCCTGCACCGTGGACGATCCCAGCGGCGATGTAACCGCCTGCCGCCGGCAGCTCGAGGCGAGCGGCGCGCGCGGCCGCGCCGGCGCCGCCATTGCCGATGGCCTCGCCCGGGCCTGGGAGGGTAACGAGCGCGAAGCCATGGCTGCCTTCGACCGTGCCATCGCCATCGCCCCGCGATCGTCGCCGGCCTATCTGAACCGCGGTATCGCCCACCGCCGCAATGGCGACCTCGACCGCGCGCTCGCCGACCTCGACAGGGCCGTCCGCTACGCCCCCGATTCAGCCCGCGCTTATTACCAGCGCAGCCTCGTCCACCGCCTACGCGGCGACCGCCGCCGCGCCGACGCGGATGCGGACAAAGCGGCGGCGCTGGATCGCCGCTACGAACAGCTCCGCTAATCGCGCGTGGCAGCGCCGCGCCAAAGGCGCGGGACGCCCGTCGCTCAAGCGTGCGTCAGGGCATAATCCAGGGCCGCGCAAACGGCGGTCACCTGCGCCTCGTTGCACTGCGCCGGAGTGGCGTGCGCGCTGTCCGGATAGACTTCGGTGGTGCTTGTGTAGCGTGCGCCTGTGATGGCGGCGCAAAGTGACAATTCCCTCAGCGGATATTCGATCACCCCATGCGCCACGACGGGCGTGCCGATAATCTTGTCATTCTCGTCCGGCGGGGCGATGTGTGTCACGCGTTCGACCGCGGCGACGATGGCCTGCTGAAATTCGGGCTGACGATTTTCTGCGTCATCCACCACGTAGAAGCCGTCGGGAATGAGATCCGGCTCGTAAAGATCGCCATCGCGCGCCGCCATGGCCGGCCGAAACTCGCTTTCGTCGCTGTCGGTCGTCTCGTGCAGGTCGATGTGCATGAGGAATGGGCCCGGTATGGAGCGAACGAGTTCGATCAGCGCCGTACATTCCCGGGGTCCGTCGGCGCGGAAATTCCGGTTGGGATCGATTGCATCATGATTCCAGCGATTGACGCGTTCATAGCCCCAGGGATTCACGCACGGCGCCACCAGCAGATTGACCTTGCCGGCATAATCGGCGGCACGCGTCTCCAGAAATTCCAGCGCGCCCATTACCCCGCTGGTTTCGTAGCCATGGACGCCGCCGGTCACCAGGGCGTTCGGCAGCCCCGGATCGAACCGGCGATCGCGCAAGGCAAGCAGGGCGTAAGACTCGCCGCCATATTCCAGCCGGCCGTAAACGACCTTCTCGTAGCGCTCTGCCAACGCCTCGATGCGGGGTACGACATCTTGATCGTAGCGGCGCCGGCGCGGCTGGCTCGCCCGCCATTGGTCCAGTTCCGCCGCGCCCCAAGGCTGGCCGGCAGTGCCGACGGGATAGAAGTGAATGCCCGTTGCGGCGCTTGCGCCGGCCGGACGCACGGCGTCGCAGTTTCTCTCGCTCATGGACGGGATCCTTAGACTCGTTTCCGGTCATGTTGAACCGGAAACGAGCCTCGTTTTTCCTTGTTTTCCGTTACTCCCGAATCGTCAGATGAGCTCATCTGACCTGAAATAACTTCAGGACCAAAGCGCTACGCAGAAGGCTCGGGCCGCAACGGCTCGCCATTCGCCGTTCGGTAATGGCCTAGCGGGTTTCCGGTACGCCGCTGCTCTGTGCCAGCTGGCTCGCTTCACCGATCACGGCTTCCGTTCCCCCCTGCACGTCGGCGGGGAAGGCCATCGCCGTATGGAGCGTGGGCGCCTCGGCCGGCGGGGCCTGGCGCGGCGTCGTCCCGAACGCGTCGTAGATCATGCGGGCCGCGGTCGCGATCACGCCCGGCCGGTTTTCGCCATAGCGCGCGAAGAATGCGACCGCGATCCGGCGCCCGGTGGGCAAGGTCAGAAAGCCGACATCGCCAGTATAGCCGGAGAGGGTGCCGGTCTTGTGCTCCACCGTCGCGCCCGGAGGAAGAATGCCGCGGATGCGGTTGGAACCTGTCCGGCAACGGCGCATCATGTCCAGCAGCAGCAAGCGGCTGCCCGGCTTCAGCGCATCACCGGTGTCGATCAGGCGCAGCATGTCGAGCATCGCGGTCGGCGTACTGGAATCGCGCACGTCGCGCAGGTCGCGGCGCGCGCTGAGCAGCTGAGCGATCGTGCGGTCCACCCGGATGCCGGTAAGGCCGTGCGCGCGCATCCATTGGTCGACCGCCGCCGGCCCGCCCAGAGTTGCAAGCAGCAGATCGGTTGCGCGATTGTCGCTGCGCGTGATCATCGCGTCCATCAGGCTGCCGGCCGTGACGTTGCCGACCCGATCGTCCAGGCTGCGGCGGCCGGCATCGACTTCCGCCAGATAGGCCGCCGCCACCGCGATCTTCATCGTGCTCGCCATCGGAAAGGCCTGATTGCCGTTGACGGCGACGCTGCTGCCCGTGGCCAGATCCATGGCGGCGATGCCATATTCGCCGGGATTCTCCTGCGCCATAACGGCCAGCCGCCGTTCCAGCTGCTGCAGCTCCGGCGTGACCTGCGCGGCGGCGGGCTGCGCCAGCAAGGCCGCGAACCAGCTCAGCAACACAAGGAAACGCATAGACATACTCCGATTCACATGGCCGGCGTCCCGGCTTCATCCGGTCGGCCAAAAAGCTATGTGCAGACTACATGCTGATTTATAAACGGGTTAGTATTGGATCCCTCGGTCGTCCCGCCATCCTCTCGGTTCGTCCGGTTTTTCCCTGCTCGCTCCCCGGTCGCACGGCAATCTGGCCGCAACCTCCCCCATGTCCCTGTCTCCGACCGAGCGATGGAATCGGGGAAAACCTGGCTGAAAAAGAACGACTTGAACCTGGGCCTGCAGAAGCCGCGCGAGCATTGCTCCCGTATGGGCGATCCCGTCGCCGACCAAGACGCACAAGGTCGCCTAAGCCGGCGACAGCACGCCCCGATAGTCCGGATCTTCCAGCGCCCGTCCCGCGCCCATCGCCACGCAGATAAGCGGGTCCGCGGCGACGGTGACCGGTAATCCCGTCTCGGCCGCCAGCGCTTCATCGATGCGCTGGAGCAAGGCGCCGCCGCCCGTCATGACGATGCCCGCATCGACGATGTCGGCGGCGAGCTCGGGCGCGGTATTTTCCAAAGCGGTGCGGACGGCACCCATGATGTGGCCCACCGGCTCGTACATCGCTTCGGCGATCTCCGCCTGGGTGATGACGATCTCCCGCGGCATGCCGGAGACCAGATGCCGCCCCCTCACCTCCATGCGGACGCTGTCGTCGCTTGGGCGGAGCGCACTGCCGATCTCATGCTTGATCCGCTCGGTCGTCGCCTCGCCGATCACGACATTGTGGCGGCGGCGGACGGCGGCGGAGATCGCCTCGTCCATCTTGTCGCCGCCCACCCGGACGGATGTGCTGTAGGCAAGGCCCTGCAGCGAAAGCACCGCCACCTCGGTGGTGCCGCCGCCGATGTCGACCACCATCGCGCCGATGGGATCGAGCACGGGCAGGCCCGCGCCGATCGCCGCCGCCATCGGCTCCTCGATCAGGGAGACCTGGGATGCGCCCGCATTGGTCGCCGCGTCGCGGATCGCGCGCCGCTCGACCGACGTCGAGCCGGAAGGGACGCAGATCACCATCTCCGGATGGCGCGGCCAGCGCGAACGCTCGCCATAGGCGCGCGTGATGAAATATTTGATCATCTGCTCGGCCACATCGAAATCGGCGATGACGCCGTCGCGTAGCGGCCGGACGGTCTGGATGCTGTCGGGCGTCTTGCCCAGCATCAACTTGGCCTCCCGCCCCACGGCCTTCACCCGCCGGATCCCGTCGATGGTCTCCAGCGCGACCACGGACGGCTCGTTGAGCACGATCCCCTTGCCGCGAACATAAACCACCGTGTTCACCGTCCCGAGATCGATCGCCATGTCGCTGGCAGGGAGCCTTAGCAGGCGTGAGAAGAGCATAAGCGTGAGGGCTCCGGGAGCGGCGGGATTCGAGGGGAGGGTTCTGTCGCAGCTTTGCCGCCGGAAGCAAAGCCGTTGGCGGTGAACCGAAGACGGCCCTCGGACCCCTCGTCACCCTCTAGCCACTATCTTCCAAATCTTTTAACATCAGGCAATAATCGATCCATATAGAGAATATCAAGCCTGGACGAGGAGAGTGGAGACGATGGCGCTTGGCTTGTCGAAATTGGCCGCAGCGGCAGCTCGCAGCACGCGGTGCTCGCGGCCAAGCCGAAATAGCCGGAAGCTCAAGCGCCCGGCGCCAACATATGATGAAAGGTTGCCGCAAGGATCGGCCGCCGGACCAGGAGAGAGACCATGAAATTGTTGATTGCCGCCGTCGCGTCCCTGCTCGCCTCCGCCGCCCCGGCGGCCGCGGCCGATTATGATATCGTGATCCGCGGCGGGCGCGTGCTGGACGGCGGCGGCAATCCGTGGGTGGCGGCCGATGTCGCCATCAAGGACGGGCGCATCGCCCGGGTCGGCCAGGTGCCGGGCGCCGGCGCCAAGGAAATCGACGCGCGCGGCCGCTATGTCTCACCCGGCTTCATCGACATGCAGGACCAGTCCGGCCGTTCCCTGATGGAAAATAGCGGCGCCGAGAGCAAGCTGCGCCAGGGCGTCACCAGCCTCATCGCCGGCGAAGGCGGCACGCCGGTGCCCGCAGACGAGATTGCCGGCTGGTTCGACAGCCTCGAAAAGAATGGGATCGCCGTCAATTTCGGCACCTATTACGGCGCCGTCCAGGCGCGCTCCAAGGTGATGGGCGACCGCGCCGGCGCGCCGACTCCGGAACAATTGGAGATCATGCGCCAGGAGGTGGCGAAGGCGATGCGCGCCGGCGTGTTCGGGATCAGCACCGCGCTCATCTACGCACCCGCCACCTTCCAGAGCGCGGCCGACCTGATCGAGCTGGCCCAGGTCGCCGGCCGCTGCAACGGATTCTACGTCACCCATTTGCGCGACGAATCCGACAAATTGCTGCCCGCCATCCAGGAAGCGATCGAGATCGGCGAAAAAGGCGGCGTGAAGGTGGAGATCTATCACCTCAAGGCCGCCTTCCAGCCCGGCTGGGGCAAGCTGATGCCGCAGGCGGTCGCGGCCATCAACGCCGCCCGCGCGCGCGGCGTGGATATCGCCGCCGATATGTATGTCTACACCGCCGGGGGCACCGGCCTCAACGTCACCGTTCCGAGCTGGGTCTGGGCGGACGGACGCGAAAAGGGGCTGGAGCGGCTGCGCGATCCCGCCGTCCGCGCCCGCATCAAGAAGGAGGTCGCCGCCGGATCGCAGGCCGACTGGTCGAACCTGGTGGTGGCCGCGGGAGGATGGGACAATGTGGTGCTCGCCGGATCCTACAGCCCGGATTATGAGCAATATGAAGGCAAGAGCATCGCCTATATCGGCAAGCAGCTGAAGAAGGATCCGGCCGACGTCGCCTGGGACATCGTCCTCGCCGCCCAGCCCAACCGTGCCTCCGCCCTCTATTTCATGATGAGCGAGAAGGATATCGAGACCGCCTTGCGCCAGCCCTGGACCAGCATCGGCAGCGATGCGTCGGCATCCGACCGCATGACCGCGGAAGACGGCCGCGGCCGGGCCCACCCCCGCGCCTATGGCAATTTCCCGCGGGTGATCGCCGAATATGTCAAGAAGCGGCAGGTGCTCACGCTGGAAGAAGCGGTGCGCAAGATGAGCGGCTGGCCCGCCCAGCGCATGGGCCTCAGCGATCGCGGCCTCATTCGGGAGGGCATGCGCGCGGACGTGATCGTGTTCGATCTGGACAAGCTGCAGGACACCGCCACCTTCGACCGCCCCGTCGCCGCCCCGACCGGCATCGACGACGTCATCGTCAACGGCGTCGCGACGATCGAAGCGGGCAAGGTAACCGGCGCCCGCCCCGGCCGCGTCCTCCGCCACCCCTGCAACCTGCCTGCCACCGCCCGCTGACCAAGTGGTTTCAAGTCGGATGGAATCATCTGACGACTTGGAAAAGCACGGAAAACAAAAGAAAACTAGACCCGTTGCCGGTTCAACTTAACCGGCAACGGGTCTAAAGCCGCCCCGTCCAAAGCTCCTTGCCTGTCCCTTCCACAGGCGCCGAGGATGTACGCTCACGCAAAGGCGGCCCTGATCGCGGACCATCAGGTTTGTCAGCGTTCGTCGGCAGATGTAGCACGGGCAGATGCAGCATCAGGTCGGCCGCGTCACCGAAGTCATCCGATATCCGGTCAAGTCGATGGCCGGCGATCGCGTGGCCGAGGCCAATCTGGAATGGCAAGGTCTCGTGGGCGATCGGCTCTATGGCTTCTATCGGCTGGACGACGCTTCTTCTTTCCCCTGGGTGACGGGGCGGGAAATGCCCGATCTGATCCGCTATCGGGCCATGTTCGCCGATCCGGAGAGGCCGCGCCGATCCGGCGTGACAGTGATCACGCCGACCGGAGACCGATTGGACCTTCACGATCCGGCCTTGCGCGCCATCATTTCCGAAGCCACCGGAACCGCGACCGGCTTGCTTCATTCGGGCCGCGGTACGCATGATGCGATGCCGATATCCATTGCCACGACGGCGGCCCACGCGGCCGTCGACTCCGCCCACGGCCGATCGCTCGATCGGCGGCGGTTTCGATCGAATGTCATCATAGACGCCGAGATCCCACCCGCCGAATGGGTCTCCAGGCGGCTGACGTTCGGCGAAGGCGAGGATCGTGCGGAAGTGCTCGTCACGAATGAAATCCCGAGGTGCGCGCTGATCACGGTCGATCCGGATACCGCAAAGCGCGAGCCGCGCGTGATGCGCACCATCGCCCAGTCCTTCGGCAACGCCTTCGGCGTCTATGGCGCCCCAGCCAGGCGCGGCCGCATTCGCGTCGGCGATCCGGTTTTCGTGACGGACTGAACAAGGGTTTCGGGCGGCGGGCTTGCGGCGGGCCCGGATCCGATGATCAAGCCGGTCGAAGCTCGCTGGCCCGCGCAATCCGGGATATCTCCGCCGCCACGTCTTCGGGGCCATGCTCAGGCGTCACCTCGACATAGCTTATGCCTGCCCTGCGCAGGGCCTCCTTCTTCACCGCGTCGCGCGCGGGCGCGGTGCCTTGATAATGGCCCGATCCCTGATATTCGACTGCCGCGACGGGCAGGCTCCGGTTGCACACCACCAGCATGTCGACCCGCTTGCTGTTGATCGCGGCGAAAGCGGCGGCATCCTTCGATGCCAGCACCTCCCCCAGGCTCACCTGGGCCATCACTCGCCATCCGCGGCCGACATTGTCCACCGCGGCTTCCAGCGCTGTGAAGACCTCCGCCTCCTTCCTGGAGAGCAGCCGGCGCTTCTCGAACGGCGCGTCCATGACGATTTTCAATTGTTGTGTGGCATCAACCGGGATGCGTGCTCCGTCAGCCTCGCTCCTGAGGATATTCGGTTTCCAGCCATCCCGCTTCGCCCGCTTGGCACGCCACTCCGATCGAGCCCAGGCGGCGCGCCAACGCTCGCCCTGGATTCCCATCAGCATGCCGCCGAAGATCAGCAGGAAGTAGACAGCCTCCGTCATGCCACGCAGGATACAGACACGGCGTTACCGAGAGGTTCACGCGAACTTGCGACCCAGTCGGTCCAGAAGGGACCGAGCGGCCGGAACCCTCTTCACCGCCCCCGCATCTCTTCCAGCCGCTTCCGCGCGTCGGCAAACCTGGCCTTGATGCGGACGCCGCTGCCGTCCGGATAGCCGCGCGCCAGTTTCTCGTCGGCGACGTTCATCCAGCGCAGCAGATCGTCCGCGGCCGCCCGCGCCGCACCGGGCTCCACACTTCCGATGCGGCCCAGCCAGACCGGCGCGCTATGGGCGAACGGCATGGCATCCTGGGTCGGCCAGGCGGCCGCCCCGCCATGCACCCGCGCCGCGATCCAGCCGCCCGCCGGCACATCGATCGTGCCAGTATAATGGCGCTTGCCCGCTTCCTTGAGGCCCTGCCCGCTCCAGGCGACGCGGCCATTGACCAATATCTCCACCGTCTCGACCGCGGTCGGCGCGAACAGGTCCAGTTTCCATTCGACCGACCGCGCACCGCCCGCGATCACGCCGCCGGGCGCCGCCCCGGCGACGGCGAAGTCGATCATCGGCCCGGTCGTGACGAAGCTGCGGCCCTGGCGCAGCGCGTCGACGAAATTGGTCATGCTGGCCGGCCCGTCCACCTTGGCATAGACGCGGTCGGCGCCGATCGCCGCCATGCGGTGGATATTCTGCATCGTGTCGCTGCCGGCGGTCGGCACGATCGGCAGGCCCAGGTTGAGCAACCGATACCAAAGCTGGCTAGTGCCGAGCTCGTCGCTCCACAGGCACGCCAGCTCGATCGCATCGACATCGCCCATCACGGCGTCGGGCACCAGGCCGATCGGGAAGCTTCCGGGCGGGCCATTTGCGGGGAATGGGTCTCGCCCGGTTACGGGATGGACATAGACGTTGAGGCCGCCCTGGGCGCGTGCGAACCGAAGCACCTCATGATTGGCGAGGTCGATTTGCGTGCGCACCGGATAGGTAGGCCCGAAGAACCACGGATCGAACAAGGCGTCGGCGCCGATCACGCCGATATGTCCCAGATAGTGGGAGCGCACCTCCTGCGACATTTGGATCAGGGGAAGGCTGGTGCGCCGCCAGCCCCAATAGCGCCCGTCCACCTCGCGCGTCTGCAGATTGGCGAGCTGCGGCGTGGCCACGTCCAAGGCCTCGGCGCGCATCATGACGGTGAGATCGTCGGGTTCCAGCTGATAGGGACCCCCATAGTTCAGATGATTGTGGAGGTCGCCGGAAAGCCAGCCGCGGCCTGCCGCGTCGAAGCCGGTCGCGGGCAGTTCGAGGTCGATCACCACCACCTCGCCCGCGCGCACCCGGCGGCTCGCCTCGCCGACGCCGTCGAAGCCGTGGGTGCCGGCGAGCCGGATCGTTCCCGCCGGCACGTCCAAGGTCACGATACCGGGGGAATGGACGAAGATCTTGCCGTGCTGGCTGTCGAAATAGGCAAGGCCGGTGGCGGGGACCGCCGGGTGGCCCTGTCCGTCGACGATGGCGAGCCGTGCCGGAACCATCGCCCCGCCTTGCCGCGTGCGCACGGTGACGCGCGCCGTGCCTTCGCCAAGGTCCCAGCCGAGCGGCGTCATCTCCTCGATCGCGCCGCCGGTCGCCGGCACGCGGAAGAGGGCGAATTGCTTGTCGCGGGTCGGCTGGACGAACCACAGGTCGCCGGCCCGCGACCAGCTGGGCGCGAGCGGATAGACGGCCTCGGGCGCGATGCGAAGCGTGTCGCCGCCGTCCGCGTCGATGGCGATCAGCCGGAGCCGGTCCTGGTCGGGCGCCGCGATCGCGACCGAGCGGCCGTCCGGCGAGGCCGCGATCCGCAATTGCGGCGCCATGCCTTCGGTTCGGAGCATCTGTCGCTTGCCGTCGGCGAGCGAAACGGTCGACACCGCATCGCTGAAGAATTTCGACCGGTCGACGAAAGCCAGGGCCGTCCCGCTCTTGATCGGCTGCGGATTGAGTTCCTGGCCGGCAAAATCGGTCAGCCGCGTCCTGGCGCCGCTCGCCAGGTCGACCTGCCACAGATCGAAATCGCCGGCTTCGGCCGAAGCGTAGAAGACGGATTTGCCGTCGGGTGCGAAGACAGGATCGAGCTCAAGCGCAGGACCGTCCACCAGCACGCGCTCCTTGCTCCCGCCTTCCTTGCCCGCGCCCACCTGGATCAGCATGATCCGCGTATCGCGGCCGCTGTCGCGGACGAAGGCGACCCGCCTGCCATCGGGTGACCAGGCAGGGCGGGAGTCGATCCCGGCGGCGCGGGTCAGCCGCCGCGCCTGCCGCGTGGCGATATCCATCGTCCACAGCCAGCCACGCGCGGCAAAGGCGACCGAGCGCCCGTCGGGCGACGGCGCCGGATCGGTCGGGCTGGCCGCGAAGGTCGGCAGGTTATAGGCTTCCAGATAGAGCTGATGGCCGACATTCCGGGCGGCGTTTTCCACCTCGGGATAGCGGCTGGTCCATTGTCCCTGCGCCGGACCCGACGCAAGCAGGGCGACGATCAGCGAAAGCGAGCGGGCTCGGGAAGAGGGCATGGCTGGTCTCTTGAAACGCACAGGCTGGTTCATACCCGGCCAAGGGGGACGCGCAGATCGATTAATTCTCGGGGAAAGGGCGAGAAATCGTAACAGGGTGCGAACCCCGGCTTCCGGCGCGAACGTCGGACGGCGGGACACGGATATCGGCGGTCCGCACCAGCCGCCCGATCGTCATAAGATCACCGATCCGGCTCCATGGCGCGGTACCGCTTCCGGCGTTACAGCGACCGGATGCAGAGGATTCTAAGTCAATGGACGTGGGCCGCGCCGCTACTCGGCTGGATCCTGATCCTGCTGAGCTTCGGGGCCGGCATACCGATCTTCCTGCTCGCCTTCGGCTTGATCGCAGCCGTGCTGGCCGCCGTGCATCATGCCGAGTTGATCGCCCACCGGGTCGGCGAGCCGTTCGGGACATTCCTGCTCGCCGTCGCGGTGACGGTGATCGAACTGGGGCTGATCATCACCTTGATGTCGGCCGGCGGCGAGGACGCCACCACGCTCGCCCGTGACACAGTATTCGCAGCGGTGATGATCATCCTCAACGGGCTGCTCGGCATCTGCATCCTGATCGGCGCGATCCGATACCGGGAACAGACATTCCGGCAAACCGGCGTCAGCGCGTCGCTGGCGACGATTTGCGCCCTGACCATATTGACGCTGGTTCTTCCGAACTTCACCGTCAGCGAGCCCGGCCCGATCTACGCGCCGTCGCAGCTGGCATTCGTCGCGATCGTCTCGTTCCTCCTCTATTTGACCTTCGTTGCCGTCCAGTCGGTCCGGCATCGGGATTATTTCCTTCCACCCAAATCGCTGGTCGCCGACGAGGACGCCCATGCCGCGCCCCCGTCGAACCGGCGGACCGCGATATCCGCCCTGCTGCTGATCGCATGCCTCGGCGCGGTCGTGCTGCTCGCCAAGACATTGGCGCCGCCGATCGAGGCCGGGGTCGCCGAACTCGGCGCGCCGCGGACCATCGTCGGCGTCATCATCGCCGCCTTGGTCCTGCTTCCGGAAAGCGTTGCGGCGGTCAGGGCTGCGCTCGCCAACCGCCTGCAAACCAGCCTCAATCTCGGCCTCGGTTCCGCGCTCGCCACGATCGGATTGTCGATCCCGGCGGTCGCGGCGCTGTCGCTGATCGTCCAGCTGCCGATCGCGCTGGGGCTCGACGCGAAGAGCATCGTCCTGCTGTTCCTGACCCTGATCGTGGCGACCCTGTCGCTTTCGACGGGCCGCACGACGATCCTGCAAGGCGTGGTCCACCTGGTCATCCTCGGCGTCTATCTGTTCACTACCATCGTCCCTTGAACGATCCGCGCGCGCGGCGGCCTGGGCATGTTCTTCAAATTCCGCGGTTCGAATGGCGGAACCGGCCCTGCCCGGCCCTCATCCATCCAGGGAGGATGGACGACATGAAGCAGCGCGACCAATGAACGCCCTCCGCATCGCACTGCTGGCCATGGCCGGCCTATCCGCGGCCCTGACGATCGGCAGCAGTGTCGCGCTCGCCGCGGAGCGGCGTTTGACGGTGATCATGTCGGGCACGCCCAAGGGTGCACTGATCGTCGAGGGCGGGGGGCCGGAGCGGCGATCCACCTACAGTTTCCGCGATCGCGGCCGCGGACCCGATCTCGTCACAACACGCACGCAGGACGAGCGGGGCGTCACCCTGACGCTGGAAGTGAGCGGCACCGACTATCGGCGGATGACGGCCGCCGAACGCTTCGCCACCCGCGCGGGCACGGCCGAATGGGAAAGCGGCGCCGATAGCGGATCCGCCCCCGCGGGCGATTTCTATCATCCCGCCGAGGCCAATGACGAGGATATGGCCGCGCTTGCCCGTGCCTTGCTGAAGTCGCCGGGACGCACGATGGGCCTGCTCCCGGCGGGAACGGCGCGGATCGAGAAGGCTGAGGAGCGGCGCGTCTCCGGAGCCGCCGGAGAGGCCGCCATCACCCTCTATTTCATCTCGGGCATGGAATTGCAGCCAGTGCCGATCTGGCTCGACGCGGAGGGCGAATTGTTCGCCAGCGGCGGCAATTGGCTCGGCGTGATCCGGGCCGGCTACGAGGCAGCCCAGCCGGACCTGATCGCGGCCCAGGAACAGGCTCTCGCCAAGGCGGCGCGCAACGCAGCGAGCGCTGTCCGCCATGTGCCGAAGGGTCCCTTGCTCATCCGCGGCGCCAATCTGTTCGACGCCGAACGACGCGAGATGCGCCCGGGCATGTCGGTCCTGATCGATGGCGACCGGATCGTCGCGGTCGGCCCCGACGGACGGATCGAGGCGCCCTCCGGCAGCGAGACGATCGAGGCGAAGGGCCGCGCCCTGCTGCCGGGCCTTTGGGACATGCACGTCCATCTGCTCGGCCAATCGGATGGCCTGCTGGCGATGGCCACCGGCGTGACAACGGTGCGCGACCTCGGCAATGACGTTCGGACGCTGAAGGCCCTCGCCGACCAGTTCGACGCCGGCACGCTGATCGGACCCCATGTGCTGAAGGCTGGCCTGATCGACGGGCCGGGCGAGTTTGCCGGCCCGACGAAACTCCTCGCCGGCACCCCGTCGGAAGCCAAAGCGATTGTCGGCCGACTGGTCGCGCTCGGCTATCCGATGGTCAAGCTCTATTCCTCGCTGAAGCCCGAAGTCGTGCGGGCGGCGATAGCCGCCGCGCATGCCAGGGGCCTTCGCGTGGGCGGCCACGTTCCTGCCGGGATGACTTTGATCGAGGCGGTCGACGCCGGATTTGACGAGGTCCAGCACGCCAATTTCTGGCTGCTGAATTTCCTTGGTCCGGAGGTGGCCCGACGGACCAACACCCCGGCGCGTTTCACCGATGCCTATCGACATGGTCACGAGGTGGATCCGGAGGGGAATAAGGTGCGGGAATTCGTGGCGCACCTTAAAGCCAGAGGGACCACGCTCGATCCCACCTTGGTGACGTTCGAGTCCATGTTCAGGGGCAGGAAAGGCGAGCTTGCCGCATGGATGGCGCCCTGGGCGGACAGGCTGCCCGCGGCCAGCCTTCGCGGCGGCCGCGGGGGCGGACGCGCCACCGACCCGCAGGAGCTCGCAACCTATCGCGAATCGTTCCGGCGCATGGAGCAATTGCTGGTCCTGCTGCACCAGGCGGGCGTGCCGCTCGTGCCGGGCACCGACGGCAGCGCCTTGCTTCTTTCGCGGGAGCTCGAGCTCCATGTCGAGGCCGGCGTGCCGGCGACGGACGTGCTCTACAGCGCGACGCTGGGCGCCGCGCGGGTCATGAAGAAGGACGGCGAGACGGGATCGATCGCCCCGGGAAAGGCCGCCGATCTCGTCCTTGTCGATGGCGATCCGTCCTGCCGCATCGGCGACGTCCGCCGCACTTCCATGATCATCAAAGGCGGGGTGATCCATGACGCCGCCGCGTTGGCTGCCGCGGCCGGCCTCGGACCCGCGGCGGCGAACAGCCGGCCGGCAGCGCCATGCCGGGCGGCACAGCCGCGCCGCACGTCCGGCGCGCAGTGAAACGTCCGCCGGCGTCTATCCGACTGTTTAGCCATGATTCACGCTTCAGGCCGAATTCAGTCTGAAGCGATCGGGGCCTACGGCCCGATATCGGCCTGATCGGTTCGAACGCGCAGCGCCTTTCCGGCCTTGAACCCCAGCGCCGCGCCGACCTCGTCGTCCCAACCATAAGGATCGTTGCGAACGATCGGTTCGCCTCCGTCGAACAGGACGGTGTGATAGAGCATCCTGACCGGGATCTGCCTGGGCAGCTTGACGAACGTCTCCTCCCCGGTGGCGCGGGCCTTGCGCCATTCGTCCAGAACCCCTTCCTCGCGTGCCAGCATTTCGGCGAAGCCGAGCGCATCCTCGACCCGGACGCAGCCATGGCTGCGCTGGCGCTGGATCTTCCCGAACAGCGACTTGGCGGGCGTGTCATGCAGATAGATGGCATGATCGTTCTGCATGTCGAACTTGACCAGACCGAGTGAATTCTTGGGGCCCGGTTGCTGTACGATCCAGCCATCCTTCCAGACCATGTCATTGGCCTTCATATAGCCCTCGCCCTTGCCGGCAATCTCCTCCTCCTGGATCGACCGGGGCACCGTCCAGGTCGGGTTGGCGACCAGCCGGAAGATGGGCGAGCCGAGCTGGGGCGTCTCATTGTCCGGTTCGCCGACGACGACCTTGCGGCTGTCGACCTGCTTGCCGTCGCGCCAATAGGTCAGCCGCGCCGCGGCCAGGTTGACGTCGATCCGCGTCGCCGGCGGATCCCGCTCGAGCCAGCGCATCCGCTCCATCGCCACGGCGAACGCGCGGGCGCGATCCACGTCCGACATGTTGAGGATCGCAAGCACCTCCTGCCCGATCACGCCATCGGCGTTCATGCCGTAATCCGCCTGCATCGCCTTCACCGCCTCGGCCATTGCGGGCGTGTAGCGGTCGCCCTGCGCGGCACCGGGCTCCAGATAATCGAGGATGACCAACTGCCGCACGATCGTCGGCAGGCGCGGATCGGATGCACCCGGCTTGATCGGCTCGCCGGCGTCGGGAATGTCCGCGCCGGCCCCGGGCTGTTGCCGAAGTTTGAGATAGGCCTGCGACAGCCGGGCATAAGCCGGGTCCTGGGGCGCCAGGGAGGCCAGCCAGCCCTTGACGTCGCCCGATCGCAACGCCGCCGCCAGCCCCTGCTTCAGGTCCGGGTCGGGCCGAGGGACGGTGTAGACTTCGTAGATCTTGGCAGGATCGGTGGCACCGCGCGCCAGCGCCCTGGCATAAGCCAGCGCCTGCTGCGTCAGCTGATCGTCATTCTCGGCTGCGTCGCCGAAGGACATCTTGTCGAGACCGTGAGCCGCCCGGCCTTCGATGGCCTGGCGCAGCTGCTCCCTGGTGTCATTTCCTTCCCAACTCGCGGAACCGACGGATCGACCTTGCGCCGCCTGGTTCTGAGCGGACCCGTCCTGAACATTGCACCCCGCCAGCAACATGAAAAGCGTCGCCGACGCCGATCCCAAATATCTTGTACGCACACATTACTCCTTCGAACTCCCGGAACAACGCGCCGCAATCCAGTCCGCTCCGCCGATGCGGATAATATGTCGTGAGGTGACAGTGCGAAGGCACGTGATCTCGCATCTGCCGCGCGCATTTTACCGGCCTGCAATTTCGACAAGCAAGCCGCCCCAGCGACGCCCCGCAGGAAGAGACGAATGTGGTGCCCCGATCGGGCCATCGCCAGACGAAGTTCGGCGCGGGTCCTTTTGCCCCTAAACATTGAATCCGGCCTGGAAAGCCAGGTCCACCGCGACACCGATCATCCGCGGCTGAACCGTATGAGATCGGTGAAGACCGTCAAAGCAACAGGGGATTTGAGCGCGCTTTGTCCATCACATCGGACGCTGCGCGCTCAAGGGCCAGTCCCTAAAAGCTCTTGCTGAGCTCGACTCCGATGGTGCGCGGCCGGATGGTGCGGGCACGATCGGAACCGGTGGCCGTGTCGGCATCGAGCAGCGGCCGCGCGTCTAAGATATTGTTGGCGTAAAGCCTGAAGCGCATGCCGCCTCGCCCGATCGAAGCGTAGAGGTTGACGACGTCATAGGCCTCCCGGTTCATGAAGGGCGTTGGAATGTCGCCGACC
This sequence comes from Sphingosinicella rhizophila, assembly GCF_032378825.1. Lineage (NCBI taxonomy): Bacteria > Pseudomonadati > Pseudomonadota > Alphaproteobacteria > Sphingomonadales > Sphingosinicellaceae > Sphingosinicella > Sphingosinicella rhizophila. Next base: position 88,082 of record NZ_JAVUPU010000010.1, on the reverse strand, counting down.
ACGCCATCGGAGAAGGTAACCGGAAAGGTCTCGTCGAACGAATAAGCCGCCTTGCTCTGATACTGATATTCGCCGCGGATGCTGAGATCCCAGCCATCGCCCACCTCGGTGGAATAGCCGGCAAAAGCAGTCGCCATCCATTTCGGGACTTCAGGAAGGGCATCGCCATTTTCGGCACCCGTGCCGGCCGCGGCATCTGTCACCTCGGTATGCGTGTAGGCGGCAGTGCCGCCAAGCTCGAGACCGGGCAGGACCTGGAATCGGCCTTCCAGCTCGAAGCCCTTGATCTCTGCGCTGCCGACATTGGCGTTGAAACCAAAACCGCAGGCGAGACCAATCTGCTGCTGGATCTTCTTCCACTTCGTCAGATAGGCCGATGCGTTCAGCGTGATCCTGCCATTGCCGAACATGTTCTTGGAGCCGGCCTCATAGGTCCACAGATTGTCGGATTCGTAGGTGTCGGGCGCATCGGTGAGGCCCAGCTCGGCGAGATCGTCGCCGCAGACGGCTGGATTGATCGGATAGCGATTGGGACCGCCCGGACGGAAGCCCTTGGCCGCCGACGCGAAGACCATATTATCCGGCGTGAAGCGATAGGACAGGCCGAATTTCGGATTGACGCCGTCTTCCGAGCCTTCACGGCCGTCCACCTGGGTCAGGCCGCCATTGAAGGGCCCGTCATTGATGGCGTCGACGAGCTGCTTGACCTTGAAGATGCGGACGCCGGCGGTGATGTCGAGCCGGTCGAACAATGTGTAGGTGGCTTCACCGAACAAGGCATATTGTTTGGTGTTGGTGAAGGTGTCGCCGAAATAGAGCGTCTCCGTCCCGAAGATCGGCGCGGTGCCGGGCGCGTCCACCGACTGGACGAGCCGATCGTCCTGGCTGGAATAATAAGCGCCGACGATCCATTTCAGCCGCGATCCCGGCCCCTTGTTGGATCCGATGCGGAACTCCTGGCTGAAGGTCGAGGTGTCGCTGTCGGACAGGTTGTAGCTTGTGAACGGGAATACTATCGGCACGAGGCTGCCGATGAAGAAACTATAGTCCCGGACATAGGAAAAGCGCCGGTCGAACTGAGAAGTCAGCGAGGTCAACTGGACGTCGCCGAGATCCTTCTGGATGTTCAGGCTGTAGACGGTCGCCTTGTCCCGGGTGGGCTGCTCGAACCGGAACGAGGATACGAAACCCTCGCGGCCCAGGAAGAAATGCGAATTGTCCGCCTGCTTGTAATTCTGATGGAAGATCTGCGGCCGGATCGACCAGCTTTCGTCGGGCTGCCATTCCAGCGATGCCCGGACCGCATAGGTGTTGCTGTAATTGATATCCTCTTCGTCGCGCGTGCTCAGCGCATCCTGACGGAGCGGCGTATAGATCGGGAAGGGCGTGCTCGACAGGCCGGTGGTCTGGACGATGCCGGGTTCCGCGTCGACATAGCCGCCTTCGTGGCGATAATAGAAGCCGGCCCGCAGCGCCAATTTGCCTGCTACGATCGGCGCATTGATCACGGCTTCGCCATGGTAGGAAGGCGATCCGTGCGCGGTGACGGCCGCCCCGACGGCGCCGTCGACGCCGAACCGGTCGAGATCGGGCGTGACGCTCACATATTTGATGGCACCGCCCATCGCGCTGCCGCCGTAAAGCGTTCCCTGCGGTCCCTTCAGCACCTCGATCCGCTGCATGTCGAACAGGACCGGATCGAAGCCGCCGCTGAAGGTCGTGGAGATGGTCACCAGCGAGACATCGTCGAGATAAATGCCGGTTGTCGGCGAAGATGCGTAGGTGCTGAGGCCGCGGATGGTGTAGCGCGAAAGTCCGCGCTCGGCCCCGCTATTGCTCATGCCCGGGACGCTGCGCAGGACATCCTGGATATCGAAAGCGCCGCGATCGCGAAGCGACCTGCCCGACATCGCCGTGATCGAGATCGGCACGTCCTGCACGCGCTCGCTCGACTTGCGGGCGGTGACCACGATCTCGGCTTCCGGCACCGCATCCATTGCCGGGTCGTCGCCGGGGCTTTGGCCCGGCTGCGCCGTTGCAACTTCGGAAGCAGGCAATTCGGCCTGGGCGGGCGTCAGGGAAGCCGTCCTTATCGGGCGGACCACCAGCGCGCCGCTTGCCGTCTGGGCTGCCTCGAACGGCGTCCCCCTCAGCATTACCTGCAGCGCTTCACGAGCACCGGTCGTGCCGCGCACGGCATTGGAGCGGACGCCTTTCATCTGCCCGTAATCGAACATGATCTGGGTGCCGGTGATCCGGCCCAGCTTGGTGATCGCCTTGGCCGCCGACTGGGCGGGAATGTCGATCGCGACGCGCTGCTGCGCCACAGCCGGCGCGACGGCGATCGTCGCCGAGGATACCAGCCAGCCACATGCAAGAGCGGCCCTGAGCCTGAAGTTCGGATTCATCGATTTCCCCCCAATTCCTGTCGAACACACAGCCGGCCTCGTCATCGGTCGGACGATATGCCGCTGAGCTTCAGACACGTCAGGAAAGCGAACCCACACTTGCACCCGAAAATTTTTCAGCCTTTGGCGGTCAGCCGGATTTCGTCGCCGCTGCGCACGACCCGCACGGGGAACAAAGCCTCGATCGTTTCCACAAAGGCATCGATGTCGTTGCTGCGGAAATATCCGCCGACCGAATAATGGGCGACGCCCGGATCGACGATGATCTTGCGGCTGGTGTAACGCTGCATTTCCGCCGCCGCCGCCGCAAGGCCCTCGCCTTCGAAGATGATGTCGCCCTGGCGCCAGGCAAGGTCGCGGGCCAGCTGCTCCGGTACGCGCCGGGCCACCGCGACCTTCGGCCCGTTGCCGCTCAGCTGCTGGCCGGCAACCAGCGCGATCGGCCGGGCCTCGCTGGCCTGGCCATTCCGCCGTTTCGCATCGACGAGCACCTTGCCCTCGGTCACGACGACCTTCAGATCGTCTCTTCCGACGCTGACCACGAATTTCGTCCCGACCGCGCGGACATCGCCGGTCGGGGACTGGACGATGAAGGGTCGCGCGGCATCATGGGCGACTTCGAACAAGGCTTCGCCCCGATCGAGCGCTATGACGCGCTGGTCCGGGCCAAGTTCGGCGCTGATCGCGGTGTCGGTGTTCAGGGTAATTCTCGATCCGTCGGCAAGCGTAACCACGCGCTGTTCCCCGACCTCGGTCTCGAAACGGGGATCGGCATTGAAGCTCAAGGTCGCGAAGGTCGCGCCGACCGTCAGCAGGATGGCGGCGGCCCCGGCCACGGCACGCCGGCTCAGCCAGAAACCCCGATCGTTCGCCGCTTCCACTTTGGCCGGCGCGACCGGCGCCGACGACAGATCGTCGAATTCCGCCCACAGATGCGTATAGGTCCGGAAGGCCTCCTCATGCGCCGGACTGGCCGCGATCCAGGCTTTGAACGCGACCGCATCGGCGCCGGCCAGCGGCCCGGTGTCGTGGCGCGCCACCCAGGCCGCCGCTTCGTCCTCGATGCGCGGAGCGATGGGAAGGCGATCAAGCGCTGCCATTCTCTCTCCCTCCGCTCCTTTCCCGCTCGCCGACCGGGGCGTTACAATCCTCCCGCAATTCGAGATAGGCGCGGCAGGATCGAAGTCCTTTCAGGACATGCTTCTCCACACCGGAGACACTTATGCCGAGCCGTTCCGCAATCTCATTATTGGTCAGCCGTTCGATCTTGCGCATCACGAACACCTGCCGCGTGCGCGGCGAAAGCTGATCCAGCGCCTCCCAGAGCAAGACCAGGCGCTGCCGGGCGATCAGGTCCCGATCCGCTCCCGGCGCCGGGTCGGGCGTCTCGGCCATGGCTTCATCGTCCATGTCCAGCGTGGCGCGCACGCGGCGCCACCGATGCTGGTTCATCGCGAGATTATGGGCCGCGGTGTAAAGATAGGCGCGCGGCGGCACCGGCCGTTCCGGAGTGGTCGCCGCAAACACGCGGACAAAGGCTTCGCTGGCAATATCCTCCGCGTCGCCGGATCCGGGAAGCAGGCGCGCCACATAGGCCCGCAACATGTGCAGGTTGTCCCGATAGAATCGCCCGAATGGATCAAGCATCCGCGTCACCGAAGCAATGGCCTCCCTCGCGCGCGAGGGTGAGAGATGGCCGCGCTTCGATCAAGCCCGCTTGCTTAGGCCTGCCGATAATCCGCGGCACCGGCTCGAGCGCGATGAGGCCCGAAGAAGGGATGCCGACACGCATGCGCAAGACCAGCATTGCGCAGAGGCCGAAATAGTATACGATCTGCCAAGAACAGGATGGACCGAACGGGCAATCATCGCGTCCGGCGCCGTCCAGGCATGTATCGTTCTCAAGGGGGCCGCCGCGATGAACCAGCTCGTCACACCGATCATAATCGCCGCTTTGGTGGCGACGGCCTTGTGGTTCTGCGTCAAATGGTGGCGCCTCGAACGGCCACGCGCCGCTGCCGGCGAGGAGAAGCGGCGCTTGTCCCCGCTGGACGGGTTGATCGGCTTCATCGCCAATTTCTTCGACACGCTCGGCATCGGCTCGTTCGCGACCACCACCGCCATGTTCAAGCTGGGGCGCCGGGTCGCCGACGAACAGATTCCGGGAACGCTCAACGTCGGCAACGCCCTGCCGACGATGACGCAGGCGCTGATCTTCATCACCATCGTCACCGTCGATCCGCTGACATTGGTGACCATGATCGCGGCGGCGGTGACCGGCGCCTGGCTTGGCGTCGGCATCGTTTCGCGGCTCCCGCGACGGGCGATCCAGATCGGCATGGGCAGCGCCCTGCTCATCGCCGCAGTCCTGCTCCTCGCCAGCTTGCTGCAATGGATGCCGGGCGGCGGCGAGGCCGTCGGTCTCGACGGCATCAAGCTTGTCGTCGCGGTGGCCGTAAGCTTCCTGCTCGGCGCGCTGATGATGCTCGGAATCGGCCTTTATGCCCCCTGCCTGATCCTGGTCAGCCTGCTCGGCATCAACCCGCTCGCCGCCTTTCCGATCATGATGGGGTCCTGCGCCTTCCTGATGCCGGCCGGCGGCGCGCGTTTCGTGGCAACCGGACGCTACAGCTTCAAGGCGGCTCTTGCGCTTGCGCTCGGAGGCATTCCGGCCGTGCTGATCGCCGCCTATTTCGTCAAATCGCTGCCGCTCGACTGGCTGCGCTGGCTGGTCCTTATCGTCGTCATCTACGCGGCGGCAACGATGCTGCTGTCCGCCTGGCGCGACGCGCGCGGCCGCGCCCCCTCGCCCGAAGAAGCGGCGCCAGCGGTTCACTGATCGGCGCATCCGTGACGTCCCTCACCATCACCATTGGCGACGATCGTTTCGACGCCCGGTTCGACGATGCCCAGGCTCCCGAGACCTGCGCCCGTTTCCGGGCGCTTTTGCCATGGCGTCAGAAGATCATCCATGTGCGCTGGAGCGGCGAAGCCTGCTGGATCCCGTTGGGCGACCTTGATTTCGGCGTCGGATTCGAAAGCGCCACCAGCCACCCGCGACCGGGGCAATTCCTGCTCTATCCCGGCGGGATCAGCGAGACCGAGATCTTGCTGGCTTATGGTCCGGCCTGCTTCGCCAGCAAGGCGGGGCAGCTTGCCGGCAATCCCTTCCTGACGATCACCTCCGACCTCGATCGCCTGGCCGAGATCGGCAGAGAGATATTGTGGCGCGGCGCCCGCGACATCGCCTTCGGCGTTTAGGAAGCCTGCGCGAAGATAAGGCGGTGAAATCCACCTCAAGAATCAGCGCGACCCGCTCCAGGATAACGATGCCGGATCGAACGAGATCGCCCGGCAATATCCTCATTCGTCCCCTTGAGGCAGGGCCCGGTCGCGGACCGGGCCCTTGCCAGTTCAGGCCATGACAGGTGTGATCGTAAGCACTTCCGGATCCGCCCCCGCCTGCTCGCCGCGAACGAAGGCCAGGATATCGGCATTCACGATCTCGGGGTGGGTCTGGCACAGGCCATGCGGAAGGTCCTTATACGTCTTGAGCGTGCCATGTTTCAGCAGCTCGACCGTCAGCGGCGCCGAATCCGCATAAGGAACGATCTGGTCGTCCTCGCTGTGGATCACCAGCACCGGCACGTCGATGGCCTTCAGATCCTCGGTGAAGTCGGTTTCGGAAAAGGCCTTGATACATTCGTATCCGGCCTTGGCGCTGCCCATCATGCCTTGGCGCCACCAGTTGCGGATCAGACCCTCCGATACTTTCGCGCCGGGGCGGTTGAAGCCGTAAAAGGGTCCGGTCGGAATATCGAGATAGAGCTGGGCGCGGTTGGCGGCCAGTGCCGCGCGGAAACCATCGAACACTTCGATCGGCGTCCCGCCCGGGTTCGATTCCTTCCTCACCATCACCGGAGGTACCGCGTCGATCAGCACCGCCTTGGCCACCCGGCCAGGCTCCGACCGCGCGACATAGCGGGCAACCTCGCCGCCGCCGGTCGAATGGCCGATATGGATCGCATCGCGCAGGTCCAGCTTCGCGGTCAAATCGGCGACGTCGGACGCGTAGGTGTCCATCTCATTGCCGTCGCTGGTCTGGTTCGAGCGGCCATGACCGCGCCGGTCGTGCGCGACCACGCGATAGCCTTCCCCCAGGAAGAAGAGCATCTGATTGTCCCAATCGTCCGCGCTCAACGGCCAGCCGTGGTGAAAGACGATTGGTTGAGCATCCTTCGGCCCCCAATCCTTGTAGAAGATCTGGGCGCCGTCCTTGGTCGTGATATAGGTCATGGCATTGCGTTCCCTAGCCAGGGATGCCGGCCGGCAGGACCGGAGCTGGTCTCGTGAAGCGCCGAAAAGGCGGGCGATACGCTGTCCGTCGAAAGCTATCCGACTCGGTCGCGCGACGGCGATGCAATTAGCATTTTTACCGGGACGGGTCACCGCGCGTTGATTTGCATTTTCGTGACGGATGACGGTGGGAAGCGATAGCCGACAATCGCGCCGTGAATGCCCCCCACCAGGCGGAGATTGCCCAGGCCCTCCGGCACAGGCTATTTCCTCGCGAATGATGAAGGCACCAATTCTGAGGGTCGCCCGTCCGAGCGACGATCTTGACGCGCTGCGCGCCTTCTACGAGGCGGGACTGGGCCTCGATATATTGTTTCGCTTCGAGGATCATGACGGCTTCGACGGCATCATGTTCGGCAAGGCGGGACAGCCCTACCATCTCGAATTCACCCGCTGCCGCGGTCACGTGGCCGGGAAAGCGCCGAGCCAGGACAATCTCCTCGTCTTCTACCTGCCGGACCGGGCGGCGTGGCAGGGCGCCGTCGACCGGATGCGCGAGGCCGGCTTCGATCCGGTGCCATCCTTCAATCCCTATTGGGATCGCGCCGGCGCGACGTTCGAGGATCCCGACGGATACCGGATCGTCCTCCAGGGAGAGGCATCTCCCTTGTGACAGACCGGATCCCGAAGGCGATCCGTATCATCGGCATGCTCATGCTGGCGGGCCTGCCCTCCAGCATATCGGCCGAAGCGCTTCGGGATTTCTGCCCGGATCGGCCGGGACTGGGCACTCCCGCTTGCACGATCGACACGGGTCGTTTCGCAGTCGAACTGGGATTGGGCGATTGGACCCTCGAAAGGGAAGCGGGAGGGCGCAGCGATACGATCGTGACCGGCGATCTGCTGCTGCGCTACGGCGTGAGCGACGCTCTGGAGGCTCAGATCGGCTGGACGGCCTTCGGCTTCGCGCGGGAGCGGGATCGGGGAGGATCCGTTCGCCGCGACAATGGCACCGGCGATGTCCGTATCGCGCTCCGCCGGAACCTCCGCAATCCGGACGGGTCCGGCTTCGCCGCGGCCGTCATGCCGTTCATCACCCTGCCCGTCGGCGGCGCCGCGATCGGAGAGAAGACCATGACGGCGGGCATCGTCCTGCCCGCGAGCTACGAATTCGCAAAGGGCATGCAGGTCGCCTTCTCGGGACAAATCGATGCCGCAGCCGACGCGGACGGCGACGGCCATCATCTGGCCTATGGCGCCGTGCTTGGCGCGGATGCGCCGATCGGCAGGAGCGTGAGCGCGACGATCGAGGTTGCGGCCCGGCGCGACGGAGAAGAAGGCCAGGGCCGGACCGGCCTGCAAACCGGCTTCTCGCTCGCCTGGCTGATCGGACAATCCCTCCAGGCCGATGCCGGCGCCATCATCGGTGTCAACCGGCACGCACCGGATCTCAGGCTCTATCTCGGGATCGCCAGGCGCTTTTGAAGGACATGCGCTCCGGGCCGGGGCCGGCGAAGAGGCGAAGCCCCGGCCGACGCCGCGCGTTGCTTCGACGGCGCTTTGCATCCGTCATCCACCTGTCTAATCTCGCCCTTATCCTTCCGGGCGACATCATCAGGAGGCGAACATGGCCGAACAATCTCCGGTGCCGAGCGGCATCACCTGCTATCTCCACCCCAAGAACGGACGCGCCGGCGAGGCGCTCGATTTCTACGTCAGGGCCTTCGCCGCCGAAGAGGTCGCGCGCAACATGGCCGAGGACGGCAAGCGCATAATGTGGGCGCATCTCCACATAAATGGGGGATCGGTGATGATGTCGGACGAATTCCCGGAATATTCGCAAAGCGCGGTGCGGGACATGGGCGGCTTCACCATCCATCTCCAGGTCGACGACGCCGATGCCTGGTACGAGCGCGCGGTCGCCGCGGGCTGCGAGATCAAGATGAAGCTGGAGAACCAATTCTGGGGCGATCGCTACGGCTCCGTCCGCGATCCGTTCGGCGTCGACTGGTCGATAGGCGGGCCGGTCAAGGAATGAAGGTTCGGGGCAGCCGGCTCCGCCCCTCCGCTTTTCCGCGCAGCGCCAATCCGCACTTTGACGACATGTGGCGGCGCGCGCTGGGCGTCCCGGATGGACGCAGCGCGTGAAAAGGAACTGTGCAAAGGGGCATTCGTTTACCAAGACAAGCGCCCAATCGCGCCTTCGCGGAGCCTTTCCTGCCCGCATCCGTCGCTCGGAGACCGTCCATGTTCCCATCAAGGTTACGTAACGCCGCCCTCCTCCTCACCGCCGCGCTGGGCGTTTCGGCCTGCAATTATGGGGACGGATACGGCTATGGCGGATTGTCGGTCGGCTATGGCGATTATGGCTATTACGATCCTTATTATGATGGCGGCTATTACGACCCCTATTATGGGAGCGGCTATTACCCCTCTTATTATGGCTGGTACGGCGGCTATTATTATCCCGGAACCGGTTATTATATCTACGACCGGCGCGGCCATCGGCATCGGTGGAATGACGATCATCGCCGCTATTGGGAGGGTCGCCGAAACTCCTATCGCGGCGCCGATCGCGGCGACCGCCGGGAGCTTCGCGACAATTGGCAGGCTTATCGCCAGGACCGGCGCGGCGATGCGCGGGCCTATCGCCAGGAACGCGGCGAAGATCGCCGCGCCTATCGCCAGGGCGATACGATCCGGCAGCAATTCCGCCAGGATCGCCAGATGGACCGTCGCTCCTATCGTCAGGAGCGGCGTTCCGACCGTGACGCGTTTCGCCGTGAGAATCGCCGAAGCCGTCCCGACTGACGCCGCTGCCCGAACGGCCCCGGCCTGACGTCGAGGGCTGCCGAAGATATGCCGGCCGACCTGCCACCCTGACGGATGACAGGCCTAAAGCGGCGCGCCTGCGAATATCCAGCCCGCAAAGGCCCAGGCCAGGAACAGGGCAAGAAGAGCCCTCCATTTCCCGACGCGCCGCATCGGTTCGACCGACGCCGCAGCTTCACCTCGCCCGGTCAGCATCGGCCGCACCAGGCCCTCCCGTTTCACCAGGGCGTAAAACAGGATCGCCCCGATATGGACGGCGATCAGGGCGAGCAGGATGTTGAAATTCGCCTCGTGCAGCTCGGTGATCTGTTCCGCAGTCTCATAGCTCACGAAATGATTGAGCGGACCGTAAGACAGGCCGTCATCGTCCGTCGCGAACAGCCCGAGCCCGACCTGGATCATCATCACTCCCAGCAAGGCGGCGACGCTCCAGCCACCGAGCGGATTGTGGCCGATCCGCCGCGGCCAGCCACCGCGGACGTAACGCAGCACGCTGCCCGGTCCCTTCAGGAAATCGGCGAAGCGGGCGGTGGAGCTTCCGATCAGCCCCCAGATGAGCCGGAACACCAGCAGCAGGAGCATCAGCATGCCGACCCGCAAATGCCAGTCGAACATATGCTCTTCTGCCGTCCACCAGGCGAGCGGTATGAGCAGGACGAACAGCCAGTGGCAGATGCGGACGGGCCAGTCCCAGATGGCGATCCGGTTCGCCGGCGCGGACGCCATCAATCCTCCGCCCGGAACTGATCGTGGCAGACTTTGCAGGCCGCGCCCAGCGGCTTCACGCCTTCGCGGATCGCGGCAAGATCGCCGGTGGCGGCAACCGCATTGAAGCGCCCGGCCTCGGTTACCAGATTCGCCGCCACCTTGCGAAACTCCTCGGGCTTTGACCATATCTCGGCGCGGGCGCCGGTCTTGACGCCGGCCTCGGCGCCGGTGCCGTCGGGAAACCATCCCTGGATCTGCGGCGCGAAGCGGTCGATCGTCCCGGCATGGGCCTGGATAGCAGCGACGTCTGGCGCATCCTTCTTCAATTCGTCGTTGATGCCCTTCATGGCCCGCCCGATTTCCTTATAGTGGGTCTGCCGGGTCTTGATGGATTCCGCCGCATTGGCGACCGGGGCCTGGCCATTGGCCTGGCCGTCCGCCTGAACCGCCGCCGGCATGTCATTGCCTGCCGCCGTCTCCTGGCCGTCGCTCTCGGATCCCCCGCAACCGGCAATCGCCACACACGCCAAGGCCGCCATCAGGCTTTTGAATTTCATCTTTCTCTCCCACATTGGCTTTCCCCAAAGCTGCCGCAATCGACACGGTTGCGCAACCGGGCGATGTCGGTTCGGCCTTAGCGCCCGGAACGAAGGCATCTTCCTGAATGGAGAGCTAAGCTTTTGCTATCTTGCCGTCACGGGCGCCCATGCAGGATCGCGCGGACTTGCCGCGCCAGGACGCGCTGAAGCTGCTCCACGGACGCATTGCCCGACATACCGACATAATTGCGCAGCCCCTCAAGAAGGAAGAGGATCGCCAGGGCGCGGTCCGTGACCTCTTCCGGCTCGAGTCCCGGACGGAATTTCCGGACCACGCCTTCCAGGACCGAAACGGCCTTGCGCGCGACCGCCTCGACCAGCGGCCGCAAGTCCGGGTTGCGCACGCCGTCGAGCTGCAATTCGCCTTGGGCAATGGCGCCTTCCCGCCCCTCCGGCCCGGCGACGTGAAGCACATTCTGCTGGAGATAGGCGATAAACGCCTCCGGGTCCGTCGGCTTGCCCAGCGATTCTATACGCTCGACATTCCGCCGCAATATTTCCTCCAGAAGCTGGGTCTTGGTAGCGAAATGGACATAGAGCCCGCCCTTGCTGAGGCCGGCTACGGCGGCGACATCGCGGAGTGTCGTCTGGTTCCAACCCTTCTCGCGGCAGCAAAGCTCGACCGCATCCAGAATCCGGTCGCGGCGATCCTCCATATAATCGTCGGGACGCTTTGGCATGGCACCTCCTAAGCATAGCCTCCTCCATGTAACAAGTGGTTTACAAACCGGCTGGCCGCCCTTTATTATAGAGCTTCCGCAAGGGGAGAATATGAAATGGCTTGGGCAAATCAGGATAAACCGACGAAAGACTCTTGGCGTTGGCGAAGGATTGCGGCCGCCGTCTCGGCGATCGTCCTCTCGGCCTCGAGCGCCGGCGCGGCCGAAGCGCCGACAACAGCGACCGCTCCCCTTCCCTCGCCGAAACCGCTGCGCCAAATCTTCGACCTGCGCTCGCCGATGCGCGACGGTGTGGAATTGTCGTCGGACGTCTGGATGCCGGAAGCCGCCGGCAGATATCCGGTTATCCTCATCCGCACGCCTTATGTGAAGACGGACCCGATGACCGCGCAGGCCGCAACCTACGGCCGTTACTTCGCCGAACATGGTTATGCGGTCGTGTTCCAGGACGTGCGCGGCCGCGGCGATTCTGGCGGCAAGTTCGATTTTTACTTCCAGGAGGCGGCCGACGGCTATGACAGCGTGGAGGATCTGGCCGGTCAGCCCTGGTCGAACGGTAGGGTCTGCATGATGGGCGTCTCCTATCTGGGCGCCGTGCAATGGCTGGCCGCGAAGGAGCGACCGCCGCACCTGGCGTGCATTGCGCCGACCTCCCCTTCCGGTCGCTATCAGGACGAATTGCCGCGGATCGGTGGCGCCTTCATGATGATGTGGGCGGTGAACTGGCTCAACGAGACGTCGGGCCATGTCAGCCAGAACCCCAATAGCGGCGCGACCGATTGGGCGAAGGTCTTCGCGCACCGGCCATTGCTGACCATGGACGAGGCCTTCGGCCGGCGCATGCCGCTCTTTCGCCAGTTCGTCGAACATGATCTGCTCGACGATTATTGGAAACGCATCCAATTGGGTCCGGCTGATTTCGCCAAGATCGACCTGCCGGTGCTTGCGACCACGGGCTGGTTCGATGGCGACCAGATCGGCACGTTTTACTATTGGCAAGGCATGGAGGCACGCCCAGGTGGGGCGAAGGACATGTTCCTGACCATCGGCCCGTGGAATCATGTCGAAAGCTATATCGGCGGTTCCGAGAAGCAAGGCGACCTCGCTCTCCCCAAGGACTCGATCATCGACAACAAGGCGATGCACCTCGCCTTTTTCGACCGCTATCTGAAGCAATCCACCGCCCGCTTCGACCAACCCAGAGTCCGCCTGTTCGTGAGCGGCAAGAATATCTGGCGCAGTTTCGACAGCTTCCCCGTCCCGGGAACGACGGAGCGGCGTCTCTATCTGTCGAGCGCCGGCAAGGCGAACGGCCTGGCGGGCGATGGCGCGCTCGGTTGGGAGAAGCCCGGCGAGCTCGGACGGGACGCCTATCTGTTCGATCCGAAGAATCCCGTTACGCTCAACCTGGCATTCGGCCTGTTCGGATCGGACCGGCGGGAGACGCAGGTCCGCAAGGACGTGCTCGTCTATACCAGCCCGCCGATGGACAAGGAAATCGAGGTGATCGGCGACGTCGCCATCGAACTCTACGCCGCCAGCGATGCGAAGGACACCGACTTCACTGCCGCCATCTCCGACGTGGGGCCGGACGGCAAGGCGATTCTGCTCGGTTCGAGGCCGGTGGGCATCATCCGCGCCCGCTACCGCGGGGGACCGGAGGCCCGGCCGACGTTGCTCACCCCCGGCAAGATCGAACGCTATCGCATCGAGCTGGGCGCGATCGGCCATGCCTTCCTGCCCGGCCATAGGGTCCGCGTTGAAATCTCGTCCAGCGCATTCCCGATGTTCAATCCCAACCAGAATACCGGCAACCCGATAGCCACCGACACCGAATGGAAGAATGCCCATCAGGCCATCTTCCACGGCGGCGCCCAGGCTTCTGCCCTGATCCTGCCCGTCTTCAGCGAAGGCGGAGACTGACTTTATTCGGGGACACGACTTATTCGGGGACACTATACTAATTAATGCCAAGTCGGCACTTGCAGAAATAGTATAGCGTCCCCGATTTAATGGCTGGAGCATCGGATCGCCTTTGACTGGGCAAAATTGTCTGCTTGGACTTCGACGATCATGTCTTTTCCGGGCAAAGGGATGTGGCCGAAACACCGTCGGACCGTGTCACCCAAACTGCCCCTTCCCGCGAATGGAGGTCGACAGATTGGGTCATTTGCGGCAGCAAATCGGTCGATCCTGTTCTGCCAGACGCTGCGAACCATCCGTCCCCACCTTCCCTTTCTTTTCGCATGATCTATTATTTGCGGCTTCGAAATCGCGCGCCCGTGCCGCATTTGCCCGGGAAGGGGCCATCACTGCGATGAGCGAGTCATCAGTTCTCAAGTGGGTGCGTGCCGCGCAAGCAGCGAACGATTCGACCCAGGATCACCGCCGCCTGACCGACGATCTCTACCGCCGCTACTGGGAGGAAATCTGCCGGTACGTGCGGCGTTCCTTCGGCGCCGGGCCGCCGGATCCCGAGGATGTCGCTCAGATCGCCTTCACGAAATTCGCGGCCTTGTCCAGGCCCCGAGACATCTTGAACCCCCGTGCCTTCCTCTATCGGACGGCGCACAATGCCGCCGCGGACTGGCACCGACAGAGTGCACGCGCGGAAGCCGCCAAGAAGGATCCAGCGCTCGCCAACCAGCGCCACGAATTCACGCCCGAAGATATACTGATGTCCCGCGACGGCTTACTCCGCCTGGACGCCGCGCTGGCCAAGCTGAAGCCCAGGCAGCGCACCGCCTTGCTGCTGCACCGCGTCGACGGCCTTTCCTTCGCGGAAATCGCCCGGCGGATGCAGATTTCGCCTTCGGGTGCTCGCAAGCTGGTCGAGCAAGGCTTCGCCCGATGCGCAGAAAGCATGAGGAGGAACGAATTATGAGCCGTGCCTCCGACGCTGCCGGCGAGGCCCGCGCATGGATCCTGACCCTTGGCCGCGACCCGTCCGACGATCAGCTCGCGGCATTCGAGCTTTGGCGCAACGCCGACACGCGTCATGATCAGGCTTATCGGGATGCCCGGCAAGTCTGGTCGGCGCTCGGCCGCACGGAAACCGCACGCGAAGGATCATGGCGGGAGGAGACGAAGCGGCCTCGCTTCGCCCGCTACGCATTCCCGGCCGCGGGCGCCGCATTGGCCGCTTCGCTCGTCGCCGCATTGATGATCGGCACGCCCAGCCCGCCTGACGCCGTTCCCCTCCATGTCGAGACCAGGGTCGCCGAGACTCGGTCCATGCAGTTGGCGGACAACAGCCGGATCCATGTCGGGGCGCGGTCCACTTTGGAAGTCGCGGTTACAAACAGAGGCCGTCAGGTCGCCCTAAACCAGGGGCAGGCATTCTTCGAAGTGGCGAAAGATCCCGCCAGGCCATTCACGGTCCTCGCGGGAGACGCCGTGGTCCGCGTGCTCGGCACGAAATTCGACGTCAGGCGCGTCGGTAGCGGCGCCGAGGTTTCGGTGCTGGAGGGCCGGGTCGAAGTCAGCCGCAGGAGTGGCGGCGCGATCCGAGTGCTAACGGCGGGACAGCAGGCCGGTTACGATAGCGAGCACGGCCTGACCCCCACCAGGAACGTCAATGAGCCCGGCGGCTGGCGGCAGGGCCGATTGAGATATGCCGATGCGCCTTTGCGCGACGTGGTCGCGGATGTGAACCGTTACAGTCCCACACCCGTGCGCCTCGCCTCCGAGGCCGTGGGCGACTTGCGGGTGACGGCCTCGTTCCGGACATCCAATATCGACGATCTCGCCAGGAACCTCGAACATGCCCTGCCCGTCCAGGCGCGAACCGAGCCGGACGGAGACATTCTCCTGAGCATGAAGGAGGCTCGACAGCCTTAATCCTCCTTCCGGCCCAATCACTGGTGTCGATCCGGCCGTCCCGATCGTCTCAACCGGAATGATGCGCGTGCGCCAACCCGGCGCGAGGCGTTGGGAGGGGATCATCGATGAAGTCGTATATGTTCGTCACGCCGTTTCGGGGCGCCGCGGCCGCGATGGCGCTCCTGGCGCATCTCGGGACCGGCCCGGTCCAGGCAAGCGCCGGTGCCGAACCGGCCGCGCAGATCGATGATGATACCGCGATCGCCGCTCGGATCGATCGCGCCGCGATCCAGGCCATCAAGGCCGGCGAGAGCGTCGGCCTGCAGATCGCGGTGGTCCGGAACGGCAAGGAACTGCTGGTCTCCGGCTACGGCTCGGCAGACCTGGAACAGGCGGCAAAGGTGACGGCCGAAACAGTGTTCAGGGTGGGGTCCGTGACCAAGCAATTCACCGCCGCCGCGATCCTGCTCCTGGCCGAAGACGGCAAGCTTTCGGTCGACGACAGGCTATCGAAATTCTTTCCCGATTTTCCGCGCGGCGGCGAAATCACGCTTCGCCAAATGCTCACCCACACATCCGGTCTTCGGGATTTCACCGGTGATCCGGCCTATGCGAAAGACTCTCTGGGAGAGATCCTTGTCGACGACATGGTCACCCATATTAAGGCGCTGTCCCCGCTCTATGAATTCGAGCCCGGCACCGCCTGGAGCTACAGCAATTCCGCTTATTTCATGCTTGGCGCGATCGTCGCAAAAGTCTCCGGCAAGCCCTTCGGCGATTTCCTGAAGGAACGTTTATTCGACAGGCTCGGCATGGCCCGCACGGCGATGGACGACCTTGCCGACATCGTCCCGCAACGCGCTTCCGGCTATGAGGCCGTGCCGCACAAGCGCCATCTCTTCCGCAACGCCCGTTCGAGCGCGATGAGCTGGATCGGCGGCGCCGGAGCCTTGCGTTCGACCGCCGCGGACCTAGCCAAATGGGCCGACGCCCTTCATGGCGGCCGTGTGCTGAAGCCGGCTTCCTATGCCATGATGATCAGGCCGGCATTGCTCAAAAATGGGCAGCCTGTGTCCACCGCCCCTACAGCGGCACCGCTCAAATTCATGCATGCCGAATATGGGTTCGGCCTGCTGGTCGGATCGCTGGAGGGGCATCAGAAGATCGGCCATGGCGGCGGCATCGAAGGCTTTGCCGCCTCATTAAATTCCTACCCGGCCAAGGGCGTCACGATCGTGGTTCTGTCGAACACCATCGGCGGCCCTGCCGGCGCCGGCACCGGCAAGGTCGCCGAGAAGATCGAGCGCATCGCGATCGGTGCGCCACCCGCCGCGGCGTCGACGCCCTGAACGGCGCCCAGAGTTTTTGGTGTCGATCCGGCCCCGCCGATCGTCTCAGACGGACAAAAGGGGTGGCCTGCGGCTGTTCGCAGCGCCGATAAAGGGGGAAGATATGATCAAGAAAGCCGCACTTCACAGGGCACGTCCGCTCGGCCGTTTCGCGACCTCCGCCATGGTGCTGGTCCTGATGACGGGCATTGCCCAGGCGCAAGGTGCCAAGCGCGACTTCGCGATTGCGCCGCAGCCGCTCGACCAGGCTTTGCTGACCTTCTCGCAGCAGGCCGATATCGACGTCGTCGCCTCCGGCGAACTGACGCGCGGTCGCACCGCCCGCGGCGTTCGGGGATCATTGTCCCCCGCTTTGGCCCTGGACCGGCTGCTGGCGGGCACGGGCCTGCGCGCGGTTCGCGGGACAGACGGCAGCATCGTCCTCGTACAGGATGCGAGCCGCCCTTTTCCCGAGCCCGGCGGGGCAGACAGCGCAACGACTGAAACGGAGGCCGATGGCGGGACCCTCGAGGAGATCGTGGTCACGGCGCAGAAGCGTGTCGAGGGCAGCATGGACGTGCCGGCCTCCATCAGCGTCGTCACTGGAAAGCAATTGGAACGGATGGGCGCGACCCAGCTTTCCGATTTCGCGGGCTATGTCCCAGGCCTCAACCTCCTGAACGGCGGCGCGCCAGGCAAGAACCGGATCAACCTGCGCGGCATTTCGGCCGTGTCGGACAGCGCGACGGTCGGGACCTATATCGATGATACGCCGCTCGGCTCCAGTTCCTCCTTCGCCTCCGGCGGGTCGCTGGCCTTGGATCTGTTTCCCTACGACGTCGCCCAGATCGAAGTGCTGCGCGGCCCCCAGGGCACGCTCTACGGTGCCAGCACGATGGGTGGCCTGCTCAAATATACGACGCGGGCACCGGACCTTCGCGACTTCGAGATGCGGGTCGGCGGCGACCTGTCCATGATCAGGGGATCGGATGATCCGAGCTGGGGGCTGCGCGCCGGCCTGAACGCCCCCCTTGTCGAAGGAAAGCTGGCCGTGCGCGGCAGCCTCTTCCGGCAGGACAGCGCAGGTTATATCGACAATGCCTTCACCGGCGAAGCGGACGAGAATGGCGTGCGCCAGACCGGCGGACGGATCGCCCTGCTGTGGAAGCCGACGCACGATATCTCGATCAAGCTCGCTTTCATGAAGCAGCATATCGAGGCCGACGATACGGCCGATGTCGCTTTGGATCCGCTGACGTTGAAGCCGGCTTTTGGCGATCTCACCACCGCCCATGGCCTGCCCCGCACCTTCGACCAGAAACTGACCTACTATTCCGGCATCTTGAACTGGGACCTCGGCTGGGCCGACTTGGTTTCAGCCTCCAGCTACAGCCGCACGCGCACCCGATCCCTTGGCGACATTTCGGAAGGCTATGCGCCCTTGCTCGACCTTTTTGGCGTCGGCCCGGGATATGTCGAGCTGCAAAATCCCGTGTCGCTGAACAAGTTCACACAGGAAGTCCGGCTCGTCTCGGACAGCAATCCGGCCTCACGCATCGAATGGATGATCGGCGCCTTTTATACGGACGAGAAAGCCAAGCTCACCCAGCAAGTCGCGGCGTTCGGTCTCGACTATACGCCCATCCCAGGCTTTGAAAATCTCGCCTTTGCGCAGGTGAATTCGGCCTATGAGGAGTTCGCCGTCTTCGGCAATCTCACCTACAAATTCTCCGACGCGTTTGACGTCACCGTGGGCGGGCGCTGGGCGCGGAACAACCAGGATTATCGCCAGACCACGGACGGCTTGCTGTTCGGCTTCGTCCATGACGTGGCGGAAGGACAATCGGCCGAGAGCGTCGGCACGTTCAGTGTCGCTTCCCGTTATCATCTCAATGACGACACGATGCTCTATGTGCGGGTGGCGAGCGGCTATCGACCGGGCGGGCCCAATCTTCTGATGCCCGGCATACCGCAATCCTTCGACGCGGACAGGCTGGTCAATTACGAAGCGGGACTGAAATCGCGGCTGCTCGACGGCAGGGCCTCGGTGGAACTTTCAATATTCCGCATCGACTGGGATGACATCCAGATCATCCGGCGCGGCGCCACCGCGAATTACTTCGGCAATGGCGGAACGGCTCGGAGCCAGGGGGTGGAGCTGACCACGGCCTTGTCGCCCGTTCGCGGGCTGAATCTGGGTTTCAACATGGCCTATACGGACGCGAAGCTGACCGAGGATATCATCGGTTCCGACGTCATTGGCGACCCGCCCATCGCCCTCGATGGCGATCCGCTCCCCACCGTCTCCAAATGGACGAGTTCAGTGACGGTCGACAAGGAATTCCCTCTGTCGAATGGCTGGATGATCCGCACCGGCGGCGGCCTCCGCTTCATCGGACCGAGGAACACTTATTTCGCAAGCGACGCCCTCAACAATACGCGCTTGCGGTCATCGGTCATGCTCGACCTCAACGCCGCCATTTCGACCGGCCGGTGGCAATTTCGCATCTTCGCCAAGAACCTTACCGACGAACGCGCCTATATGGGCGGACAAGGTACCGGCATCTTCCTGGCCAATATCTATCAGCCAAGGACCATCGGATTGAGCCTGGATACGACTTTCTAGCGCAGGCGGTCTTGGCGGCATCCACGTCCCGCCGGATGCCGCCATATTCAGGGACACTATACTAATTAATGCCAAGTCGCGCTCGCAAAATAGTATAGCGTCGCCGATTTAATGCGGGGACACTATACTAATTAACGAACCATCCGGCTCTCGCAAAATAGTATAGCGTCCCCGATTTAATGCCGATTTAATGGCTTAGCGCTTGGCATGGGCGCTGTCTTCGGCGAGGAGGCGGCGGGAGCGGACGATCAGGTCGACCCAGTCGGCGAAGGCGGCGGCCAGGCTCAGCACAAGATCCTTCAACGGCCCTTCCTTGAGGCACCCGTCGGCGTCGAAACTGTCTTCGTTGACCCGGCCCAGATAGGCTTCCGGCTGCTGCATGACGGGCATGTTGAGGAACACGCAGGCCTGGCGCAATTGATGATTGGCGCCAAATCCGCCAATGCCGCCCGGCGAGGCGCTGACGATGGCGGCGGGCTTCCTGTCCCAGACGCTCTGGCCATATGGGCGGGAACCGACGTCGACCGCATTCTTGAGCACGCCCGGAACGCCCCGATTATATTCGGGCGTACAGAATAATATGCCGTCCGCCGCAGCGATCTTCTCCCGGAACGCCGCATATTCCGCCGGCGGGTCGGCGTCCTGATCCTGGTTGTAGAGCGGCAATTGCCCGATCCCGACGATCTCGCAGTCCAGCTTGTCCGACGCGAAGGCGCAGATCGATCGCGCCACCTTGCGGTTGATGCTCTCCTTGCGGAGGCTGCCCACGATGATCGCGATCTTGTGCCTGCTCATCGAAAAAATCTCCTTGCCCACGACCTTAATGGCCGGGACCTGAAAAAGGTTGCCCGGTCTGGTCCGGATCCCCTTGAGCCTCGGCGGAATTGGAGCCGGCGACAAGGCGGAACTTGCGGTGGCGGCATCAATTGAAAGACCGATGACCCCCGGAAGAATATCAGCGGGCCGAACTCGGCCGTCTCATTTCCGCTGGATGATCAAGAGGTTCGCGATTATCCGCGAGTTTCCGGCCGGTTGAGACGATGATGATGAATCCTGCTTATTCGAATTCGGAATTGTTCGTCGGCGACGGGGAAATGGCATCGCTGATGCGGGCCAAGGATTGGTCCCGGACCTCGCTGGGCCCGGTCGAGACATGGTCCCAATCGCTCAAGGTCGCGGTGCGTATCCTGCTGACCAGCCGTTTCGACATGTGGCTGGGATGGGGCGAGGATGTCGCCTTCCTCTACAACGATGCCTATCGTCCGACGCTCGGCAACAAACATCCGGCGTCGCTGGCGCAGAAGACCCATTTGCTATGGGCCGAGATCTGGTCGGAGGTCGGCCCGCTGGTCCGCCAGGTCTTTGAGGAAGGCGAATCCACATGGAGCGAAGCCTTGCTGCTCCTGCTGGAACGCAACGGCTATCCGGAAGAAACCTACCACACATTCTCCTACAGCCCGGTCTTCGACGATAGCGGCCGCGTCGGCGGCCTGCTTTGCGCCGTCGTCGAGGAAACGGATCGCATCATCACCGGCCGAAGGCTCGATTCGCTTCGGATCCTCGCCACCGAACTGGCGACGGCGGAAGCACCCCAGGAGGTCTTCGCAGCCGCCCAGACCGCCCTTGCCGGCAACGCGCGCGACGTTCCGTTCAGCCTGATCTACCTGTTCGAAGGCGATGTCGCGCACCTGGTGGGCAAAACCGGCTTCGAAGGCTCGCATCCCGCCTTTTCCCATACGATCGACCTCACCGACGCTGCACATTGGCCGCTCGCGAGCGCCGGTGCCACGATCGACCTCGCGGACCTTGCGGAGTTGCCCCGCGGCCCCTGGCAGCGCCCGCCGGAGCGCGCGGTCATCCTGTCGCTTCAGGGCCAGGGCGGCGAAGTCGCCCATGGCGCGATCGTCGTCGGCCTCAATCCGCATCTGCTCCCGGACGGCGCCTATCGGGGATATCTGGAGCTCCTGGCGGGACAGGTAACATCGGGCCTGGCCAGCGCCGAGGCTTATGATACGGCGCGCCGGCGTGCTGCGGCGCTGGCGGAAGCGGCCCGCCTGCGGGAGGAGGCGGCGGAAGCCCTTCGTGAGGCAAATCTGCGGCTGGAAACGGAGATCGAGGCGCGGACGGCCGAACGGGACCGGCTCCGTACCCTGTTCCAGCGCGCGCCCGGCTTCATGTGCATATTGCGGGGGCCGGACCATGTCTTCGAATTCATGAACGAGGCCTATCTCCAGTTGGTCGGACATCGCGACCTGGCCGGGCTTCCCGCCCGCGTCGCCCTGCCGGAGGTCGAGGGCCAGGGATATTTCGACCGTCTCGACGAAGTCTATCGGACCGGACAGGCCTTCGTCGGCCAGAATCTGGAAGTCGACCTTCAGCGGGCGCCAGGATGCCCGCTCGAAAAGCGCTATCTGAACCTCGTCTACCAGCCGATAACGGAGGCGGACGGCACGATCACCGGCATCTTTGCCGAAGGCCATGACGTGACCGACCACGTCCGCAGCGAAGAGGCGTTGCGTCAGCTCAATGCCGATCTGGAACGTCAGGTGATCGAGCGGACGCAGGCGCGGGGCCTCACCTGGCAGGTCAGCCCGGACCTGCTCGGCGCGCTCAACCCCCAAGGCTATTTCGAGACCTCGAACCCGGCATGGCAATCCGTGCTGGGCTGGAGCGAGACGGAGGTAGCGAGCATGTCGATCTTCGACCTCCTCCACCCGGACGATGTCGAACGCACCCGCACCGGCTTCAACCTGACCCAGCGCGGCCAGCCGGCGATACGCTTTCCGAACCGCTATCGCTGCAAGGACGGCAGCTATCGCTGGATATCCTGGGTCGGCATCCCGGAAGACGGGATGGTCTATTGCAGCGGACGCGACATCACCGAGGAAGTCGCCGCGGAGGCAGAACGCGATCGGTTGTGGGCGTTGTCCGAAGATCTGCTGGCCAGGGCTGATTATAACGGCAATCTGCTGGCCGTGAATCCTGCCTGGACCAAGGTTCTCGGCTGGTCCGAACAGAAGCTTCTGACCGACGCCTATGTCGACATCATCCATCCGGACAATCACGAACATGTGATCGGGCTGCTCGACGAAATGAAACGCACCGGACAGCCGACCCGGTTCGAAAACCGTATCCTGGCTGCCAGCGGCGTCTGGACTCCGATCGACTGGACGGTGTCGCCGGAACCGGGCGGCGTCCAGTTCATCGCCGTCGGCCGCGATCTGACAGAGTATAAGGCCCGGGAAGAGGAGCTGCTGGTCGCGCAGGCGGCGTTGCGGCAATCGCAGAAGATGGAAGCAGTCGGCCAGCTGACGGGCGGCCTCGCCCATGATTTCAACAATCTGCTGGCAGGCATATCGGGCAATCTGGAGCTGCTGGAACTGCGGCTCGGCCAAGGCAAGACCAGCGGGCTCGATCGCTATATCGGCAATGCCCAGGATGGGGCGCGGCGCGCCGCCGCGCTGACCCAGCGGCTGCTCGCCTTTTCCCGACGCCAGACCCTCGATCCCAAGGCGATCGACATGAACGCGCTGATCGCCGGCATGGAGGAACTGATCCGGCGTACGGTTGGACCCGCCGTCCATGTCGAAGTGGTCGGCGCGGGGGGCCTGTGGCTGACCCTTGTCGATCCCTCCCAGCTCGAAAATGCCCTGCTCAACCTGGTGATCAATGCCCGAGACGCGATGTCGGATGGCGGCCGGATCACGATCGAAACCGCCAACAAATGGCTGGACACTCGCGCCGCCAAGGAACGGGAACTTCCACCCGGCCAATATGTCTCGCTGTGCGTCACCGACACCGGATCCGGCATGGCCCCGGAAGTCATTGCGCGGGCCTTCGACCCTTTCTTCACCACCAAGCCGCTCGGACAGGGAACCGGCCTCGGCCTGTCGATGATCCACGGCTTCGTTCGGCAATCGGGCGGACAGGTGCGCATCTATTCCGAAGTCGGCAGCGGCACGACGATGTGCCTCTATCTTCCCCGCTTCACCGGTGAGGCGGACGATGGCGCCGAGGCCGCCGGAGAGGCAGGCACGGTGGAAGCCGGACATGGCGAAACCATCATGGTCATCGACGACGATCAGGCCGTACGGACCCTGGTGGTCGAGGTCCTGCGCGAAGCCGGCTATGCGGTCATCGAGGCCGCCGACGGTCCCCGGGGGATAGAGGTCTTCAAGGCTGCTCGCCGCGTCGATCTCCTGATCACCGACGTCGGCCTCCCCGGCGGCCTCAACGGACGGCAGGTCGCCGACGCCCTTCGGGTCATCCGTCCCGGCCTCAAGGTGCTTTTCATCACCGGCTACGCGGAAAATGCCGCGATCGGCAATGGCCTGCTCGAGCCCGGCATGGAAGTGATCACCAAGCCTTTCGGCGTCGCCGCTTTCGGCGCCAAGGTGCGCGACATATTGGATCAGTGACCGACACGGCAGGATCGGCCGGATCCCCATTCTAAAGCAAGGCAGCCAGCCCTTCGCGAAGCGTGCGGCCACCATCCTCCGCATTCGGAACCGACAGGTCGATTTCCGCATGCACGGTCCGCCACACCGGCAGCGCCTCGGCAAGCACTTCCCGGCCCGTCGGCGTGAGCGCGAGGCGCCGCACCCGCCGGTCCCGGGGATCGGCGACGGGGGCGACCAGGCCGCGGCGCTCCAGCGGCTTCAGATTGGCGGTCAACGTCGTGCGGTCCATGGCAAGCAGGCGCGCCACCGCGCCCAATGGCGGAGGCTCCAGCCGGTTCAGCGCATTCAGCAGGGAGAATTGGCCGCTGGTGATGCCGAACGGCCGAAAGGCCTCGTCGAACCGCCGGGACAGCGCCCGCGCCGCACGCTGGGCCGCGAGGCAAAGGCAATGATCGCGGACGAAATGCGTCTCTTTGGTTGTAACGGCAGGACGTTTTGACATGGTCGATATATGTTGATATCAACTGTTCTTGTCAAGCCAGAAGGAGATTCGCATGCCCATCGACAACCAGGCCGAAATCGAGATCACCAGCTTCGCCTGGGTGCCGGAATTCGCGCGCGGCTTCGTCCGCGATCTGCGCCCGCGCTGGGCCTGCGAGGAAGCCGGGCTTTCCTATCGCCAGCGGCTGATCGGGTTCGAGACCGCCAAGAGCGAGGATTATCGCCGGGAGCAGCCCTTCGGCCAGGTTCCCGCCTATCGAGACAACGAGGTACAGATGTTCGAAAGCGGCGCCACGGTCTTCCGTATCGGCCAGCGTTCCGAACGGCTGATGCCGCGCGATCCCGCAGGTCAGGCGCGCGTCCTCACCTGGGTGACGGCCGCGCTGAACAGCGTGGAACCTTTCGTCTTCGATCTCGTCAATATCGACCTGTTCAACAAGGGCGAGGCCTGGACGGTCGAGCGGCGGCCACAAGTGATCGACACTCTGCGCGGCCGGCTGACCGCCTTGTCGGACTGGCTCGGCGACAAGGATTATCTCGAAGGCGAATTCACCGCTGCGGACATCATCATGGGAACGGTGCTGCGGGAGATTGACGACAAGGATCTGATGGCGGAATTCCCGGCCCTGGTAGCCTATCGCGACCGCTGCGTCGCGCGTCCAGCCTTCCAGCGCGCGATCCAGGCGCAGCTCGAATCCTTCGCGGCCGAGCCGGTGGCGGCATGACCGCCCCCGCATCGACAAGCATCGCGGCCGACAAGGTCGAGGTCCACAATATCGTCAGCCCGAACCATGTGACGCGGGTGGATGCGCGGAAATACCATGCCATGCGCGATGCACTGCTGGCGGTGCTGCCGCGCTCGGCGCCCGGCCTGACGGTCGCGGAGGCGAAGGAGCATTTGCTCCCGCACCTTCCGGATATTTTGTTCCCAGGCGGCGACAAGGCGGGGTGGTGGCTGAAGTGCGTTCAGTTGGATCTGGAATCCAAGGGCGTGATCGCGCGCGAGAATAGCAAGCCGCTGCGCTTGCATAGGGTCGACGGAGTCTAGAGGGCGCCTCTTCTCTGGCGGTTCACGTTGCCGGATGGCATGATCCGACTTCCACTGGAGTCCCCCTCATGCCTTTGCGAAGCGACCGCCGCCGCGCCTATGTCGCGAGCCTCTCCGGCACCGCGCTCGAATATTATGACTTCGCGGTCTACAGCAGCGCCGCGGCGCTCATCTTCGGCCAACTTTTCTTCGACGCGCAGGATCCGCTGACCGGCACGCTTCAAGCCTTCGGAACCTATGCCGTCGGCTATCTCGCCAGGCCGATCGGCGGGATTTTCTTCGGCCGTCTGGGCGACGTCATCGGCCGCAAGAAGGTGCTGGTCGCCACTCTGCTTCTCGTCGGCATCGCCACCTTCCTCATCGGCCTGCTGCCCACCTATGGGCAGATCGGCGCCGTGGCGCCCGCTTTGCTGGTCCTGCTGCGCTTCGCCCAAGGCGTGGGCGTCGGCGGCGAATGGGGCGGCGCGGTGTTGCTGTCGAGCGAGTTCGGGCGCAGCGGCCAGCGCGGCTTCTGGGCGTCCGCCGCCCAAGTCGGGCCTCCGCTGGGGACCCTGCTCGCCAATGGCGTTCTGGCGATACTCACCATCTCGTTGTCGGAAGAAGCGTTTCTGGCCTGGGGATGGCGGATCGCCTTCCTTCTCTCGGCCTTGCTGATCGGCTTCGGCCTCTGGATCCGCAACAGACTGGAAGAGACGCCGGTTTTCCGGAAATTGGCGGAAGCCGGCGCCCCTCCGGCGGCGCCGGTTACGGAGATCTTTTCCGACCATCGACACGCATTGGCCTCGGCAATGCTGAGCCGGATCGGCCCCGACGTGCTCTATTCGATGTTCGCGATCTTCATACTCACCTACGCGACACAATATCTCGGCGCATCCCGCGCTGCCGCGGTCACCGCCGTCCTCATCGGATCCGCGGTGCAAATTCCCCTGATCCCCTTTTCGGGCTGGCTGTCCGATCGGGTCGGACGAAGATCTCTCTATGCGGTGGGCGCGGTTTGCGGCGCGGCCTGGACCATTGGCTTCCTGGTTCTTGCGCGCGACGGGTCAGCGCTCCTGCTTGGCATCGTAGGAGGCCTCGTCTTCCACGCCTTGATGTACGGTCCGCAAGCCGCCTTCATCGCCGAGCAGTTCCCGGCGCGCCTGCGCTACACCGGCAGCTCGCTCGCCTACACCCTCGCGGGCATCTTCGGCGGCGCCGTCGCCCCCCTCGCCTTCAGCGCCATGCTCGCCCATGAAGGCGCACCGCTCATGATCGGCGCCTACATTGCCGCCGCCAGCGCCCTCACCCTTGTCGGCCTGAGGCTGGGCCGCGCGGTCGAGGACGAAGAATCGTACTAGCTGTGTAACGAGCCCCCGGACACATGTCGCACCTCGATCCTGAGCACCACGTCGCCTAGCCTTGCCTGGCTCACCCCTCCAGCGTCTGCGCAGCACCACCCGATCTTCCCTGCGATCGAAACGACCGCCGGGTGAAGATCCTGGCGATCCACCCCTCAGGAATGGGAGCCGCCCACAAATCGGCACGCTTCAATGGTCCGAGCAAATCTGCCCGCAACTAAGCCTTAACTTTCAAATGCGTAGGGAATTGCACCGATCACCGGTTCGTGAACGTCCTGCGCCAGGAGCCTCTTCCCTTTGTACCAGAACACAGATTGGGGCTCGCTGTCGGAGTCTCTGGATCTTTCGGGATCGGTCCACGACTTCCTCGAATGCACGAGCGACTGTGTCTTCATTCTCGACGAGAATTGGCGCTTTACGTACCTCAATCGCCGGGCAAGCCTGGAGATCACGCCGGACGGTCGGAACCTGATGGGCGAGATCATCTGGGATGCCTTTCCCGAGACCGTGGGGAGTGCTTTCGAGGAGAATTATCGCCGCGCCAGGGAGTTGGCCGAGGAAGTCAGCTTCGAATGTTTTTTCGAGCCGCTATGCGCTTGGTACGAGGTGCACGCCTCGCCCATTAGCAGCGGTGGGCTAGGGGTCTGGTTCCGCAACATAAACGAAAGACGGAAGCAGCTCGCCGCACTGACCGCGGCCGAGGAAAGGCTCCGCCTCGCCGCCAAGGCGACCCGAGATCTGATTTTCGACTGGGACATTGGGTCGGGAAGACTGCAGTTCCAGGATTCCTATGACACATTTCTTGGCTACGCCCGCAATGACCTGGGCGGCGACATCGAAATGTTCATGGCTTTGGTCCATCCGGACGACCGGGACAGGCTGCGCAGCGACATCCGACAAGCGATCTCGGGCGATGGCAACCATCTCGTATGTGACTGCCGCCTTGCCAGCAAGGATGGGCGATATGCGGACGTGATCATCCGGGCATTCCTCGCGCGGGACGAGGAGGGCTCCGCAACAAGGCTGGTGGGGGCGGTCGAGGACAACACGGAACGCAATGCTGCGATTCGGGCATTGCGGGACCGCGAAGCTCACCTTTCGAGTGTGTTCGGTCAGGCCATGGTGGGCATCATGCACTGTGCTCCTGACGGCCATATGTTGATGGTCAACCGCAGGTTCTGCGAGATATTGGGACGTTCAGCGGACGAACTGCGCGGGTTGGATTTCACTGACTTCACGCACCCCGAAGATCTATCATGGAACGTGCCGCTCCACCGCGCAAAAAAGGCAGCAGGCGAATCCTTTCAGATCGAGAAGCGATACGTGCGCGGGGACGGCTCCATAGTGTGGTGTGAAGTCAGTGTGTCCTTCTTGCGCACGGATGATGGAAGGCCGCCGAGCTGCATCGTAGTCGCCCAGGACATCTCCGCACGCAAGTCGGCTGAAGAAGCGCTGGGAAATCAATCCGATCTGCTGCAGACGGTGGTCGACAGCGTTCAGGACCTCATCTTCGCAAAAGATTGCGAAGGCCGGTTCGTGCTAACCAACAAGGCTCTGACCGATTCCTGCGGTGACCTCCTGGGCATCCGGACCATCGATCGTTTCCCGGCCAAATTCACCGACATATACGAGTCGGTGGACGAGGAAGTGATCCGCTCGGGGGCTCCAAAGACCGTCGAGGAAATCATTCCTGTCGGGGGTCGGGAGCGCTTTTTTGAAACGGTCAAAGTGCCCTGGGTGGAACGGGGCCAAACCGTGGGCGTGATCGGCGTCTCCCGCGACATCACCGACAACAAGGCAAACGCTATCGCACTGCGGAAGAGCGAGCTGCTTTATCGCAGCGTGCTGGAGGCGAGCGCCGATTCCATCGAAATTCTCGACCTGGACGGCAATATTGTGATCGCAAACTCCTCTTCATTGGCTGCCACGGATGTCCGATCGCTCGATCAGATCCGCGGCAAGGCGTGGCTCGCCAATTGGCCCGACAGCAGCCGAGAGAAAGCCAAAGACGCGTTGGCAAAGGCGCGCAATGGTAGGGTCTCGAGGTTCAGCGCATATTCTCAAGACAGCGAGCAGTCGCTGCGGTGGTGGGACGTGGTCGTCAGCCCCATGTGCGACGAAGACGGCAGCATAACCGGAATATTGTCGGTATCGCGTGACACCACTTTCCAGCGCGAGGCTTCCGCCAAGCTCAAATGGGCCAGCGAACATGATGAGCTGACCGGCCTGCCGAACCGGCGCGCATTCCAGAACCATTTGCAGGCCGCAACGCTCAGAGCCATGAATTCGGGCGGGTCGATCGGGTTGCTGCTGATCGATCTGGATCACTTCAAACACGTCAATGATACGCTGGGTCACACGGCAGGCGATCATCTGCTCAGAATATTCGGTGAGCGGTTGAAGCAATGCTCCCGCGTCAACGATCTGATCGCCCGGCTGGGCGGGGACGAATTCGCAGTCCTCATCGAGGGTCCAGACGACCGGATAGACCTTGCCGGCGCCGGCGCCGCGATACTGTCGCGGCTACAGGAACCGGTCGAATTCGGCGGGCGGGCTCTGGGCATCAGTGCCAGTTTGGGCGGAGCTGTCTATCCAAAGGACGCAATGAGCGCGAATGAGCTGTTCGAAAATGCGGATATCGCGCTCTACGCGCTCAAGGGAAGCGGGCGCGGCGGCACTAGGATGTTCGAACCCTCCATGCGCGCTCGCACCCAAATCGTCTCGTCACAACTCAGTCTGGCGCGAGCTTCGATCATGGATCGAACCATAGAACCTTACTACCAGCCCAAGGTCGATCTGCGGACCGGGCAAATCGCCGGATTTGAGGCGCTCCTGCGCTGGCACCATTCAAGTCGTGGCATCCAGCTTCCTGGAAGCGTAGCGGAAGCATTCAAGGATTACGAACTGGCTTCCAAGATCAGCGAGCGCATACAACAGAAGGTGTTTGCGGACGTGAAAGCGTGGTTGACCAAGGATGTCGCCTTTGGCCGAGTCTCGATCAATGCTGCGCCAGTCGAGTTCCTTCGCGACGATTTCTCCGAACGAATGATCGATCGCATGCGGGCGCTGAATGTCCCGCCCCATCTGATCGAGCTGGAAGTGACCGAGAACGTGTTTGTGGAGAGCGGATCGACATTCGTCGAACGCGCGCTGCAGAAACTGCATGAGTTCGGTGTGAAAATTGCCCTGGACGATTTCGGAACCGGCTATTCATCGCTTTCGCATTTGCGCGATTTTCCCGTTGACGTGGTGAAGATCGACCGCTCCTTCGTACGAGGCATGATCGACAATTCTGAAATGATGGCAATCGTTTCCGCTGTCATACATCTGGCAGCCAGCCTGAAGATCGAGGCGGTCGCCGAAGGTGTCGAGACGGAAGACCAGATGTGCCTGCTCGCCCGCGAAGGTTGCCCATTGGGACAGGGCTATTTTTTCGGCGAAGCGATCGAAGCCAGCCAGGTCGCCGAGCGTCTTGGCAGAGGCCCCGGCTGGGCCAGTTCCTGGGTAGCAGCGAGAACCATTCAGGCTTGAGCAAACACGAGCCAGCGGGGGAACATTACCAAAAGCTCCGTTGGACCAAATCCGCCGACGATATGCTCGCTTCGATCGCGCCTTCTGGTCCATGAATAGGCCAGACAATAACAGAATCGAACGCACTTCTGGTTCAGGACAGTGGAACGCAGTTTCCCCTGCCGCCCCTATTCCTTGCAGGCGCCGCCGTCCGGCCAGCCGGTCCAGCCCGGTCCGCGCACCACCTGGCCCGGCCGCGCATCGGTGGCTTCGCCATCGCGCAGCACCTCGACGCCGTTGACCAGGACGAAGCGCATGCCCGTCGCATATTGATGCGGCTTTTCGAAGGTGGCGTGATCCTGGATCTTGGCCGGATCGAAGATGGCGAGGTCCGCGAAATAACCGGGCTTCAGGCTGCCGCGTTGGCGCAGGGAAAGATTTTCGGCCGGCAGGCTGGTGAGCTTGCGGATCGCCTCGGGCAGGCTGATCACCTTTTCGTCGCGGACATATTTTCCGAGCAGACGGGCGAAATTGCCATAAGCGCGCGGATGGGTCATGGATTTCAGGAACACGCCTTCGGCCGCGGGCGCCTCGGCGTCGGAATCGAACGACACCCAGGGCAGCTTGATCTGCCGCTTCACATTGTCCTCGCTCATCATGAAATAGACGACCTGGACGCGGCTGCCGTCTTCGATGACAAGATCCATCGCCGTCTCTTCAGGGGTCTTGCCGCGGATCCTGGCGACCTCGGCAAGGGCCTTGCCGGTATATTTCTTGAGGTCGTCATTCTTGAAGCCGACCAGCAACACCTTGTCCGGACCTCCGGCGGCATAAGCCAGATTCTCCCAGCCGTCGCCGGGGGTCTTCATTTCCGCCATGACCTTCGCACGCGTCGCGGGATCCTGGAGACGTTTGGCCCATGCTTCGTAGCCGCCCGCCTGGACCCAGGTCGGCATCGCCGCATCGAGACCGGTCGACCCGGCAATATAGGTGTACATGTCGGCGGTGATGCGCTGGCCCTTTGCCCGTGCCGCCTCGACCCGTTCGATCACCGCATCGAGCTTGTGCCAATTGTCGCGGCCGCCTTGCTTCAGGTGGTAGATTTCGGCCGGCCCGCCACTCGCCCGGCTGATCTCGATCAGCTCGTCGACCGCCTCGACCAGCTTGGTGCCCTCCGATCGCATGTGACTGATATACATGCCGCCGCATTTTGCGGATTCCGTCGCGAGCGCGATGAGTTCGGGCGTTTCGGCATACGTGCCTGGCGCATAGATGAGCGAGGATCCGACGCCCATCGCGCCTTCCTCCATCCCCTGACGGACCAGGGCCCGCATCCGTTGCAGCTGGGCCGTATCGGGATCGACATCGCCCTCGCCCAATTCATGCTGGCGGATGGTGGCCGTGCCGATGAAGGAGGCGACATTTGGCGACACCCCCTTCTTGACGAGATAATCGAGATATTCTCCGAAGCTGGTCCATTCGATCGGATATTTGATGTCGCCCTGCCGCTGGACCGCCAGACGCTTCATCTCCGGGGACATCGGCCCCATCGACGAACCCTCGCCGAACACTTCCAGGGTCACCCCCTGCTTGATGTCGGACATGGCGCGGCCGTCGACGATCAGGCTTTCGGTCGCCCAGCTCAGCATGTTGATGAAGCCCGGCGCGACGGCGAGGCCGGTGGCGTCGATCTCGCGCGCGCCGCGGCCCGGGAACCGGCCCTTGACCACTTCTATGATCTTGTCGCCCCTGATCACGACGTCGCCCCGATAGGGCGCACCGCCGCTGCCGTCATAGATGGTGCCGCCCCGGACGACGACATCGGCCGCCTGCGCCACGCTGGACGCCGCCGGCTGCGCCAGCGTGGCCGTGCCGGGCGAAGCGAACCCGATCGCCACCGCCGCGACCGTCGCCGCTAATATCGTCCTAAATCCGCTCTTGCCCATCATCTCGATCCGCTCCCACTATCATTGCCGCTCTGAACTTCGTTCGCCGCCGAATCCGGCGGACACCTGACCCTTTTCTGCGGAAGGACCCATGGTCGCAAGCGCCGAAGATCAAACCCGCTTCACGCCTCCGACGCCCTTTCGGCTGCGATCCGCCGGCTGAACCAGCGGATCAGCAGGAAGGCGTTGAGGATCATCAGCACGCCATAGATGTTCTGCGTGACCGCCAGTTCCAGATTGCCGAGCACCGTCAACGTGAGGAAGATGGCCATGGTCGCATTCTGGACGCCGACCTCGATGGCGAGGGTCATCGCGTCCCGGCTGCGGGCGCCAATCGCCTTGGCGATCAACAGCCCGCAACCCATTGCCACGACATTCAGGGTCCAGACCGCAGGGCCCGCGGCGACCAGGTTGAGCAGCACCATGTCGAGACTGACGGCGACCGAGAAGGCAATGACGCCGAGCAGCACCACAAGCGACGTCGGCCGCAGCCAGCGCGCCATCTTCGCCGATGCTTCGGGCGCGAAGCGATGGACGATCATGCCGACGGCAATCGGCAGCACCGTGATCGTGAAGAGCTGCTTCATCGTGTCGAGGATGGAGAGTTCGGGCACCTTGCCGCCGCCCCCTGCCAGGAAGAAAGGCAAGGCCCAGCTCAGCAGCAATGGTATGGTGAAGACGGTGAGGATGGACGTCACGGCCGTCAGCACCACCGCCAGCGCGACATTGCCGCCGCCGACGAAGGTCAAGGCGTTGGAGGTCGTGCCCGCCGGACAGATCGAGATGATGAACAGGCCGAGCGCAAGCTCCGGGCCGAGCCCGAACAGGCTCCCGACGGCAAGGCCGAGCAAGGGCATCATCACCATCTGGCCGCCAAGCCCGGCGGCAACCGTCCGGCCATTCAGCAGCACCAGCTTGAAATCACGCAAGGCGAGCGTCAGGCCCAGGCTGAACATGATCAGCATCAGCCCGACCGGTACGAAGACCGTGTTGACGAGGGCGATGAAGTCCTGGCTCATCGGGCAGCATCGCAAGCGGCAAGCGGCCGCGGCACCGGAACAATCATTCTCTCCCCCTTCGCGATGGAATGGCGCCGGTACGACGCTCGACCAGAGCGACAATGGTGACAAGAGAAGGATTTGTCCATTCGCGCCGGGCGGCCTGCCTGTGCGAACGGTGATACGGGTCGCGTCGTGACGACGCCGCTACGGCCCGTTGCCCGCCTGCAGCCATCCGGCGATGTCGTCGATGAATTGGGAGGAAACGGGCCGCGTCCATTCATATTCGTCGGGCGTCATTCTCCCCTCGCCTTCCTGCATGATGTGGTTGAGCCGGGGATAGGCCTTCAAAGTCACACCCCGCCGTCCCTCCAGCGCTTCTTTCCAGGCGGCCCAATCCTCGGCGGTTATCAGATAATCGCGGTCGCCATGCATGATCAGCGCGCGGCCTCCCCGGTCGGTCAGCCGCTTCATTTGTCCGATCGGATCGATCGCCGCCATATCCCGCCAATACCAGACGGGACTGCCGTGGATGATCTCGTCGGCATCATCGGCCGCGGTGAGAGCATTGATCCGCTCACCGTTGCGGCGGATTTCAGCGGCACGCTTCTTCTGCTCCGGATCCGTCGCAATGCCCGTCACGTAATCCGCCTGCTGGATCAATATGTCGCCGATCGGCCTTGGCGAACTGGCCATGACCACCGCCCCGGCAAGTCCGTTCCTGTTGGCGATGGTGGCCGCCACCATTCCGCCCTGGCTGTTGCCGAACACATAGACGCGGTCGGGATCGACGCGCGGCGTGTTCTTCAGAAGCATCGCGGCGCTCGAAGCATCCTCGATGAATTCCTCCTCGAGCGTAGGCGGCTTGCGGAGGGATTTGAAATGATCGCGATGCTCGGTCGTTCGCTTCGTATAGCGCACCACCGCGATGCCCCGCGCGGCGAGCCCCCAGGCCAGATCGCGAAAGATAGTGCTTCCGCCGACATTCATGTCGAGCGTGCCCGGACCGGAGCCGTGGACGAGGACGATCGCGGGGAAAGGGCCCGTTCCCGCAGGCATGGTCAGTGCCCCCGTCACCTGCCATTCGCCGCTGCCAAGCTTCACGACCTGCTCGGAGACCCCGGCGGGAGGCTGCGCGGCCGGCGATGGCGCCGGATCGGCCGGCTGGGCGGAGGCAGGCAATGCCAGTCCCGCAAGGAGGAAGAGCCCCGGCAAGGCTACCAACGAGATCAAACCTCGCAGGAAACTGGATACGGTCTTCAATTCGCTCTCCCACCATCCTGCGCGGACGCCTAAGCCGAGCGAGTGCCGCTGCTTGGCTTCCTTTCCGCGTCACTTCGCTGTGACGGAAACACCATCTCCCGGATTTCCAGAAGATGAACAGGTCGCCCGTTCAGTTGGACAGCAGCGATTTGCGGAAGAAGTCGCGCACCGCCGGCAGCGACACTGCCGCCTCTATCGTGGTGACATGATCCTGGCCTTCGAGCCACGCGACCTGCCAGCCCATCCTCTTCATCGCCGGTTCGGCCTCGCGCAATATGGCTGCAAGGGGGAGGTCCACGCCGTGGAGCGGAACGCCGATATCCTCCGTCCCCATGAACGCCATGCGCGGTATCTCAAGTTTCGCCATCTCCTCGTCCTCCGGCCATTGCGGGAGTGGTGAGTAGAAACCGACGGAGGACCAGAGCAGCTTTGGATCCACGCCCCCCGCGGCCTCCATGGCCGTCGCCATCCTGGTCGTGATATCGACCATGTCCTGGTAGGGCGCGTCGAGTGGCGGAAATCCTCCGACTGCGAGCGCCGACACGCGATCGCTTCGGCACGCCACCTGAACGCCGATCGCGCCGCCATAGCTGTAGCCGACCCAGCCAAAGCGCTCGACGCCGGCCGCCTCGGCTATGCGCTCATATTCGGCGGCCGCGATGCCGGGCGTGAAATCCATCCCGAGGGGATTGCCGGTACGTCCGAACCCGCGCGGATAGTCGGCGACGATCAGGAAGAAATCCTCCTTCAATCCATCGATCCACTTATCCGTATCGTCCCCGTCCGTGCGCCCGAAGGAGGCGTAGAAATGCGGCCCCAGAAATAGCGCCGGACGGAGCGGATCGCCATGGGTGGCGAACCAGATCTCTGTTCCGTCGGCCGCTGTCAGGCTTTTCATGGCTTCCTCCCGCGCCGTCTTGCTCACATCCGCTTCGCTTCGATGCGCTTCCGATATTCCGCCACCGCGTCCTCCAGCCCCTTCAGAGTCATCGCCGCATATTCCTCTCTCGATGCCGGTCCAGCACCCTCCGGAAAGACCGCGACAGCGATCGCGCTTATGGTGAGACGGCATCCATCGCCATCGCCCTCGATCCGGTGATCGAGCCATGCGGTCGATCCCCATTCCGGCGCCTCGATTTTCACCAGCAATTGCTTCTCGGGAACGCATCTTATGACGGTTTCGGTGCGGGCCATCTCGAAGGTGTCCCTGTTCATCGCGACGCGCGCACGCGCGGTTTCCGCGGGCCATGCGCCCGAGAGGATCTCGCAGGATGTCAGGTTCGGCCTGTGGACCAGATCCGCCACCGCTTCCCAGACTTGCTCCCGCCGTGCGGTGACATGTCCGCTCGCTTCGGCCTGTATCTCCAAGGTGATCTGCGCAGTCATGATGCGTCTATTGTCCTTTCATGGCGGTATTGAGGATGGGATCCGCTCCTTCGGCTGGTCACGGAGTATCGCTGCGGCAAACCCCGTGAAATCGGCCATGCAGACAGCTACCGAGCCTATCCCCACGTCCCCCACCCCGGCGCCTCCGTCGTGCCGCCGAAGCTTCCCGGACCTCAGGTGCTAGACGACGGCGCTTTCGAATGTCGCCAAACCGCTTTCGAACATCGCCAAATTGCGTTCGGACATGTTGCCGGAATCGCTCGGCCGCTTGATCGATCGGAGGGCTTCAGGGTGAAGGTGACGAGCGCGAGAAGGAACATGGCACTGCCTCCAACAGCCGGGCATCCGCGAGCGGGGCGCCCTGCCGCCGCCTTGACGGAAGACGGCGGCCATGCGCAGCATTCCGATATGACGACATGCTCCCACCCTCAGTCGCAATCCCTTTCGCGCCCGGTGCCGGGTCGACGCTACCCGGCTCCGGCCAAGGATGCCGCGACGTTGGTCATGCCTTACACGCTGGAGGATCAGGTCATCCACCAGTCGGATGAACGGCGCGATTTGGTCGAAGCTTTCATGCCGCTCAGCGACAACCGCCATTATCGACTGCAGTCGATCGGACATTATGGAGCTGGGCAATATGAGTTTTGCGGTTTGTCGGACGGCTTCTTCATCGTGTTCGGCGATGTGAACCTCGCCGCACCCCTATCGCTCTACATGTCCTATTCGGATTCGCTGCAGGTGCATGTGGCCAGCAATGGCGATAGCGAATATGTCTTCCCGGAAGGCGACATCCTGAGCCTGGAAGCAGCAAATACGTCGATCTTCATCACACCTGCCGGCGAAGCGGCGGTCGAAGCGACCTTTGCCGGCTGTAACCGGTACATTGGCCTGTCCATCCATCGCGAGGCCCTCAAGACTCTCTATGCGGGCGGTGAACACGAACTGCCCGATATTCTCCAGCTCTTCCTGGAGGGCGGATTGCAACGCACGCTCGCGCGGAGTCTCCCCTTGAGGGCCGCCTTGCTGCGCTGTCTGGAGGATGTGCACGCCTGCCCGCTGGAGGGACTGCGCCGGCGTCTCTTCCTCCAGTCGAAAGCTGTCGAGATATTGTGCCAGGCGATCGAGGCGCTGGAACATGCGGAAGGCTTCGGTTCCGCCGAAGCCACGATGCTGACGGCGCGGGGCGTGATGAAGGCCCAGCGCCTGCTCGCGGAGAATTTCGCTGCCCCCCCGTCGCTGGAGAATCTCGCCCATGAGGTCGGCCTGAGCCGCAGCGGGCTGTGCGCCGGCTTCCGCCAGATCCTGGGTCAGTCGGTATTCGATTATACGCAGGACCTGCGGATGCAGCAGGCGCTGGCGATGCTGAGCGAGCGAGACGCCTCGATTTCACAAATCGCCTATGCGGTCGGCTATAATCGCGCGTCCAGCTTCTCGGTCGCCGTGCAGCGTCATTTCGGCGCCACGCCGACGGAACTGCGGCGGCGTTGCACCTCGCCAGTTAACTAGCCGCTGCGCGGCGCAACTAGGCACTCGCTATTCATATCTCGACTGCGTCCCGAATCCATCTCTCAATAAGGGAAAGGCGAGGCTGGATGCACTCCGCTCAGACAGGCAGCGCAAAGCGAAGACCGCGGCTGATTGCCCCAGGGATGACGCTCAGGTGCGTTTCGCCGTCGAAGACGATAGCCTCGACTTGAGTTCCAGCGGGGGCCTTTGCGGCTTTCAGCCGGTCGGCCAAGCCAACCGCATGCGTGATCATGCCGAAGGCGGTCAGCATCGCCTGCATTTGCTCACGCGTCGCGCCTGAGGGTATCGTTACATGGTCGGCCAGCTTCTCCTCGAACTCCCCCGCCGTCAACAAGACGCGCGGCGCGACCTTGCCAGCCGCGAGCTGTGCCACGAGATTGACCTCGTCCTTCAGAATCGAGCCATTGTTCCAATTGATCGATGGGCTGTTGACCAGATAGGTCCGATAAGCCTCGGGATAGTTGAACAGGATGTGCAGCGCGAAGAGGCCGCCAAAGGAATGGCCCCATAAGATGGAGTCATGGCGGTCGACCGGGTAAGCTGCTTCGATCTGCGGTCGCAGTTCTTCGGTAAGAAATTGATGGAAGAGGTCGGCTTGGGCGTAGGTCGCGCCCTTGGTCAATGGTGAGGTCTCGAAGGCGGCAAGGGTGGCGGGATCAGGAGGGGAAGGAAGCAAGTCGGCCATGCGTGTGCGCGAGGCCGTCTCCCAACCTTTGCCGTAGCCGACGCCGACGACATAAGCGGGCTTCACTTCCAAAGCGATGCTTTGCACCATCAGCGCGTCGGCGGCGGTGTGAAAATCGAAGTCAGCATCGTTCAGATAAATCACCGGATACCCTCCCGGAGGCCTCGGCGCCGCAGCCGGCGGCTTGGCCACAAGGATGCGGTAGACCCGGCCAGTGAATTTTGACTTCATGTCCCACTGCTCGGCATCAGGGCGCACCAACGGTGAGCGGACTGGCGCCGGCTGAGAAGGATCGACGCGTATGCCGGTCCCCGCCATCGTCGTCGAACCAATGGTAGCGAGGGCAGACGTCGTTGCGGTTGCGGCGGAAACCGCCAATGCAGTCAGTGCCGCGCGTCTATCAATGTCCATGCAATTTCTTTCTCTCTGCCGCCCCCAAGGGCAAAAAATCTCGGACACGGCGGCAATTGGGTCGGGACCGCAGATTCGCGAGGGACAAGTCGAATTTGCGTAAACCATAGCGCCGGTCGCTTTCGATCGGTGCCGGAAGGCTTTCGCGCGCGGCCCAATCCCTCGTCGGCATGGATCATTCGAGGCGAATTCCAGCGCGGGTCAAGCGATCGCCGATCGTGTCGAAGCGGTGCTCGTCGTTTGTGGCGGAGCTCGAAAGCCTTTGGGCGACGCTCGAAAGCGGCGCTGATTATGCACATGACGCCAGCTGTGTCTCCTCGACCGCCCGAAGAATCAGCCCACGGACCATATCGGTGGCGGGGAGACGTCGGCTTCAACCCGGTGAAAGGATCACTCGATGGATGTCAGGACCAGTCGGCTCATCGCCGAGGCAATGCCGTGCGACATGACGTTGCCCTGGTCGGGCGAACCCGGCGATCAAAGCCTGCGTGAAGCGATGCCGGGCCGTTACCGCGCAGCCGGCTGGGCCTTTGTGTCGCTTACGATCACGACCGATGACGAGGATATGACGGCGACGATACGGACGATCG
Source organism: Sphingosinicella rhizophila (assembly GCF_032378825.1). Taxonomy (NCBI): domain Bacteria; kingdom Pseudomonadati; phylum Pseudomonadota; class Alphaproteobacteria; order Sphingomonadales; family Sphingosinicellaceae; genus Sphingosinicella; species Sphingosinicella rhizophila. The sequence continues at coordinate 49,181 of NZ_JAVUPU010000010.1, read as the reverse complement.
CCGCCGAACGGCGCGCGATCGAGGCGCGTGACGATTGCATCCTGATCGAGACGGTAGACGACATCCTGCGCGCGAGGCAGCAGGGCAGGATCGCGCTGGGTTTGCATTTCCAGGGATCACGACCGGTGGAGCGCGACCTTGCGCTTGTCGGTCTCTATTACAAGCTTGGCATCCGCCACATGTTGATGGCTTATAATCAGAAAAACTTCGTCGCTGACGGCTGCCATGAACTCGGCGACGGCGCTCTCAGCCGTTTCGGCCATGCCTTGGTGGCCGAGATGAACCGGGTCGGCATGATCGTCGATGTTGCCCATACCGGCTACCGATCGTCGATGGACGCGATCGCGGCATCGAGCGCACCGGTGATCGTCAGCCACGGCAATCTCAAGACCTTCAACGATCATCCACGCTGCTACACCGACGAGCAGATCCGCGCGATTGCGGCTACGGGCGGCGTGTTCGGGCTGACTGGCCTCGGCATCTTCCTGGGCGGCAACGACAGCTCTACGCAGGCCTTCGTGCGACAGATCGACCACGTCGTGCAACTGGTCGGCGCCGGCCACGTCGGCTTCGGCCTGGACTATGTCTTCGACATGCCGGCCCTGGAACAGCTCGTTCAGCGAAGTGCCGACAAATGGCCGGAGAGCTGCTACACGACGCGCGGCATCCAGCAGATCGGACCTGAGCGGCTTCCCGAGATCGTCGATGCCCTCCTGGCGCTTGGCTATAAGGACGAGGATGTGCTCGCGGTCCTCGGATCCAACTGGCTCCGCGTCTGCGCGGAGGTTTGGCGCTGAGTCGGGTCGTCGACCGGGTTCAGCGGCGCGGGCTCGTGGAATCGTAAGGTGGCAGCGGCGGCTCGACACCCAGCAGGTGCTCGGTGAAATAATCCCAGCGCCGAAGCGTGAAGTAATCGCCGCCGGAGCCGAAGCGGTGGGTCACGTTTGGGAGATAGACGAGGTCGTAGCGGCGCCCCGCCTTGATGAGGGCATCGATGAACTGCAGGGTCGTTCCCGGCAGCGCATTCTCGTCCAGCTCGCCATGACCGATCAGCAGCCGTCCGCGCAGATTGGCCGCCAAGGGTGCGTTGCTCATCGCGCGATAATTTGCCGGTGACGCGTCGGGCCGGGGCTTCAACTCCCGTCCGTCCCCATAATCGGGCGTCTGGAAGACACCCGACGTTCCGTACAAGGCCTCATAGATTTGCGAGCCGGCGGACGAAACGCCGACCTTGAACAGGTCAGGGCGCTGCAGCATGGCGCGGGTCGAGACATAGCCGCCCAGGCTATGGCCGGTGACGCCCACTTTGTCCTTGTCGAGTCTCGGGTAACGCGCCGTCAATTGCTCCAGGACGGCGGCATGGTCCGCAACCATCGTGTCGCCGAAATTCACGAAGCTCTCGTCCTGGAAGGCTTGGGAGCGCAGAGGCGTGCCGCGTCCGTCGACGGTGACGACGGCGAAGCCCAGTTTGGTCATCGCGAAGGAATCGTTCCAGCCCGAGGCGGTGAAACCGTGCGGGACGATCGCGCTTTGCGGCCCACCATAGAGATTGTCGATCACCGGCACACGGTCGCCCATGGCCTCATCCGGCCACCAGATCGCGCCGTAGAGGTCGGTCTTGCCGTCCGCGGCTTTCACCACGAGATGCTCCGGCGGCCGCCAGCCCAAGGCGGTCAGGCCCGATATGTCGGCGCTCTCCAATCTTGCGATGACGCCGCCGTCGGAGGTGCGGCGCAGCACCGTTATCGGCGGCGTATCGGGTGTCGACCAGGTATCGATGAAGCTGGCACCGTCCGGCGAGACCTTCGAGGCGGTTTTCGGGATCCCGAAGAACAAAGCGAAAGCGCCGGTCGCCTGGCCCGCGATAGTGTGATCCGCATCCTCGGGAGTCAGCAGAAGCAGGTCCGAGCCGTCGAAATTCACCCGATAGACGCGGCGGCGATAGGGGTCGCCACCCTCGCGGCCAGATGCGGTGAAGACGATCCGGCGGCGGGCTTCGTCGACATGCAGGATGTCGCGCACCAGCCACTCGCCGCGCGTGACCGCATTCAGCAGCTTTCCGGTCCGGAGGTCGTACCGGTAGAGGTGGCCCCAGCCGCTGCGCTGCGAATACCAGAGGATCTCCCGGCCGCTTTTGATCTGGCGCACATTGGGGGCGTTGTACATTTCGGAGTTCAGCCCGAGAAAGCCTTTGGCGCTCTCCGTCACGAGCGTGCGGATCGCCCCTGTCTCGGCGTTGATCTCCTTCAGGTCCAGGTCGCGATCCTTACCCGGCAGCACCGCGTAGAAGCTTTTGCCGTCCGCGGACCAGCCGAAGATGTCGATCATATTGGTCTTGGAGAAATCCTGGGGCAGCGCGATCGGCACGCGCTTTCCGGTGACCGTGTCGAACACCATCCCGCTGAACACCGGCGCCGGCTCACCCAGCAGGTGGATGCGAACGGTCCGCGCGATCGGCCTGAAGCTGCCGTCCTGCGGTGCCCCCTCATAGAAGGGATAGGGCTTGATCGGCCGTTCGTCGATGCGGCTTGCCACCAGGAAACGGCCGTCCGGCGACCAGCTCGCGCCCCAGGGCGGAAGCGGCAAAGCGTGACGCTCGTTGACGAGGGTGAGCAGCGACAGGTCCGGCAGCTTGCCCCAAGCGAAATAGGCTTCGCCGTCGGTGGTCAGGGGGCTAACGCGGCCGCTGCCGATATCCCTGAGCCACAGGTCGTGGTCCTTTACGAATACGGCCTTGCGGCCGTCGGGCGACAGGGTCTGGCGCGGGTTCTTGGCCTCGGGCACGACGGGCGCGGCGCAGCGATAGTCCGTCAGGGTGCAGCGCACGATCTTCCCGTCCACAGTCAGTTCGACCGATCGCCCGGGTTCCAGCCCGGTCACGTTCAACGTCAAGGATCCAATGGTCGCGGTCGCCGCCCGGGAGGCCGACGCAGCAAGACGCGGATGGTCGAATGCGATGCTTTTGGCACCCGACGCGTGCACGACACGGAATTCGCCCCCGCTTTCCAGCGCGCGCCGATACCAGAAGCCGCCATCGTCGAGCCAATGCGGGCTGACGCTCGCATTGAGCACCAGAGGGGCGAGCGCCGCAGCGGTCGACGCTGTCGCGCGGGCATAGCGCTGCGACATTTCAACCGTAGTGGGTGTGGAGCTCCCCGCCAGAGTGAGGCCAACAATAGTGGTTGCGATGGCTGTGGGCATCAGGTCCCTTCCAAATCTCGGATTGCACGGCCAAGCACGCGAGTGGCATCGCTCCCGATCGGCCAGATCATTAGACCAGATAGCTCTGCCGGCTCCTTCCCCCTCCTGGCCAGGTGAAGACCGATGACAGGCGGTGCCGTTGCCGGCGTCCGGATGTGTTTGCCGAACACGTGACACTGGATCGCGAGGCTCTTGACGGGTGAGCCAAGAGCTAAAGGCCTCTCCTTCGTCCAAGGGTAAAGCCGATACTGTCGCCCATATCAAGAATCGGCCGAGACTTTCAGCCGCTGTCGAAAGTCATTGGCCGAACTCGAAAATCCGCATGGGAACGCTCGGACGTTACCCGCCAGGGTGACATTGCCGGCAGCGCTCGAGAGCCGCTTTTGCGGATCACTCGTCGATGCGGGTTTGGCTTCGACGCTCCGATATCATTGGCGCCTGGGGCGCTGAAGAACAGCAGCAGGCAATGTCGTTAATCACTTAACGGGTGGAAGCATGCCACGTTGGCGGAGTTCAGACGGTGTCGCACCAAAATAGCGCTGCACCGCTACCGAAAAACTGGAGGCGCGATTGTAGCCCACGGCGTAGGCGATCTGCGAAATCGAGATTTCGCACGCGTTCAGCATCGTCAGCGCCTGCTGCATGCGAAGATCCTGGATGTAATCGAATACCGACTGGCCGAGGATCTGACGAAATCCCGTACAGAGCCTGCTCCGGCTCAGCCCCACTTCATGTGCGAGGCTTTCCAAGGATGGGGGTTTTACGAACTTTTGCGCGATAAGACGTTGGGCCTTCAATACCCCTCGCGCCGTCCGCCGTGTCGCTTCCACCGACCCGAAGCTGTCGCTATGTTCGAGCGCCTCGAGCGCGTGACAGATGATTTCGACGGCTTTCGACTGGAGGTACAATTGGCGCCGATGGCCTTCCAGCGCACAGGCGTGCACATCGTCGAGACAGCCCAGGACCTCGCCACTTAATGGCAAGGCGCGTGCGATGGTTCGTTGCAAATCACCTTGCAGGAACGTCTGGAGCTCAGCGGGCAGCTCATGGTCGTTACCCGCGTAGAGCGTCTTCAGCGCTTCTCTGTGAATATAGACACACGCATATCGGACCCGTCCAACAAAGCCTACCTCGGTGGTGGGTGCGCCGGCCGGATCTATCATTATGGCTGCGTTCGGAGCCTGCAAACTCAGCAGGTCTCCTTGCGACGAGACATATTCGCCATCGCCATTGCTGGAAACATAGACTCTCAACGTATCCGGCAAAGACAGATATACGGATTGAGGTCTGTCGACCTCCAATTCGCCGAATGTGATGAAGAAGCCGTCGGCCAGGCCGCAAAACTCATACCGACCGCTTCCCAGAATCCCACTGCGCCAGCAATAAGGAACATGATCGCTCTGCGGCATGAGGCCGTTCAGCAAGTCGCCCGCGCCATCCGCAGAGTCGATGGCATAATCCTGGATCGCGTCGCGCTTGAAAATTCGCACAGCGTCGACGAATGGCGGCGGGAAGCGCCGCGCCAAGACCGCATTCGAAACGATCCGAGTCTGACTGTTCATGGGCACCGTCCTTTAGAGACCTTCGCCCGCCATCCGGCCAGCGTCAAGGCGCGAACATGCAAGGCGCAAGACCAGATCTCTATCGCATCTTTTGCCTCTCTTGGCGCGCTGGATTTCGTCACCTGCCGCAATCATCGAATGGCGAAAGGATTATGGGCCTGTCGGCCGCTCAAGCGCAACGGACAGGCCCACTCCGATCGAACGGCGGCCAACCGGACGCAGGGTTTAGAAGGCCGCACTTAGTGACAAGGTAAAGCTGCGCGGCCGGATCAAGGATGCCGATGCCGGCACCGTGCCGCCACCGGGATTATAGCTGATTATCCCTTTCTCGTTGAAGAGATTTTCGGCTCGAACCTGGAGCTGATAGCGCTGGTATCGGACACTCGCGCGCAGATCGAAGGTGGTGATCCCCGGTAGCCGCACGTTAGGACTGGTGACACTGCTCGGATAGGAGGTGAAGGTGTGCGATTGCAGCCGCGCCGTCGCACCCAATTGCCCCTCCAGGTCATCACCAATCGGTATGATCTGGTCGACGGTGGCAGAACCCGTCCAGCGGGGGGTCCGCGGCATTGGATCGCCCGCGAACGCGCCGACATAGGCGCTCACACCGGGATCGATCTCGGTGATACGCGCATGGGTGTAACCGACATTGCCGCCGATGGAGAGCAGTCGCGTTGGCCGTGCCACCGCCTGGAGTTCGAAACCGTCCACCTTGGCGGCGCCGGCATTGGCCAGCACGATCTGATTTGCGAAAATGGTATAGAGCTGAATATCCTTCCAATCGATATGATAGACTGAAGCCTGAATACTCAATTTCCTGTCCAGGAAGTCGGCCTTGATCCCGGCCTCATAATTCCAGACGGTGTCGGGGTTGATCTGGGTCTGCGCACCGGGCGGCGGGAGCGAAGAAGGCTGTGGCCCGCCGGGTCGAAAACTGCTCGCCGCACGCAAGAAGGCGCTGAGGGTGCTGGTCGGCCGCCACCGCAGCGTTGCCAGATACGTAAGATTGTCCTCGCTGGCGTTGAGACTGGGGATCTGCTGCGGACCACCAAGAAATGCGTCATAATATACGCCGCTATAAGAGAGCGAAAAGTCTTCCTTATAGTGCGCGAACCGTAATCCTCCGGTGATGTCGAGATTGTCGGTCAGGTAGAAGGTCAAGTTTCCAAAGGCGGAGATTTCTTCATATCTATCCTCGATTGGAGACGAGATAAAGGAGCCCAAGGGCCCAGGCAGCAGGCTGTTCGTAGCCATGTCGCGGGCAACGATATCGGTCGAAAGCGACACGTTTTCGTGAGTGTAGAAGCCGCCGACGATGAACTCGACCGGCCCAAGCCGATTGGATACGAATCGCAACTCCGCAGTCTTCTTCTTCTGGGGAATTGTGCTCTCATAAGCGAAGCCGGTATTCGCCGGATAAGGGTAGCCGAGCAACGTGAACAGCGGAATGAGAGGCGCATATGAGGTCGTGAAATCGGCCTCGGTATGCAATTCGGTCTTGAGATAGGCTGCAGTCGCGATCACTTGGCCCACCCCGACGTCATATTTGCCGGTGACTGAAGCCAGCCGGTAACGGACGGTGGCCGGGGCATCGAAGAAGTTGCTATATTTGCGCGCGCCGTAAAGGGGCGTGAACGTGCCGGGCAAATCATGTTCCAGGGCAAGGCCCTTGGTGTCGGTGTCCTGGATCATGCCGACGACGTCGATGGTCAGCCGATCGCTCGGCGTCCAGCCGATCGCCAAGCGGGCGCCCTGGGAGATGCTCTCGTTGACGTTCCTGGTACCGGTGCCGACATTGTCGACATAGCCTGGCGCGTGGCGGTAGAAGCCGGTCAGGCGCACAGCGAGCCGATCGGTGACCAGAGGGACGTTGAGAGACGTGCTGAGCGAATAGCCGGTGCCACCGCCATCGATCGTCGTAAGCTCCGCCCGCGCATTGCCTGAAAAGCCCGATGGGTCGGGCCGTTTCGAGATCAGGCGAATGACACCGCCGAGGCTGGAAGCACCGTAGAGAGTGCCCTGCGGGCCCTTCAGCACTTCGATCCGGTCGAGGTCAACCAGTTCGGGGTCCGGCGCGACAAAAGCCCCCCCACCGTTGGCCGAGCTTGGAGTGAACGGCACGTCGTCCAGATAGTAGACTGTTGTCGCAGATTGCTGGAGAGCACCGGTGTTCATGCCGCGGATGAAGACCTTTCCAGAGCCCGGCGTGCCTTCATCCGCTATCGTCAGGCCCGGCGTAAGCGTCGCATAATCTCGGACCGACTGCACTCCCAGGTTTGCGAGTTCATCGCCATCAAGCACAGTGATCGCCGATGGCACGTCGCGCAGCTTCTCGCCGCGCTTGCTCGCCGTCACCACGATCTCGCCCGAGTTGGAATCACGCGCCTCATCCGACGCCGCAGTCGCCAGCTGGTCCTGGGTCTGTGCGTCTGCCTGCGCCTGCGGCTGGACCGACGCTAATGATCCCGATTGAGCCTCCGCGCCCGTCGACGCGAGACAGAGCGCGAAAAGGCTTGCCGACGCATGACAAATCATCTTGGTTCGCACGGCCAGCGAATCCCGGCCATTTCGCTCGATCAATATATCGGTTCTCATATTTCCCCCTGCCAATGATCCGCGCGTCAGGGCCTTTCTAAGCTGGTAGACGCCGGACAGAATTGTGGCAGGAATATAGGCTGCAACCGCTTTCGAGCGTCGCCTAAGGCTTTCGAGCTCCGCCAAAACGCCTGCAGAGCGGAAGTGATGAATCTCTCCGCTACCCAGATCGCCAACGGCATGGCTGCGCTCGCCGCGGCTCGGGAGCTTAGCCGAGCTGCCTTTGTGCGCGGAAAACCGCACGGGCCCGAACGCGCCGTGACGCGCCTTCTACGCGGCGATCCCGTCGGCCACGCCGCATCGGCGCGGGTCGGCGAGGGCGGTCAAAGTCCCGCTGGCTTCGTCACGAGCGATCACCGCGAACCCGCCCATGTGCCAGTCGTATCCGCTGACCACCCCGACACGCACGCCGAGCTTGTGCAGGTCCTCCACAACGCCGACTTTCAGCCGATCCTCGACGATCACCCTGCGGTCCNACGCCGCATCGGCGCGGGTCGGCGAGGGCGGTCAAAGTCCCGCTGGCTTCGTCACGAGCGATCACCGCGAACCCGCCCATGTGCCAGTCGTATCCGCTGACCACCCCGACACGCACGCCGAGCTTGTGCAGGTCCTCCACAACGCCGACTTTCAGCCGATCCTCGACGATCACCCTGCGGTCCTCGGTCATCGGCAGCATGCGCGGCGCATCGACGGCGGCATAAGGGTCGAGCTTGAAATCGAGCAGATAGGCCAGCACCTGCGGCAGGGTACAATGGATATTGCCGGGCGAGCCCGCCGAGAAGACCGGCTTGCCATCCTTCAGCACCAAAGTGTTGCCGATGACCGATCGCTGCTTGGCTCCCTTCATCAGCGTGGCATCCATCGAGCTGTGGAGATGGCCGAAGGTGGCATGACTGCCCACCATGGGAATGCCGCCCACCACCTGACCGGGAATCCCGGAGGCCTGGAGCGTATCCATGAACTGGCACCAATTTCCTTCGGCATCGACCACTGCGATTTCGCAACTCCCGGTGGGTTGCTTTTCCTGATGTTTCGCAAGCCGCGGCTTGCCGCCGGACCCTCCGAACTGCGACAGATAATCGGCGCTGCTCGAAGCGCTGTCGCCCGAAAGCCGGACATGGTCGCTGAGATCGACCTTGGGGCGGGAACCGCGGATGAGTTTCGCAAGATGCGCATGATAGAAATCGTCGAGCACAGCGTCGCGCGGCACGTCGAAAAATTGGTCGTCATGGGCATATTCCCAATGACGCGCCCCGTGCCGCAGCGCATTCCCCATGGCCCAGAAATATTCGGCCGAGCCGGGCTCCATGTCGCGGATGCCGAGATGCTTCAATATGCCAAGCGTCACTGCCGAGAAGAAGCCCTGCGCCTGGGGCGGACCGAGGAAGACCAGCTCATATTCGTTATATCCGAAGCGGAGCGGTTCGACCCAGCGCGGCGGGGTCTCGGTCATATGGTCCATCGTGACCTTCCAACCGAGCGCGTTGCCCTTGGCGACGAAGGCCTCCGCCCACTGGCCGGTGATCATATGATCCGGACCCTCGTCGCGCACGCCGCGCAGCGTAGCGGCCATGCCCGGCGGAGTGAAAATATCCCCGACATTGGGGAAATGGCCGCCCGGCTGATAGAAGTCCCGGCCTTCGGGGAAATAGGTGATGAATTTCTCGGCGAATATATTCATGCCATATTCGAAGGAAGAAACGGCGTGGCCCGTTTCTGCCCAATGCACGGCATCCTCGCAAAGCTCGGTCCACGGCCTCGTGCCGAACCGGCCGTGAATGGCCTTCAGACCCGGCATGAATCCCGGGATGATCGCGGAGGGCGGCAACGATGCATAGGGTCCCATGCCCGGCGGCACCGGCTTGAATGGCGGCAAGCCGGATGCATGGCCCCCGACACTGTCGAGCTGATGGATCGCGCCCGTCTTCGCTTCATAATAGAGCATTGTGACGAGGCCGGCATGGTTGGTCATGAACGGCTCGACGGCCGCCTGCACCATGGCGCCGGCAGTGACGGCATCAGCCGCGTTCCCGCCCGCCTTCAAAATCTTCACCATCGTTTCGGTGACGATGGCGTTGTCGGTTGTGACCGCCGCTTTCAGCCCTTTTACCGGGGACTTGGGGCCGGAATTGACAATGTAGCGGGCCCTTTCGGTCATCCTTCACCTATCGCATAATTAGTCGGCGGATTTTCGCCCATCAGGTGCTCGAGGAAATAGTCCCAAATCCTGCGCACGAGATAGGGCTCGGCGGTAAAGCCATGCATGCGATTGGGAAGATAGAGCAGGTCGTAACTGCGATTGGCGCGGTTGAGAGCATCGCAGAATTGAAGTGTCATGGCCGGATAGGCATTCTCGTCCATGTCGCCATAGACCAGCAGCAATTTACCGCGCAGGTTTTCAGCCAGAAGAGCATTATCAAGCGCCCGATAATTGTCGGGGATTGCCCGACGATCGGGCTTGCTGGTCGAACCATCGCCATAATCGGGTGCTGCCGTGATGTTGGATATGCTGCGGTAGATGGCGTGAAAGTTGTGAATGCCGGCCATCGAGACGGCCACCTTGTAGACGTCGGGATGGCGCAGGATGGCGCGCGCGGAGACGTAACCGCCAAAGCTGTGCCCATAGATGCCGATGCGCTCCCCATCCAGGGTCGCATCCCTTTCGCAAAGCTGGCGCAGCACCGCCACATGATCGTCGAGACAGATATCCGCGAAGGCGCGGTAACCGGCATCGTGGAACGGTTTTGAGCGGAGGGGCGTGCCGCGGCCGTCGACGACGACCACCGCAAATCCGAGTGCGGCAAAGGCCGCGCGGCCATAGCCGGCCAGCGGCCGACGCGCCGCCGCAAAGTTCCGGGGCGTCACCGTCATCTGGGGCCCGCCATATATCGCCTCGATCACGGGCGCGGGATCGCGTTCGGGTTGATGCGGCCGGTATATGACACCGTGAAGATCGGTGATGCCGTCGGCCGCCTTGGCGACAAATGGCTCCGGAGCACGCCAGCCGGTGGCGAACAGGGCGCTGGCATCCGCGGACTCCAGCGTCCGCACGATCGAGCCATCCTCCGTCGAGCGCAGAACCGAGATGCTGGGCGTCGACACGGTCGAATAGGTGTCGATGAACATAGTGCTGTCCGACGATACCATTGCAGGTGGGGCCGATATGCCGAAAAGGAGCGCGATCATGGTGGAGGGCGCGCCGTTCAGACTATGGTCCGCCTCCTCCGGTGTCAGCAGGGTCAGATCGGTTCCGTCCAGATCTACCCGATAGACGCGCCGGAGATAGGGATCCCCGCCTTCCCGGCCCGATGCCGTGAAGAATATCCGTCCGATCCTTTCATCGATCTTGAGGATATCCCGAACGACCCAGTCCCCCGATGTGACCGGATTGACCATGCGGCCAGTCGCAAGGTCGTAGCGATAGAGGTGGCCGTAGCCGCTCCGCTGCGAATACCAGATCGCCTCCCGGCCACCGCCGAGGATCCGGACATTCGGATTCGCGTATAATTCGCAGCCGAGATTGATGAATCCGTCGACCCGTTCGGCGATGATCGTATCGACGGCACCAGTGGTCACGTCGACCTCCATCAGCCGGGCTTCCTGAGGCCCATGAAGCGCCGCGGCGAAAAACAGCCGCCGATTGTCGGCCGACCATGCAACCGGCTCGACAAGGGAAAGCTCCGACATCAGCTCGGCAGGAAGATTGAACGGAATCTGCCGGCCGGTCGCCGCCTCGATGGCGCATGCGCTGAACGTCGCGTTCGGTTCGCCTGTAAGAGGCTGCCGGACCTGGTAGGCCTTGGGCCTGAAGCTGCCGTCCTGGGGGACCGACTCCAGGAACGAATATGGCTCGATATGCCGCTCGTCGACGCGACCGCCGACGATGAAGGCGCCGTCCGGCGACCATGACCACCCGAACGGGGGAAAGCGCAATCCACTGCGTTGGCGCACCACGGCGAGCAGCCCGGAATCGGGATATTTCCCCCAGGCGAAGTCTGGCGCCCCATCATCGGTCAGCTGGCGCTCATCGCCATTTTTCAGGGTGCGCAGATATAGATTGTGATCGTGCGCCACCAGCGCGCGGCTCTTGTCAGGCGAAAGCAGCAGCTCAGGCTGCGGCACCTCGAGCGGGCCGAGATCGACGACCGTTCCTCCTGCGAATTGCCAGCGACGATTGTTCGCAATCAGCACGACATCGCCATCGGGCGTGATCTCATCGACGACAAGCGCCCATCGGTCCAATTCGGTGCCGGTGACGGCGCGCAACGCCACAGCGGCTGCAGTATGATCGAAGGCGGGACATGACGAGCCTTGGGCCACCAGGACATATTCGGCGCCGTCCGGCCGCTGACGCCGATACCAGAATGTGCGCGGCCCCACCCAATGCGGATGCACGCTCTCATTGAGCACCAGCGGCGCGAGCTTCACGTCGAGCAGGGCTTCGGCCGCTTGGTAGCGAGCGGCGATTTCCTCATCCATTTCGCACCGCGCTGACATGTCGGCCGCTTTCATTTCCAGATTGTCCATACGAAAAAATGTGCTGTCTCAAGGTTCGACAATCTCCTTCGGCAACCCTGACGGCTTCAGCGGAAATCCGCCGGCAGCGTGATGCATCGAGACCGGTGGACCGATCGTGCCGCCTGTCGCACGTCGGTCGCTGCCGATCCGAAGCGAGGCGTCAGAACCTGGTACTGGCGCTGATGCCGATGGTTCGCGGGCGCTGCTCGATATTCTCGGCGATCGCGCCGTACGGACCGATAAGGATCGGCGCTTTTTCGTTGAACAGATTGTTGGCGAAGACCGTCAGCTCGACTGGTCCGAAACCAACCCCGGCGCGGACATTGAGGAGATCACGCTCCGGCCGCTCGCGGATAAGCGCCGGCACATAGTTGCGGACAGTGATCTGGCCGCGCCCCGCATGCTGGAAGTCGATCCGGAAGATACCGGTCATGGCCTGGGTGAGCATCGGCCGATAATCGAGGGATGCCGAATAGGAAAGGCGTGCCGCGCCATCGACCGGATCGCCCTCGAACTTGTCGGCGGTGGTCGTCGTATATGCCAGATTGTTCCAACCGAACGTGCCGCTGAGAGTCAGCGCCCTGACAGGTCGTGCGGTCGCCGAGAAGTCGACGCCCCACCCCGTCACCCGGCCCGAATTGGTGATATAGACCAATGCGCTGCCCGGTGCGGTGGTAACGGCCTGCACGTCCGACCAGATGCTGCGATAGACGCTTGCATCGAGGACGAGCCTGTTGCGGGCCAAAGCGAGCTTGCCGCCTGCTTCGTAGGTCCAGATTTCGTCAGGTTCGTAGGTCGGCGGAACGGGGATCACGCCGCCGCCGGCCGAGGTCAGGTTGAAGCCGCCGCTTCGGAAGCCCTTGGCGACGTTCGCGTAAATCATCGCCTCGCGCGAAAATTCGTAGCTGAGGTTGACGCGCGGATTGAACGAATGAAACTTTCCGTCACCGATATCGAGCGACGTGGCGCCCAGATTGCTGCTTTCGATGCGCTGCGTCTTGTGCTCGCTATAATAGCGCGCGCCCACCGTCGCTGTGAGGTTGGGCACGATCTTGTAGCCAAGCTCGGCATATACGGCATGGGATTTGTTCTCGAGCGGCCCTCCGGCAAGAAGCAGGACGAAGGGCAAGCTGTTGGGCGCCGTCGTCGAGCTTTGTGTCGTGGTCTGCTCCAAATTGCGGAAGGTCGCGCCCAGAGCCCAGCGCAATCTCCCATCGCCCTGCGAAGCGAGGCGCAATTCACCATTATAGACTTTGAACTCGGAGACGGTTTCGAGGCCGATGGCGGTTATGAATCCGGGCGGTATGCCGAGCAAAGGCAGGAACGGACCATAAAGCGATGTGATATCGAGCGTGTTGGAATTGTCCCGATCGATATAGCCGGCGATGCCCGTCAGGGTCGCGAAATCGAAATCGTAGCTGGCCTTGGCCTGGATGAAGATCGTACGATCGCGAAGGGGCGTTTCGAGCGCCGCCATAGTCGTTTGATCGACGCCGAAGTTCTGATTGTCTTGAGCCGATTTCTGGTACAGGCCGAGCAGCGAGACATCCAGGCGATCGGTCGGCTTCAGCCGCAGCGTTCCGCGCACCGTATAGAGGTCCGCGGAGTTGATGTCTCTTTCGCCCGTTGTGACACTGTCGATCCAGCCACCGACGCGCTCGTAACTGGCGGCGATCCTCACGCCAATCTTATCGGTGACGATGGGCAGGTTGACCGCACCCTCCAGCACATAATTGTTGGCGCCGTCCTTGGTATCCGACCATTGGCCTTCGGCCCAGCCGCCGATGCGATCAAGCTGCGGCGCCTCCGGGATGTAGCGAATGGTGCCTCCCATGGAGCCCTCGCCGTAGAGCGTCGCCTGGGGCCCGCGCAACACCTCCACGCGTTCCATGTCCAGCAGTTTGGCGCTGGGATCGAGGCCGACCGAAGACAGCGTGAACGGGGTCTCGTCATAATAGATGCCGACCGTGGCGGCGCCGCTGATATTCGAGACGCCGCGCAGCTGCGTATAGCTCGCGCCGACGCCGTAACCGAACATCGATAAGCCGGGGACCGCATATTGCAGGTCGGCGAGCAGTTTCGCGTTACGCGCCTGTATCTCCTCGTCCGTGACCGCAGTAATGGAGATCGGCACGTCCTGGAGCCGCTGCTCGTAGCGCTGTGCGGTGACGACGATGTCGTTGTCCGGTCCGACCGGCTCCCGGACATTCTCCACAGTCTGCGCATGAACGATGCCCGGCAGGAAAGCGACACCCGCCAACCAGAATTTTGCCCCCGTCATTCTCTTACTCCTCTTTCGACTTCTTCGTCTTTCACGGGCCACCGATCGGGACCGGAAGCGCCGGATTGCGTGGTCGCCCTGACGCGGCAAGGCCGGGAACAAGCCCCGGATTCTCGACGGGGCATGCGTGCTTGAATGAAATTGTTCGCCGGCTCGCAGCCCAGTGCCTCAGGAATGAGGCTGCCACGCGGGGCCGGTCAATCGAGAAGATGGCTGTTCGGACACACTCGAAAGCAATTTGGCGAAACGCGAAACTAAGCGTCTGTTCGGGGTATCAGCGGCCAGCAACGGGGCGTTCACATGAGCTGGCGACGAAGGTCCACAGCCAGGACATCTTCACTGATCGTCTTGCTCGCCGGTTTGGACACTCGGCATACTGTTTCGGTGGAGGCCGCATTGTTCTTCCGAAGTCTGAAAGGGTTGGCAACGTCGTAATCTATATTGGCTTCCTGCCCGGCGCTAAGAGGCCGGCATCCTGCTTGCGTCGAAGGCGGATCAAGGTCCGAACCTTGCCCGGAATTGCAGCGCGGACGGGCGATCGCCCTTGCACGGGAAACCGAGGGTCCCCATCAATCATTACAGGTCCATGCGTAGCCCCCTTTCCCTCCTCGTCCCTGCCCTCGCCCTGCTGCTCGCCGGCTGCGATGCTGCGGGCGATGATCAAGGGCCGATCGTGTCGGAGGCGGACCGCGCGTTCGGGGCCGAACAGCATCCGCAGCTGCTCGCCGAATTCGGTGGCCCCTATCAGGCGGAGGAATCCGCTTATGTCGCGCGGCTGGGCGGCAAGATGGCAGATGCGGCCGGTCTCGATGGGCAGTGCACCTTCACCCTCGTCAACAGCGACGTCGTCAACGCCTTCGCCGTGCCGGGCTGCTTCATCTATGTCACCCGCGGGCTGATGAGTATCGTCAATTCGGAGGCCGAGCTGGCGTCCGTACTCGCCCATGAGATCGGGCACATCACCGGCCGTCACGTCCAGCGGCAGCAGAACAGATCGATCTGGCGCGGGCTCGGGGTGCTCGCCGTGGGCATTCTCACCGGTTCCGATCGGCTGACCCGCATCGCCGGCGAAGCCGCCACCTATTTCACGCTGCGTTATTCCCGAAAGAGCGAATATGAGGCCGACGATCGCGGCCTCTCCTATCTGATCGAGGCCGGCTATGATCCTTATGCGGCCAGCGACATGCTGAATGCGATCGGGCGGCAGGAGGAATTCCTGGCACGCACGCGCGGGCAGGACGAGGCCCGTTCCATCCCCGAATGGGGCCGCACCCATCCGCTGACGCAGAACCGGATCGAGCGGGCCCGCGACGAAGCCCGGAAAACCGGCGTCGCCGAAGACGAACTACCGGAAAATGAGGCCGCTTACCTGAAGGAGCTGGACGGGCTCCTTTACGGTGACGATCCTGCCCAAGGCTTCGTCATCGGCCGCCGCTTCGCCCATCCCGAAATGCGGATCGCGTTCGAGGCACCGCCGGGCTTCACCCTCACCAACAGCCCGCAGGCGATATTGATCGAAGGGCCGGACGGGCTGCGGGGAGAGTTTGCCGGGGGGCCAATTCCACCAGGCGGGCTTCCCGCTTATGCTGACAGGGTGTTGAGCCAATTGCTCAAGGAGACCGCAGCCGATCCCGGCGAGCCCCGATATTCGACCGTCAATGGACTGCCGACCCTGTTCCTGCCGGTCATGGTGCAGACGCCGGACGGCCCGGTCGCCCTTTCACTCGCCATCTATGATGCGGGCGACGGCCATGCCTATCATTTCATCCTCATTTCCGGTCCTTCGACGCCGCCCGCCGCAGCGACCGATGCCTTGTTCCGTTCCTTCCGCATCCTTTCCGAAACCGAGGCCCGGTCGCTTCGCCCCCGTTTCATCAACATCGTCCGCGCCGGCCCCGGCGACACCGTTCGGAGCCTCGCGGCCCGCATGGCCAGCGAGAACAAGCTTGCCCGCTTCCTGATGCTCAACGGCCGCGCCGAGGACGATCCGGTCAAGCCGGGCGAGCGCCTGAAGATCGTCGCCTATTCAGCCCGATGAGGAGGCGTATCCGATGAAGTCCAAGCTCGACACGCGATTCCTGGCTGTCGGCATCGCCCTGGGCGTCGCCATCGGGATCGCACTCGACAATATCGCCATGGGAATCGGCATCGGCATTGCCCTTGGCCTCGCGATAGGCCTTGCGAAGGGAAGCAAGGACTAGCCATCGCTCCCGGATCGCCCGCCCGCCCGCATGGCGCAGCTGCATCGATCTTCATGGAACGGAAACGGGCGACGATCATTCGGTCGATCACAGGCTCTAGCCAAGGAGACGTCCGATGAAGATCAAGGAACTCATGACGATCATTGTAATGTCGAGCGCGATCGCGCTCGCCGCCTGCAACACGGTCAAGGGCGCGGGCGAAGATGTCCAGTCGGCCGCCAATGCGACCGAGAACGCGATTAACTGACACGTCAGGGCGACCGGGCCAGCACCATCCGTTCGATCGATTGACCGAAGGCGAACGGCATTCTCCAACCCGGCGCGGCCCATCGGCCAGCTCGGATAAGCGGCGTGGGCTGCGTCTCGGTGCAAAAAATCGTGCCCGCCGGCAACGGATCGGTACAGCGAAGGCCGATATCGAACGACATGGCGAGCGCGCCGGGCGGAGCCGGCGCGCTCGCGACCCTTCCTGAAAGGCGGGCGTCCAGCAGCGGCTGGTTGAGTTTCGCCAACGCATCCGCCGGAACATGTACCGGCTGGCGGAGCTCGCGCAGGATCGGGAGCGCGAGGCGGGCATGATCATCATAGCGATTGAGGTGCAGGACGAGGAAGAGGCTGGTGGCGATCGTCGCCGCGGTCACGATGCCGGCGGCCCACTTCCGAGACGTTCCCAGCGCGCGGTCGGCCAGCAGCGCCGCTGCCATCGCGCAGGCGAACAGCACCGGCAGATAATATCGCTGGTCCTGGGACAGCATCAGCACATAGGTGACGAAGCCGAAGGCCGATAGGGCGATGAGGGCCAGGGCCAGGAGCACTTTACGCTCTTCCGGCGCCAAATCGTTGCCGTCGCGCCATGCGAACCAGGCCAAGACGGGCGTCGCGAGCGGCAACAACCCGAATTTCGGATCCGCCAGCAGGTTGAGCCACGGATTGAGCGCCCAATGCAGGTCGAACAGGCCTTGCGGCCGCCAGGAAGCGCCGACCGCCGGATTGAGGACGGCACTGCTTTCCGCGCTCATCCCGCCGGCCATCTGCGTACTGGGGACCTTGATATGGCCCAGGTCGAGCCGAATGCGATGCAAGGGGTCGCCGGCGACCGCCTGAAACCAGACGAGTTCCCCCGCCAGCAAGGCAAGAGCGGGGCAGAGGATCCACAGATAGGAGACTCGCTTCGCCCCCGGCCTCCACAGCAGAAAGACGGCAAAGACCAGGATCAGCCAAGCCGAAGTCTCGCGGGTGAGAATCGCCAAGGCCGCCGTCACGCCGGCGGCCAGAAACCAGGGTTGCGGGCGTTCGGAATCGCGGCCGATGAAGAAGCACCAGAGCGATGAGGCGGCGAACAGCAATTCCAGCATTTCGGGAAACAAGCTCGTCCCCAGCCGGTTGAACAAGGGCAGGCTCGCGAAGAAGCCGAGCCAAAGCCAGGCGACGCGCCGTCCGAACAGGCGACGCGCGGCGAGGAACGAAATGGCGCAAATTGCGAGCGCCGCGACCCATGGCAGCAGCAAGGCCACCGGAATGGAGGAACCCGCGACGCTGAACAGGCCGGCAAGCGGCGCGACGAACGGCCAGCGCAGCGTCCAATGGCTGTCGGCCGCGCCTGGCCCCTGCCCGCTCCAGGCCGAAGCGGCGTCGAAATATCGCTGGTCGTCCACGCCGCCGCCGCCGAAGCCCGTCGGACGCAGCGACAGGACCAGCACGACCAGAATCAGCGCGCCAGCCAGTTCCAGGACGGGCGCCGAGGCGCGGCCGTCCGGCCGGCGCGACAGGATCATCCGACGCCCGGAGGATCGAGATATTTCTCCATCTCGCAGCGGTCCAGAAGCTGATCGCCGATCGTCACCCGCTCGCGCAGCACCAGCGCGAAGCCATGGGCGGCAAAGGCGGGCTCCGCCATCAGGCTGGCATGGACCCAAAGCCGGGTCTCGCCCTTGGCCCTGGCCCGACCCTCGATCATTGCCAGCATCCGCGCGAACAGGCCGCTTCCCTGCGCTTCGGGCCGGATATAGGCGAAATCGACATAGCCATGCCCGGCCAGGCTCATGAAGCCGACGATGCGCCCCGGAGCCTCGACCGCGACGATCTCTTGCGCGCCGAGCCGCGCGTCCCATGCCTCGCCCTTGGGGGGCGCCGCGGCCCATGCCTTTCGCTGCGCTTCGTCGTAGAAGCTGCGTCCGTTCCGCACGGCGTCGAACACGACCTCGCCCAGCGCCTCATGATCGGCGGGGCCGGCCCATCGGATTGTGAACGGGTCCATCCTCATGCCGGCCTTTCCATCACTTCCCCGCAGCGGCGACCTTCAAGATCTTGCCCTCGTCGGTGAGGAGATAAATCGCTCCTTCCGGGCCTTGCCGGACGTCGCGGATGCGTTGTTCCCGATCGGCGAGGAGCCATTCCTCGCCGACCACCTTATTCCCCTTCAGCGTCAGCCGGACCAGCTTGGTGCTGGCCAGGCCGCCGAAGAAGGCGCTGCCCTTCCACGCCGGGAACATGTCGCCATCGTAGAAGAGCAGACTGGATGGCGCGATTACCGGATCCCAATAATAGACCGGCTGCTTCATCCCTTCCTTGGCGGAAATGCCTTCGCCGATGGTTTTGCCGTCATATTCGATCCCATAGGTGATCGTCGGCCAGCCATAATCGGCTCCCTTCTCGATCAGGTTGAACTCATCGCCGCCGCGCGGCCCATGTTCGACGGTCCAGAGCTGGTCGGTGCCGGGCCGGAAGGCGATGCCCTGCACATTGCGGTGGCCGGAACTCCAGATTTCGGATCGCGCGCCGTCCTTGCCGACGAAGGGATTGCCGGCCGGGATGGAGCCGTCGCGGTTGATATGGATGAGCTTGCCGAAATGACTGCTCGGATCCTGTGCCTGCATCCGCCCCGGCAGCACGTAACGATCGCCCAAGGTCACGAACATCGATCCGTCCGGGGCAAAGGCGATGCGCGATCCGTAATGGCCCGGGGATTCGATGGTCGGCATCTGCCGGAAGATCACTTCGACACCGGTGAGATCGGGACGCTCCCCGACGGACAGACGCCCTCGCGCCAACGCCGTGCCGCTACCCCCCTGCCGCGGCTCCGCGAAGGTCCAGTAGATGAGCCGGTTGGACGCGAAGTCCGGATCCAGCGCAACGTCGAGCAGCCCGCCCTGGGCTTCGGTGTCGAGAGCAAGCGCGCCCTTTCCGGGCTCCGAGATCTTGCCGTCGGGACTGACGAAGCGGAAGCCTTTATTCTTTTCCGTCACCAGCATCCGGCCATCCGGAAGGAATTCCATTGCCCAGGGAGAATCCAGGCCGGTCGCCACCTCCTCGACCGTGAAGGCGACATCGGCGAAGTGGAGGGTCGGCGCCCGCGTCTGCCCCGGGAAAGCGGGCGCGAGCGTCTTGGCTTCACGTTCCGCGGTTTCCGACGGCGTCGACCTGGCGGGGACGGGCCTGGGGGGCTCCTCGGCCTGCTTCCCGCATGCGGCGAGGAAAAGGGTCACAGCGACAAGCGCAGCTTTATGACGGGCCATGGAAGCTCCTTGCAGGGGACAGACGGATGCGCCGGATACGGCGTGCAGGGCGATCGATCCGGCAAGCACGCCTTCCCGTCAATGGGAAAAACGGACGCTTTCCCGGTCGCCCGCCAGGCACTCCACGTCAGCCTTCAAGCCCTCATGCGCGCTGCCGCACCAGCTCCTCTGCGATCTGCACGGCGTTGAGCGCAGCGCCCTTGCGGAGATTGTCGCTGCTGAGGAACAAGGCGAGCCCATGTTCGACGGTCGGATCGGCGCGGACGCGGCCGACGAAGACCGGGTCCCGGCCGGTCGCCTCCAGCGGGTTGGGCACCTCCGTCAGCTCCACCCCCGGCGCCTGCGCCAGGATTTCCATTGCCTGCGCTGCCGGCAGGGCGCGGTCGAATTCGGCATTGATGGACAGGGAATGGCCGGAATAAACCGGCACGCGCACGCAGGTGCCGGAAACGGGCAGGTCCGCAATCTCCAATATCTTCCGGCTTTCGTCGCGGAGCTTGACCTCCTCCTCGGTATAGCCGTCCTCGACGACTTCATAATTGAGCGGCACCACGTTGAAGGCGATCGGCACGGCCCATTTGACCGGCGCCGGAAAATCCAGCGCCTCGCCGTCGCGCGCAAGAGCGGCCGATCCGTCCTTCGCCGCGCTGATCTGGTCCTCGAGTTCGCGGACACCGGCCACGCCGCCGCCCGACACGGCCTGATAGGTGCTCACCACCAGCCGCTTGAGACCGGCCTGGTCGTGCAAGGGCTTCAGCACCGGCATGGCCGCCATCGTCGTGCAGTTGGGATTGGCGACGATGCCCCTGGGAAGGTCGCGCAGCGCATGCGCATTGACCTCGGCGACGACCAAGGGGACCTGCGGGTCGGAGCGCCAGGCCGAGCTGTTGTCGATTACGACCGCACCTGCTGCGGCGACCTTCGGCGCCAATTCCCGCGAGGTGGATCCGCCGGCCGAGAAGAAGACGATGTCGAGCCCCGCATAATCGGCCGTCGCCGCATCCTCGACAACGATCTCGCGGCCGTTCCACGCGATGGATTTACCGGCCGATCGCGCCGAGGCGAAGAGGCGCAGCGAGGACAGCGGGAAATCGCGTTCGGCCAGCAGGTCGCGCATCATCTCGCCGACCAGGCCGGTGGCGCCGACGATGCCGACATTGGGTCTATGGGAAGGGGAAAGATCGTTGCTCATGCTCATGCGTCTCCTGATCGTGGCGGAGCGCGGAGCAGATCTCGATGATCGGAGCCCCGCGCTTCAGCGGGGCTCTGTCCGGTCGCGCTTAAACCATGCGCCTACCCGACACCGCCCCGCTGCTGCGGGTCGGTTTGCGGGTAATAGTGATGGTGGCCGTCTTGGACATGGCGGGCCTCCTATCGGCGCCGCGGTCCGATGTAAACGGGCTTTCGGGCGTCCTATTCAGACCGTCGCCTCTTCGACCACGCGCCTGCCATTCAGATCCCACGAAAACCGCCAGGTCGATGCCTTGCGCACGTTGGTGACGAGCGCCGGACGGAAACAGGCCAGGCAGCTGCCCTTTTTCGACCTGACACTGGGATAGGCAATGCCCAGGGATCCGGCGGCAAGCAATTGCTCGGCTAGATCCTGGCCGGCGACATAGGAAAGGGGATTCAGGCAGGCGTCGAATTCCGCAGCTCCCCTCAAATCGTGAAAGTCACCGCTGAAGTCCGCAAGATAGTCGTCATAGGTGATCGCCTCTTCCATCCAGCCGATTTCCGCCAGCTCCACTTCCTTGTGGAATGCGACCTCGGCCTGCGCCGTATGGAGCTCGAAGGCGGCATACCATGCCCCACGGTCGGGACCGTTGAAGCGGCTCCCGAGCGGTTGGGCATGGCAGAAAGCGGCATTGACGATGCTGGAATAAGGAAGGGCGAACAGCAATTCGTGCGTGTCGATGCCGGGCAGCAGGTCGTTTTCCCCAAGCAGCCGGTCGTTGGTGGCGTGATCGAGATCGAAGATCGCCTGGAGGTCGTCGTCGCCCGATGCCACGCGGACCAGGACGCTGTCGCCGCCAGCGCCATATTTTGAAGGGATCAGCCTGTGCGTATCATATTGGCGGATGAGCCGGACAGGCGGTTCCTTCATATCCCGCCACGGCGGGCGTCGAGCAGCCGGCGGACCGTCTGCAGGGCAGGAAGGCCGCCTTTCACCACATATTGAAGAGGGGTCTGGCCGCCGAAGATCCGATTGGAATTGGGAAGCGTCATCCAGGCATCCGCCAGCTTCTTAGAATAAAGGATGTTCAGCGCCTTGAAGATGCCGACCAGATAGGAAATGCGAAGCAGACGATCGGTATCCAGCACACGTTCCGGATCCTTCTTCATGGCATAATAGGGGCCGTTCGAAATCCCGCCCAGAAGCAGCCGCGCATATTCGTCGCGGACCTCCCAATGCTCCATTATGTTGAAGAAGGTCCTTATCGCGGCAGGACTCAGCCGCTCGCGGTCCGATTTCGCGGTGAGATCGACCAGCGGCGAAGGCCGGAACCGACCGGCAGGATAGGAAGCGGCAGAGGCCATTTTAACTCCTGATCCGGAGCATATAGACTCCGGATCAGGATAATACAATTCATTTGGCTGTGATCACTGCCCGGCATTGGCTCCCGCGCCGGTCACTTCGACGATCCAGTCGCCCATCAACTTGAGCGCGGCGGGATCCATCGTTTCCGTGATGGTGCCATATTCCATCGGACTTCCGCTAGTCGCGTTCTGGAACAGGTGGTTGAGGTTGGGCAGCTCGATCACTTTGGCCCTTGGATTGCCGGCGAACGCGGCCTTCATCGCCGGTCCGTTCTGCGACGCGAGGACCTGCACGTCCTTGCCGCCGAGCAAGGCCAGCACCGGTATGTCCAGCGCCTTCAGTGTCGGCGCCGGATCATAGACGAGGAAATTGCGGAACCATGCTCCGGTCAGGAATTTGATGCCCGGACCGGCCTGCTCCTCGGTCTGGCCTGCCGCGGTGACGATCTGCAGGGCCGACTGATAGGCCGTATCCTGGTCCGGGGCGGCCAGGATCGCATCGACAAGCGCCTTCTGCTGGTTGGCGGCGGCGGTGACGGCTTCCGCCGATGCGCCGGTCGAAGCAGTGACGGCGCGGACCTGCTCGACGATGACGTCGGCGCCGCTGACCCCGGTGCCGGCCCACAGGACCGCGAAGGCGACGTCGGGATTGTCTTTGGCGACGATCGGGGCGATCAGTCCGCCCTCGCTATGGCCGACCAGGCCGATCCGGCTTGCGTCCACCTCAGGCCGTGTCTTCAGCCAGTCGATGCCCGCCTGCACGTCCGTCGCGAAATCATTGCTGGTA
The DNA here is from genome assembly GCF_032378825.1 of Sphingosinicella rhizophila. NCBI lineage: Bacteria > Pseudomonadati > Pseudomonadota > Alphaproteobacteria > Sphingomonadales > Sphingosinicellaceae > Sphingosinicella > Sphingosinicella rhizophila. Next base: position 25,983 of record NZ_JAVUPU010000010.1, on the reverse strand, counting down.
TCGTTCGGCCCGGCGCCGGTGGAACCGCCGATGCCGCGATCGTCGACCCGCAGCACGGCAATACCGCGCCGGGTCAGATGATCGGACAGGACCAGGAACGGCTTGTGGCCGAAGATGGTCTCGTCCCGGTCCTGTGGGCCGGACCCGGTGATGAGCAGGACGGCCGGGAACGGACCCTTGCCCTGCGGGACGGTGAGCGTGCCCGCCAGATGGACGCCCGGCCGCGCTTTATTGTCATAGGAGGCTTCGACCTCCTTATAGGGATAAGGCCTGACCGGATGCTGCGGACGGACCGCGGGGGCGGCGGCCGGAGCCGCCTGTTGCGCGAAAGTCGCCGCCGGAGCAGCCACGGTGGCAACGGCCGAAGCCGAAATGACCAATGCCGCAATCTTCAATTTCTTCACCTCTTGCTCCTTTTGCCGGCCGGGGCCCGTGTCGTCACGCGCACCGGAGTTGTTTCGTTGTTTAGCTAAATAGCGAAAGAGATCCGCCGGGTCAATCGCGATTCCAGTGAGAGTTGGGCGATTTTGCCGCGACCGCCCATCGCTTCCGAGTCCATTCCGATCTATTGTGTTACCAATATAATACACAAGGGAAATCATCCCGATCGTGCCAAGATTCTCCCAATCGGGCTTTCCGAAGCCTGGCTGCTGGACATTTGGCGCCTGGCTTTTAGGGTCGAATCAAACGATCTCGAACGGGGAAACAAGATGAAGATCCGAAATCTGCAATCATCCGCGCGCCATCTCCTGCTCGCGCTTACGGTAATCCTAGCCGGTGGCTCGATCCAAGGCGCGGCGAACGCCCAGACGCCGGCTCAGGGCTATCGCATCCACATCTCGGTGGACATGGAAGGCCTGACCGGCGCCGTCTCCCCGAACCAGATCATCGGCAACGGCAATGATTATGCGGCCACCCGCAAGATCATGGTCGGAGAGATCCTGGCGGCGATCGAAGGCGCACGCGAGGCCGGGGCCACCGAATTCGTCATCGTCGATTCTCATGGGGGCATGGAGAACATCCTGATCGACGAACTGCCCGAGGACGTGACCCTGATCCGCGGGCAGGGCCGGCCGTTCGGAATGATGGAGGGGATCGACCGTGGCCGGTATGACGGCGCCATGTTCATCGGCTATCATGCCAGCGCGTCCAACATGCGCGGGGTACGCGCCCACACCATCTCCAGTGCCCGCTTTTCCGAGGTCAAGCTGAACGGCGTTCCCGCCGCCGAAGGCTATATCAACGCCGCCGTCGCCGGCGAATATGGCGTTCCCATCCTGCTCGTCACCGGCGACGACGCAACCGTCGATGAACTGGCGCCGCTGAAGGCGGAGGGCGTGGCGGTGAAACGCGCCATCGGCTTCCATTCGGCGGAGAGCCTGACGCCCGCCGCCGCCCGCAAGCTGATCAAGGACGCCGCCCGTCGCTCGGTAAGCCGCATCTCCAGCTACAAACCATTCAAGATCGCAGGTCCCGCCAATATCGACGTGACCTTCCATTATTATCGTCCGGCGGAAATGCTGTCCTGGCTCCCGATCGTCGAGCGGATCGGCCCGCGCACCGTCCGTTTCAAGGGCAAGACGGTTTCCGAAGCCGCGAAGATCCTGGGCTTCGCCAGCGGTTACAATGTCGAACTGGAGCCCTGAGGCCTGCATCGAGATCGCCAGGTCCGGCGACAAACCGCGAAGTTGGGACCGCAACGGGCCTGCATGGCCGGTAGCGCAACCAGTCACGAAAACGGCTGCAGCGTTCAGACCTACCCTCGCCCGTCGATCCGTTCGCGGCGGGCGCCGAAGACTCTGACCCGCTGCATCCCGGTGATCCGCCCGACGATTCTCATCAGCAGCAGGCTGGCCGGAATGAGCGCGAGATCGGACAGGATCGCCAGCGCCTCCGTGATCCGCAGCATGTCTTCCTCGTAGGAATATTCTGCGAGACGGTTGGAAAGAATGCTCGCGATGCAGGATAGCAACCAGAACATCCACCACCAGAAGATCCATGGCGAAGACGGTGCTGCTTCCCAGTCGCGCTCCGGCCCACTCGCCTTCCAGATCTCGCGCATCGACTGGTAGGGCAGCACGAGATTCGCGATCGGAAGGAAATACCAGCCAACGGCGAGAGCCGGCGATGTCGCCATGCCTTCGGCGCCGAGCGCATGGGCATTGGCATTGGCGACATAGATCCAGCGCAGCACGACCCCGCCCCCGAGGACGAAGAACAGCAGCATGACCAGCTGAATCAGATGGTAAAGGTCGCTCCCGCCCGCCGCGGCATTGAAACCGGACCCGAACAGCATGGCGACCGCCATTGCCGATACCGCCAGCGCGATCTGCAACACCAGCACGGAGCGCGACCAGGCGGCAAGCCGTGCAGGATCGCGAAAGGAACGGACCTTGTTCACGAAGATCAGCCGATCACGCTCGGCGCGGTATCCACGGCGGCTGGCGCCTGGCTTTCGTCGTCATCGAACTGCTTGCGGGCTTCCCTGCGGCCCTTGCTCATCAACACATAGCCGACGATTGCGAGAATGATGAGGCCCACGGCCAGAAACGGCACCTGCCCATCCACGGCGACGCGGAACGCGATCCACAGAATATTGACGATCCCGAGCAATATGAACACTTTCTCATTATTGCCCGGAAATCCGTAGACCGACGCTCCGTCGGCGCTGCGGACGCCGTGCACGCCCTTCAGGTCGAAGGCAGTGAAAAGATAGAATCGGCCCCGGCTTCCCGGCGTCAGCTTCTCTGCCACATCCTTCGCCACCACCGCCTTGTTGATGGTCCTGGTACCGCCATCGTCCAGCTGAAAGCGGATATGGTCGAAGATGCTGATGCCGCCCCGCGCCCGCTTCAGCTTCGCCTCTTCGACGACACCTTCGACGATCGATGTGCTCATGGCCGGTCCCCTGCTGCGGCCCGCACAACTGATTCCCGTCGATGACCGGAGTCAAGCAACCTTTTTCGGAAGCGCAACGAAGGTGCGGTCAGCGCGCCTCCAGGACTTCGAGACGGTAGGCGCGGGATAATTTCGTGCGGACGGCGAGGCCCATGCCGACGGTCATGACGACCGTGGCAAACAAGGTGGACCCCACCGGATCGACCCCGGGCGTGAGTGCGGCAACAAGACCGGTCGGGGAACTGGTGATGTTGAAGACCGCGTGAAACAGGCCGACCGCCAAGAGACTGTCGCCGGAGCCCCGCAAGGCGAAAGCCATCATCGGGCGAAAGAACAAGGCGAATATGAAGAGTGCCAATATGCCGATGGCGACGCTGGCGAGGTCGAACGCCCCGACGAACTGAAGCGGGATGTGGATGATCACGAAGGGGATGGCGGCCAGCCATGCCGCCGGCAGGATCCGACGGGTGCGTTCGAGGCGGGTCTGCAGGAAACCTGCCCACACGGCTTCCTCCCACAGATTGACCAGAAGCATGCCGGTGACGACGGCCGCCCAGGCCTGGCGAAGGAGCACTTCCCCCAATCCCTCGGTCCGGAAAGAAGCGCCCAAGGCGAGATTGAAGCAAATTGCCAGGGCAGGAAGGCCCGCGGCGATCGCCACCCACCAGCCGATACCGAACCGCCATCGAACGATGCGCGCCAGGAAGGCGAGAACGCCTGTTTTCCCTTCCGCAGCCCAGATGATCCCCACGACGATCAGAAAATAGAGGATGATCAATGGAGACAGCAGCCATTCGCCGAAGCCGGGCACGACATCATGTGCGCTGAGCGGGATCAGCCATGCCACGGGCCAGATGATGAAAAGTCCGGCGAGGAGGAATGTCGTAAGCGGCCGGCGCGCCGCCAATGTACGCAATCCCCCGATTTGTAGGCTCGCGGCCTTTGTTCCGGTCATTCCTTCCTCCCTCCCCTTTGTTTGATCAATTATAATATCTCTGTTTAAAGCGAAACGGAAGGATGCAATTACGCATCAGCCGGCGCAGTAGCGAAACGAACCGAAGGCGTGGGATAGGGTTGTCGAGAATGCGCCCAGCGGCGCGCTCCACGCCAAGCTTTACCTTGCGTGTTGCTGGTCCTCGGCCCCGAATCGGCTTAGCAGCCGCTTCATGACGGACGGAACTCCAATCTATGACGGTATCGGCGAAGAAGCGCTCGAGGCGCTGGTCGATGCTTTTTATGCAAAGGTCCGGCGCGATCCGCTGATCGGCCCGGTCTTCGATCATGCTATCCAGGACTGGCCGGAGCACCTTGAAAAGCTTCAGGCCTTCTGGTCCTCGGTGATGCTTACCAGCGGGCGGTACAAAGGCAGACCCGTGCCGGCACACGTCAAGCATGCGGATGCCATTTCCGACGCGTCCTTCGAACGCTGGCTGGCCTTGTGGAAGGAAACGACCGAGGAATTGCTCGATGCAGAAAGTGCCGCGGCGCTCCAGGACAGAGCGGCGCGCATCGCCGAAAGTCTTTCGCTGGGTATCGCTTTCAACCGCGACCCGGCCAAAGCCCTCCGGGCCGGATCGTAAGCGATGAAATTCCGATACAAGGCTCCGCCATCAGCTCCTCGTTGATCGCTCACCGCTGCCCGACAATCACGTCCCAGCCCTTGATCGCCAATGCGGCCAGAGGATGACGAATGCGACTTCGGATCCCCAATCTGCTCTTTGTGCAGACGGACTCCAGGATGAACCGCGACGCCAGCACGAGTTCAGGAACATTGTGCCAATCTGGCCCTTATTCGAGGCGACAAGGAGTGAAGCGCCATGATCAGGACCATCCATTCGCGCCTTTATGGGCGTAGCGCAGCCGCAGCCCTGGCGGCGGCCCTGCTGCTTGTCGGATGCAATCCGTCCCAGCCTTCGGCCGACGATCAAAGCCAGGCAGCGGTCCTGCCGGACCTTCCCGCCACCTTGCCGCTGGTTCCGGGTGAAGCGGCTCCGATCGCCTACGCGCCGGGCGCGGAAGGTCTGCCCGCGGTCGATCCGATCCAGGCCGTCCGGGTGGCGGATCCGGGCGAATATTATGCTTATGCCGACGATGCTTATGGCTATGCGGATGCGATCGGCGAGGCCCCGCCCGATTACGGCTTCGCTTATGACGATGTCCAGCCGTGGGGCTGGCAGGGCTATGACGACAGCCTCGCCTTCGCCGAGCCGCTCGAGGACGGCTATCGCTATTATTATTACCGGCCGGGCGAGGATGATCCCTATTTCGTCCGCGATCCTTATTATGGCTATGGCTATGACGATGGCCGTCTCGCCATCGTCTACGATTCCTATGGCGGCATCGTCCCCTATGACGATTACGGGCCGCGGCTGCTCTATGCCTCGCGTTATTATTATCGGGGCCGCGACATGTATCGGGCCTCCCGCCACCGCCGGCCGGTGATCGCCGGATCCTGGAATGCACGCCGGCACGATATCTTCCAGTCGCAATCGCGCTGGCGCCAGGCGCGCGAGCGCCAGCTCGAATGGCAGGCCTATCACGAGCGCAATGCGGCGCGCCAATCCCGCTATTGGGAGCAGGAACGGGCGCGCCGCCGCGCCGACCGGGTCCGCTTCGCCACGTGGCGCGAGCAGGATTTCCGGACGCCTCCGCCGCCCCGCGCCATACCGGCCGCCTGGACCAGCGAACGTTGGGCCCGCGACGAACGCCGGTTCGCACCGCCCGCGCGCGGCTTTAACGGCAACGAAGCCGACCGCCGCCGCGCGGTCGCCGAGGAGCGCACCCGGCTTGCCCAACTTGCGCGAAGGGCGCAGGCCGAACGGCGGAACGCAGCGCAGGATCGCGCGGAGCAAAGGCGCGAAGCACTCGCCGATCGCCGCCAGCAGCGCCAGACCGAACGTGCCGAAAGCGCCCGGCAGCGGCAGGACCAGATCCGCGCCGGCAACCCGCGCGCCAACGAAGCCCGTGTCCAGGCCGAAGCGCGACGCGCCGAACGGCAGGCACAAAAGGCCCAGCGTCAAGAACGGGCCACCGAGCGAAGGCAGGCCCGTCCCACGGAGGCTGCCCGCCAGCAGCAAGCCGCGCGCCAGGCGGATCGCCGCCAGCAGGCGGAGGCCCGGCAGCAGGCGCAGCGCCAACAGCGCGAAACGGCCCGCCGGCAGCAGGTCGACGCGCGACAGCAGCGCGAAGCCGCACGCCAGCAGCAAGACCGCGCAGAAGCGGCCCGCCGCGAGCGCGAGCAGGTCCAGGCCGAACTCCGGCAGCAAGCGGCCGAACGGCAAGCCGTCCGCCAAACCGAACGCGCCAATGCCGCGCGCGCCCAGGCCCGCCAGCAGGACCAGGCGCGCGAACGGGCGGAGCGCCAGGCGTCCCAGGCGCGTGAACGCGAGCAGGCGCAGGCCCGGCGGCAACAGGCACGTGCGGAGACGGAGCAGCGCCGGGCAGCCCAAGCCGAGCAACAGCAGCAGCGTTCCGCAGCGCAGCAGGCGCGACAGCGGCAGCAGGCGCAGTCCGAACAGCGCGCTGCCCAGAGCCAGGCCCGCGAGCAGGCCCGCGCGTCACGCGAGCAGGCGCAGGCCGCCCGCGCCGCCGAACGCGCCGCGCGGACGGAAGAACGCCGCGAGAGGCGGGAAAGGCCGCGATAGACCATGATCGTTGCAGGTTGAATCGATCTGAAGCGTGAGTCGTCGTCCGAACATTTGAATGGAGCCAGGCTTCGACATTTCCTTCGGCGAAGTCCGAAGGGAATGTTCAGTCCGAAGGAGGGCGCGAAACGGCGGTGGGCCGGGTCAGGATCCAGATCGCTCCGACGGCGCATGCCAGGACTGGCAACAGGGCCCGCCAGCCCTCCAGGGACAGATATCCGGCCGTTCCGCTCAAGCCGAACACCGACAAGACGGCTACCTTGCCCTTCCGGCTGATCGCGCCCGTTTCCCGCCAGTCGATGATGGCGGGCCCGAAGCGCGACCGAAGCAGACGCGCCTCCCAGAGCGGATGGCTTCGGGCGAAGCAGAAGGCCGCGAGCAGGATGAAGGGAATTGTCGGCAGCAGCGGAACGAAGATGCCGACCAGTCCGGTTCCAAGCGCCGCCAGGCCTGACAGTCGATAGAATAAGATCAACGGACCTGCCGCGCCGGCGGCATCCCTCTCGGCCTCATTCCGCCGGGCTGGGGCTTTGTGCCGGCGCCGACATGAGCGACAGCAATTGGAACAGGAAGACGATCGCGCCGGCGAGCCACAGCACAGAGGCAATCATCGCCAGCGCTTCCGACCGGACGAGCACGGCCAAGGTGATACCGCCCGGCATGAGCACCGCCGCCGATCCCGACAGCAGCAGATGGAGTCTGGCCAGTCGACGCGTCGCGAGTACCGGATAGACGCGATAGGCGAGACCGAACAGGGCGAGCGAGGCCCAGCCGACCAGGTTGATATGGGCGTGGACCGGCCGCAGCTGGAAATCCTGCGTCGCAGCCATGACGATGCCGAGAACGACACCGACGATCAGCGACAAGGTGGCAAGCAACAGGAATTGCAGATCATAACGGTTCATGGATCATCCCCCCGGAAGAAGGGCCGGCACACCCGGTCCGTCGCCACGATATTCGCACCAATGATATCCGCTCGCAATGGGGTGGCTCTCCTCAAGATGAGGCCCAAGGCGAAATCGCGCCGAAGCGCGCGCGGCGGCAGGCTCATCCGGTCGATCGGCAAGCGCACCGCAAGGCTGGCCGCCGTCACGGCCCTGCAACATCGCGCCGTTAGGAGCCAAGACATTATATGGGGGATTCGAAATGCCATATCGCGACCCAGCCCATTCGGAAGCGACGGTCCGGACGATGGAAAGCCGGGGCGGCCTGCTGCTCTTGACCCGTCTTATCCTCTGGTCGATGCGCAATGCCCGCAAGGCGGGGTAGCAATCGCAGATCCAGATGATCGTCGGAAGAAGCCAACCCGCACTTGCCGCGTTTCCTCTCCAATGCGACCTTCCGTCGCTGGGAGAGAGACATGTTCGTGGCGGCCTATTGGTGGCGCGTGAAGCCTGGCAAGGAGGAGCAGTTTCGCGCCGCCTGGCGCCGCGGAACGGAGCTCATCAATGCCAGATATGGCAGCTTGGGCTCTCGCCTGCACAGGACGCCGGACGGACGCTTCGTGGGGGTCGCCGAATGGCCGGACGAGGCCACGTGGCGCGCCGCCTTCGATGCCAAGATGGTTTATGACGAGCCCGCCACCCGCGCCGCCTTCGTCGATGCGATCGAAGAGACGGCGGCCGAACCACTTCTGCTGATGCATGTCACCGACGATTTGCTGATCCGGACGAAGCCTGACCAACCGCTCACCTGAAGGGCGGACTGCATCGGCTTAACTATGATTTGAATGGGGCCTAATTCTTCATCGGCGGAAGCGCAAAGCGCTTCCACCTCGAACGACCAGGCTCCTGGTCGCGTTTCATGTCCTGTCCACCACGGGCAATCCGAACGACACGAACCCCGTCAACGTACCGGCTCGACCATGAACCGGCGACGCCAGCCGCTATAGCTGCCGCTCTGGATGCCGTGACGCAGGCTGGCGACCAGTGGCGATCCGTCCGAAGCCATGAAGCGGACCCGGAAGCGGCCGCCCCGCCAGTCGATGGCGCCGGCATGGACTGCGGCCACGCAGAGCGGCGAGGAATCGGCATAGATGTCGGTGCCGTCGACGCCGACCGTGCTGCGATAGCGGCTGGGGCCGCAGGCGAATATGTCGCGGTCGTTGACGGTCGGATGACTGGCCGACCAATGCCATGGGAAGCCGCTGACCACCTTCATGCTTACCGGCCGTGCCGCCGCGACCGGTGTATGGCCGTCGGCCGCCCACCAGGCCACCACGGCACGAAGGCCCGGGATGCGGTCGATGATGCGGCTGGTGATCGCCTCCCGCATGGCCTTGCCATAGCTGGCGCCGGACAGGGTCTGTTCGAGCTGGCGCGAGATGGCGATAGCGCGGCCGACCGCGTTCGGATCTCCCGCCATGGCGGCGGTGATCTCGTCCATCGCTTCCGACGCCTGGTCCATGCCTTTCTTGCTGACGTTTACCATCGCGCCGGCGACCTCCCCCGGCACATCGACCGCCGTCCATACGGTCGAGGCCAGTATCGGCGACATGCTGAAGAGGTCGCGTACCCCATCCATGATCACGCGCGCATCGCCCTGCTCGGTGCCGTGATAGACTGCAGCCGCGCCATAAGCGGCGGCGAGGAATTGGGTGACCTTGCCGGCATTGTCCCCGGTCAGGGCACCTCCGGGCTTGCGGATATCGTCCAGCAATTGCGCGGCATATTTGGTCATGTTCAAGAGCCGCGCTGCATCTTCGGCATCATAATCGCCGGCGGCCATCATCGCCGCAAAATGGCGGGCGCGGTCGAGCACTTCCGCACCGAGCGCCTGCCATGCCCGCTTCCGGCCGGGACCGGCCGCCGCCTGCTCTATGGCGGCGATGGCCGCTTCCAGGCCGGCATCCTGCAGGATCTGGTCACGGTCGAGCAGCAGCTTCAACCCCTGGGAAATGCGCCGGGCATCCGCCGATTCCACCTGGAGCGGCGCGATCCTGGCCAACAATGCTTCGGCGGCACGGCGTCGCTCCGCCGGCGAGGATGCGGCCGTCGGCACTTGCCCCGCCGCAGCGACGAGGGCCGGATCGACTGGCGGCGAAGCCGCCGCGACAGCGGCATCGCCCCCGCTACCGCAATCCGCGACTTTCAGCGCTGCGACGGCCTCCAGCCTGGCAAGGGCTTCGTCGGCAAGGCGTGCGCGCTCCCGCACCTCTACGGCGGCGGCGTTGCGCGCTTCCTGAAGCTCCGGCTGAATTCCTCGTCCAGCCTGCGTCAGCCGCACATATTCCTGGCTGAGCCGCATCGCATATTCGTCGGCTTCCACGCGATTGCCGAACGCCTTCGCCGATTCCTGGGCAAACCGGCGGACCACCTCGTTCTTCTCCGTTTCGGAGCAGAGACGGGCCGGCACCGGCGGAACCGAAACCGCGACATAGACGGGCCGCGACAATCCCGGCTGCGCGATAGCTGCGGCGGGGAAAATCAGCGGAACGAACAGGGTGATCCTCGCCATATTGCGACGGCGGCACGTCATCTCGCCTCTCTTTGTCCGAGCCATGGACATCCTCCCCCGAGCTGGCGTCGACGAAACACGGTTCTCAACGCCGAGCGCGACGGGCCCGCGCTCAGCCTTCGCGGAGACTTCCGTTTCTGCCCCTTCCATTCATGACGCAAGCGAAATGAGTGCAGGTCATTTTGAACGGGGATTCTTGGCCCAGGCGGAAGTCCGCAATGCCCCTTCCGCCTCGCCCATATAATCGCGCGTCAGCGGCAGGGTGCGGCGGCTGAGCGCATATTGGAGCTGGTAATTGACCATGCCGCCTTCGCTGAACATCGTCATCGCGCCGGCGAGATAGAAGAGCCAGAGCCGGTAGAAGCGCGCGTCGTACAGGTCGACCAGTGCAGCCTCGTGTGCCTTCGTACGATCGTACCAGTGACGAATGGTGTAATAATAATGGAGCCGCAGCGTCTCGCAGTCGGTCATGATCAGCCGTTCGCGCTCGCTGGCCCCGACGATTTCCGACAGAGCGGGAATATAGCCTCCGGGGAAGATATATTTCTCGGTGAAACGGTCGGTCGTCCCCGGTCGCCCCATCCGGCCGATCGTATGCAGCAGCATGACGCCGTCCGGCGCGAGCAATTCCCGGCACTTGCGGAAGAAGGTGCGGTAAAATGGCGGCCCGACATGTTCGAACATGCCGACCGAGACGATGCGATCGAAGGTCCCGGTGACGTCGCGATAGTCGATCAGCTCGAATCTTACCTTGTCGGCGACGCCGGCTTCGCTCGCACGCTGCCTGGCGGTGGCGATCTGCTCCGCGGACAAGGTGATTCCAGTCACATCGGCGCCGGTCTTGGCATGGAGATAGAGCGCCATGCCGCCCCAGCCGCAGCCTATGTCGAGCACACGCTGTCCCGGCTTCAGCGCCAGCTTGGCGGCGATATGCGCCTTCTTGTCTTCCTGCGCTTGATCCAGGCCGTTGGCGGGATCGGTGAAATAGGCGCAGCTATATTGCATGTCGCGGTCGAGGAAGAGCGTGTAGAGCTGGTCCCCGAGATCGTAATGATGGGCGACGTTGCGGCGGGCGCGGCGATGCCAGTTCAATTGTTCCAGCCGGGACTTGATCCTGCTGCCATGGCGCATGAAGCCGGCCTTGCCCTTCCTTTCCTCCCAGCGGCGATTGCGGCGGATGATCGTGACGAGATCCAGTATCTCGCCCTCTTCCATCAGCAGCCGGCCGTCCATCCAGGCCTCGGCCGCGCCGAGACCCGGATCGCGCGCGATTCCCCGCGACACGCCGGCATCGGTGAAACGGATCGAAACGGGATTGAGGTCGGGATCGGCGGTGCCATAGGAATAGGTCCGGCCGTCATGGTCCACGATCTTGAGCTGGCCGCGCCGGATCAGCCGCCGGAGCGCCTTGTCGAGAAGGAGCATGATGCGATCATAGCGCCGAAGCGAGACCTGTGTCACCGCGTTTGTGGGCGATCCTGCGCCGCCTCCCGGGCTGATCCTCCTCCCCCGGTCGATGCAAGTCGCCCGGGGGAGGAATCCCGTCTGAAGCATCGTGCCGAAAAGTGGGTACCGGTTTTCGGCGTTTCACGATGCGATGACAAAGGTTTGGAGCGGGTGAATTGCGTCACGCTGAGGCAGCGCGCTCTAGCCTCGCGCCGCCGTGGCCGCGCTCAATATCGCCTTGACCGACGCCGTCGCAACGTCGGTATCGATGCCGACGCCGAAGTGGTTGCGGCCATCGCAGCCCTTGCATTCGACATAGGCGGCGGCCTGCACGTCGGTGCCGTGGCCGATCGCATGTTCCTGATAATCGGCGATCTCAAGCTCGATGCCATAGCCGTCGCGCAAGGCAGCGAGCACGCTGGAGAGGAGACCGTTGCCGCGGCCGCTGACCGTCTGCTCCTGCCCGTCGGAAAGGATCCGGCCTACGAAGCTGCGTGCACCGCCGGCTCCTGAATCCTCGCGATAGTCGATCAGCTGAAAGGGCTGGCCTCCCCCCAGATGATAGGCCGCCTCGAACGTCTCCCAGATGTCGGCGGCGTTCAATTCGCGGCTTACCGCGTCGGCTTTCTCCTGCACGTAACGGCTGAAATCCGCCTGCAGCCGCTTGGGCAGTTTCAGGCCCTTGTCCTGCTCGAGGATCCAGGCGACGCCGCCCTTGCCGGATTGCGAATTGACCCGGATCACCGCCTCGTAGGAACAGCCGATATCCTCCGGATCGATCGGCAGATAGGGCACGTCCCAATATCGGTCGTTGCGTTGCGCCTGGGCCGCGAAACCTTTCTTGATCGCATCCTGATGGCTGCCCGAAAAGGCGGTGAAGACCAGTTCGCCGGCATAAGGATGGCGCGGATGGACGGGCAGCTGGTTGCAATATTCGACGGTGCCGACGACCTCGCTGACATTGGAGAAATCGAGGCCCGGATCGACGCCCTGTGTGTAGAGGTTGAGCGCCAGCGTCACGAGATCGACATTGCCGGTCCGCTCGCCATTGCCGAACAGGCAGCCTTCGACCCGATCCGCGCCGGCCATGACGGCAAGCTCCGCGGCGGCGACGCCGGTGCCACGGTCATTGTGCGGATGGACGGAGATGATCGCGCTGTCGCGGCGCGTGAGGTTGCGGCAGAACCATTCGATCTGATCGGCATAGATGTTGGGCGTCGCGGCCTCCACCGTGGCCGGCAGGTTGAGGATGACCGGCCGTTCCGGGCTCGCCTCGAGCACGTCCATCACCGCCTCGCAAACCTCCAGCGAGAAATCGAGTTCGGCGGTCGAGAAGGTCTCCGGACTATATTCGAACCGCCAGTCGGTTTCGGGATATTTCTCCGCCTGCTCGCGCAGGATGTTCGCGCCGTCGATTGCGATCTGCTTGATGCCTTCGCGGTCCATGCCGAACACGATCCGGCGCCAGGCCGGGGAAACGGCATTGTAGAGGTGGACGACCGCGGTGCGCGCACCGGCGAGACTTTCGAAGCTCTTCTCGATCAGGTCGCGGCGCGACTGCGTCAGCACCTGGACGAACACATCGTCGGGGATGCGATCCGCGTCCACCAGGGAACGAATGAAATCGAACTCGGTCGCGCCGGCGGACGGGAAGCCGACCTCGATTTCCTTGAAGCCGAGACGCACGAGCATCTCGAAAAAACGCAACTTCTTCTCGGCGTTCATCGGGTCGATCAGCGCCTGGTTGCCGTCGCGCATATCGGTCGAGAGCCAGCGCGGCGCCTTGGTGATGGTGCGCGACGGCCATTGCCGGTCGGGCATGTCGATAGTGGGGAATGATCGATATTTTACGGACGGGTCGCGCAGCATGATGCGCCTCCTTCTTCGAACTTGTGCTTGAAAATAGGGCTTCGGCAAAATGCCGCCGCCGGGCAGCCGTCAGTCCCGGCGGCCGCCTATAAGTCGCGCAAGCGCAAGGCCGCCGAGGCGGGCGCTAAGGTTCGGAAGAAGGATGTTCGTACGATCCACGGATGGGCACTTAGCGCAGGTAGCGCGCAAGTGCATCAAGAAAATGGGACGGCCGCTTCCACCGCGTCCGAAGTGTTCAAACTAAAGCAGTTCGAGCTCCACCGCGACTTCGTCATTCGCCTCCAAGCCCTCGACGCGGCAAATGGCCTTCTTCACCGGCAGGAACCAGCTGCCTTTCTTTTGCGGGAAGACGGACGTGGACCAGCTACTGTCGCCGACGATCGCATTCACCTTGACGGAGCCGAAGCCGCGCCGCCGCCCCAACTCCAGCCTTCGCATCAGTTCATGTGCCGTGATCGCTTCGGCAGCCGCCCCGGTAATCATCACATAGCCCATGTCGCCATATTTTTCGGTGCGCCACACGAGCAGTGGGCCGGCGAAGGTGACGGCATCGGCGCCCGTAACGCCAGCTCTCTGTTCGATCCGTGTCATGAGCCGCAAGCTGCCTCACAACGACGATAGTCGCAACGGACCATCGATCCTGACCAGGATGACTAGAAATTGCCCCGGACCGAGAAATCGAAGATCGGTCCGATCATCCGGTTGCGGTCCTCGATATAGTCGACCGGCCCGGTGCGGCGGCCGGTATAGACGATGCGGTCCCAGCGGCTGCGGGCGTTGAGGAGGTTTGCGGCACGCGCGCGAACCGTGAACCCGAACACATTCTTATGCTCGATGAAGAGATTGAGCCAGACCGGCCCTTCCTCGAGCAGGCCGAATTCGGTCAGCCGGTAGGTCAGCGAATAATGGCCATGGTTGAGATTGCCGCCCCAGGCCCAGGAGCTGTTCGGAACATCGTGCCGCAAGGTGAGATCGATCATCCGCACCAGATCCTTGTTGATCCGGCGCCGCGCGCCGGTCAGCGGATCGTCCAGCCGCGATCGCTGGAATTGGACCAGAGTATCGAGCTTGGCCCCTTTCCAGCCGATCGTGTCGAACAGGAATGTGCTTTTCCATTCGACACCATGTTGAACGGCCTTGTGGACGTTGCCCGGCGATTCCCCGTCCACGCCGATCGGCACGATGTCGACGATATCGTCGATCCGGTTGCCATAGAGACGCAGTTTCGTCGTTCCCCACCGGCCGAGCTTCCGGGTCGCCTCCACTTCCAGCTCCCAGCTTTGCGGCGGGACGAGATCGATATTGCCGGCATTGACCTGACCCTCGATCAGGTTCGCCGAGGCAAGGAAATCGTAGAAATCGAGCTGCCACACACGCCGCCGGATTCTGAGGCTTACGTCCAGATCCTCGTTCGGCTGCCAGGCGAGGGACAAGCTGCCCTTCGGCCGGATGAAATTGCGCGTCAGGCTGCCGATGCCACTTGCGCTGCCGAGTTTCGAATATTCCGCGCCGAGCACCGCCTGCAGGGTCAAGGCACGCGACAAGGGCCGGCCGTGCGTCACCAGCATTTCGTAACGATCCTCCTGGACCCGGCCCGTCCCCGCCGGGAAGGGAATTTCAACGAAGTCTTCGTCCGCGTCGAGGAGGAAGATGCGGGTGACGCTGTCCAGCCGGTTGAACGCGCCTTCGGCCGACACCTGCCAGTCGCCGCCCGCCATCCGCCAGCCATATTCGGCGCGACCGATCCATTCGCCATAGCGTCCGTCGCGCGACACCCGGTCCCCGGTCGCGGGCGACGAATCGGCGAAACGGGTGATGGCGGTCGTGACCAGCGGCTCATGTTCGAACTTGCGGAGACCGATCAGCTTCAGCCGGCCCGGGCCGAGATCGAACGCATAATCACCACCAATCTCGTAAGTATAGCCGTCGCGCTCCTGGTGGACATCGCGATGCTGGTCGACGCCGCCCGGCCGGACACGCTCGCCCGTCTCCCAATAATCATACCAGCGGGGCGTGACGGCGAGGTTGAGATTGGCGAGGGACGAACCCGTTCCGTCGAGCGTCAAGCGGGCGCTGAATTTCGGCTCGTCGCTATGGGTGTGCCAGATATCGTGGCGAAACTCGAATGGAACACCCTGCGGATCCAGGATGCGGGTGCCGCCGCCGGCGCCGCTGCGATTACCCGGATTGTTGACGCCGATGGCATATTCGAGCCGGCCGGCCTGTCCGGAATAGCTGATGTCGCCGCGGGTGAAGAGCGGATCGGTGAAACGGGCCCTGAATTCCGGCCACCAGTTGAACTGGCCGCCGCCCTTGCGGCTCTTCGCGACGATATTGGCGACCTGGCCCGACAGGCCGGCAATGTCGAGCGTCGCAGCGTCGACGATCTCGATCCGCTCGACACCTGTGGCCGGGATCTTCTGCAGCTCGGCGACGGCGCCGCCCGATTTGCTCGGCACGCGCTGACCGTTCAGCAGCACATTTTCCGACGCCTGCCCCAGGCCCCTCTCCTCCTTGGCCTCACGGATCGTGAAGCCCGGCACCTGGCGCAGCATGTCGAGCGCATTCCTGGGCGCGAAACGGGCGAAATCGGCAGGCGTGAAAACCTGTCTCCCGCCCGCCTGCGACACCACCGGCGGCATCGCCACGGCGGGATCGGACGGCAATTGCGCCGCCAGCGGCTGGGCCATGAGTCCCAACCAGGCACCCGGGATCGATAATAGCGGGCGACATGTGCCGAGCAAAGCCGGAGTCGAATGCCCGGCCACTAACGGCGCGCACCGAACATGTGGCCGAGTGCCCGCATGCGAACGAGCTTCTCGGGCGAGGGCAGGCTCTCTCCGTCGCGTTGGAAAGAACGGACATCGTCCGGCGTGATGCCGAGGGCCTTCAGTTGCACGAGCTCGTGGACGTCCAGATCCCGATAACCGAGCCGCTCGAAGCCGGCGATATAGCCGGCATCGATGCCGAGCGCCCGGAACTGGACAAGCTCTTCGGGTGAAAGATCCCCGTAACCACCGGACGCGAAGCCGCGGATGAAGTCCGCGCTGATGCCCAAGGCCTTGAACTGGACCAGTACGTCCAATGTGCTGGGGCGATAGCCGGCGCGCGCCAGGTCCGCGATATAAGCGGAATCGACACCGAGCGCCGCAAGCGCGATCAGCTTGTCGACATCGGGCGTCGGATAATCGGCCGCGTCCAGCGCTTCCACCAAGGACCGGCGAGCATCGACCGCGACCAGCGCGAATTCATCCTTGTCGTCCGGACGCTCGATACCGTGGCGATCGAGGAAAGCCAGGAAGTCCGGATCGCTGGCGAAGCGGCACGATCCGGACGCTTCCGAATCCCCGCCGCGGCCCGCGCAATCGAGGCGGCCGGCTTCGCGGACGAGCGCGACCTGCACGGGACCGCTGCCGGCTGCGTGGAAGCGATCAACGTCCAACCCGCTAAGGTCGGTCGCGGAAAATCGGGTCGACCATGTCTGATTGTCGTCCCGGTAGAAGCGGGCCTTGATCTGCCCGCTCGTGCTTTCCGGTTGCAGGGTGAAACTTACGGTGTCGGGCCTGTCCGGACTGGTGGCGGATGTGACGGCCGCGGCCGAAAAAGCCAAGACGGCCAGGAATGCGAACAGTCGGTACATCGATCTTCTCCTTGAGTTTCAGGCAAAGTCCGCCCGTCGCCCGGATGCGGGCGTTTCGATTTCCCCTGTATTTCAGTATGTTCGAAGTTCAGTTCGCCGCGGGCGCGGCTGTTACGACCCGTCGTCGCGATCCAGGTCCTCGGGCCTCACGCCCATCACCTTCATGCTCACGATCTGGTCCGCGCTCGGCGCGCGGCGGCCCGCCTGCCGATAGCGGCGG
Source organism: Sphingosinicella rhizophila (assembly GCF_032378825.1). Lineage (NCBI taxonomy): Bacteria > Pseudomonadati > Pseudomonadota > Alphaproteobacteria > Sphingomonadales > Sphingosinicellaceae > Sphingosinicella > Sphingosinicella rhizophila. The sequence continues at coordinate 8,810 of NZ_JAVUPU010000010.1, read as the reverse complement.
ACCTCCTCGGCCGTGATGCCGACCGCCCGGAAGGCCATCAGGTCCCCGGCGCTGATGTCGAGATATTCAGGGGCAATGCGGCGGATCGCCACGATATATTCGGGCGTCACCCCCAACGCCTTGAAGGATGCCAGCTCATCATCTTCCATGTCGCGGAATTGGGGCGCGGACCGCCGGATGGCCGCGACATATTCCCGGTTGGCCCCAAGCGCCTTCAGCTTGATCGCCCGCTTGGCCGCATCATGTTCCATGCGCTGCGCCAACGCCCGGCCTTGAAGCGCGATCCGAGCACTATCAGCCTCGATCCGCATCATCCCGGCATCGGCGTCGAAAATGATGTTGGCCCCGGGATCAGGGTCAAGATCGCGGTCGCGGTCGCGACCGGGATTGGAATCTGGAACAGGAGCCGCGGCTTGGACAATATCGCGCTCCGCAAGGCGGACATGGTTGTCCCGGGCTTGCTCCGGGTCCGCCTCCATAGCCCCGCCGTCAGCGCGCCCGACTGGCGCGGCCATGTCGAGGGCGCGCGGCGCGGGCCGCGCGATCGGTAAGGACTGGAGGTCGGCGGACGCCCCGGCCCTGGCCGGCGCCACCAATTGCAACGCGGCGACGGGCACCACCATGCCTGCGGCGAAGAAGGCCGCTGCGCTGCTCCAGCGCCAGCCGCCAGGCGCGCGTTCTAGCGCGACGTCGAGCACCCGTTTGACGCGCCGCGCAAGCGATCCGCGCCCTGGCGCGACGCCATGGGCGCCGAGCAGCAAACCCCGGCATTCGTGCCGGGCGATCCCAACCAGCAGGTTCGCATAATCGGTGTCCTCGATGTCGGCAGCAAGCACCGCATCGTCGGCCGCTTCCTCGCGCAGCTGATGCGCCTCGCGGGCCAGCAGCCACACCAGGGGATTGAACCAGAACAAGGCGGTCGTCACCCGCGCCAGCATCAGTTTCGCCCAATCGAGCCGTGCGATATGGGCGAGCTCATGGGCGATGATGGCTTCCGCCTCGCCCCGTGCCTCGGTCGCGCCGCTGTTGAGCAGAATGACCGGGCGCATCAAACCCCAGCTGATCGGGGAACCGAGATCATCGCTGGTGAGCAAGGCGGTGCCGTTCTTGAACCCCATGCGCCGCTGCGCCCGGGCAAGGGCCTGAAGCCAATGCCCGTCGACCAGCACGTTGGCCCGCGCCTTCAGCGCCCCCAGCCGCAGCAAGGCGACAAGGGTAAGCAGGAGAAGCAGGACAACCGGCACGAAATAGGCCCAGAGGCCCCAAACGGCAGGGGATGCCGAAACGGACGCCAAGCCTTCATCGGAAGGTGAGGCGGCCGTTAAAGCCTCTGGGCCAGCGGTCGAAGTCGCCGGCAGGGCCGGTTCCGCAAGAACCGGTTCGGCGGCCGCGACCGTAAGAAAAGCGGGGCCTGTGATATCGAGCGTGGGCAGCATCAGGGTTCCGGCCGGCAGTAGCAGCAAGGCGGTCAGGCCCAGATGGGCGATCCAGCTGCGATCCGAGGCCGACCGCCTCTGCATCAGCTTCAGAAGCACAAGGGTCGCCCCGGCGATCAGCAACGATTTGGCTGCGAGCGGCAGAAGAAAGTCCATCATTTCTCTCCCTTGGCGGCGCGGGCGCGGGCAATCATGGCTTCGAGCGCGTCCAGCTCCGACGAATCCAGCCGATCGGACATGCCCAGCAAGGCCGTCGCGGCCCCGGCGGGCGAATTGTTGAAGAAGACGCGCACCACTTCGCTCAGCGCCGTCTTGCGGGCAACGCTGTCGGCCACCACCGGGCTGTAGAGATAGCCGCGGTCGGAATCGGTGCGACGGACATAGCCCTTGTCTTCCAGCCGCTTCAGCATGGTGCGGACGGCGGATCCGCTCGGGCGATCGGCGAGCGAGGCGCAAATGTCGGCGACTGCCATTTCCCTCCGCTGATAGAGAAGGTCGATGATCTGGCGTTCGCGGGGCGGCAACTTGCTGAGCATCTCTCACCTTTCCGGCGCTACATTTGTAGCTTGTGCTACATCTGTAGCGCCGGTGCAAGAGGATTTTTCGCGATCGGCTCGCGCTTGACTATTGCCTCCGTCCGATGCTTGCTCGCGACGTCACCAAGGGGGATGGGATGGGCAAGGCAATATTGATCGCGGCCGCACTGTTCGGCTTGCCGGCAATCGCCCAGGCGCGCGTGGACTGCGCCGCCAAGGCCTCGGACGCACCGGATGTCGAGCGGACGGTCAAGACCTTTCTGACGGCGATCGCGCGCAGCGACATGGCCGAAGCGCGCAAGCTGACCAGCGAGCGCTTTCATTCCTTCGACGCCCGAACGCATTTCGTAGGTCCGGCGCTGCTCGACCTGGTCGAAGACAGACAGAAACAGGGGCTGAAGCTCGAATTCGGCATCGGCAAGGTCGAAACCGTCATCCATTGCGACATCGCCTGGGCCCATTGGGTCAATGAAGGCGCGATCGACGGCGCACCGACCATCTGGCAGGAATCGGGCGTGCTCCGCCGCGCCGGCAACGGCTGGATCTTCGAGTTCCTCCATTCGGAGAAGATCCCGCCCTCACCCGCCAATTAGCGTCATGGCCAAGGCCGCTTGACGGCGCCCGCCGGCGCGTGCTTCCTCGCCCCAACGAAGGATTGGAAGGAAGATGATGCGCAAATCCATGTTGACGGCGGCCTCATGCGTCTTGCTGGTCACGGCGGTGCCGGCGACGGCCGGGACCCCGGCCTGCGCGACCAAGGCGTCGGATACCGCCGACGTCGAAGCCACGATCAAGAATTTCTTCGCCACGATAGAGCGCGGCGACATTGCCGATGCCCGTAAGATGACGACGCCCGGCTTCCACGCCTTCGACGTCGGCAAGCATTTCGCTGGGCCCGAGCTTCTCGACATGATCGAGGGCGCGCAGAAGCAGGGCCGCAAGATCGGATTCGGCATCGACAAGGTGGAAGCCAATGTCGATTGCAACTTCGCCTGGGCCCATTGGCTCAACCCCGGGAATATCGACGAAACGCCGATCACCTGGCAGGAATCGGGCGTCCTCCGCCGCGCCGGCAAGGGCTGGATCATCGAATTCATCCATTCCGAACGGATCAGCTCGCCTGCCGCCAAATAAGGCCGGCACGCTGGCACGCTGCCGGGGACAGGAATGAAGGGCGATGGCCGTTGCTGATCCGGATCCCGTCCCGGCACTGAATAACGTCCCCAGCTTCGCCGAAGCCGTGCGGGTCTGGGTGCGGATCGCCGCCCTGAGCTTCGGCGGCCCGGCCGGCCAGATTGCGGTCATGCACCGGATCCTGGTCGCGGAAAAGAAGTGGATCGGCGAGGAACGTTTTCTCCACGCGCTCAACTTCTGCATGCTGCTGCCCGGGCCCGAGGCACAGCAGCTCGCCACTTATATCGGCTGGTTGCTCCACAAGACCAAGGGCGGTCTGGTCGCCGGCACTCTCTTCATCCTTCCCGGCCTGGTCGCGATCATGGTCTTGAGCTGGCTTTATGTGCTGTGGGGCGGCACCGGACCGATCGCGGCTCTGTTCTTCGGTCTGAAGGCAGCGGTGCTTGCGATCGTTTTCCAATCGGTGTTCCGCATCGGCGGCCGCGCCTTGGGCAATCCCGCCCGCCGCGCCACCGCCGCCGCTGCCTTCCTTGCCCTCTTTCTTTTCCAAACCCCTTTTCCGATCGTGGTCCTCGGCGCCGGTCTGGTCGGCTACGCCGCCAGCCACCGCGGCAGGTCGGCCTTCGTCACGAGCGGACACGGTGAGGCGGGCGGGTCGATCGTTTCCGATGCGCAAAGCGCGCTCGGAGTGGCGATCCCGGCCCATGCGGCCCCGCACCGGGCCTGGGCGATCCGCATCGGCGCCATCCTGCTCATTCTCTGGCTGACCCCACTCCTGTTGCTGTTCCTGCTCGCCCCGGACAGCGTCTTCACCCACATTGCCGGCTTCTTTTCCAGGATGGCGGTGGTGACCTTCGGTGGCGCTTATGCCGTGCTCGCCTATGTCGCGCAGGCGGCGGTGGAAAATTACGGGTGGCTCCGGCCGGGCGAAATGCTCGACGGCCTGGGGCTCGCCGAAACCACGCCCGGGCCGTTGATCATGGTGACCCAATTCGTCGGCTTCCTTGGCGCCTATCGCGATCCCGGCGATCTCTCGCCACTGCTCGCCGCGACGCTCGGCGGCCTCCTCACCACATGGGTGACATTCACCCCGTGTTTCCTGTGGATTTTCCTGGGCGCCCCCTATGTCGAGCGGTTGCGCGCGAACAGGGCACTGGCCGGAGCGATGGCCGCGATCACGGCCGCTGTGGTCGGCGTAATTCTCAACCTCGCTTGCTGGTTCGCGCTTCATTATCTTTTCGGGCAATCGACCCAGCGGAGCTTCGGGCCGATACGCTTCGATCTGCCGGTCTGGTCCAGCATCGATCCGCTCGCTCTGTTGCTTTCCATCGCTGCCCTGGCCGCCATGTTCCGTTTCCGCGCCGGATTGCTTCCCGTGCTCGGCGCCTGCGCTGCGGCCGGCCTGATCCTGCGTCACTACTTTGGCTCATAAGTAATTGTGAATAGCGCTATTTCTTTCTGAACCAGTCGTTGTTTCGGGTTAATGAAACCTCCTTCGCAGCTCTTCGTTCTCAGCAATGGCCCGCAAATGTGGGCCGGTTTCAGGAGTAGGACTATGCGTAACATGATTCTTGCAGCCGCGATGGCGAGCGCGGCCTTGCCATTTGCCGCGGCGCCCGCGGAGGCCCAGACCCGCGCCCAGCGCGAATATCAGCGCGACGTGCGCGAAGCCCAAAGGGATTGCCGCGAGGACCTTCGTGACGCCGACAGTCGCCGTGAATATAATCGGGAACGGCGCGACTGCCGCCAGGACCTGCGCGAGGCGAGGCAAGAATATCGCCGCAACGTCCGCCGCGACTGGCGCAACTATCGCCGTTACGATTACAACCGGTACGAACCCGGCTATAGCCATTATTATGCCGACGATTATTACCGGGACGGCCGCTATTATCGCGAGCGCCGGCTGAGCCGAAACGACCGCATCTATCGCGGACGCGACGGCCGCTATTATTGCCGCCGCTCGGACGGCACGACCGGACTCATCATCGGCGGCGCGGTCGGCGCGCTCATCGGCAATTCGCTCGACAATGGCCGATCCAGCCTGGTCGGTACCTTGATCGGCGGCGGCGCCGGCGCCCTGCTCGGTCGCGAAATCGACCGCGGCGGAATGCGTTGCCGCTAACAGAGTAGGGCGGTCGGCCCAGAACCGACCGCACTTGCGAGGGGAAGGCGTCCCGGTTCCGGTCGGGGCGCCTTCTTGCATCACCTCCGCCCGACCATGAAATGGGTCGCGCCTTCGCCCTCCTGCCGCTGGAAAACCCGGTAGCCGAGGGCCGGCAAATCGAGGCCGGCGAACAGCGGCTCGCCGCCGCCGAGCAGGACCGGCGAGACGACGATATGCAATTCGTCGATCAGGCACGCTTTCAGATATTGCCGCACGGTGGCGGCACCGCCGCCTATCTTCACGTCACGCCCGCCCGCAGCCGCTTTCGCCTGGTCCAAGGCGTCCTCGATCCCGCCGGTGACGAAGTGGAAAACCGTTCCTCCTTCCATTTCGATCGGCTCGCGGGGGTGATGGGTGAGGATGAAGGTCGGCGCATGATAAGGCGGATTGTCGCCCCACCAGCCCTTCCAGCCATCATCGGGCCACGTCCCGCGGCTGGGTGCGAACATGTTCCTGCCCAAAATGAAGGCGCCGAAGCCGTCCATCGCCGATATGCCAGATCGTTGTCGACGCCCTCCGTGCCGCCTTCCTTGCCGACCATGGCGTGGAACATTCTGGTGGGAAACATCCACTGATGAAGCTCTTCGCCGCGCTTGCCGAGCAGATCCTCCAGGCTCTGCGCCAGCCCCGCAGCATAGCCGTCGAGCGAAATCGCGAAACCGCCGACTCGAACCATGCTCATCTCATCCTCCCTTCCGATTTCACTGTGCAACTGGCTCCGCTCCATCCCGGCGCGCCAGCCAAGGCAGCACTCTCGATCGGCACGGGGCCAGATTCGAAAGAGCGACCACCGCGCGAGGCGTGGCTGATGCCTACGCTCCTTCCCAATAAGGAGGATAAAGGCTGACGAAGCCGTTCGGGGCTATGACGAGGTCCGTTTCGAAGGCGAGGCTCGGCGCCTTATAGGCGTATTGGCGATCGCTCTGCCGCTCGTATCGCTGCGGCAGTTCGGTCAGGCTTTCATCTTCCAGGTTGAACCAGGCAGCGGGAATTTCGGCTGCGGCGCCGGCGCCGATCCCTATCCGCTGCAATTGCTGGAAATTCGTTGCCGGCGTGAAACTGTAATCGAGGTCCAGGAGGTGGCCGATTCCATCCACGATCTTGCCGTTCAGCGACCAGCCGTTCGCTTCCCGCGCGATTGCGTGGCTGATTGTACGCGTCCCGACAAACCCCTCAATGGCTCCGGCACGGCTCCGCCATTCGCCATCCAGATCAACCCGGTAGGAAAGGCATGCACCCCCTGCTTCGTGGGCGAAAACAGCAGTGCCCTGCAGGATCCAGCCGGAGGCCCCGGAGACGAGGATCGCGGCGTCATGGCCGGAACCATCCAGCCTGCGCCACAGCATGGAAGCGACCGCAGTCATGTTTGGGAAGCGAGACGGGCGCTGCCGGGCGCCCGCTTCAGGGTCGGAACCCGCTCCTCATTGGGTGTTGGCGGCAGCTTCGTCGCCGTCCGCGTTCAAATTGATGTCGATATCGATATTGTCGCCGATGGCGTCCATCTGGTCGCCGACCGCATCGGCGGCGCCTTCAATCGTGTTGCCGGCATCGGACGCGGCACTTTCGAGATCCTGGCCAAGCGCATCCGCCTGATTCTCGACGCTCGCTTCCAGATTGTTGTCGACATTGACCTCGCAGCCCGCGACGAGCACGAACGCGGCGATGGCGGTCAGTTTGGCGGCAATCCTCATTGCGGTTCCCTTCGGCCGGTGATTGGCCGACCTCAATAGAACGGAAGTCGCCGGGCGGGCAACATCAGCCGGCGATCGCGGAATAGCCGGGCTATTTCCCCCTCGACAATTCGCTCGAGAGCTTGAGAACCTTGCCGCCATCCTCCTGTTCGAGAAGGAAGGCCGGATTTTCGGAAGAGCCGTTCTTGATCACCTTGGCGCCCTCGATCGTCCTTTGCACCCGGCGCTCGAACCGTTGGACGATCCGGCCCTCGCCATGCCCCGATCCCCAGTTCCACCGCACCATCTCTCCGGTCCGCAGCGTCGTCGCCATTGCCGCACTCTCCTTGCCCAACGCGATGCCAACGCACGGGACGCGTCGAGGCTGCGAGAGCCACGCATTCGCCATGCCCGGCCGGTCGAGGACCACGTCGAGGATGACGAGCGCGCTCAGGCCGAAGATGTGCGGCGCAACTTGCGCCCGGATTCCCGCAAAGTCGCCGAGGGACAAATGGAGGCAGCCAGACGGCCAGCCGTCGCCGGGGCGTTGCGGATCGGCGGCTATTATGCCTCTATGCTAGGAAGGGCCTGCACTTTACGAGCTTTTCCAGGTCATTCCCTCGCTCACGGAGATTCAAACATGAAACCGGCGCTGCTGATGGTCGGGCTCTGCATGGCGGCGACTCCTGCCTTGGCCGATCCCCTGCCGGGGGACGCGGCCAGCCTGCTGTCTCGCACATGGGAGCGCGAGAATGAAGCGGGCCGCGAGGCGCTCGCTGCTACGCTCAAGCGCGCCTATCCGGAATCGATCGACGAGATCGACGCTCGGATTGCGGAACTGAAGGCGAAGACGGAAGCTGCCCAGGCGGCCGCGAAGCCGGCGCCATCGCTTGGAGCCCCGACAGCCAGCGCGCCGACTGTCACGGCGGCGGCCGACGAGACCCCGCCTGCGGAAGCGGCCGCGAAACTGGACGGGCAGATCGAGCTCGGCTTCTCCTATGCGGACGCCGCCACCGACACCGCCAATGCACTCGTTTCAGCCAAGTTCAACGCATCGCACGGTCCATGGTCGCATCTCTTCATCGGCTCGGTCGATTTCAACAAGACGAGCGGCCAATCTTCGGTCGAACGCTACCTCGCCTCCTACGAGGTCGGCCGCGAGATCGCCGACGGTCCGACCTTCGCCAAGGCGCTGCTCTCGTTCGAGCGCGATCCATTGTCCGGCTATCGCTATCGGTTCACCCAAAGCCTGGGCCTCGGCAGCCGGATCGATCTCGGGGAGGATGCGGTGCTGAATATCGCGGGCGGCCCTTCCGCTCGGGAATCGAGGAGTCTCGACGGCATGACCGACACGGCCTTCGGCGCGCGCGCCACGGTCGGCTTCGACTGGCAGTTGAGCCCATCGGTGACCAGCAGCAGCGGCGGCTCGGTCGTCATCGAAGGCGGGGGCTACGGCACGACCGAGGCGAAGACGGCTCTGACCGCCAAGGTCGTCGGCCCGCTCGCCGCGCGCCTGCAGATGAGCTACCGCAACGAAAAGACACCGGACTTCGGCACCCGCACCACCACGATCAGCAGGGCATCGCTGGTCTATTCCTTTTAGGGGTCCGGACCCTGGCTGTCACAGCTTGCCGGAGGGCGCTTTCGCCCCCGCCTCTCGCGCAAAGGGAGAGGTCGGACAGAGCAAGAGCAGCGGGGATAGGATGCCCGTACCCTGTGCTTTGCCGCACAAAAAAAATGGCCCCGCCGCGCGAAGGCGGCGAGGCCAGGATCTGGGTGCTTGCGCCAACGGCCGAGATCAGCGGCGCGCCGGCACGTGCCGAATGCACCCAATTGCTAGAGCATGATCATCTTAGACTGAACCATAACC